>NZ_JALDYQ010000096.1:0-14875 GCF_032153725.1 Sphingobium sp. | reverse complement strand
CGCCCCGCCTTTCAACCTCACCGGTTACGTCCGGCAGGCTTGGTAGCGCTCTTTACGGGATCAGCAGCGTGCTTCCGACGGTCTTCCGCGCCTCCAGCGCATGATGCGCCGCTGCCGCATCCGCCAGTGCAAAGCGTTGACCGATGACCGCCTGCACCACGCCACGGGCCATGCGATCGAACAGCCGTTGAGCAGTGTTCGCCAACTCTTCGGGCGTGGCAATATAATCGTATAGCGTCGGTCGGGTGACGTAGAGCGAACCGCCCCGGCTGAGATCGAGCAGGCTGACGGGTGGGACGGCGCCCGAGGCATTGCCATAGCTGACCATCAGCCCGCGCCGCTTGAGCGAGGACAGGGATGCGCTCCAGCTATCCTTTCCGACACCGTCATAGACGACATCGACACCTTCGCCCCCGGTTAGCGCGCGCACCGTGGCGGCCAGGCTGTCCAGGGGGCCGTGCAGGCTATGGTCGGCCTCCACCGTCGCGGCTTTTTCGGCCGATCCGCAATGGGCGATCACGATCACGCCCTTGTCGCGCAACCATGGCACCAGCACGGAACCGACGCCGCCCGCCGCGGCATGGACCAGCGCGACCTGTCCGGCCCGCAAAGCGATGCTGTCCTCAGCCAGATAGCAAGCGGTCATGCCCTTCAGCATCATGGCGGCGGCATCTTCGGTGCTGACGCTGTCGGGAATCTTCACCACCCGGTCTGCCGCCACGATCCGGTGACTGGCATAGGCACCCAGCCCGCTCGCGCAGCCCACCTTGTCGCCGACTGAAAAACCCGGCACGCCCCGACCGATCGCAGCGACGTGCCCCGCCCCCGCTGACCCACCGACGCCGGTACAACCCCCTCTGACCCCAGCGGGGTGGGCAGGGGCGCGGGATAGAGGCCGGTGCGATAATAGGTGTCGATGAAATTCAGGCCGACGGCATCCTGCGCGATCAGCAGTTCGCCTTCGCCGGGATCGCCGGGATCGAACTCTTCCCGCGCGATCACATCCGGTCCGCCATGGGCACGGGCCACCATCCGCCAGGCCTGCGTCATCCTGCAGTCTCCCTGTCAGAGATGGGCGGCAAAGAAATCAGCGGTGCGGCCGTCCGCCAGCCGCGCGCCTTCCTCATGACGCCGATGGCCCATTTCGGCGGCAAACCCATGATCCAGCCCCTCATAATCATGCAGGGTGACATGGCGGTTGTCCGTCAGCCCCTCATGCATTTTCTGCTGCGCTTCGGCCGGAACGAAGCCATCGGCGGTCGGAATATGCAGCAGCACAGGCTTGCCGATCGCATGCTGTTCGTTCAGCAGGCCGTCAATGCCGACCCCATAATAGCCGACAAAGGCATCGCCGTCGGTGCGGCAGGCCGACATGAACACCAATCGTCCGCCCAGGCAATAGCCGACCAGCCCAACCTTACCTGCCTGCCCCAGCTCGGCGCGGGCGGCCTTGATGGTCGCTTCGATATCGCGAATGCCCTGGTCCTGATTGAACTTCTGCATGTGGCCGATTGCCGCCTGGAAATCGTCGGCCAGATCGGCGTTCAATTCGACATGGGGCTTTTCCCGCCAGAACAGGTCGGGGGCCAGAGCAAGATATCCCACCGCCGCCCAGTCGTCACATTTGCGACGAATACCCTCGTTCACGCCGAAAATTTCCTGGACCACCACGATCGCCGCCTTGGGCGTTCCTTCCGGCCGGGCAACATAGACATCAAATCGGGCATCGCCCTCCAGGGTGGAGATGGATGTAAATGCCGCCATGGGAATATCCTTTCCGTTCTTCTTCTTTAGAGCCGTTCCTTATCAGCATAATGGCGCTTGCCGGGCGTAGCGCAACCGTCCTTGGCATCAAAAAATTTGCCTTGCCCACCCTTGATGCGGCATGAGGTGAATGATGGGTGCCCCCAGCAAAAGGTAATGAGAAATGAAGGTCAGCGTGGACGTCGACTGCACTCCTGCGGAGGCCCGGGCTTTTCTGGGATTGCCGGATGTCACCCCCATTCACGACAAATATGTGAAGACGATGCTCGACAGCTTCGACGGCGTCGCCAATGTCGAGCAGATGGAAACGCTGTTCAAAAGCTTTTCGCCGCTGGGCGATGCCGGCATGCGGCTGTTCAAGCAGATGATGGATATCGGCTTGGCGGGAATGGCCGGCAAGAATGGCGATAAGACCTGACCTCCGGCTGACCCATTTCGAAAAGACGGCGCCGTGACGGATACTATCTTTGCCCTGTCAAGCGGTGCGCCTCCAGCCGGCATCGGCGTGGTCCGTATCAGCGGCCCGGCGGCTGGGCTGGCTCTTGCTACCGTTGCAGGGGCGATGCCGCCTCCGCGCCGCGCGCGGCTTTCCTTCTTGACCGATCCGCGCGACGGTAGCCTGCTGGACCGCGCATTGATCCTGTGGTTTCCCGGTCCTGCGACAGCGACCGGCGAAGATTTGGCGGAATTGCATTGTCATGGCGGGCGCGCGGTCATTGCCGCGGTGGAGGAAGTGCTCGGCACGGTTCCTGGATTGCGGCGCGCGGAACCCGGAGAATTCACCCGCCGCGCCTTTGCCAGCGGCCGCATGGATCTGAACGCGGTGGAGGGGTTGTCCGATCTGCTGGCGGCTGAAACGCAGCAGCAGCGGCGGGCGGCGCTGCTGATGGCGGAAGGGCATTTCTCCCGCCGCGTGGAGGGTTGGCGCGGCACATTGCTGGAACTGTCGGCCATGACGGAAGCGGCACTCGATTTCTCCGATGAAGATGATGTTCCCGACCTGGGGATTGAGGGCCGGATCGGCGCAGGCATTTGCGCCTTGGCGCAGGATATCGAGACGGTGCTGGCGGCCCCGTCGGCGGAGCGGTTGCGCGATGGGGTAAGGGTGGTTTTGGCTGGCCCCCCCAATGCAGGCAAATCGACGTTGCTCAACCGGCTCGTCGGGCGGGAAGCCGCCATCGTGTCCGATATCGCGGGGACGACCCGTGACCGGATTGAGGTGCCCGCCGCGCTGGCAGGCGTCGCTTTCCTGTTCACCGATACGGCAGGCCTGCGCGCGGAGACGGGCGATGCGATCGAGGCGATCGGCATGGACCGGGCGCGTGGCGCGCTTGATGCCGCTGACATCATTCTCTGGCTGGGGCCTGCCGAAGAAGCGCCCCGCGCGGATGCCGTGCTGCTCGCCGCGCAATGCGATCGGACGGGGGATGATCGTCCGGGCCTCCGCCTGTCTGCGGTGACAGGGGAGGGCATGGCGGAGCTGGTCGGGACATTGCTCGATCGGGCCGCCGGGCTGTTGCCGGGGGACGGCGATTATGCCCTGCACCAGCGTCAACGCGAAGCGGTAGGGCTTTTGCGATCCCATCTGGAGGCGGCGCAGATGGCCCATGATCTATTGATCACGGCGGAGGAATTGCGGCGGTCCCGCAACGCGATCGATCAATTGACCGGCCGGGCGGGCACGGAAGATATGCTCGATCGTCTGTTCGCCGGTTTCTGCATCGGCAAATGATGATGTTCCACGTGGAACAGTTTGGACCGGGCGCCCGCATCTGATAAGGGGGCGCGCATGCGAGAAAGCTATGATGTGATCGTGGTCGGCGGCGGCCATGCGGGCTGCGAGGCGGCAGCGGCGGCGGCGCGCAAGGGCGCGTCGGTCGCGCTGCTGACCTTTGAGAAGGCGACCGTCGGCGCCATGTCGTGCAATCCCGCCATTGGGGGACTGGGCAAGGGCCATCTGGTGCGGGAGGTCGATGCGCTCGACGGGCTGATCGCGCGGGCCGCGGATGCGGCTGCGATCCATTATCGGATGCTTAACAGCAGCAAGGGCGCGGCCGTCCAGGGGCCGCGCATCCAGGCGGACCGGAAGCGCTATCGCGCCGAAATTCATCGCCTGCTCGATGCCCAGCCGGGATTGGAGATCGTGGAAGGGGAAGCAACGGCCCTTCTTCTGTCGCAGGGAGAAGTGGCAGGACTGGCGCTGGCGGACGGGCGGAACATCGGCGCGGCTGCAGTAGTGCTGGCGACCGGTACCTTTTTGGGCGGCAAGCTGTTTCGGGGGGAGGAAAGCACGACCGGTGGTCGTACCGGCGAACGAGCAGCCACCACGCTTGGGGTTCAGCTCCGGGCGCTGGAACTGCCGATCGGACGGCTCAAGACTGGCACGCCGCCGCGCCTCGACGGACGCACTATCGACTGGGCGCGCCTCGACGAACAGCCGTCGGACGGAGCGAGCTGGACCATGTCGGGGCTGTCTCCGGGCCGGGTTCTGCCTCAACTCAGCTGTGCGATCACCCGCACCAATGAGCGGACTCATGCCATCATCCGGGACGGTCTGGGGCGCTCACCGCTGTTCAGCGGCGCGATCGAAGGGCGTGGCCCGCGCTATTGTCCGTCGATCGAGGATAAGGTGATACGCTTTGCTGATCGGGACGGGCATCAGATTTTTCTGGAGCCTGAGGGGCTGGACGATCATCTCGTCTACCCCAATGGGATCAGCACCTCGCTTCCGGCCGATGTCCAACTGGCGATGGTGCGGTCCATGGCGGGACTTGAAAGCGCCGAGATTGCCGTGCCCGGCTATGCCGTGGAATATGACCATATCGATCCGCGCGCGCTCGATTCGACATTGGAGGTGCGTGCTGTCGCGGGATTATTCTGCGCCGGCCAGATCAATGGCACCACCGGCTATGAGGAGGCTGCCGCCCAAGGCCTGGTGGCGGGCGTCAATGCTGCCGCGCGGGCTCGGGGCGACGAGCCACTCCTGTTGGATCGGGCGAGCAGCTATATCGGCGTGATGATCGACGATCTGGTCCTGCAAGGGGTGACGGAGCCGTATCGCATGCTCACCGCCCGTGCCGAATATCGGCTTCGGTTGCGCGCCGACAATGCAGGGACGAGGCTTGCTCCCGTGGCGCGCCATCACGGCATCATGGGGCCGGAACGCGCCGGC
Source organism: Sphingobium sp. (assembly GCF_032153725.1). GTDB lineage: Bacteria > Pseudomonadota > Alphaproteobacteria > Sphingomonadales > Sphingomonadaceae > Sphingobium. The sequence continues at coordinate 9,939 of NZ_JALDYQ010000096.1, read as the reverse complement.
CATTATGCCAGGCGCGAAGCCGAACGTCGGATTGCAGAAGCGCAATTGGAACGCCTGCTGTCCTCAACCGAAATGGCCAGAGCGGGGGCTGGGGTCCGGCAGGATGGGACACGGCGCTCCCTGTTCGACTGGGCCCGCTTCCCGGAAGTCAGGCGCGAGCTTCTTTTTGATCTGGCGCCGGCCCTGTCGCAAATATCGGATGATGTGCGCGACGAGATTCTTGAGGACGCCCATTATGCCCCCTATCTCGAACGGCAGGATGCCGAGATTGCGGAGATGCGCCGCAATGAGCGCGTGATGATTCCCGCAGATTTTGATTTCAGCGCGATCGGGGGATTGTCTACCGAAATGATCGAACGGCTCAACATGGCACGCCCGGATAGTTTGGCGGCGGCGAGTCGTATTCGCGGCATAACGCCCGCCGCGCTCGCTGCCCTTCTCATCCATGTCCGGCGGCATGCCGCGTGACCGAAGAAGAAGCGCGGGCGTGGGTGGAGCAGCGGTTTGATGTTCCACGTGAAACATGGCGGAGGTTGGACCGCTATGTCGCCATCCTTCTGGCGGAAATGGAGCAGCAAAATCTCATAGCGGAATCGACCCGGCCTCATATCTGGGCCCGGCATATCGTTGATTCGGCCCAGCTCATTCCCTTGGCGGAACGGGCCGGGGAGGGGCCATGGATTGATCTGGGTTCGGGGGCCGGCTTGCCCGGCATCGTTGTCGCAATCCTTCAGGACCGGCCGGTGCAAATGGTCGAATCGCGCCGCAAGCGCATAGATTTTCTCAACGGCGTGATTTCCGAACTCGGATTGTCCGCCTGCGTCTTTGGAGGGCGGGTGGAGGTCATGCCCGTTGCGCGCGCAACGGTTATCAGCGCGCGCGCTTATGCTCCCTTACCCAAATTGCTCGAATCGGCGGTACATCTGTCCGATGAAAAGACGATTTGGGTGCTGCCAAAGGGACGAAATGCGCAGAATGAACTGGAGACGGCGACTCGATCATGGCAAGGTGTGTTCCACGTGGAACGCAGCGTGACTGACGCGGATAGCGCGATCATCGTCGCAGAGGCGGTCCGGTCCATCAGGAGGAAAGCCCGAGGATGATCCGTATTGCCATAGCCAATCAGAAGGGCGGCGTCGGGAAAACCACGACCGCGATCAACCTGGCCACGGGTTTGGCTGCGACAGGCCTTCGGGTATTGTTGGTGGACCTTGATCCGCAGGGCAACGCATCCACCGGCTTGGGCGTGAACCAGTCCGACCGCGCGCAGTCGAGCTATGACCTGCTCCTCGGCAATTGCGCGCTGGACGATGCGATCCTCACCACCCGGGTCCCCAAGCTCGATATCGTGCCTGCGACGCAGGATTTGTCGGGCGCGGAGATCGAACTGATCGAATATGAGGAACGCACCCACCGTCTGGAGCGGGTATTGTCGGAGGCGCAGCCGGGACGTTGGGACATCTGCCTGATCGATTGTCCGCCGTCGCTCGGCTTGCTTACCATCAACGCGATGGTTGCGGCACAGTCGTTGCTGGTTCCGCTGCAATGTGAGTTTTTCGCTCTGGAGGGGTTGTCCCAACTTCTCCAGACGGTGGAGCGAATCCGCGGCCGCTTCAATCCGATCCTTTCGATCATGGGCGTCGCGCTCACCATGTATGATCGCCGCAACCGTTTGACCGATCAGGTAGCGGACGATGTGCGCGCCTGTCTTGGCGATCTTGTCTTTTCAACGGTTATTCCCCGCAATGTGCGTTTGTCGGAAGCGCCCAGCCATGGCGTTCCGGCCCTGATCTATGATTTCCGCTGTCCGGGGTCGGAAGCCTATATGCGTCTGGCGCGCGAATTGATCGCACGCCTGCCCCGTCAGGAGGTCGCTGCTTGAGTAATGAGAATATGATGAAGTCAGCCAAGCGTCCTCATGGTCTTGGCCGGGGACTCTCGGCGCTGCTGGGGGATGTCGCGCGGGAAGAGCCGGTGGCGCCCACCGCCGCTACCCCGCCGTCGACCAAGACGATCCAGAGCATTGAAGTCGCCCTGATTCAGCCCCATCCCGAACAGCCCCGCCGTCATTTCGACGACGGCGCGCTACAGGAACTGGCCGACAGCATCGCCAAGCGCGGCGTCATCCAGCCGATCATCGTGCGGCCTCATGGCGGCGGCTTCCAGATCGTGGCGGGCGAGCGTCGCTGGCGCGCGGCCCAGCGCGCACAGCTTCACCGCATTCCCGCCATTGTCCGCGATTTCGATGAAGCGGAAACGTTGGAAATCGCACTGATCGAAAATATCCAGCGCGAGGATCTCAATCCGATCGAAGAGGCGGAAGCCTATCGAAAGCTGATCGCCGAATTTCATCACAGTCAGGAGGCGCTGGGCCGGCTTGTCGGCAAATCGCGCAGCCATGTCGCCAATCTGATGCGCCTTCTCGATCTGCCAGTGCCAGTGCAGCAGCAGGTGATCGAACAGAAGCTGAGCATGGGTCATGCTCGCGCCTTGATCGGTGCGCCCGATTGCGAATCTCTGGCGCGGACTGTCGAAACCCGGGGCCTTTCCGTTCGCGACACGGAGCAACTCGTGCGGCGCGCGAAGAAGGGCGATGAGGCGCCAAGCCGACAGCGGACCGTCGCGCCCAGCAGGGAAAATGACGCCGACCTTGCCGCTCTGGAACAGCATCTTGCCGATATTTTGGGCGTGAAGGTCGATATCGCCTATGGTCAGGGCGCTGGCGGCATTCTGTCCCTGCATTATTCGACGCTCGACCAGCTTGACATGCTTTGCCAGCGCCTGTCGGGCGAACGAATCTAAAGGCTCTTTCAGCGAAGAAAAAGGCTGGCGGCTCTCCGCATTTCCTGCGGCAGCCACTGGCCTTTTTTGAGTCAAATCCTTAGCCTGCCACCATGGCAGACATTTCATCCTCCCCCGCCGCCGCGCCGCATGTCATCCGTCGTGAAGATTATCGCCCGCCGGATTGGCTGGTCCCCGCTATCGCCCTGGACTTCGATCTGGATGCGGCGACGACACGGGTGCGTGCGGTCCTGTCTGTTACCCGAAATGGCGATCATGATCGCCCGCTGAAGCTGGACGGCGATGGACTCATGCCGCTGGACATCAGGGTGGATGGCGAACCGTTGGCCACGGACCAATGGTCGCTGGAAGCGGGCGCCTTGATCATCGCGCTCCCCGGCACCATCCATCAAGTCGAAACGCTGGTGGAGATCGCGCCCCAGAGCAACAGCAAGCTGATGGGGCTTTATGCCAGCGGCGGCCTGCTTTGCACCCAGTGCGAGGCGGAAGGCTTCCGCCGCATCACCTTCTTTCCCGATCGCCCCGATGTGCTGTCGCGCTACTCTGTGCGCATGGTGGCGTACAAGACGCTTTATCCCGTGCTGCTGGCGAATGGCGATCCGGTCGAGCAGGGGGATTTGCCCGATGGCCGGCATTGGGCCCGCTGGGACGATCCCTTTCCCAAACCCTGCTATCTCTTCGCGCTGGTCGCGGGCGATCTGGCCTGCAATGCCGACCGTTTCGTGACGATGAGCGGTCGAGAGGTGCAACTGGGCATCTGGGTCAAGGAAGCGGACCTTCCCCGCACCGCCCACGCCATGCAGGCGCTGAAGAACAGCATGGCCTGGGATGAGCGGGTCTATGGTCGCGAATATGATCTCGACGTGTTCAACATCGTCGCCGTCGCTGATTTCAATTTTGGCGCGATGGAGAATAAGGGGCTCAACATCTTCAATTCGCGCTACATATTGGCCGATCCGGAAACCGCGACCGACCTCGATTATGATGGCGTCGAAGGGGTGGTCGCCCATGAATATTTCCATAACTGGTCGGGCAACCGGGTCACCTGCCGCGACTGGTTCCAATTGAGCCTGAAGGAAGGCTTCACCGTATTTCGCGACCAGAATTTCTCCGCCGACATGGGAAGCCATGCGGTCAAGCGGATCGAGGATGTCCGCATCCTGCGGGCCGCCCAGTTTCAGGAGGATTCGGGGCCTCTGGCGCATCCGGTTCGTCCAGAATCCTATATGGAAATCAGTAACTTCTACACAGCGACTATCTATAATAAGGGGGCGGAGGTCATCCGGATGATGGCGCGGATGCTGGGCGCTTAACGCTTCCGCGCGGCGACTGATCTCTATTTCGACCGCCATGATGGGGAGGCGGCCACTTGCGAGGATTTCGTGCGTGCGATGGAGGAGGGCGGGGAGGTCGACCTTAGCCAGTTCCGCCGTTGGTATGAGCAGGCGGGGACGCCGCATGTCCGGGCGCTGTTGACCCACGATCCGGTGAGCCAGAGCGCGACCCTGCTGCTGGAGCAGACCGTTCCGCCGACGCCGGGCCAGCCGCAAAAGCAACCCATGGCGATACCGCTGCGAACCGCCCTGTTCGACCCGGAGTCGGGCAAGAGCCGGGGCGACGAACTGCTGATGTTGACGGAGGCCAAGCAGAGTTTTGCCTTCACCGGCTGGGGAAGGGCGCCCATATTCTCGATCAACCGGGGTTTTTCCGCGCCGGTAATCGTCGAAACCAACCGCAGCCAGGCCGACCTTGCCTTCCTGTCGGCCCATGATGACGATCCCTTCGCCCGTTATGAAGCGATGCAGCAGCTGCTGGTGAACGTGCTGGTCGGCCGCATCGGCGGGCAGGATGTCGATGAGGATGCGGTCGTCGCGGCGATCCGAGACACCGCGATCGATCCCCTGCTCGATCCGGCCTTCGTCGCCGAAGCCATCCGCCTGCCGAGCGAAGCCTATCTGGGCGACCAGTTGGCGGTGGTCGATCCCGATGTGATCCACGCCGTGCGGGATGCCCTGCAACACCGGATAGGCGCCGAGCTGGAGCCGTTGTGGCGTGACGTTCATGCCAGGACGAAGGCCAACGCCTTTGCGCTGTCATCCGTTGCCAAGGGCGCGCGCAAGCTGCGCAATACGGCCCTGTTCTACCTCGTGGCCTCAGGCGCGAACGACGGCCCGGCCATTGCCTTCGACCAGTTCAGCGAAGCCGACAATATGACCGAACGGCAGGCGGCACTCGCAACGCTGGCCAATGGCACCAGCGCGGAGCGGGAGGCGGCGCTGGACATCTTCTACAACCGCTATCGCGACGATGCGCTGACGCTGGACAAATGGTTCCAGACCCAGGCATTCGCCTTCCATCCCGACACGGTCGATCTGGTGGAGGAACTGGGCAAGCACAGGGATTTCACGCTGGGCAATCCTAATCGGGTGCGTTCGCTCTATGGCGCTTTTGCCGGCAATCAGTGGGCGTTCCACCATCGGCCGGGCAAGGGTTATCGCCTGGTGGCGGACTGCATCATCGCGCTGGACAGGCTCAACCCGCAGACGGCCGCCCGGCTGGTGCCGCCGCTGGGCCGCTGGAAGCGGTTCGACGAGGCACGCGCAAGGTTGATGCGCGCCGAACTGCAACGCATCTTCGCTGAGCCGGGCTTGTCGAAGGACGTGACCGAACAGGTCAGCAAAAGCCTGGAATGAGCGGCCGCGAGCGCTGCCCTAGCCGGTTCCCACTTTCGCGCGCGCTGCCCTAACGCCCCTGCGCCGCGAGCCAGGCCGCCACATCGGCGGCCACCTTGTTGGCGGCGCGGTTGAGCGGAATGGCGATGCTTTCCGCGTCGATCTTGCCGCCCACCGGCGCACTGGCGGTGAAGCGCTGCTTGGCGATGGCCACCCCGCCTGGTCCGGCAAGCATCGCGTCATAGGTCACGACGGCGCTGTTGCTTGCATCGTCCAAACCGAAATCGACCAATTCGCCCATAAGCCGCTGTCCGGCATCAGCCGAATATTGGCCCGGATCAAGCACGATGCGGTCGCTGCCGGCGGCGATGGTTTCCGCCAACAGTTTCTGAAACAGGTGGCGCGGCGTATCGGCCCATTGCACCTTGGTCACATAAGCAACCGATGTCGGCGCGATCCGAACCGGCACACGCACCGTATCGAGCATTTTGGGGGCTTCAGGGTCAGCAACGGTGATCGTCCGGCCCGCATTCGCTTGGCGTAGCGTCCCCGGCGCTACTTTCTGCGCGGCATCGAGCGAGAGCAGCCGTTCAGGGGGCTTGCCGCCGAAGGACACGCAGCCCGACAGCAGGAAAGCGAAGGCAAATGCCGGACCGGATTTCTTGTGGAACATCATGGCGTCCTCTTAACGCTTATAGTCGGGCAGTTTGGGCGATCCGACGATCGACCCGGCGCCCTGCTGATCGAGTTTTTCCGCCACGCCGCGGAAGGCGCGCGACATTTCGCGCAGGTCGCGCACCAGCTGGTTGACTTCCGGCATGGTCTGGTTGCTGAAGGCGCGAACGCCCGGCTGCGCTTCGGCGATCGTCCTGTCGAGCGTATCGATGCTGTGCGTTGCCGACTGCACGCTCTGGCGCAGGTCGGCCATCAATGGACGGCCTTCGTCATTCACCATGGAATTGGTGGTTGCGGCCAGCTGACCGATCTGTTCGGCGGCCATGCCGGTGCGCTGCACGGCGATGCGGGCCTCAGCCAGCGTCGCGGCGATTTCGGGGCTGCGATCGGCCAGTGACCCGGATATCCGCTCGACATTGGCCAATATGCTCGCGATCGATTGCTGATTCTTGTCGTTGAGCAATTCGGTCAGCCGTTCGGTCAGGGTCGACAGCCGCTCCAGCAGTTGCGGCGCATTGTTGAGCAATTCGCCCAGCGCGCCCGGCTTGGTCGGAATCACCGGCACGCCGTCCGGGCAGGAGGCGAGGGGGTTTTCGACCGGGCAGGTGATCGGCCGCGCGCCCTTGACGGCGCCATCCAGCACGATTTCCGATACCCCGGTGAAGCCGACGCCCGCGATGGTTGCCGTGGTGCCTTGCAGGACGGGCGTGCCCTCCTTCACCGAAATGCGCACCTTCACGAAGCTCGGGTCGCGCTTCCAGAGTTCGATCTTTTCGACCTGACCGGAAGGGACGCCGGAATAGTTGACGCTCGATCCCTTGGCCAGGCCGTTCACCGACTGCTTGAAGAAGATGTCATATTCCGCATTATTGCCTTGCGACAGACGCGAGAACCAGAAAGCCGCGATCATGATCGCCGCCAGCAACAGCAGCGTGACCGTGCCCACCAGCACATGGTTGGAGCGGGTTTCCATATTCTATCGCCTCTTGTCCTGTTCACGGGCCACCGCCGCCGTCGCGGCGCGCCCGCGCGGGCCGTTGAAATATTCCTGAATCCAGGGATGGTCGGTCGCCAGCAGTTCGTCGATCGTGCCGACCGCCGTCACCTTCCTGTCCGCCAGCACCGCGACCCGGTCGCAGATCGAATAAAGCGTGTCGAGATCATGGGTGATGAGGAAGACCGTCAACCCCAATGTCTGCTGCAATTTGCGCGTCTGGTCGTCGAAGGCCGCCGCGCCGATCGGGTCCAGCCCCGCCGTTGGCTCGTCCAGGAACAACAGATCGGGATCAAGTGCCAGCGCCCGCGCAAGGCCCGCGCGTTTCTTCATGCCGCCCGACAGTTCGGCGGGATATTTGGGGCCAGCCTCGGCGGGAAGCCCGGTCATGCGGATTTTATAGGCGGCGATCTCATCGCGCAGCCGCGGCCCGATATTGGGATAATATTCGCGGATCGGCACTTCGATATTCTCCGCCACGGTCAATGTGGAGAATAGCGCGCCGCCCTGGAACAACACGCCCCAACGCTTGCGGATCGCCAGCGCCTCATCGTCCAGACGGCCGATCATCGATTCGCCGAAGACGTGAATCTCGCCCTCATCGGGGGTCTGCAACCCGATGATCGAGCGCATCAGCACCGATTTGCCGGTGCCCGATCCGCCAACCACGCCCAATATCTCGCCCTTGCGGACGTCGAGTTCCAGTCCCTCATGCACCACCTGATTGCCGAAGCTGTTCTTGAGGTTGCGGACCGAGATGGCGACATTGTCCTTTTCAAGCGCCTTTTCGACCCGCGCTTCCTCGGCGGTGATCTCTTCCTCGGGCGCCATCAGTTCCAGCCCACCCAGGTAAAGAAGACCGCGAAAAAGGCGTCGATCACGATGACGAGGAAGATCGCCTGCACCACGGCGGATGTGGTGCGCAGCCCCACTTCCTCGGCATTGGCCTCGACCTGCAAGCCCTGAAAACAGCCCGCCAGCGCGATGATGATGCCGAACACCGGCGCCTTGATCAGGCCCACCCACAGGTCATGGATCGGCACCACCTCGCGCAAGCGCTGGACGAAGGTGATCGGCGGAATGTCGAGCGATACGGCGCACAGGAACCCGCCGCCGATCACCGCCACGACGGAGGCGTAGAAGCCGAGCAGCGGCATCATCACCACGACGGCGAGCGTGCGCGGCAACACCAGCGCCTCCATCGGCGACACGCCGATGGTGCGCATGGCGTCGACCTCCTCGGTCAGCTTCATCGTCCCCAGCTGCGCGGCAAAGGCGGAGCCGGATCGTCCCGCGACCATGATCGCCGTCATCAGCACGCCCAGTTCGCGGAAGGTGAGGCGCCCGACCAGGTTGATCGTCAGCATCTCCATGCCGAACTGGCGCAACTGCACGGAGCCTTGTTGCGCGATGACGATGCCGATCAGAAAGCTCATCAGGCCGATAATGCCGAGCGCCGAAACCCCCACCACCTCGAAGCGTTGCACCACCGCGTTGATGCGGAAACGGCCGGGATGGCGGATGACGTTCCACGTCGCCACCAGCGTACCGCCGAAAAAGCCGATCAGCCCGAGCAGCGTGGCGCCCGAAACGACCACCGCCTCGCCGATCTGGCCGACCACCCGTTGCCAGGGCGGGACATAGTCGGGACGGATATTGACCGGCTCATCGAGCTTTCCGACTGCCGCGATCAGCCTTTCCGCATCGCATTTGTCGCCCGTGACCGTGCAGTTCAATCGCTTGATCGTGCGATGCAGCACCCAGGCGCCGATCGTGTCCATATGGTCCACGTCGGTCAGGTCGAGCATATCGACCGGCCCCGCTATGGCATCCAGCCGGTCGGGCAGGTCATGCAGACAGGCGATGGAAAGATTGCCCGAAAGCCGGATGACCGCTCCGCCGTCGCGGATTTCCTGGGCAAGATCAGCGGCTTTGTTCATCAAGGCGGAGGTGTGATCCATTATCAGTTGCACGGCAAGCCGAAACGGCCCATCCGCACGGTCAAACGAAGGGGCGCCCCAAAAAGTTTCGGATACGGCATGACGCACAGGCTCGCATTTTACGATATGGACCGCACGGTCACCTTCACCGGCACTTATACGGGCTTTCTGATACACGTCGCGAAGAGCATGGCGCCGTGGCGTCTGGCGCTGTTTCCCGGCGTGATCCTGCTGATGCTGACCTATGTGCTGAAGCTGATCAGCCGCCAGCGGTTGAAGGAACTGAATCAGGCCCTGATGATCGGCCATAATGTCGAGCGGGCGAAGCTGATGCCCCATGTCGAAAGCTATGCGGCCAGGGTGGTGGCGCGCAATGTGCGGGCCGGCGCGCTGGCCCAGATCGCCCGGGACAAGGCGGACGGATACAGGCTGGTCCTCGCAACCGCTTCCTATCGCCTCTATGTGGAGCCGATCGCCCGCCATCTTGGCTTCGACGCGGTGATCGCCACGGATCATCTGTCACAGGATCTGCGCTATGTCCGCGCCCGGATTGCTGGCGAAAATTGCTATGACACCGGCAAGCTGCGTATGATCAAGGCGTGGATGGCGGCCGAAGCGATCGACCGGAGGCAGGCGCATATCCGTGCCTATTCGGATCATGTGTCCGATGCGCCGATGCTGGAATTTGCGGATATTCCTTTCGCGTCCAACCCGCACAAACCGTTGGCAAGGCTGGCGAGGGAACGCGGCTGGAACCGGGTCGACTGGAATTAGAGTGATTTCGAGCCAGATGCATCATCTGGCGGCTTGGAGATCACGGACAACAAAGAATAACTGGAGTCATTCCGGTTCAATC
>NZ_JALDYQ010000025.1:0-61363 GCF_032153725.1 Sphingobium sp. | reverse complement strand
GCGCGCTCCTTGCTACGCCATCACGCCGAAATCACTCGGTTCTTCGAGCCGTCCATCTACTTGGTTGGACCCGCGCGGTGGAGAGTTGCGCCGCCGTGCAACTATATCGGCAGCTTCCAGCTTGATGGTTCAGCGCTGATTGAATGCAGTGCGTCCGGCAAGAGTTAGGATCGAGTCATTTTGCGGTGCGTGGGCGCGGCTACATAACACGTCGCGATAGTGCCGTTCGAGCGGATTATTGCGGGTCAGTCCCGGATTGCCAGTGGCCTCGATCGCCAGAGCCACGGCATCAATTGCATTGCCGGTGATGAGATATTTAATCAGAAGCGTTTCCGATGCAGGCGGCGGTGCTCCTTCTTCAGTACGACGAACTAGGTCCTTTAGCAGGAGGCGATTGTTCAACAGGAGTGCGTCAATGCGGCCCAGTAATTCCTGATAGCGATAGAGCGAGGACAGGGGGGCGCCCAGATTGGTGGGTACCCGGGTCTGTGCGAACTGAGCGAACCAGTCCCGGCCTTGTTGGGCCACCGCATTGTAAAGGCTGCCCATAAGGCCCACCATCCACGCAACCTGAACCGAATTTTCCTCATTCCATTCATTCGGTCGACGCAAGTCCACCGCATGATCGAACGGGATTGCCACGTCTTCCAGAATAACGTCATGGCTACCGCTCGCGCGCATCCCGGCATGGTTCCAGGTTGCCTCGATACGAATGCCGGGGCTGTCGCCAGGCACGAGGAAATAGCCGACCTGCGGATCGTCGCCTTCAGTGCGGCCCCATATAATCATATAGCTCAGGATAGGACTTCCGGTGGAAAAGAGCTTGTGACCGGAAATCCGCCAGCCATCTCCATCGCGTCGCGCCGTAGTGACGGGTAGACCGCCACGTGAAGGCGTCCCGAGTTCGGGCTCTACGCGCAGCGCATTTGCAAGCGCTCCGCGCGAGACGGCTTCAGCTTCGAGATGGCGGCGCAGATGCCTGGGCCAGCGGTCGTTAAACTTAGCACCAGCATGTACCATATACTGCATGATGAGGACGAGTGCCGTCGAAGGATCGCCCTTTGCAATCTCCGCCACCACATGGCTCGCCTCAGCAAGCCCCCCGCCCAGGCCGCCCTTCTCGGGCGCGATGGGCAGCGCAAGCAGCCCATGCTCATGCAGAGCAGCAAAGTTTGCGAAAGGGAAGGAACCGTCCCGGTCATGTTCAGCGGCAGTCTTCGCGAAACGCTTTTGCAAAATGGCAAGCGTTTCGTTTGTTACCGGGATGGGTCGTAGGTCGGAGGCTGTAGCCATTATTCGTCCAGCGTATTTTTTAAAGGAAAGATCGGAAACGGGGGTCACGGCTGCCGAGGACGCAGGCAACGAATTGACGCGATCGCGCGCCCGACGTGCATGATGATCACTGGCCGTTCTCCTTAGCAATGACCTGAACGCTTGAACGCATCCACATGGTACCATCGTGAGATGAGGACAACTAAATGATCTACTTTTTCGATTGAGAAATATTCAGATGTGGATGCAGTCTGCATCGGATATCGTTTCTTTTCCCTCATAGCCGCCATCAGCTTGAGCAGCGGCAATATCTTGGCCGGAGCAAGCGAGCATGTTTATCGCGAATTTTCTTGAAAAGGTCATTTCGCCTCAGCAAAATGAAGGAGGCTACGGAAATCCGTGGCTTTTGGCTGAGCCTTCGGCGCTGTCCTAAGTCATGATAATGATGACCTATCATTACCATGCGACTCCCGCCCGGACGCGGGGTTGGCCGCGGCGGATCTACGAGCAGTTGGCGAAGCATGCCGTGCAGGGGCGGGGACTGATCGGCGGCCTGCCCGCGACGGTGCCCCGGCGCACGGCGGACGGTTGGGTGATCGACGGCACGAAAATCTATTCGACCGGATCGACCGGCCTCGACTGGTTTTGGGTCTGGGCGAAAACCGATGAGGAAACTCCGCGCGTCGGCAATTTCCTGGTCCGTTCCGACAGTCCGGGTGTCGCCATCGAACAGGCCTGGGACCATCTGGGAATGCGCGCGACGGTCAGCCATGCAATGCATTTCACTGCTACGCCGGTTCCATTCGATCATGCGGTCGACATCCGCCTGCCTGAACAATGGGCGGCGGGCGCGGGCGATCCGCGCGGTGGAGATTGGGCTGGAACTTACCGGCAATCCGGGTGTCAGCCGGAAAAATCCTCTGGAGCGCCACTATCGCGACGTGCTGTGCAGCCGTATCCATTCGCCGCAGAACGACACTATCCTGATTGCGGCAGGACGGGCCGCGCTGGCGAACTGACATGTCCCTGATCATCGCCAGCCAGCTGGAATCCGATTTCAACCGCAGCCTGGGCAGGCACCCATCGGGCCCGACGCTGATCGACGTGGCGGAGGATGAACCCTGGACCGCCGCCGACGAAGCGGACATATTGCTGGTAAGGCCTTCGCTTGCCTGGCGGCAATGCGCGCATGCGCGGCCTGACATATGGCCGGGGCGGCTCAAATGGGTCTACAGCGCGTCGGCAGGGGTGGATTTCTATCCCGACTGGCTGCTGGAAGCGCCGCTGGTCACATGCGGACGCGGCGTCGCGTCGGAGGAGATCGCCGACTATGTGATCGCCGCCATTTACGCCTATGCCAAGAATCTGGAAGCGGTGACGGTTCGCTCGCGCGACCAGTGGACCCAGGCTTCCTTGGGCCGCGTTTCGGGGACGACCATCGGCATCGTCGGACTTGGCGCGATCGGGGCCGCGGTGGCGCGGCGCGGTCTGGCGCTTGGCGCGCAGGTCGTCGGCTTGCGGCGTAGCGGCGCGCAATCGGGCATTAGCGGCGTGCAGCATGTCCGCGATCTGAAGACTCTGGTGGCTGAGGCGGACCATATTGTCATCGCCGTGCCGGGAACCGCGGAAACCCGGCACCTCTTCAATGAAGCCCTGTTCGCGGGGATCAAGCCGGGCGCCCATATCATCAATGTGGCCCGGGGGTCCGTGATCGATCAGGATGCGCTGATCGATGCGCTGGACCGGGGCCGGCTGGGCTTCGCGACGCTGGATGTGGCCGAGCCGGAACCGCTGCCCGAAGGTCATGCGCTCTACAGCCACCCGCGCGTGCGATTGACGCCGCATATTTCCAGCAATTACGGCCTGATCCGCCATCGGTTGTTGGAAAAGGTGAATGACGATCTTTCGCGCTTCGTCCGGGGAGAAAAGCCGAGCGACATCGTCGATCCGGCGCGGGGCTATTGACGGTTGAGGAATCGTCATCCCAGCCTTCGCTGGAATGACGCATTGTCAGGGTTAAAGCGTTTGAACCGTCTCCCGCGCCAGCTCCGCGAGCCGTTGTGCCGCCTTGTCCAGCTTGTCCCCGGCCCGCAGGATGGCAGCGACGCGCGGCAGTGGCGGCAGCCGCTCATGTTCCAGCGCTTCACTGTCCTCCAGGAATAAATGGGTGCGGCAGGTCAGGCCCAATCCAGCGCCCACCGCCGCCTTCAGCGTCGCCAGATTGGGCGTTTCCACGGCAATCCGCCATTGCAGGCCCGCATCCTCCAACCCTCTTATGGCGGCTTCGCGGAAGCGGCACGGCTCCTCCAGCACGGCGAGCGGGATCACTTCGCGATCCACCAGCGCGCTGTCGCCATACCAACTCATCGGCGCGACCGTCACCGCATGGGGGTCGTTGGGTGCGGCAAAGCCCAGCACAATGTCCAGTTCCCGCCGCTCCAGCAAGGTCTGCAGCTCTGCGGTTCCGGCGACCCGTGCATAGATTTGCGCATCGGGGTGCAGTTCGGAAAAGCGCGACAGCAGGCCGCTGAGCAGGCTGTCGGCGAAATCCTGGACCATGCCGATCCGCGCCGGCCCGGCGAAACGGCCCGCGCTGACCGCGGCGACCGCCTCATCATGCAGCAGCAGCACGCGCCGCGCATAATCGAGCAGCACGTCCCCGGCCGAGGTCAGGTTCAGCCGCCGTCCCTCCCGCAGGAACAGCGTTTGTTGCACCAGTTCCTCCAGTCGCTTGATCTGAAGGCTGAGTGCCGATTGGGTCACAAACACCTGCTCCGATGCGTTCAGCATCGATCCGGTATCCACGATGGCAACGAAACTGCGCAACAAATTGGTAGGTAGGTTGACCGGCATGCAGAAACTCCATGAATGAAACATAGAGCGGTTTCGAAGCAGGTAGAATGACTTACCGACTCGGAAAACGCGGAAAAACAAAGGCCTGGAGCATCCAGGCCGATGCCGGGAACGGGAAGCAGGCCTTATCGCCAATCCTCATATATCAATCAAATTAGTAGAGATTTAACGGGGCCAGGAAAATCTTCGCGGAAAACGATCGAACGCCGAAAAGCCGCCATTTTCTGCGGCTGGCGGCGCCTTTGCCGCAGTCGATCGCTGTCTATCATCATCGCTCATAGATGGCGCGAATAAAACTTAATTGAATTAGTAGAGAAATCATGTTGGGCTTGCCTTATCACAAAGAGGGCGAGTTGATGACGGTTCTGACATTGGACAGGCGTAGCCCGGAGCCATCCCGCGGCCAGACATCTTCCTTGGCGCGCTTCGGCGGGCGCTGGCTTTCGCCCGTTCTGCTGCTGTTGCTCTGGGAATTGGGATCGCGCAGCGGCCTGATCCCGGAGCGTACGCTGGCCGCGCCCTCCGCGGTCATCGGCACGCTGGCCGAAATGCTGTGGTCGGGCGAATTGCCCGCCAATCTGCTGGTGTCCTTCGCCCGCGTGGCTGCCGGGCTGTTGATCGGGATCGGCCTGGGTCTGGCCCTTGGTCTGGTCGCCGGGCTTTCGCGCACCGGGGAACTCGCGGTCGACCCGCTGATGCAGATCAAGCGGACCATCCCCGTGCTTGCATTGACGCCGCTGTTCATCGTCTGGTTCGGCATTGGCGAGACGCCCAAGGTCGCGCTGATCGCCTTTGCCTCCGTCTTTCCGGTCTATCTCAATCTCTACAGCGGTATCCGCGGCGTCGACCTGCGCCTGCTGGACGCGGCGAAAAGCTTCGGCCTCAGCCGCTGGGAGCAGGTCTGGCATGTCGTGTTGCCTTCCGCGCTGCCATCCCTGCTGGTGGGGCTGCGTTATGCGCTGTCCGTCGCCATCCTCGTCCTGGTGGTCGCCGAGCAGATCAACGCCTCGGCCGGCCTCGGCTATCTCATCAACAATGCCCGCGATTTCATGCGGACCGACATCATCGTCGTCTGCCTCATGGTCTACGCCATCCTCGGCCTGGGGGCCGACTGGCTGGTCCGCATCGTCGAAGCCCGCGCCCTGATCTGGCGCCCCAGCATAGTGGAGCAATAAGCATGGACGCCCGCCTCGGATTTACCGCCCTGAAAAGCGCCGCCGACCACCGCGATCAGCCGCACCCGGAACCTGTAGTCAGGCTGCGCAACTTCGTCCGCCGCTTCGGCGCCAACACGATCATCGATGGCCTGGACCTGGACATCGCGCCGGGCGAGTTCATCGCGCTGCTTGGCCGGTCGGGTTCGGGCAAGACCACGTTGCTGCGCACGTTGGCTGGCCTTGATGAAGTACGCGGGCAGGATGTGGACGTGCCCGACTCCCGCGCCGTGGTGTTTCAGGACGCCCGTCTGTTGCCGTGGAAGCCGGTGTGGAAGAACGTCGCGCTCGGCCTGAAGGGCGACAAGGTGCGCGATCGCAGCGAGGCGGCGCTGAAGGAGGTCGGCCTTGGGCATCGGCTCGATGCCTGGCCGCTGACGCTTTCGGGCGGCGAGGCGCAGCGTGTCGCGCTGGCCCGCGCGCTGGTGCGCGAACCCAGGCTGTTGTTGCTGGACGAGCCTTTTGCCGCGCTGGACGCGCTCACCCGCTACCGGATGCATGATCTGGTGCTGTCGCTGTGGCGCGCGCACCGGCCCGCCGTGCTGATCGTCACCCATGATGTCGAAGAGGCGATCGCCCTTGCCGACCGGGTGCTGGTGCTCGACAGGGGTCGCATTGTCGCGCAGGAGCGGATCGCGGCTCCGCGCGGCGAACGCGCCGGCCTTTCCGGTCGCCTGCGCGAAAAGCTGCTATCCTATCTGGGCGGAGAGGATCATGGGGAGGGCGTTCTGCCCTTCGGCCGCTATGCGGAGGCGGCGGAATGAATGCCCTTGCCGCGATCGACCGGCCTGTAGAGGGCGGTACGGACATTGGACGCCTGCGCGGTTTCGTCACCGCCTTTGCCGATCTGCTGGCGGCCACGCGCGATGAGCGCGCGATATTGGAAAGCGGCCGCGCGCTGCTGGCCCGCCTGATCGCCCGGGATGACTGGCTGCCCGAAATATTTACCCGGCCGCATCCTGACCGTTACCAGCAATATCTGCTCCATTGCGACAGTCGTGAGCGATTCAGCGTCGTCAGCTTTGTCTGGGGACCCGGGCAATCGACGCCTGTGCATGACCATGCCGTCTGGGGCCTGGTGGGGGTGTTGCGCGGCGCCGAGAAGGTCGAGCGTTTTCGCCGCCAGCCATCGGGCGGATTGGTCGCGACCGGGGAGGATATCCTGCATGAGCGGCAGGTCGATGCCGTGTCGCCCCGCATCGGGGACATTCATCGCGTGACCAATGCGCTGAGCGACCGGCCCTCCATCAGCATCCATGTCTATGGCGCCAATATCGGCGCGGTCGAGCGGGCGACCTATGCGCCCGACGGCACGCCCAAAACCTTCATATCGGGTTACGCCAACAGCGTGATCCCCAACCTCTGGGACAGATCGAGAAGCGCATGACCACCGACACGCTGGATCGTATAAGCGACCGCACTTTGACCGCCACGCCGCAGGATATTCGCCGCGCTCTGTTGCTGGGCAGCGAAATCGCCCTGATCGACGTGCGCGAGGAACATGATTTCGCGCAGGGTCACCCTCTCTTCGCCGCGCAGATTCCGCTGCGCCGGATCGATGCGGAAGCGCGGTGGCGAATTCCCCGGCTCGACACGCCGATCATCGTTTATGACGATGGCGGAGGATTGGCGCGCAAGGCGGCCGTGCGGCTGGAGGGTTTGGGCTATAGCGATGTTCGCGAGCTGGAGGATGGCCTCAACGCCTGGCGGGATGCGGGCTATGAGCTGTTCGAGGATGTGAACAGCTATTCCAAGGCCTTTGGCGAACTGGTCGAGCACCGCCGCCATACGCCCTCGCTGGCGGCGGAGGAAGTGCAGGCGCTGATCCGCGAAAAGGCTGACATCGCGATCCTCGACGCCCGCCGCTACGATGAATATCACACGATGAGCATCCCGACCGGCACCAGCGTGCCCGGCGCGGAACTGGTATTGCGCGCCCGGAGCATCGCGCCCGATCCCGACACCAGCATCATCGTCAATTGCGCCGGCCGGACGCGGTCGATCATCGGCACCCAGTCGCTGGTCAATGCGGGCCTGCCCAACCGGATCTTCGCGCTGCGCAACGGCACGATCGGCTGGACGCTGGCAGGGCAGGAACTGGAAACCGGCCAGAGCCGCGTCGCGCCGGAGGTCGACAGCCGCTTGGTCGAGGAGGCGCGCGCCCATGCCCGCGACGTCGCCTATCGCGCCGGCGTCAAGCGCATTGGTTGGGAGGAATTGGAGGCGTTGAAGGCGGAGACGGGCCGTACCCTCTATCTCTATGACGTGCGGCAGCCGCGGGAATATGAGGGCGGCCATCTGCCCGGCTTCCGCAATGCGCAGGGTGGCCAGCTGGTGCAGGAAACCGACCATAATGCCCCGGTGCGCGGCGCGCGCATCGTTGTCACGGACGATCTGGGGCCGCGCGCCGACATGACCGCCTCCTGGCTTGCCCAGCTGGGGTGGGAGGTGTTTGTGCTCGACGTCGATTGGTCGGCGGTGGTTCTGGAAAAGGGGCCGGACGGCGCGCCCGGTCCGCGTGGGCCGGAGGGACGCTACAAGCGCCCTTATGAGGGCACCGACAACAAGGCGGCTGCGATGCAGGCCTATCTCGACTGGGAATATGGCCTCGTTGCCCAATTGGAGCGCGACGGCACGCACGGCTTTTTCATTATCTAAATTGGGAAAGGACGCAAAATGAGCGTCAGGTTCATCGGCTATATCGGCTTCAATAATGGTTCGGAAATCCAGTCGGCCGTGCGCAGCCGCGCGCTCGACAGGGATTATGTCGAGGCAGCGGCCAAGGCGCAGGAGGAGGGCGGCTTCGACCGCGTATTGATCCCCTTCGGTTCCAACAGTCCGGAAAGTCAGATCGTTGCCGCCCATGCCGCCGCAATCACCACGCGGCTCGGTTTTCTGGTTGCGCATCGGCCCGGTTTTACCCAGCCGACCGTCGCGGCGCGGCAGCTGGCGACGCTGGATCAGCTTTCGGGCGGGCGCGTCGCGGTGCATATCATCACCGGCGGCGCCGATGAGGAAATGGCGCGCGATGGCGACACGAAAAGCGTGAAGGCGCAGCGCTATGCCCGCACCGACGAATATCTGACCATCCTCCGGCAGGAATGGACGGCGACCCAGCCCTTTGACCATCAGGGCAGGTTTTACGATGTCAAACAGGCGTTCAGCGCGATCAAGCCCGACAATCTGCCGGTCTTTTTCGGCGGTTCCTCGCCTGAAGCGATCGACGTGGCCGGACGCCATGCCGATGTCTATGCGCTTTGGGGCGAAACGCTGGAGGCGGTGCAGGACACGGTTCGGCAGGTGCGGCGTTCGGCGGCGCGCTTTGGGCGCGATCCGGGTTTCTCCCTCTCGCTGCGCCCGGTGATCGCGGATACGGAGGAAGCGGCATGGAAGCGCGCGCGGGAGATTGAGGAGCAGGTGCGCGAAAACCGTGCCGCTGCCGGATTGCCGCTGGCCGGCCATCGTCCGCCCAATGCCGGTTCGCTCCGGCTGCTGGAAACTGCGAGCGTCAATCGGCGTGACAAGAGGCTGTGGACTGGGGTGGCGGCGTTGACCGGCGCGGCGGGCAACAGCACGGGGCTGGTCGGCACGCCGGAACAGGTGGCCGACGCCATGCTCGATTATTATGATATCGGCATCGATCATTTCCTGATCCGTGGCTTTGATCCGCTGGGCGACGCCATCCTGTACGGCCGGGAATTGCTGCCTGTCGTGCGGCGGAAGGTGGCCGAGCGGGAAGAAGCCCGTCCGGCGCTGGCGGGCTGACATGGCGAAAAACAGGGGTGTCATCATCGCGGTAGTATTGGCGGCGGCGGCGGGCTTTGGCCTTGCCGCCGCGAAATTTGGCGGCGACGACGACAAGTTGCTTCGCGTTGCCAATCAGAAGGGACAGGTCAAGGCGATGATGCTGGCATCGGGCGTACTGAAGGGCGCGCCCTACACGGTCGAATGGTCGGAATTTCCTGCCGCGCAACCGTTGCTGGAGGCGGTGGGCGGAGGCGCTGCGGACCTTGGCCTCGCCGCTGACGCGCCCTTCATCTTCGCCTATCAGAGCGGCAGCCCGATCAAGGCGATCGCGGTTCAGGCACCGGCCGCTCAGGTCGGAGAGGCGCTCGCCATCGTGGTGAAAAATGGCTCGCCGATCCGATCGGCGCAGGACCTGATCGGCCGATCGGTCGCCACCACGCGCGGGTCGATCGGCCATCATCTGCTGCTTCAGGCTCTGGAGCGGGCCAGGATCGCGGCGGACAGGGTGCGCGTCACTTTCCTGCCGCCCGGCGATGCCAAGGCGGCCTTCGACAGCGGCGCGATCGACGCCTGGGCGACCTGGACGCCCTATACCAATGTCGCGATCAAGGAGGGCGCGCGGGCGGTGGTCGACGCGAAAGATTATGGCCTGCCGCTCTACATCGACATCGCCCATGCCGATTCCATCGGCCCCAAGCGGGCCATGCTGGCCGATTTCCTGAAGCGGGAGGCGAAGGCCGTCGCCTGGGCGCGGGCGCATCCGGATGCCTTTGCGCAGGTTCTGGCCAAGGAAACCGGCCTGCCGATCGACATCGCCCGCGCCAGTTTCGACCGCAACAACCGCGTGTCGCAACCGATCGACGGCAAGATTATCGCGCATGAGCAGGACATTACGCAGCGCTTCCAGAAAGCCGGCCTGACCGATGGCAAGCGCGCTGTTACGGATGCTTTCGACAATAGTTTCGGCGGTGATGATGGCAAGGGCGGGTGAAGCGGGGCTTTGTCCCGCCCAAGCAGATCTGATGTTCAGATTTACTCATGGATCCGATAGCGAAGTCATTTCTCAATCAATTTAATAGAAAATAAACGGACCCCACAAACGGGGGATATATCCATGAATCATCATCGCTTCTATCTTTGCTCCACTGCGCTTGCGGGGGCGTTGCTGACGCCGGCGTCCCTGTTCGCGCAGACTGCCACGGCCGATGCCGCCGATGCGGGTACCATCATTGTGACCGGCGGGCGCGGCGCGCCGCGCACGGTCGCGGAAAGTCCGGCGCCGATCGACGTTGTCGGCGCGGAGAAGTTGCAGGCGACCGGATCGGCCGAATTTGGCGAGGCGCTGTCCAAGCTGTTGCCCTCGCTCAATTTCGGGGCGACCCATGCGGGCGTGTTCTCGATCGGCCGTCCGGTCACCAATCGCGGGCTGGCGCCCGCCTATACGCTGGTGCTGGTCAACGGCAAGCGGCGGCATAATGGCGCTTTCCTCAACAATTCGACCGCCGATACATCGGGCGCCAATCCGGTCGATATCGACCTTATCCCCACCAGCGCCATCGACCGGATCGAGGTGTTGAAGGACAGCGCCGCCGCACAATATGGCACGGATGCCATTGCCGGGGTCATCAATATCCAGTTGACCGAAAAAGAGGGTCTGAGCGGCGATTTCACTTATGGCACGCTCTATGATGCCAATGGCAGGCCCGACAGCTGGAAGGGCACGATCCGCTATGGCACGAAAATCGGGAATGACGGCGGTTTCCTGACGCTGAGCGGTGATATCCGTAAACGCGGCGGGGCATGGTGGAACCTGCCAGCGACCGATAGCAACATCTATGGCCTGCCTGCAAACCGAACCGTCGATCAGGTTGTCGCGAGCAGCGGCCTGACCCGCGATCAGGTGCTGGCCAATATCGCCGCTGCCAACACCCGCAACGCGCAGTGGAGCCGCGACGGCGCGCATAATGGCGATCCGCAGATCAAGGCGTTCAACCTTTCCTATAATGCGCAATTGCCGGTGACGGAAAATGCCACCCTCTACAGTTTCGGCACCTATGGCGAGCGGGACGCGCAGATCAGCAATAATTTCCGCCGTCCCAACAGCACCGCCAATTTCACGGCGCTGTTCCCCGATGGCTATTATCCGCTCAACAATATCGATGAGAATGATTTCCAGATCGTCGGCGGCCTGAAGGGTGTACTCTGGGGCTGGGACTATGATGTCAGTTCCTCCTTCGGCCGTAACTATAGCCATCAATATTCGAAACTGTCGGTGCGGCCGTCCCTGGGGCCGGACAGCCCGACTTATTGGCCCAATCTTGCCAATTTCGAGTTTCGGCAGTGGACCCATAATGTCGATCTCCATCGGGAAGTGGAGGTCGGCCTCGCCCGGCCATTGCAAATCTCGGTCGGCGGCGAATATCGGCTCGACCGCTTCCGGACTTTCGCGGGCGATCCCTTGGCTTATGAACCGGCGACCTATCGCTTTCAGCCGGGGGATCAGCAATATGACTGGAATGTCGGGGTCAGTGCCTCGCCGGTGGTGCAGGGGGCGATCGTGCTGTCGCCCGCCGATGAAGCCGACATCAGCCGGAAGGTCTATGCGGGCTATGTCGATCTTGGCATCTATCCGCTCGATGCCTGGTATATCGGCGCTGCGGTCCGTGCCGAACATTATAGCGACGGGTCAGGCAGCCCGGTCGGTTTGAAGCTCAACAGCCGCTATGAATTCAGCCCGGCCTTCGCCATTCGCGGGACGGTGGGCACCGGCTTCCGCGCGCCGTCGCTGACGCAGATCGGCTATGCCCAGACCGACGGGCGCACATCCTCCTACTTCAACGCGGCGACCGGCCAGACGGAATTGCGGCCCACCGTCGCCAAGCTGGTGACGGCGGACTCGACCGTCGGCCAGTTGTTGGGCGCCAAACCGCTGAAGGCGGAAAAGACCTGGAATGCGGGGCTTGGTTTCGTGTTCACGCCCGCGCCGTCACTGTCGGTGACGCTGGACGGCTATTATATCCGCATCAAGAACCGGATCGAACGCACCGGCCGCCTGTTCGGCACCGGCATTTCCGCCATCCTCGCCGCCAATGGCCTGGCCGATATCGAACAGGCCGAATATTTCATCAACGCCGCCGATACGACCACCAGGGGTTTCGATCTGGTCGCTGACTATTCAAGGAACCTTGGCGATCTGGGCAAGCTGGGCCTGACCTTTGCGTTCAACTATTCGAAGACCAAGGTGACGGACGTGGTCGCCACGCCTTCCCAATTGTTCAGCGCCACCGGAGCTTCGCTGCTGGGCGCGGGATCGGTCTTCTTTGGCGGCGACAAGATCGGGGAACTGGAAGTGCTCCAGCCGCATAGCAAGCTGGTCAGCACGCTGAACTGGAGCAGGGGCCTGTTCGGCCTTAACCTCACCGCCACCCGCTACGGCAAATATACCCAGCGCACGGCGGCAGGCGACGACCGGCATTTTGGCGCGAAGATCATCACCGACGCCAGCATCAGTGCGAAGGTGACGGCGTTCGCCACCCTCTCGATCGGCGCCACCAATTTGTTCGACGTCCGCCCGGAAACCAACGGGCCGGGCAATCCCCAGACGGGACAGGGCTATTACGGCCCGTCGCCCTTCAACCCGGCGGGTGGTTATTATTATGGACGGATCGCGCTTGCTTTCTGATCGCCGGACCTTCCTGGCCGGTGCACTGGGCCTTGCCGCCTGCGGGAGGAAAAGCGGACGCATCCGGCTGGTGCTGGGCGATCAGGTCCATCTGCTCCAGTCCAAGGCGGAGGCGGCAGGCGCGCTGGGCGATCTTTCCTATGATGTGGAATGGGCCAATTTCGTGGGTGCCGCGCCCTTGCTGGAGGCGCTCAACGCCGGGGCGGTCGACACCGCTCCGGCGGGCGACCTGCCGGTGGTGCTGGCCGCTTCGGCGGGAGTGCCGCTCAAGATCGTGGCGGGGTCGCTTTCCTCCACCAGGGATATCGGCATCATCGTGCCGGGCGGCTCCCCGATCCGATCGGTCGCGGGGTTGGCCGGCAAGCGCGTGATCGTGTCCAGCGCGCGGGGCAGCATTTCCCATTATCTGCTGCTCGAAGCGCTGAAGGAAGCGGGACTTGACCGGCGCGAGGTCGATATCGGCTTCATGCTGCCCCATGATGCCGCCGCCGCCTTTGCCGCCGGGCGGATCGAGGCCTGGGCGACTTTCGGCACCTATCAGATCGCGGCGGAGCAGCACGGCGCGCGGGTGCTGCGCGACGGGCAGGGGATCAATACCGGCCTGACCCTGATCGCCGCGTCGCAGGCTGCGCTGGATGATCCGGCGAAGCGGGAGGCCCTGCGCGACGTGGTGGCCCGTTTCCGCAAGGCCAGCATGTGGTCGCAGGCTCATCCCGCCGATTATGCCCGGCTCTTCGCCCGGCAAACCAGGGTCGATCCGAAACTGGCCGCCCTGATCGTCGAGCGCCAGAACCCGCTGCTCATCCCGCCCGATGCCGCGGTGATCCAGCCATTGCAGCGCGTCGTGGACCGCTTTCATGCCGATGGAGAGTTGCCGTCGCGTGTCGATGTGGCGTCGCTGGTCGATCCGGGCATCTATCCAGCCTGAGCGGCGCTCATCGACCCTTCAGAGATCCTCATTGGGCGGCGCCCTGCCGCATCCCTAAAATCCTACGCAAAGGAGCATCGCCATGGCCACAGTCTTGAAGGATAACCGTTTCCGCCATTCAGGCATCAGCGAAGTGGAATGGAAGGTCCGCGTCGATTTGGCCGCCTTTTATCGCCTGTCCGCCCTCCATGGCTGGGACGATTTCATCTACACCCATATCTCCGCACGTGTGCCGGGGCCGGAACATCATTTCCTGATCAATCCCTTCGGCCTGATGTTCGATGAGATCACGGCATCCAGTCTGGTGAAGGTCGACCTGGACGGCAATGTCATTGGCGACAATGATTATGGCATCAACTATGCGGGCTATGTGATCCACAGCGCGATCCATGGCGCGCGGGAAGATGCCCATTATATCGCCCATTTCCACAGTGCCGACGGCATGGCGGTGTCGGCCCATGCCGAAGGGCTGCTGCCGCTCAACCAGCGTGCGCTCGCGTTGATCCCCCGCCTGTCCTATCATGAGTATGAAGGCGTCGCGCTCAATCTGGACGAGCGCGAACGGCTGGTGGCCGACCTTGGCGAAACGAAGGTCATGCTGTTGCGCAACCATGGCACGCTGGCGCTGGGCGCTTCCCCGGGGGAGGCGTTCAGCGGCATCTATCATCTGGAGGAAGCTTGCAAGGCGCAGGTGCGCACCCTCGCCATCGGCCGCGACAAGGTGCTGATCGCGCCCGAAGCGGCGCAGGAGGAGGTGCGGCAGCAGATCAGCCGCGAACGCAAGCCTGTCGAGGGCGCCAGATCCCATCACGACCTCGTCTGGGATGCCGCGCTTCGCAAGGCGCGGCGCCAGTCGCCCGGCTTCGACGCCTGACAGGAGCCGATATGCCCCAGCGCCAACTGCAATCCTATCCTTGGATCGCAGTCTGTCCGGGCCTGCATATCCGGGCAAATCGCCATGAACAGGATGATGTCCGTTGCGATGCGGCCTGACCTGTCATCTATGAACATTCTTCGTGATTGACGGGGCAAGTCTCATTGGCGGCGGTCGTGGGCCCTCGCCAAAAAGGGCCGGCACGGCGCGAAGGAGACTATCATGGCCACGACAATCAATGACACGCTCAAGACCCGCTATGCCGCCTTGCAGGCGGAGCGCGAGAGGAACTGGTCCCCGGCTCAGCTGGAGGGCAATGCGCGGCAACGCAGGCTTTTGCTGGAGCGGTTCGATCCCGCGGCGGCGGCCCAGCCGGGCACCGAGCTGCCGCCTCTGTCCTTCGAAGAGGTCGATGGCGATACGCTGAGCCTTGACCAACTCACCGGCGATGGGGAGGCATTGTTCGTCTTCTTCCGTTTTGCCGGCTGTCCGGCCTGCAACATCGCCTTGCCCTATTATGCGGACACGCTTTTCCCCGGTCTGGAACAACGCGGCATTCCGCTGGTCGCGCTCAGCCCGCAGCCGTCTCCTCTGCTGCGTGAAATCAAGGAGCGGCATGATCTGCCCTATTTCGTGGCGACCGATGCCGATAACAGGTTGGCGCGCCTGCTGCATATCAGCTTCCAGCCCGATGAACGCCCTTCGCCCGCGCCGCCGGGCTGGATCGGTGAAGTGACCGGCACGAACAGCTGGGAATTGCCGCAGCCTGCTTTCCTGCTCGTGGGACCGGGGCGCATTCTGCGCTGGTTGCAGGTCAGCCCCGACTGGCTCGACCGGCCGGAGGCGGAGGCGATCCTGCATCGGATCGATCAGCATCGCGGTTGATTCGATGAGGACGGGAATTTCCTGCGATCCGCTCCGGGTCTGATGGCGGCTCCGGCGTTATTCGCCCATCAAATTGCTGGCCGATATCGTCAGCTCCGGCGTGAATTCCGGATAGCGCATAGCCGGGCGCGTGAGAATAGTGGGCGGCCGGCGGCAATTTCGGCCCCTTTGCGCAAGGGGCCGATGAGCCTGGAATCGTGCAAACGACCTGTCATTCCGCAGCGATTGCGGGCGGCTCGCGCCGTTCCCGGCCATGGCGGTTTTCCGGTATCGGCAAACCCAGATGTCCACGCAGCGTGTCATGCGCATAGTCGGCGCGGAACAGCCCGCGCTCTTGCAGGATTGGCACGACCCGCTCGCGGAACAGCGCGAAATCGCCGGGCCGCGTGACCCGCAACAGGAAGCCGTCGGCCGCACGGCCGATGAACCATTGTTCGATCCTGTCGGCGATGGTTTGCGGCGAACCCACGAAATCGGTGCGCCACTGGCCCAGCTGATAGGCCGCCTCCCGCAGCGTCAGCTTGCGCCCCTGTGCTTCGCGGATGATCCGTTCGGCATGGCCCTTATAGCTGTTCAGCGTCACGCCCGAGAGGTCGGGGAAGGGGGCGTCGAGATCATAGCGCGAAAAATCATGATAGTTGAACGCGCGGCCCAGCTGGACCAGCAGCTTGTCGATATCCAGCGCCTCCTGCGCGGCGGCGGCGATGGCCTGCGCTTCCTCGTCTGTTTCGGCGATGATCGGGGTCAGGCCCGGCAGGATCTTGATCAGGTCGGGATTGCGCCCGAGCGCCGCGGCGCGCGCCTTGATATCGGCATAATAGGAGCGGCCGGTTTCGAAATCCTGCGCGCCGGTGAACGTGCCCTCGGCAATGGCGGCGCCCAGATCGCGGCCTTCATGGCTGTCGCCAGCCTGGAAGATCACCGGCTGGCCCTGCCGTGAGCGGCTGAGCGCGAGCGGGCCGGCGACCGAAAAATGCTCGCCCCTGTGATCCAGCCGATGCTGCTTGGCTTTGTCGAGGAAGAGGCGGGCTGCCCGGTCGCGGGGGAAGGCGTCATCCTCATAGCTGTCCCACAGGCCCTGCACGACGTCGACAAATTCGCGGGCGCGGGCGTAGCGGACCTTATGGTCGAAATGCTCTTCGCGCCCATAATTGCGCGCGGCGCCCTCCAGACCGGTGGTGACGACATTCCAGCCGGCCCGGCCACCGCTGATCTGGTCGAGCGATCCGAATTGCCGCGCGACATTATAGGGTTCCCAATAGGAGGTGGTGAGCGTTCCCACCAGGCCAATGCGGGCGGTCGATGCCGCCACTGCCGACAGCAGGGTCAGCGGTTCCAGCCGGTTCAGGAAATGCGGCGCGGTGTCCGGGGTGATGTAGGGCGAATCCACGATGAAGACGAGATCGAACTTCGCCGCTTCGGCCGCGCGGGCATTGTCGATATACCAGTTGATGTCGATGCTGGCGTCGCCCGGCAGGTTCGGATCGAGCCAACTGTTGTGATCCGCGCCGACGCCTTCCAATATCGCGCCAAGATGCAATTGCCGCCGTGTCGTTTCCGTCATGTCCAAATCCTTCCGAATGTGGACGGAGATTAGGAAAAGCATGGTGCGGCGACCAATGAAGGCTTCTCATAGACTGTTTGAAGCTGCTGAACTGTGGGATCGACAGAGGCCGGCCAACGCGCATCGGTCGCCATTTCCCATGCCTTTATCCAATAAGTCTGCGCAGGATTGAGGAATGCCAATAATATTGGGACATTCAAAGCATGGCGGCCCAATCATCATAACTGAACCGGTCGTTTGTCGCCTAGCAATCGTCAGGCTTGGAATTTTCCGGCGACTTGAGAGGTGATGATATGTCCTCCGCAGCAGCAGATATTCTCGATCGCGCCGACGCGATCATCGGCATCCGTCCCCTGCAACCGACCATCGGTGCGGAGATTGACGGCGTCGATCTCGGCAAACCGCTTTCCCCCGAACAGCGCGACGCCATCCGGGCTGCCGTCCTGCGCTACAAGGTCGTCTTCTTCCGCGACCAGCCGCTTGACAATGCACAGCATGCCGCCTTCGCCGCCGCCTTCGGGCCGCTCTATACCCATCCCAGCACCACCGCCGATACCAGGATATCCCCGATCCACAAGATCGCCGCGGTCGATGCCGCCAGATATGAAAAACGCATCCATCGCGACGTGAAGCCGGGCGACGGCTATCATAGCGATACGAGCTGGCGGCTGGTGCCGACCTGGGGCGCGGTGCTGCGCGCGGTCACGCTGCCGGAAGTGGGCGGCGACACCATCTGGGTCGACGCGAACCTTGCCTATGAAGGGCTTTCCGACGACATCAAGGCGCGGTTGGAGGGGTTGCACGTCACCCATGATTTCCGCGAGGCGTTGGTCGGCGCCGGGCATGATTATCCGATCGTCGCGCATCCCGTCGTGCGCACGCATCGCGAGACGGGCCGGAAAATCCTCTGGGTCAACTATACCCAGCGGCCCCAGATATTGGGCGTGGAACTGGCCGAGAGCCGCGAACTGCTCGAAGAGATCGTCCGGCAGTATAAGCGGCCCGAATATCAGGTGCGCTTTTCCTGGCGTCCGAATTCGGTCGCCTTCTGGGACAATCGCGCGGCGGTCCACTATGCGGTGCGCAATTATGGCGATTTCCCGCGCGTGCTGGACCGCATCCTGATCGCGGACGAACCGCTCCACGCGAACCTTTGATCCTGCAACCGACCGCGACGGGACGCCATGACGCAAATATCCGTTTCAACGCGCCGGAAACGCCTGTGGATCGTTCTGGCCGTCCTGATCGCGGTGGTGACGATGGGCCTGATTGCGCTGGGCCTGCATGGCGGAGGCGGTCAGCGCCAGCCGGTCCTGAAGATCGGTGACCAGCGCGGCGGCGCAGAGGCATTGATGCGCGCCGCCGGAGAACTGGACGGCGTGCCCTACCGAATCGAGTGGGCGCAGTTCCCGGCTGCCTCCCCCTTGCTGGAGGCGCTCGGCGCGAGCGCGATCGATGTCGGCGGGATTGGCGGCGCGCCCTTCGCTTTCGCTTATGCGGGTGGGGCGAAGATCAAGGCCGTCTTCGCCTACCGGCCCCAGGGTGCCCAGGCTGGCCGCGCCTCCGCTATCGTCGTGCCGGGAAATTCCCCGGTCCGCTCGATCGGTCAGCTCAAGGGACGCAGGCTGGCCACCGTGCGGGGTTCGGCCGGGCAGGATCTGGCGCTCCGCCTGATCGAAAGGGCGGGCCTTGCGCCGTCCGATATCCGCTGGACCTATCTCGACAATAGTGCCGCGAAGGCGGCGCTGGAAAGCGGCGCGATCGACGCCTGGTCGACCTGGGGCAGTTATGTCGGCATCGCCGTCACCGAAAATGGCGACCGCATATTGGCGGACGCCAGCAGCCTGCCGACGCAGGTGGGTTTCTTCGCGGCGTCGGATTCAGCCATCGCCGGCAAAAGGCAAATATTGGGCGATTTCCTCGCGCGGCTGAACCGCGCTCACCACTGGGCGGCGGCGCATCCCGATGCCTATGCCGAAACGCTGGCACGCGAAACCGGCTTGCCCCTCCAAGTCGCCCGTTTTTCCATTGCCGCCTATCTCGGCACCGCCCGGCCAATCGACGATGCGCTGGTGCGCGAACAGGCCGATATCTTCGCCCGTTATCAGCGCGCCGGCATCATTCCCACGCTGCCCGACATTCGGGGCGGCTATGACCCGTCCTTCAACGCCACGACTTTGGCGCGGCAGGACTGACGCTTCCCTTTCTCCCCTTTCGAAGGAAATATGATGAAAAGCCTGCTCCTCGTCGGTGCGGCGGCCCTGTCCGGCGCCGCCCTCCCGTCCCTTGCCGTCGCGCGGGAAAGCGCTGCCCCGGCCGACGATGCGGAGGCCGGATCGGCGATCGTCGTCACCGGTACGCGCCGGGGCGGGGGCCGGACAGTTGCCGACAGCCCGGTGCCGATCGACGTCATCGGCCCGCAGGAATTGCAATCGACCGGCCGCACCGGCCTGAAGGAAGTGCTGGGCAACATCATCCCGTCGCTCACCATGCCGGCGCTGGGCGGGGGTGGCACTTCGGCCAGCGTGCGGCCCATTTCCATCCGCGGTCTGTCGGGCGACTATCTGCTGGTGCTCGTCAACGGCAAGCGGCGCCACACGACCGCGCTCATCAACAATCTCTCGCGCATATCGGGCGGCTCCACGCCGGTCGATATCGACCTGATCCCCACCAATGCGGTTGGCCGCATCGAAGTGCTGCGCGACGGCGCCGCCGCCCAATATGGATCGGATGCGATTTCGGGCGTCATCAACATCCTGCTGGACGACGCGCCGGAGGGGGGCGCCTTCTCGGCCACCGCCGGGCAGCTTTATGAAAAGGGCGGCGCGCTGGTGCAGCAGGGGCTGAGCTATGGCACGCGCATCGGCGGCGAGGGCTTCGTGCGCATCGCGGTGGAGGGCAAATATCATGACCGCGCGGACAGCTCTGCCGAACCCGTGCCCTATATCTATCCCTTCGTGAACGGCGCCCCCGACCCGCGCGAAGCCAATGCCGATCATCTGATCGCGGGTGGTTATGGCCGGTCCAACCGGGACAAGATCGTCAATGGATCGGTCAATGCCGAATTGCCGGTGGGGGAGGGGCTGACGGTCTACAGCTTCTCGACGCTCAGCTATCGGGATATTGACGATAATCGCGGGGCGGTCGTTCCCGCGACGACCGGTTATGGCGGGCAGGCCAATGTTCAGGGTTATACGTCGCTGCCGGGGCTCTATCCCTCCGGCTTCCAGGCGCGGCGGCGCATCCGGGAATGGGACTGGCAATCGGCGGTGGGGCTGCGCGGCGATGTAGGCGCGGGATGGGCGTTCGACCTTTCCACCACCTATGGACGCGACCATGTGAAGTTGGGCGCCGAAGGCACGCTCAACCCCTCGCTGGGGCCGTCCAGTCCGACCAGCTTCTTCATGGGCAAGCAGATTCAGGATCTTTGGGTCAACAATCTGGAATTGACCAGCAGCTATGACGTCGGTCTTGCCAAGCCGCTGGACGTGGCGGTGGGTCTGGAGCATCGCTGGGAGAAATTCCGCAATCGCGCCGGAGAGCCGGATAGTTATCGCGACGGCGGCTATGTGATTCCCGCCGACGGGACGGCGTTCGGCAATGCCTATGGCGGCCGATCGCCTTCGCCTGGCCTTGTGTCCTTCACCGGCACATCCCCGGCGGATGAGGCGACGCTCAGCCGCAACAATCTGGCCGCCTATGTCGATCTGTCGGCGGACGTGACGCCCGGCTGGTTCGTAGGCGTCGCCGGACGTTTCGAACATTATGACGACAGCGCGGGCGACACCGTGTCGGGCAAATTCTCCACCCGCTATGAATTGGCGCCGGGCCTTGCCCTGCGTGGGGGCGTCAATACCGGTTTCCGCGCGCCCTCGCTCGCGCAGACCGGCTTTTCGACCACGCAAAACACGGTGACGATCATTGGCAGTGAGCGGATCAGCACCACGTCGAAATTCCTGCCGGTCAGCAGCGTGGCAGCCCAGGCACTGGGCGCGCGGCCCCTGAAGCCGGAAAAGTCGTTGAACTATACCGCTGGCCTTGCCTTTGAACGGGGGCCGTTCCGCCTGACGGTGGACGGCTATCAGATCAATGTGGATGACCGCATCGTGAAGACGGAATTTCTCGGTACGGCGTCCAATGGCGGATCGGCCATCCGCGCGATCCTGGTCGCGAACGGCATCAATGGCGTGGACAGCGCGCAATTCTTCACCAATGCCATCGATACCCGCACGCGCGGCGTCGATGTGGTGGCGGAATATGCGTTGCGCACGAGCAGCCTCGGCAATTTCCGCCTGAACGCGGCCTACAGCTATAACCGCACGAAGATCACCCATGTCATCGACACGCCTTCGGCCATCGCCTCGCTCAATGTCACCTTGTTCGGCCGGCAGGCGCAGCGCGACCTTGTCGCCGCGACTCCGCGCACGAAGCTGGTGTTGACGAACGACTGGTCGCTGGGACCGTTGCATGCGCTGGCGCGGCTGACCCGTTTTGGACGCTATGTGGAATCGAGCAATGTCGCGAGCGGCGACCGCCGGTTCGGCGCGAAATGGATTGCCGATCTGGATGTCGGCTATGATATCAGCGCGCGGCTGACGCTGTCGGTGGGGGCGAATAATCTGTTCGACAGCTATCCCGACCGCAACGGCGTCATCGCATCCGATGGATCGGGAGCCTATGGTAATTTCGCCCCGTTCGGGCTGAGTGGCGGCTTTTACTATGGGCGAGTGTCAGCGCGCCTTTAGGGCCTTGCGGAAAGCGAAGCTGAAAGGCGCGCGGATGCCCGGGAATTCGTCAGCCGATCAAAGCAATTCGACCGCCATTGCCGTCGCCTCGCCGCCGCCGATGCAGAGGCTGGCGACGCCGCGCCTGAGGCCACGGTTTTCCAGCGCGCCGATCAGTGTCGCCAATATGCGCGCGCCCGATGCGCCGATGGGATGGCCCAGTGCCGTCGCGCCGCCATTGACGTTCAGCTTCTCCGCCGGGATGTCGAGGTCCTTTGCCGCGATCATCGCCACCACCGCAAAGGCCTCGTTCACTTCGAACAGGTCGACATCTTCGACCGACCAGCCCGCTTTGGCCAGCACCTTGCGCATGGCGGGGACCGGCGCGGTCGTGAATTGCGCGGGTTCATGCGCATGGGCGGCGGTGGCGATGACCTTCGCCACCATCTTCAGTCCCTGTTTCTCCGCTACGCTCCGCCGCGTCATGACCAATGCGGCGGCGCCGTCGGAAATGGACGAGGCGTTGGCGGCGGTGATGGTGCCGTCCTTGACGAAAGCGGCTTTAAGCGAAGGAATCTTCTCCGGCTTCGCCTTGCCGGGCTGTTCATCGGTGTCGATCACCACGTCTCCACCGCGCCCTGCTATGGTGACGGGCGTGATTTCGCGCACGAAGGCGCCGCTGGCGATGGCGGCATTGGCGCGGTCGAGCGAGCGGATGGCAAAATCATCCTGCTCTTCCCGCGTGAACTGATAGTCGCGCACGGCTTCCTCGGCGAAGACGCCCATCGCCTTGCCGGGTTCATAGGCATCTTCCAGCCCGTCCATCATCATCGTGTCGATGATCCGATCATGGCCGATGCGCGCGCCCGATCGGTGCTTGGGCAGGGCATAGGGCGCGTTGGTCATGCTTTCCATGCCGCCGGCCAGCACGATATCGGCCGTGCCTGCGCTCAGCGCTTCATAGGCCATGATCGCGGCCTGCATGCCCGACCCGCACATCTTGTTGACCGTGGTTGCTTCGGTGTTGAGGCCAAGGCCTGCGCCCAGCGCGGCCTGCCGCGCAGGCGCCTGGCCCAGGCCCGCCGGCAGGACGCAGCCCATATAGATGCGATCGATGGCATCGGCCGCGACACCGGCCCGCTCGACCGCAGCCTTGACCGCGGCCGCGCCGAGTTCGGTCGCCTTCAGCGGTGACAAGGCGCCCTGAAACCCGCCCATCGGCGTACGGGCATAGCTGGCGATGATGATCGGATCGTCCTGCATGCTTTTTCTCCCAAGTCGTTTGTTGCTATAAGCTTCGCGCGATAACCATGCGCTGGATGTCCGACGTGCCCTCGTAAATCTGGCACACGCGCACATCGCGATAGATTTTGGCGACGCCGAATTCCTCCAGATAGCCATAGCCGCCCAGCGTCTGAATTGCACCCGAAACGACCGCCTCGGCCGCTTCCGATGCGAACAGCTTCGCCATGGATGCTTCGGTCAGGCAGGGCGCGCCACTATCCTTCACCCGCGCGGCGTTGAGAACCAGCTGCCGTGCCGCTTCCAGCCGGGTGGCGAGGTCGGCCAGGCGAAAGCCCACCGCCTGGTGCTCGATAATCGCCTTGCCGAAGCTCTTGCGCTCTTTCGCATAGCCGATGGCGATCTCCAGCGCCTGCTGCGCCATGCCGACGCATTGCGCGGCGATGCCGATGCGGCCCGTCTCCAGATTGGCGAGCGCGATGCGATAGCCCAGCCCCGGCTGGCCGATCAGCAATTCGTCCTCGACGAACATGTCCTCGAACCGCAGGGCGCAGGTGTCCGATGCGCTCTGGCCCATTTTATGTTCGACCTTGTCGACCAGATAGCCGGCCCGGTCGGTCGGCACGATGAAGGCGGACAGGCCTTTCTTCCCCGCCTCCGGATCGGTCACGGCGATGATCATGACCAACCCGCCGATCCTGCCGGACGTGATGAACTGCTTGGCGCCGGTGATGCGCCAGCCGCCGTCGACCTTTACCGCGCGGGTCCGGATGGCGGAAGCGTCCGACCCCGCATCCGCCTCCGTCAAGGCGAATGCGCCGATGGTCCGGCCGCCGATCAGGTCGGGAAGGAAACGCGCCTGCTGTTCCGCGCTGCCATCCTTGAGCAGGCCGGACACGAGGATCGAGTTCTGGATCGAAACGATGGTGGAAAGCGCCCCGTCGGCCGCCGCCAGCTCCATCAGGGAAAGGGCGTAGGACACCGCATCCGCCTCCGCGCCGCCAAAGGCCTCGGGCGCGGTCATGCCCCAGAGGCCGAGCGCGGCCATCTGCTGGAACAGCGCCGGGGGATAGCCGCCCTCCGCCTCGAACCGGGCGGAATGGGGGCGGATTTCCTCCTGCGCGAAGGCCCTGACGCTGTCGCGTATGGCGGACTGGATATCGGTCAGCATAACACTCAATCGTTTACTATGCACTCATGAGTGTAATGTGGTTCGCAACGGTCATTGTCAAGGCAGGAGGTGGCGGGACTTTCCGAATTCCTCCACCAGCAATCGTTTCATCAGCTTGCCCGTAGGTTCGCGGGGTAGGTCGGCGCGGAACAGGAATTCGCGCGGCGTCTTGACCCCGCCCAGCGCTTCGCGGGTGAAGCGGGTCAATTGCTGAGCCAATGCCTCGCTATCCCAGGGTGCATCCTGAGGTTGGACGATGGCGACGACACGCTCGCCCATTTCTTCGTCGGGGACGCCGATCACCGCGGCATCGGCGACCTTGGGATGGGTGACCAGCAGATTCTCTATCTCCTGTGGATAGATGTTCACGCCGCCCGAAATGATCATGAAGCTGCGCCGGTCGGTCAGGAACAGATAGCCGTCCTCATCGACATGGCCGATATCGCCCAGCGTCGCCCAGCCCCGGTCGTCATGCGCGGCGGCGGTCTTTTCCGGGTCGTTATGATAGACGAAGGCCGGACCGCCCGCGAAATAGACGTCGCCCGTTTCGCCGGGGCCGAGCAGCGCGCCATTATCTCCGACGATCTTTACCTCGCCCAGCACGGCCTTGCCCACCGAGCCGGGTTTGGCGAGCCATTCCTGTGCGGAGAGGGCAGTGATGCCGCAGCATTCCGTGCCCGAATAATATTCGTGGATGATCGGTCCCCACCAGTCGATCATCGCCTGCTTGACCGGGACGGGGCAGGGCGCCGCGGCATGAATGACGGCGCGCAGGGAGCCGTGGTCATGGCGCTTCCTGACCTCCTCCGGCAGTTTCAGCAGCCGGACGAAATGCGTCGGCACCCAGGTTGCATGGGTGATGCGATGGCGCTCGATCATGGCGAGCGCGCTTTCGGCGTCGAACCGCTCCATGACGATCACCGTGCCGCCCAGGCGGTGGACGGTCATGGCCCAGCGCAGCGGCGCGGCGTGATAAAGCGGGGATGTGGACAGATAGAGGCTGTCCGGCCCCATACCGTAGAGGCGCGCGCCCATGGTTTCGAGCGGCGTGCTTTCATCCAGCGGGCCTTCGGGCAAGGGTGGTTTGACCCCCTTGGGCCGTCCCGTCGTGCCGGAGGAATAGAGCATGTCGGTGCCTGCGCTTTCGTCCGCGACCGGATGGTCCGGGCAGGTGGCGATGGCATCGCGCCAGCTTTCGAAACCGTTCTGCGCGTGATCGACCAGATAGCCGCGCACATCCGGCGCCTCGGCAAGCGCTTGAGCAGCCAGATCGGCCAGCCGGTCCGACGCGATCAGGATGCGCGCGCCGGAATCCCGCAGGATATAGGCGATGTCCGCCGCGCTGAGCTTGGTCGAGATGCTGGTCTGGTACAGGCCGATGCGCTGCGCCGCCCATCCGGCCTCGAAAATCGCCGCCTCATTGTCGAGCAGAAGGGCGATCACATCGCCCCGGGCCATGCCCAGACCGCGCAACAGATGCGCGCCTTTGTTGGCTGCACTTTCCAACTGGCCATAGCTGACGCTCTGCCGCCGTTCGGGCAGGATCAGCGCGGGGCGTTGCGGGTCCGATAGGGCATGATGTCGGGGATGCATTTTGCAAAAACCTCTCCTGCGGCGACCATGCGCATTGGCCCGGCCGCGCCTGTTTTCCTTGCGCTCATTCAGGATCAATTTGCTCCGGCGCACAAGGCGAGCGCAAGAAATGGCAAATTCGGGGTCACTCCGGTGTAAAGCCAAGACCCCTTTCATCCGCTACTCAATGGGTCGTCGATAAGGCCGTGGCGGCCAGATAAGGATGAGGAGAGGGTAATGAAGCGCACAACAGGTTATCTGGGCGTCCTGTTTCTTTGCGGCGTGTCGCAACTGGCCATCGCGCAGGATGAAACCCCTGCCGGCGACCCCACGGATATCATCGTGACCGCACAGCGCCGATCACAATCGCTGCTCGACGTGCCGCTCGCCATTTCGGCGCTGGGCGGCGATACCCTCCAGAACAAGGGCATTTCCAATTCGGCCAGCCTGGCGACGGCGGTGCCGAACCTGCAGGTCAGCAGCCCCTATGGCAATACGCAGCCCAATTTCTCGCTGCGCGGGATCAGCGTCGCCAATGAATATAATTCGAATCAGGCCTCGCCGGTCGGCGTCTATATTGACGACGTCTATATCGCCGCGCGGACCAGCCATGGCATGGGCCTGTTCGACCTCGATCGCGTCGAAGTGTTGCGCGGGCCGCAGGGTACGCTCTTCGGACGCAATACCACGGGCGGCGCGATCAACTTCATCACCCGCGCGCCGAAACTGTCGGGCAGCAACGGCACGATTGAGGCGGGTTACGGCAATTTCGACACGATAAAGGCGCAGGGCGCGATCGAAACCACGTTGGTGGAAGATGAACTGGGCATCCGCATCGCCGCCAATTACGAGAAGGGCGACGGCCAGTTGCGCAATGTCGCGCCGGGCGGGCGTGATGCCAACAGCGTGGATACGCTTCAGGGCCGTTTCTCCCTGCGCGTCAGGCCAGGCAATGGTCCGCTGGACATCAAGATCCGTGCCTATGCCGGGCGGGATCGCGGCACGCAGGCGGGCATCCATGGGCTGACCGGGCCGGGCACGCCGGGG
The DNA here is from genome assembly GCF_032153725.1 of Sphingobium sp. Classification (GTDB taxonomy): domain Bacteria; phylum Pseudomonadota; class Alphaproteobacteria; order Sphingomonadales; family Sphingomonadaceae; genus Sphingobium. Next base: position 34,588 of record NZ_JALDYQ010000025.1, on the reverse strand, counting down.
CAGGGCTTTTTCGAAGTCAATGAGAACCGCATCGGCGACAGCCGTACCGATGCCTGGGGCGTGGCCGCCAATGTCGCGCTGGAATTGAGCCCGCAGGTCACGCTGACCTCGATCACCTCCTATGATGGCGGCAAGCAGAATTTGCAGCAGGCAGCCGATGGATCGCCGCTGGATGTGCTGGACATCAACTGGCGTTCCAACTTCCGCCAGTTCAGCGAGGAAGCGCGGCTCAATTATGAAGGCGACAGCCTGAAGCTGGTCGGCGGCCTGTTCTACGGCTGGGACCGGACGATCACGGACAACCGCTTCAATATCGGCAGCATGTTGGGCGCGGGCGTCAATGGCGGCTTCTTCCAGCATTATCGCCAATCGCGCCGCTCCCAAGCCGTCTTCCTTCAGGGCGATTATGACCTGACGGACAGGCTGGTCCTGACACTGGGTGCCCGCTACACTTGGGACAAGGCGCATTATCGCGACGGCTATGCCTATCTGTTCGCGGGCGATGTGGGCGGGCCGGACCTGCCGCTGGCCAGCACCGTGCCCTGCGCGGGTGCGCCCGGGACCTGCGCTTATGATCCCGCCGCCCGCTACGAAATCGACGGCAGCAACAAGGCGCTGACCGGCCGCGCGGCATTGAGCTACACTTTCGATGGCGGCACATTGGTTTATGCCAGCTACAGCCGGGGCTATCGGTCGGGTGCATTCAACGGCGGCGGCTATACTTCCTCGGTCGGCATCACCTATATCGATCCGGAGCGGGTGAACGCCTATGAAGCAGGCATCAAGGGTCGTTTCCTCGACAAGAGGCTGACGCTGTCGGCGGCCGGTTTCTATTATGACTATAGTAATCAGCAGGTGCAGGATACGCGGCCCGGCCCGGTGTCGTTCCTGGTCAATGCGCCCAAATCCGAAGTCTATGGCGGCGAAGTCGAAGCCAGTTTCCGCGCCTTTCCCGGCTTCACGATCAATATGTCGGGCGGCTATCTGCACGCGACCTATAAGGAGCTGACGCTTCAGGGCACGGACCTGTCGGGCAATGATCTGCCCTTCGCGCCGCGCTGGACCGGGACGGCCGGGTTCGACTGGACGATCTTCGATACGGGCAGCGACAGTCTGACCTTCTCCCCGACGGTCAATTATTTCAGCCGGCAATATTTCTCGCCCTTCAATGCCGTCAACGCGGCGGGGACGGGGCAGGTCAATGCCGAGCTGCAACAGAAGGGCTATGCCAAGGTCAACGCAGCGCTGGCATGGGCACATGGGCCGATCCAGATCAGGGGCTGGATCAACAACGCCTTCAACCGGAAGGTCTACAGCTACGGCCTCGACCTGCGCGGGGCGGGCTTCCCCTATAACTTCCTCGTGCCCTCGACGCCGCGCACCTATGGCGTGACGGCCCGGTTCAGCTTCTGACGAAAGGGCGTCCCATGATCGCGGACCTCAAGGACCCGGACCTTTATCTCCAGCAGGTGCCGCATCCCCTGTTCGACCGGCTGCGGCAGGAGCAGCCGGTCTAATGGAACCCGGAGAGTGACGGCGCGGGCTTCTGGGCGCTGACCCGCTATGCCGACATTGTCGAGGTGTCGCGCAATCCGGCACTCTTCTCCTCGGCTTATGAAAATGGCGGGCATCGGATCTTCAACGAGAATGAAGTGGGGCTGACGGGCGCGGGGGAGGCTGCGATCGGCATCCCCTTCATCTCGGTCGATCCGCCGGTGCATACCCAATATCGCAAATATATCATGCCCGCCGTCGCGCCGGGGCGGCTGGCGGGGATTGAGGAGCGGATCAGGGAACGCTGCCTGACGCTGATCGACAGGATACCGCTGGGCGAGACGGTCGATATCGTGCCGCTGCTCTCGGCGCCGCTGCCGCTGCTGACCTTGTGCGAGCTGTTCGATCTGCCCGCCGACATGTGGGTGAAGCTTTACGACTGGACCAATGCCTTTGTGGGGGAGGATGATCCCGATTTCCGCCAATCCCCCGAAGCCATGGCGGCGGTGCTGGGCGAGTTCATGGCCTTCGCGCAGCAACTGTTCGAGGAACGCCGCGCGCGACCGGGACAGGACCTTGCCACATTGCTCGCGACCATGGAGGTCAACGGGCAACCGGTGGCCCTGCGCGAGTTCATCGGCAATATGATCCTCGCGCTGGTCGGTGCGAACGAGACGACGCGCAATTCGATCAGCCACTCCATCGTCGCCTTTGCCGATAATCCCGATCAGTGGGACAAGGTGAGGGCGCAGCCGGACCTGCTGAAAAATGGTGTGCGCGAAATGGTGCGCTATGCCAGCCCGGTCATGCACATGCGGCGCACGGCCATGGCGGACACGGAAATCGGCGGTCAGGCGATCCGGAAGGGCGACAAGATCGTCCTCTGGTACATCGCCGCCAACCGGGACGAGAGCGTCTTTGCCGATCCTCACCGCTTCGACATAGAGCGGGGCAATATCCAGCATCTGGGCTTCGGCACCGGCCAGCATGTCTGTGTCGGATCGCGGCTGGCGGAAATGCAGCTGCGCGTGGCCTTCGGCATATTGGCGGAGCGCGTTGCATCCTTCCGGATAATGGCGCAGCCTCGCCGTTTCAGGTCGAATTTCATCAACGGACTGAAAAATCTGGACGTGGTGCTGACGCCCGCCTGAAGGAGAGGAACATGGCCGACGCCAACGGGTCTAACGACGAAGACATCATCTCGGATGCGCTGGGGCGCGCGCCGGACATGCAGTTGGGGGGGGAGCATGGCCGCTGGCGCCTGTGCCGCTGGCGGCAATTCGTCGGCAGCTACACGCTTCCCGCGCTGCCCGATCCGATGTTCGTCGTCCATATCGCGGGCAAGCCCAATGTGCGCACCTGGGAGCGCGACGGGTGGAGCGAGGCGAGTTCGCTGCCGGGCTGCGCGACCATCGTGCCTTCAGGCCAGCCCACCGGCTGGCTGGTCGACGGCGAATTGGATGTGGTGACTTTGAGCGTTGCATCGACGGATCTGCAAAATGCCCCCGCGCTGGACCAGTTCAAGCGGATGCGCTTTGCCTTTTCCGATCCTCTGGGCGTCGCGCTGACGCGGCAGGTGCTGGGGGAGCTTTACGCGCCGCAGACGCCGGAACGCGACATTTATGTCAGCGCTCTGGTCGATGCGCTGAAGGCGCATATGCTGCGCGGCCCGGTCAATGCGGGAGCGGCGGATATTCCGACCTCCGCCTTTTCGTCCTACCGCATCCACAACATCATGAACGCCATCCTGCACCGGCCGGAGATCGATCACAGCCTGGAGGAAATGGCGGCGCAGGCGGGGGTCACGCCCGCCCATTTCTGCCGTATCTTCAAGAAGGCGACCGGCGTCAGTCCCCATCAATATGTGATGCGGGCGCGGCTCGACCGGGCACAGCAGATGCTGGAACAGTCGGACACGCCGATGGCCACCATCGCCGAGGCTCTGGGCTTTACCAGCCAGAGCCATTTCACGCGCGCCTTCCGGCAATTTGCGGGCGAAACGCCGAGCGATTTCCGCAGGCGGCGGTTGGAGACGCTACAGTGATCCAGGGTTTTGACGGGCTACACTTGCCGGAACTTTCGCTGCGCGCGGGCGGGGACAGGTTGGCGACGGAAGCGGTATTGCCGGATATCGATCCCTGCACTGGGTCGGCCTTCGCAGACATGGCCGTCGCCAGCGCGGCGCAGGTGGATGCGATTGTCTATGCGGCGCACAGGGCCTTCCGCAATCCCGGCTGGCGGGACCTGACGTCGCTGGCGCGAGAGCGATTGCTGCATCGTTTCGCCGACGCGATCGAGGCCGATCTGCCCCGCATCGCCGCGCTGGAGGCGTTGGATACCGGCAAGCCCATATCCATCGTCGAGATGGTCGATATTCCCGCCGCCATCGCCTGGCTGCGCGTCTATGCGGGCTGGCCGACGAAGCTGGCGGGACGGGCCGGGACATTGAGCGGCACGCCCGGCGCTTTCCATGTCTATTCGCGGCGGGAGCCGGTGGGCGTGGTCGCCGCGATCACGCCGTGGAACTTCCCGATCGTGCTGGCGATGTGGAAGATCGCGCCGGCGCTGGCGGCGGGATGCACGGTGGTGTTGAAACCCGCGCCTGAAACGCCGCTCAGCGCCTTGCGGCTGGTGGAGCTGGCGCGGGAGGCGGGGCTGCCGGACGGGGTGCTGAGCGTGGTGACGGGGGACGGCGCCACCGGGGCCGCACTCGCCAGCCATCCGCTCGTCGCCAAGGTGGCCTTCACCGGATCGACCGCGACCGGACAGGCGATCCTCAAGGCATCGGTGCCCGACCTGAAGCGCGTCACGCTGGAACTAGGCGGCAAGTCGCCGTCGATCATCTGCGCGGACGCCGATCTCGATCTGGCGATCCCGCAGGCGGCGATGGGCTGTTTCTTCAATGCCGGGCAGGTCTGCTACGCGGGGACGCGGCTCTATGTCCACCGCTCGATCTACGACCGGGTGCTGGAGGGCATAGCGGCAGTCGGCGCGGCCCAGCGCATGGGGCCGAGCGCCGATCGCGCCAGCCAGATGGGACCGCTGATCAGCGAGCGGCAGCGGGCGCGGGTCGCGGGCTTTGTCGCGCGGGCGAGGAGTGGCGGTCTGGAAGCCGTGCCGCTCCGCGCGGAGTTGCCTGACGGCGGCTATTATTTCGCGCCGACTGTCCTTCGCGATGTGCCGCCCGATGCGGAGGTCGCGCGGGAGGAGGTCTTCGGGCCCGTGCTGGCGACAGCGCCCTTCGACGACCTGGATGAGGCGATCGCGCTGGCGAACGGCAGCCCTTATGGCCTTGCCGGACATGTCTTCACGCGCGACCTGGCGACGGCGCACCGGGCTTCGGCGGCGATCGAGGCCGGGACCGTCTTCGTCAATTGCGTGATGCTGGCCGACCCGGCCTTTCCCTTTGGCGGCATGAAGATGTCGGGCATCGGCAGGGAAAATGGCAGCGAAGTGCTGGACGCCTATCTGGAACCCAAATCGGTCGTCATGGCCGTGTGAACCCACAGCGAGGAAGATGATGGAGAGCATGGCAGCGGTCGCGCGGGAACCGCATGGCCCCTTCTCGATGGAAGCGATCGAGATCGAGGCGCCCCGCGCCGGGGAAGTGCTGGTGCGGATCGCCGGGGTTGGCCTGTGCCATACCGATCTGGTGGCGCGCGACCAGTTCATCCCCATTCCGCTGCCCGCGGTCCTTGGTCATGAAGGCGCAGGGGTTGTGGAAGCGGTGGGCGCGGGCGTGACCAAGGTGAAGCCGGGCGACCGCGTCGTGCTGGGCTTTTCCAGCTGCGGCCATTGTCCGCGCTGCCAGGAGCATCTGCCCTCCTATTGCCGCGAATTCCCGGTGTTGAACTATGCCGGTGCGCGGGCGGACGGCACGACCGGCCTCTGCGGGAAGGATGGGGCGCTCTCGGCCCATTTTTTCGGCCAGTCCTCCTTCGCGGCGCATGCCCTGGCGCAGGAGCGCAATGTCGTGAAGATCGATGCCGAAGACGTGCCGATCGAACTGCTGGGACCTCTGGGTTGCGGATTCCAGACGGGAGCGGGCGGGGTGATGCGCTCGCTGGCCTGCCCGGCGGGGTCCAGCATTGCGATCTTCGGCGCCGGGCCAGTCGGCCTCGCCGCCGTGATGGGAGCGGTCATCCGGCAATGCGCGACGATCATCGTGGTGGAGCCGATGGCGGGACGGCGGGAACTGGCCTTGTCGCTGGGCGCGACCCATGCGATCGATCCGGCGGAGGGAGACGTGCCCGCCGCCATCCGCGCGATCCTGTCCGACGGCGTTGAATTCGCCTTTGAAACCAGCGGCCGCGAAGCGGTGGTGGAAGCGGCGTTGGCCTCGCTTGCCAGCCATGGTCTGCTGGGTCTGGTCGGCATACCGCCCCGGCCCGACAGCAGCCTGTCGATCAATCTGGCGGCGCTGATCACCTATGGGCACCGGATTCACGGTATTATCGAAGGCGACAGCGACCTTGACGGCTTCATTCCGGAACTGGTCGAACTCTACCGGGCCGGGCGTTTCCCCTTCGACCGGCTTATCCGGACCTTTCCGCTGGCGGACATCAACGAAGCGGTTGCCGCCCAGGCGCGGGGCGATTGCGTGAAGGCGGTATTGATCCCCTGACTTCAGGGGCGCGGATTGAGGCCTTCGGTCAATATATCGACCAGTTTCCTGGCAATGACGTCAACCGGCAGCGGACCTTCCGGATCATGCCAGCGCGCCGGCCAGTTCAGCGCGCCCGCCAGGACGAAGGCGGCCATCTTGACATCGACCGGCGCAATGGAACCGTCGGCAATGGCATCCTCTATCATCGCGCGCAGCGCGTCATCGATGGCACGCTTGAGCTGGCGATAGCGGGGCAGGCTGTCGGGAGAAAGGACTTCCACGCCGGTTCGGATCACGCAGCGCCCGAAATCCTCCATGTTGATTTCGGCATAGCGGCGCAGGAAACGCGTCAGGCGATGGCGCCCGTCGCCCGGTTCGCTGCGCACTTCCGCCGCCGCTTCCAGCAATTGGTGCAGGCCGATGGTGATGCATTCCAGCAGCACCTGATCCTTGTTCGCCAGATAATGGTAAATGGTCCGCTTCGATATGCCCAGGCTGGCGGCGACATCGTCCAGCGAGGTCGCGTGGAACCCCCGTTCGTTGAACATCTTGACCGCCGCGCGCAGCACGGCGTCCCGTTTTGCGGCACGTTCCGCTTCCTTCTGGGCGGGGGTGCGAAATGGAGAGGCCGGCTGCATCAATTACCCTTTTTCGGTGCAGATAGTGCGTTGACAGGAAACGTCGGAAGACGCAATACACTCATAAGTGCATGATGCACTATTGAGTTTCATTATTTTGCCGGGAGAGCGTTGAATGGACATCAGTGGACTTGCGGCCATCGTCACGGGCGGCGCGTCAGGCCTTGGCGGGGCGACGGCGGAGCGCTTGGCCAAGGGCGGTGCCAAAGTAACGATTTTCGATCTGAATGCGGATCTGGGAGAGGCCCATGCCGGGGCGATTGGCGGGCACTTCATCCCGGTGGATGTAACGGACGAGGCTGCCGTCGACGCGGCGATGGAAGAGGCGGAGGCGCTGAACGGCAAGGCCCGCATCCTGGTCAATTGCGCCGGCATCGGGCCGCCCGCCAAGGTGATCGGCCGCGACGGCAAGGCGATTCCGCTGGCAGATTTTTCGAAGATCGTGACCATCAACCTGATCGGCAGCTTCAATGTCCTGTCGAAATTCGCGGCCCGCCTGCATGACGTCGATACGGTCGGCGGCGAGGAACGCGGCGTCATCATCAACACCGCCAGCGTCGCTGCCTATGACGGCCAGATCGGCCAGGCGGCCTATTCTGCCTCCAAGGGCGGCGTGGTCGGCATGACCCTGCCGATCGCGCGGGAATTCGCCCGCCATGGCATCCGCGTGATGACGATCGCGCCGGGCCTTTTCCTGACGCCGCTGCTGGCGTCGCTGCCGCAGGAGGCGCAGGATTCGCTGGGCAAGCAGGTGCCCTTCCCCAGCCGCCTGGGCCAGCCCAACGAATATGCGCTGATGGTCGAGCAGATCATCGCCAATCCGATGCTGAACGGCGAAGTCATCCGTCTGGACGGCGCGATCCGGATGGCGCCGAAATGAGCGGCGGCGGATCGACCGGAGCCGGTCCCGAAAAGACGATGGAAATCGCGGCGAAGGTGGAGGCCTTCGTCCGCGAGGTGGTCGTGCCCTATGAGCGCGATCCGCGCCGCGATCATCATGACTGCCCAAGCGAGGAACTGGTCGCCGAACTCAAGGAAAAGGCGCGGGCGGCAGGGGTTCTGACGCCCCATATCCTGCCCGACGGCGGCCATCTGACGCAGCGTGAAACCGCAATCGTGCTTCAGAAAACCGGCCTCTCGCCCCTGGGGCCGCTCGCCTGCAACACGGCTGCGCCCGACGAAGGCAATATCTATCTGCTGGGCAAGGTCGGCAATGCGGAGATCAAGGACCGTTTCCTGAAACCGCTGGTGGAGGGGCGCGCGCGTTCCGCCTTCTTCATGACCGAACCCGCGTCGGAAAATGGCGCGGGGTCTGATCCGTCGATGATGCGGACGGTCTGCCGGCAGGACGGCAATCACTGGGTCATCAATGGACGCAAGGCGTTCATCACCGGCGCGCAGGGCGCGCAGGTTGGCATTGTCATGGCGAAGGCCGAAGCAGGTGCATGCATGTTCCTGGTTGATTTGCCCGATCCGGCGATCCGAATCGATCATGTGCCCAATACGATCGACAGCTCCATGCCGGGCGGCCATGCGGTGGTGACGATCGACAATCTGCGCGTGCCCGCCGACCAGATGCTGGGTCAGGCGGGCGAGGGCTTCCAATATGCGCAGGTCCGCCTCAGCCCCGCGCGGCTGTCGCACTGCATGCGCTGGCTGGGGGCGTGCATCCGGGCGAATGAGATCGCAACCGACTATGCCAATCGCCGCATGGCCTTCGGCAAGACGCTGATCGATCATGAGGGCGTCGGTTTCATGCTGGCGGAGAATCTGATCGATCTGAAGCAGGCCGAACTGATGATCGACTGGTGCGCGGACGTGCTGGACGGCGGTGCGCTGGGCACGGCGGAAAGTTCCATGGCAAAGGTGGCGGTGTCCGAAGCGCTGATGCGGGTTGCCGACCGTTGCGTCCAGGTGATGGGAGGCGCGGGCGTGACCGGTGAAACCATCGTGGAGCAGGTGTTCCGCGAAATCCGCGCCTTCCGCATCTATGACGGGCCGACCGAAGTGCACAAATGGAGCCTCGCCAGGAAGATCAGGCGCGACTGGAAAGCAAGGGAGGGGGCATGAGCGTCGATGCATCCGCCAATGCGGGAACGACCGCCGTCCGCGACGCCCATCGCTTCGATGAGGGGCGGATGGCGGCCTGGATGGGCGACCATGTGGCGGGCTTCGCGGGGCCGCTGACCGTCGAGCAGTTCAAGGGCGGTCAGTCCAACCCGACCTACAAGTTGCTGACGCCGGGTCGGTCCTATGTGTTGCGCCGCAAGCCGCCGGGGCAGGTGCTGAAGGGGGCCCATGCCGTCGAGCGTGAGGCGCGGGTGCTGGAGGCGCTGGGCAAGACCGGCTTTCCGGTGGCGCATGTCCACGGTCTTTGCACTGACGACAGCGTCATCGGCAGCTGGTTCTATGTCATGGAGATGGTCGAAGGGCGCATCTTCTGGGATGCGACCTTCCCCGATGTGAGCCGGGACGAGCGCGCGGCTTATTTCGATGCGATGAACGGCACGATCGCGGCGCTCCACCGGATCGATCCCGAAGCGGTCGGCCTTGGCGACTATGGCCGCCCCGGCAATTATTTCGAGCGGCAGATCGCCCGCTGGTCCAAGCAATATCTGGAGGATGAGGCCGCAGGCCGCGACCCTGGCATGGACCGGCTGATCGAGTGGCTGCCGACCGCCATTCCGGCCGGGGACGAGACGCGGATCGTCCATGGGGATTTCCGCTGCGACAATATGATCTTCCACCCGACCGAACCGCGCGTGCTGGCGGTGCTCGACTGGGAACTGTCGACCCTGGGACATCCGCTGGCGGATTTCGCTTATCATGCGATGATGTTCCGCATGCCGCCTGACATCGTGGCGGGGCTGGGCGGGGCCGATCTCGCCGCGCTCGGCATCCCGGGCGAGGATGAATATCGCGCTGCCTATTGCCGGAATGCCGGCCGTCCGCCGATTTCGGAGGTGGACTACGCCTTTTGCGTCGCCTTCAACTTCTTCCGGCTGGCGGCGATCTTCCACGGCATCAAGGGGCGGGTGATCCGGGGGACGGCGGCCTCCGCCCATGCGAAGGAGCGGGCCGAAAGCCTGCCGCGCCTGATCGCCCTGGCCGTCGAAAGCATGGAGGGGTGCCGATGAACGACGCACCGGTTCTGTTTTCCGTGATGGACGGCGTCGCGCGCATCACGCTCAATCGCCCGGAGGCGGGCAATGCGGTGGACCTGCCCATGGCGCGCGCGCTGGTGGAGGCCGCGATCCGCTGCCAGACCGACGAGGGCATACGCTGCGTGGTGCTGACCGGCGCCGGGCGGCTGTTCTGCGCGGGCGGCGATATCGGCCTGTTCCAGTCCGCAGGCGATCATGTCGATGCGTTGCTGAGCGACCTGGCGGGCACCTTGCACATGGCGCTCACCCGCTTCGCGCATATGGCCAAGCCGTTGCTGGTGCTGGTGAACGGCCCCGCTGCCGGCGCGGGCCTCAGCCTTGCGGTCGGTGGCGATGTCGTGCTGTGTGCGCGGTCGGCGCATTTCACGGCGGCTTATGGCACGCTGGGGCTGACGCCCGATGGCGGGATGAGCTGGCTGCTGCCCCGTCTGGTGGGCCTTCGCAAGGCGCAGGAGATCATCCTCACCAATCGCCGGATCAAGGCGGAGGAGGCCGAAGCGATCGGCATGGTGACGCGCCTGGTGGATGATGAAGCGCTGGCCGAGGAAGGCGACAGGCTGGCCGCGCAGCTCGCCGGTGCGGCGGTCGGCACGATCGGCGCGGCGCGGGCTCTGCTGCGGCAAAGCCTGGAGAGCAGTTTCGAAACCCAACTCGAACGCGAGGTCGCATCGATCACGCGGGCGGGCGCCACGCCCGAATGCCGGGAAGGTCTGGCCGCCTATTTCGCAAAGCGGTCGCCCAACTTCAAAGGAGTCTGAACATGGCGGAAGCCTATATTGTCGAAGCGGTGCGCACTGCCGGTGGACGGCGTAATGGGAAGCTGGCGGGCTGGCATCCGGCCGACATGGCGGGGGAAGTGTTGAACGCGCTGGTCGACCGAACGGGCATCGATCCGGCGGCGATCGATGACGTGATCCTGGGGTGCGTGACACAGGCGGGTGAGCAGGGCTTTGCCCTTGCCCGCAATGCCGTGCTGGCCTCCAGACTGCCGGTCAGCGTCCCCGCCGTCACCATCGACCGGCAATGCGGATCGTCGCAGCAGGCGATCCAGTTCGCGGCGCAGGCGGTGATGTCGGGCACGCAGGATGTGGTGATCGCGGCAGGGGGCGAGAGCATGAGCCGCGTGCCAATGTTCTCCAACACCAGTTTTCACGCGAAGGAGGGCGTCGGCGTCGGCCCGTTCAGTCCCCGCATCCAGCAACGTTTCGGCGTGAAGAGCTTCAGCCAGTTCGACGGCGCGGAAATGATCGCTGCCAAATATGGCTTCGACCGCGAGACGCTGGACCGCTTCGCGCTGGAAAGCCATCGTCGTGCCGCCGCCGCCACGCAGGCCGGCGCCTTCGAACGGGAGATCGTGCCGCTGGACGTGGATGGCGTCCCCCATGTCATCGACGAAGGCATTCGTGCCGACGCGACGCTGGCAGGGATCGGCTCCGTCAAGCTGTTGCAGGAAGGTGGCGTGATTTCCGCCGCCAATGCCAGTCAGATCTGCGACGGCGCTTCCGGCGCGCTGATCGTATCGGAACGGGCGCTCAAGGCGCATGGCCTGACGCCGATCGCGCGGATCGTCAACATGACAGTGACGGCTGGCGACCCGGTCATCATGCTGGAAGAGCCGATTCCGGCGACGCAGAGGGCACTCGAACGCGCGGGCATGACCATCGGCGACATCGATCTCTATGAGGTCAACGAAGCCTTCGCGCCGATTCCCCTGGCCTGGGCGAAGGCATTGGGCGCGGATCCCGATCGGTTGAACGTCAATGGCGGCGCGATCGCGCTGGGCCATCCGCTGGGCGCGAGCGGGACGAAGCTGATGGCGACGCTGATCCATGCGCTGAAGGCGCGCGGGCTGCGTTACGGCCTGCAAACCATGTGCGAGGGGGGCGGCATCGCCAATGTGACCATCGTGGAGGCGTTGTAAATGGCTCTCAGGACGCGCTTCACCGAACTGGTGGGGATCGAGCATCCCATCGTTCAGGGCGGCATGATGTGGGTCGGTCGGGCCGAGCTGGCGGCGGCGGTGTCCAATGCGGGTGGCCTTGGCATATTGACGGCGCTCACCCAACCGACGCCGGACGATCTGCGGCGCGAAATCGACCGTTGCCGCGCGATGACGGACAAGCCCTTCGGCGTGAACCTCACCATCCTGCCCTCCGTCGCGCCGCCGCCCTATGCTGAATATCGCCGCGCGATCATCGAGAGCGGCGTGAAAATCGTCGAAACCGCCGGGCACAAACCGCAGGAGCATGTCGAGCATTTCAAGGCGCACGGCATCACCGTCATCCACAAATGCACCGCCGTCCGCCACGCCCTGTCGGCGGAGCGGATGGGCGTGGATGCCATTTCGATCGACGGTTTCGAATGCGCGGGCCATCCGGGCGAGGATGATATTCCCGGCCTCATCCTGATTCCGGCGGCGGCGGACAAGGTGAAGGTTCCGATGATCGCCAGCGGCGGCTTCGGCGACGGCCGGGGGCTTGCTGCCGCGCTCGCCCTGGGCGCGGAAGGCATCAACATGGGAACGCGCTTCTGCGCCACGGTGGAGGCGCCGATCCACGATCGGGTGAAGCAGTTCATCGTCGACAATGACGAGCGCAGCACCAACCTGATCTTCCGCAAGTTCCACAATACCGGTCGCGTCGCCAGGAACAGCGTGTCGGATCAGGTCGTGGAAATCTCGGCCCGCGACGGTGCGCTGTTCGAGGATATCAGGCCGCTGGTATCGGGCGCCAAGGGTCGCGTCGCACTTGAAACAGGGGACATCGATGCCGGACTCGTCTGGGCGGGGCAGGTGCAGGGACTGATCCGCGATATCCCGACCTGCGAGGTGTTGCTCCAGCGGATCATGCGCGAAGCGGAAAGCATCATCGCATCGCGCCTGGCCGGGATGATCGCGGGGGAGGCCAGTCTGGCGACTGCGTGACGGTCGTGCCGGGAGGGCCGCGATCCGGATCGCGGAAAGCCCGCATTGCTTTTACGCCGCCCGATCATTTCCGGCGCGAGTGGCGGCAATGCGGACGGGGGCTTTCCGCTCCTCTTTTTCCCATGGGGCGATGACTCGGGTCATTGCGCTCAGCTTGTCCGAAGCGGGCGTCAGAGCGGTGGCGCGGGGAGGGGCTTCGACAATGCGCAGATCCGCTGACCAGAGGCGTTTCGCCACGGCGATCGCGACGGCAAGCGCGGAGGGGCGCAGGGCGTTGATCCGGATCTCGTCCGTGAACAGAGCGACGATCAGCCGGTCGCGAAGCTGTTCCGAATGAAAGTCGAACTCGATGCCGATGCGCCTGCCCGAACGTCGCACGAAGCCGCGCAACAGGCCAATGTCCGGCAAGATGATCTCCACGCGGTCGCCGACGCGCAGGTCCGTGGCCTCCGCCACTTCCAGTCCAAGACCGGAAATGGAGATATCGCCCTTGTCGGACCGGATCATCTGTCCCTGTTCGCCCAGCAGCGTCACGCCTTGCCGCAAAGCGAAGCGTTCCTCCCCCCGGACGCGCGGCTTTTCAAGGCACATCATGGCGACCAGCATCAGCATGAACATGTTCACGATCGTCCAGAAAGTGACCATGGGCATCAGCCCGACCTGCGAAACGATGCGATAATCCGGGTTGGCATTGATCATCAGGCCGGCGAAGCTCAATGCGATCAGCGCGAGGGAAGCGGATAATATCGTGCTTTCCCATGGACTGCCGCCCGCGTCGGCTCCTTTGGGCGTGACTTTGAAGACAAGGCCCCTGGGGCGGAACAGCGTTTGCAGGGCGACCGGCAGGATGCGGAAGGTCTGGAACAGCGACAATATCTGCGCCGCGAGCGGGTAGTAACGCCCCGGCGCCAGCAAGGTGATGCCACTCAGCATCGCGATGATCAGCGGCAGTACGTAATGAACGACCGCCTCCAGATTGATGCCGACCATGGGGGCCAGGTTGAACAGCATGAAGAAGATCGGCGTCAGCACGGTGAAGACCGACTGCAATCCCTGCGTGATCCATGCGCTGGGCAGGAACAGCAGTCGATAGCGCAGCTTCAGCCCCGGCCCCAGCGGACCCTGTTTCAGGTACAGGATCTGGATCGCGCCCTGTGCCCAGCGCTGACGCTGGACGAAGAAGGCGGCGGTGCTTTCCGGCGCAAGGCCATAGGCGAGGGGTTCGTTCAGATAACGGGTGACATAGCCCTGACGCAGGCTGGCCAGCGTCAGCAACATGTCTTCGGTGATCGATCCTTCCGGCAGCCCGCCGCCGATCGATTCGAACAGCGTCCTGCGCGTCACGCTGTTCGATCCGCAACAAAAGGCGGCATCCCAACCGTCGCGTCCGGGCATGATCGATTCGAAGAAGAAACGCTGGTCGTCCGGCATCGCCTGTTGCAGTCCCAGATTGGTCTGCATGGGATCGTGATTGTAGAAACTATGCGGGACCTGGACGATGCCGATCCGCCTGGAATCGAAAAAGCCCATGGTGCGCAGCAGGAAGTCGCGGCGCGGCACGAAATCCGCGTCGAACACCGCCACGAAGGGCGCGTCGGTCACGGTCAATGCGTGATTGATATTGCCGGCCTTGGCGCCCCTGTTGTCAGGCCGGTTGATATAGCCCGCGCCCTTCGCGACGCACAGATCGCGTACCCATGGGCGCCGGCCATCGTCCAGCACCCACACCCGCGCGTCCGGCCATTCGAGCGACAGGCAGCCGAGAATGGTCTTTTCCAGCACTTCGCGCGGTTCGTTATAGGTGGCGATGAAGATGTCGACGGCGGGCAATAGACCCGCATCCTCGTCCCAAGCCGAGCGCAGTCGCGCTTCGCCGGCATCCGCCTCCGCCGAGCGGTCGCGCGGCCGGGAGAGGATCGCCAGCAATATGATGCCGTCGAACAGCGCGGCACTTTCCACGAACAGGCAGGTCAGCGGCCACCACAGCTTATCCGCGCCTTCGCCCCAGGGGATCGTCTGGGTGATCCGCCACTGGAGATAATAGAGGATCGTGCACCCGATGGTCGCCACCAGGCCGGCTCTGGACGGCCATATCTTGCCGAAGAGCAGCAGCAGGCCGGCCAGCAGTACTAGCGGCGCGAAGGGGGCTGTGGTGGCGATGCCGGACATGCGCCGTCAGAGCCTGCGGCTGAACCGCACCTCCGCCAGGCGTCCGACATCGCATTTGCGCGCGCCGTCGATCCGCCGCGGGTCGGGCGTCGGCAGAGCGACGTCCACCACGATTTCCCGATCTTCGGGCAGGGAATAGGTGGATGCGGCCAGCAATTCTTCCTTGCGGCGACCCGCCGCGCCGGTGATGTTCACGACCTGCCCCTTGAGCCACTGGTCGGAACCGATCATGCGGACATCGGCGGGCGTGCCGGGGCCGATCACCTCCGCCTTGCGTTCCGGCAGGGCGACCTGAACGAAGCGGCGGCGGCAATCGAGCAGGTCCAGCACGGGTTCGCCCGCGCGGATCGCGGCGCCGGGGCTGGCCGTCGCCGCCCATATCAGCGTTCCTGCCGGCGCGCGATAGCCCGCCCGGGCCAGCGCATCCTTCAGCCGCAGGCTGGCCTGGCGATAACGGGCCGTCGCATCGCTCAACGTCTTTTCGACCGCCTGTTTCTGCAACAGCAGGCGGTCGGCCTGCTGCACCGCATAGGGCGCGTCATTATAGCTGTCGCCGATGAAGACGTCGGACTGCGCGGCGTCGCGGGTGACCTGGATCGCCCGCAACCGTGCGGCGGCGCTGCTGCAATTGCTGTTCTTCAGCGATGCCGACGCTTCCGCCTTCTGCACTCCGGCAGGCGAGATGAAGCCCTGCGCCGCCAGGGTGCGCGTGCGTGCCAGGTTGGCGGCCTGTTCCGCGCGTTCGGCCTGGCAGCCTGTGAGGTCGGCCTGGGCCGAGTCACGGTCGGCTGCGAGGCGGGCGGTCATCGCGCCGGAAAAGAGCGCCGCGCGCTGCGTCAGTCTTTGGCTCTGGCCGTTCAACTCCGCCAGTTGCCGCTGGTCGAGCGCCATTTCCGTGCGCGCCAGTTCCGCTTCGGCCCTGAGATCAGCGACGTCGCCGGTGTCCTGCGACAGGTTCAGCAGATGAACTTCCGTCGTCCGGTCGAAATACCGGCCATTGGCCGGAAGATCGGCGACCGTTCCGTCGGCTGCGGCGGTAAGCCGGATCAGGGGAGCGTTGATCGCCGCCTGGGTGGAGACGTCGTTCAGCATATAGGGCGCGAATCCCATGGCGCCGCCCCCGATCAGGACCGCAGCCACGATGATGCGTGTCTTTCGCGCACGCAGGAGATTCTGGATGTCGATCATTTTTCCCCGCAGCTTCGATCGCTATGACAATTTCTCGAGGTCTTAACCTGGGATAGTTATCAGCCTGTTAATGACACCTCCATTTTGCCGGCGGCTTCGGAACCGCCTCGGCTGGGCGTGGGGGTAGGATTTCGTTAACCTTCCTCGTGGAAAGATGGCGCATGGACAGAACCGGGGAGAGAGGCGGGCTGCGTTCCATGCTGGGCGCGGTCCTGGGAAGTTCGGCAGGCGAACTGCCGGAGGCGGTGTATCGCGACCTTCTCTCGACGCTTTTCTCCATGCGGCTGCTGATCGTCGGTTTCGGCCTGCTCTATCTGATCGTCGGCACGCTGGTTTATCTGAAATGGCACGATTGGGTGGTCGCCGCGCTCACCATTGTCGCGATCGCGGTCACGGCCTTGCGCGTCCATGTCATCTCTTCCTATCATCGGGCTGGCGGAGCATCGCAGGGGATTGCGGAACTCCGGCTCTGGGAATGGCGCTACGCCAGCCTGACCTATGTGTTCGCGCTGTTGCTGGCGGCCCTCAACATCCGCGCCCTCATAGCGCATCAGCCGCTTGTCCATATCGCCACGATCAGCCTGGTCTTCACCTTCGGCGCGGGCATCGTTTCAAGGAATGCAGGCCGGCCCCGGCTGTGCGTGATCAGCCTTGCGCTGGCGGTCGTGCCTACCGCTGCCGCGATGCTGGCCCATGCGACGACCGAATATGACGAACCCTTTCACGCCGAATTCTTCGCTTTCGAGGCGTTGCTGCTGCTGGCAGTCGCCGCCATGAGCATGGGTTCCGTCCGGCATCTCTACAGCTCCGCAGTGGAGCATCTGACCGCCAAGCATGATCTGGCCAAGCTCGCTCGTTTCGATCCCCTGACCGGGCTTCCCAACCGCCTGCTGTTGCGGGAGTCCTTTCAATCGGGACTCAAATCTTCCCAGCAGGCCGCCCGCGGGTTGGCGATCCACTATCTCGATCTGGACGGGTTCAAGGCGATCAACGACTGTCACGGGCATCCGGCCGGTGACAGGATGTTGCTGGAGGTGGCCCAGAGGCTGAGTTCGATCGTGCGCTCGGAAGATGTCGCTTCCCGGCTTGGCGGAGACGAATTCCTTCTGATCCAGGCCAATGTGCAGCATCAGGATCAGGCTGAATTGCTTGCCCGCCGGGTCATCAGGCAACTCAGCGAACCTTATGTGATCGACGGCATCGAAATGCGCGTCACCGTCAGCGTGGGCGTCGCGCTGGCCCCCGAATTCGGCGTGGACATGGAACGCCTCATCGCCTGCGCGGATGCCGCGCTTTATCGTTCGAAAGCCAAGGGCAAGGCGCAGGTCCAGTTTTGCGTGGCGGAAGATTATCGCGACATGGGACGGGCGGTGGCCTGAACCTGCTTCATGCATGTCGGATTTTGCTTGTCCTGCAAGCAAAACCACTTAGCTTGAAATAGCTATAGTACGTAAGATGATTTTTAAATATTTCTGAAAATGTGAATTTTAGAAGATAATTTAAAGATATTTTTCTTTAAGTTATTATAAATAATTTATTATGTTTGAGAATTGATTAAAAATAACCAAAGTTTTATTTATGAAAATTGAATTATGAAACGAAAATTACAAGATTGCTAGGGTTATTGTTACACCCAGTGTAACAAAAATGTTGTGATCGAAACCTAATGGCGGCCCCGCGAAACGTCCACTCGATGGATTTCAAAAGGGGTTACACGCATGATTCGTTCTTCCGCTTCCTTGCTGCGCGCGTCGCTTTGCGGGCTGCTGCTGGCATCGGTTTCAGCGCCTGCGCTGGCGAGCGCCGCGACTGACGAGCAGCCCGCAGACGCCGCCGTCGATGATTCCGGCCTTGGCATGATCGTCGTCACCGCCACCAAGCGTGAAACCAATTTGCAGGAAACCCCGATTTCCATGGCGGTGATGAGCACCGAAGCGCTCAAGGATCGCCATGTCGCGAGCCTCTACGACCTCGCCGACGGCGCCGTCCCGTCGCTGCGCGTCGCGACTTTCGAAGCGCGCCAGTCGGCTCTTACCATCGGCATTCGCGGCATCGTGCCGCTCGACGCCAACCAGCCCGCTCGTGAACAGGGCGTCGGCATCTACGTCGACGGCGTTTACATGGGCCGCCAGCATGGCCTGAACGCCGCGCTGTTCGACATCGAGCGCGTCGAAGTGCTGAAGGGCCCGCAGGGCACGCTGTTCGGGCGCA
The DNA here is from genome assembly GCF_032153725.1 of Sphingobium sp. Taxonomy (GTDB): domain Bacteria; phylum Pseudomonadota; class Alphaproteobacteria; order Sphingomonadales; family Sphingomonadaceae; genus Sphingobium. Next base: position 16,195 of record NZ_JALDYQ010000025.1, on the reverse strand, counting down.
ACACCGAAGGCGGCGCGCTCAGCATCGTCAGCAAGGCGCCGACCGGCGAATGGGGCGGCCGCATCGAGGCAGGCGCCGGCAATTATGGTGGCCGTACCGCCGATGCCCACATCGATCTGCCCAAGATCGCAGGCTTCTCGATCAAGCTGGACGGCGTGATCCAGCATCAGGATGCGACCACCGAGAACCCGCTCGCGGGCCAGGCCGGCTGGAACTATTACAACCGCAAGGGCATGCGCGCCGCCGTGCGCTGGCAGCCGACCAGCACCATCACCAACGACTTCTCCTATGACGTCGCGAAGGATGAAAATACGCCCTTCTACAGCCAGCTGCTGAACTATGATCCCAATGGTTGCGCCAACGGCACCCAGGCGTCGCAGCCCAACTGCAAGCTGCCGGGCACCAACTACACCAACCTGACCGGTGGCCCGGTCAAGGCGCTGCTGCCCGGCGTCGTCGTCAACGGCGATAGCCGCATGAGCGAAGCCGACATCGGCGTGCCGCAGCAGGTCAGCGTAGACAAGACGCACGGCTTCACCAACAATCTGAAGTGGCACCTGTCCGACGCGTTCGAGCTGCGCTCGATCACCGCATGGCGCGGCGTCGACGCCACCCAGTGGGACAATTCGGGCGGCGCCCACCGTCCGCCGCTGGTCAACCTCGGCCTTGGCACCACCACCAGTGCGTGCACTGCAGCCTCGCCGTGTGCCTTCAGCCGCTACAGCCTCGCCGACCTGCGCCAGCGCCAGTTCAGCCAGGAACTCCAGGCTGTCGGCACGGTCGGTTCGATCGACTATGTCGCGGGCGGCTTCTACTTCAACGAACATGTCAGCGACGACGCCGCGACCCCCAGCTCGATGGGTGCCGTTGCCGTCAAGAACGCCGCCGGCGTGGTCACTGGCGCCAACTACGTCACCATCCCCTTCTGCACCGCATCGACCCCGGCCTTCGTCGGCAAGGCGGTCAACGGCTGTTCGATCGACCGCGCTTCGGAAGTCTGGTCGAAGAGCTATGCCGCCTATGGCCAGCTGACCTGGAACGCCACGGATGCGCTGCATATCACCGTGGGCGGCCGTTATACGCATGACGAGAAGAAGGGCGTCCTGCACTATTCGCGCAACGTCAACTATGACACCGCCACGGCCGCCTTCCTCACTGGCGTCGGCTACAAGCCGCTGGATGCGACGTGGAACCGCTTCAATCCGATGGCGACGATCGCCTATGACGTCAGCAACGGCCTGCACGTCTATGCCAAATATGCGACCGGCTATCGCGCTGGCGGCGCCAGTTCGCGCACGTCCAACTACCAGACCTTCAATCCTGAAGATGTGAAGTCCTATGAAGTCGGCCTGAAGTCGGACTTCTGGAACAACCGCGCCCGCTTCAATCTGGCCGGTTACATCATGGACCGCAAGAACAGCCAGGTCGACATCAGCTCGATCCAGTTCGTGGGGACGAGCAGCTTCAACAATCTGGTCACCATCAATGCTCCGGGCATCACCAAGATCCGTGGCATCGAAGCCGACCTGACCGTTGAGCCCCTCGACGGGCTGACGCTGAACGCCTCCTATGCCTATACCTACACGAAGATCCCGCCGGTGCTGATCACCGCGACCAATGTCTATCAGGACTTCTACATCGTCTTCACGCCGCGCAACGCGGCCAGCGGGTCGATCGATTACGCCCTGCCCATCGGCGGCGGCGACACAAAGCTGAAGTTCCACTTCGACGGCAACTATTCGCAGGCCACCCAGGCCTTCGACCAGTTCGCCACGAAGAATGACAGTTCGCTGATCTTCAACGGCCGCATCTCGCTCGCCGACATCGGCACGGGCAACGGCCGCAGCCTGACGCTGAGCCTCTGGGGCCGCAATCTGTTCAACGAACAATATGTGTTCCGTCGCGATCCGTCGAACAGCCTGCCCGCCGCGCCGACCACCAGCACGACGACCGGCAGCATCGCCAACGTCCTGGGCGACTATGGCAACTTCAACGCGCCGCGCACCTATGGCGTCGAAGCATCCATCAAGTTCTGATCGGAGCTGAATTGAAAAATGGCGCGCTACCTTATGGTAGTGCGCCATTTTTCATGCGATGGGAAAATGGACCGCCGAAAGCCGCCGCCAGCGTGGCGCAGAGAAAAACGGCGAAGAAAGCGAGCGCCAATGCCCGCGACGATCGCAACCGCAAATCATCCCCTCAACATGTAACCGACGCCGCGAATGGTCTTGATGGGATCATCGCCCCCGAATTCGGTCAGCTTGATCCGCAACCTGCGAATATAGGCTTCGACGATGTTGGTTGCCGGCTCGAAATCATAATTCCACACCCGCTCCAGCAGCATGGCGCGCGTGACCGCGCTGTCGGCATTGCGCACCAATTCGGTCAGCAGCCTGAATTCGATCTTCTGGAGGTTGAGCGCCTTGCCGTCGCGCCAGGCGCTATGCTTCGTGGGACTGACGAGCAGGTCGCCGGCGCGCAGCGTTTCGTCCGACCCGCGTTCCCCCCAGCCCCGCGCCCGCACCAGCGCCTGGAGCCGGGCGTTGAGTTCGGCCGGATCGACCGGCTTCACGACATAATCGTCGGCGCCGCTGTCCAGTCCTTCGACCTTCTGCCGGGACTGGCCCAATGCGGTCAGCATGATGATCGGCGTCAGGATATTGTTGGCGCGCAGGCTGCGCAGCACCGCGATGCCATCCATGCCGGGAAGGATGCGATCCAGGATGATCGCATCGAACTGGGCGCCCGCCACTGCCTCCATGGCGCGCCGGCCGTCCTGCACCATGACGGCGCTGTGCCCCATCAGCCGGAGCTGTTCGGCGAGTTGCGGGGCGAGGGCTTCGTCATCATCGACGATCAGCAGATGCAGGGCCACTCATGCGTTCCATGATAAGAAAATCCCCTGCCGCGGGGCTTTATCATTCCCGTCGCGGAATGCCAATGCCGTCTTGCGGCGGCGTTTTCCTCAACCTTCGCGCGCGACCTGGAAACCGGCGAAGGACTGGCTGACCGGCATCAGCTCGATCCGGTTGAGGTTGATGTGCGGCGGCTGGCTGGCGACCCAGAACAGGGTTTCGGCGATATCTTCCGCCGTCATCGGGTTGGCAGCGCCGTACAGCGCGTCGGACGCTGCCTGGCTGCCGGTTCGGACCAGCGTGAATTCGGTTTCGACCATGCCGGGTTCTATCGTCGTGACGCGCACTCCGGTGCCGTGCAGGTCCGACCGCAGGCCAAGGGAGAATTGCGTGACGAACGCCTTGCTTCCGCCATAGGCATTGCTGCCGGCATAGGGATAGGTCGCTGCCACCGAACTGATGTTGATGATCATGCCCTTGCGCTCGATCAGGCGCGGCAGCAGCTTGTGGGTCATCGTGACCAGGCCCGTGATGTTGGTATCGATCATCTGGCGCCATTGAGTGAGATCGGCCTGTTGCGCGGGTGCCGTTCCCAGCGCCAGCCCCGCATTGTTGATCAGCAGATCAATATCGGAAAAACCGGCGGGCAGGGCGGCCAGCGCCGCGTCGATCGCGGCTTCGTCGCGCATGTCGAAGCTGATCGCGTGCACATTGTCCGCGCCCAGTTCATTCACCAGCGCATCCAGCCGGTCGGCACGACGTCCGGTGACGATCACCTTCCAGCCCGCCGCCACGAAACGCCGCGCCGATGCGGCGCCGATGCCTGCGGTTGCTCCGGTGATCAGCGCGGTTCCCGTCATGCTCTCTTCCATCCCTTCAGGTGAATGGCCGGGATGTAAGGCTATTTGCGGCAATGCCAAGCACCAGTTTTCACGCAATGGTCACGACGCGCGCGCGCCCCCTGCGATCGAGCGGTTTCACCACCACCTTGTCGCCCATGCGGTCAAAGGCGATGTCGACCGTCGCATCCCCCACGCGCAGCCCGTAAAGCGTCAGTTCGTCGATGAAGCGGGGAAGGGTGGGTTCGCGCAGCGCAATCTCGCCGCTGGCGACGTCGAAGGTCAGGCCCAGGCTGGACTGGATCAGCGACAGCGGCGCGGCCGCAGACCAGGCCTGCGGGCTGCACGCGACGGGATAGAAGGTCGGCCCCTGCGCGCGTCGCCGGGGAAAGCCACAGAACAGTTCGGGCAGGCGCATCAGGTCGACATAGGTTGCCGCCGCGAACAGCCCCTCGAAAATCTGCGCGGCCTGCGCGCGATAGCCGTAGCGTGAAAAGCCCGCGGCGATCAGGGCATTGTCGTGCGGCCAGATCGAGCCGTTATGATAGCTCATCGGATTATAGCGCGCTTCGGTCGAGGCGATGGTCCTGACGCCCCAGCCCGAGAAGGAGGCGGGCGCCATCAGCGTGTGTACGACCGTTTCCGCGCGCTCTTCCTTGGCCAGTCCCGTGAACAGCACATGGCCCGCATTGGAGGAACGCACGCGGCAGGGCCTTTTCTCGCCGTCCAGCGCCAGGACATAGGTGCCGATCCCGGCATCGAAAAAGGCCGCATCGAACCGCTCGCGCAGATCATCTGTCCGGGTGCGATACTCCTTTGCCTTGTCCGGATCGCCCAGCACGGTGAAGATCGCCTCGGCAGCGACCCAGGCGCCGTGGACATAGGCCTGCACTTCTGCCAGCGCGATGGGGCCGCGCGCAATGCTGCCATCGGCGTGGAAGACGGAATCATGGCTGTCCTTCCAGCCTTGATTGGCCAGCCCCTGATCGGTAAGGCGCCCATATTCGACGAAACCGTCGCCGTCGCGGTCGCCATGCTGGTCGATCCAGGCCAGCGCGGCCTCCACATTCGGCAGGATGGATGCGATGAAAGCGCTGTCTCCGGTCCGCTCCAGATAGGAGCCGGCCAGCATCACGAACAGGGGCGTGGAATCGATGCTGCCATAATAATGGCGGAAGGGCACTTCGCCCAATTCCGCCATTTCACCGTGGCGCACTTCATGCAGGATCTTGCCCGGCTCGGCATCGGCGGCGGCATCGAAGCTGGTCGCCTGATGCGCGGCGAGATAGCCCAGCACGCCCCGGCTGATCGCCGGGTCCAGCCACAGCGTTTCCAGCGCGGTGATGATCGCGTCGCGTCCGAATACGGTGCTGAACCAGGGGATGCCCGCATAGGGATATGGCCCATATTCGGTATCGGTCGACAACATGGTGATGTCGGCCACGGATCGCCGCGCGACTTCGTTGAACAGCTGGTTGGATGTCTGCACCGTGGCCGCGCGTGACCGCGCCTGCTTCAGGGCCTGCATGGATTCCCGAAGGGTCTTGAGGAAATGTTTCGAAAGATCGCCGATGGGCTGGTCCGTCGGCTGGCAACGGATTTGAAGATAGATGGTGCGTCGTTCGCCCGGCGGCACGGTCACGTCGAAACGGGCCTGATTCTCGCTCAGCGTCTGCGGCACGGGGTCGAAGCGCAGCAGCGTTTCGCGCCGCCTGTCATCGCGCCCGTCATAGCCCAGCAGCACCGCATCCGCGCCGATTACCGGCTCCCGCAGCGTGCCGCGCCGCAACCGCGTCATGCCCCGTATCTCGAAGAGGTCAGCGAAATCGGCGGCAAAGCTGATATTCACCGCGACCGCGCGGATGTCCGTGTCGAAATTGCGGATGGTGATCCGTTCATGCACTGCCCCTTCCCACAGGAAACGCGTGCGGCGCAGGTGAATAAGGTCATGCTCCACCGCCACCCTGCCATCATCGCCCGTGAAATCGGGGTTGGTGAGGTCGCAGGTCAGCATCGCATTGTCGTCGCGCAGCCCCGAACTCAGCAGGATCGGCCGCGTGTCGTTGATGGTGAGGTAGAGATGCGACAAATGCCGCGTGTCGCGATGGTACAGCCCCTCCGGACTGCCCGGACCCGCGATCGCGTCGCCGCTATGGTCGAACACGGCGAAGCTGTCGCCATGTTTCAGCGTCCGGGGGCGCCGCTCATGCAGCGACGCCGTGGCCGGAATGAAGAATTGGGTCTGCGCCTGCGACAGAGCCTGTCCGGGATTGATGTTCTGGACCGAAGGGCTCGGGTTTTCGGGCTGCAACTGGCTCGCCGTCATGCCGCTCTCCTTGATTATCCCACGACCTGAAGTTCCGCGCCTTCTCCACGCAATCGGCACAGCATGGCGGGCTGCGTCCGCGCGCCGGGAAGGGCATGATAGAGCCCCACGTAATCGGCCGCCATCCGCTCTGCCGTGAAGCGTGCGTCAAAGGCGGCGCGCACCCGCCGGCGGTCCAGTTCGTGCAGAAGGCGGACGGCTTCCACCGCCTCATCCTCGTTCTCGACGATGAAGCCGGATTGGCCATGGTCGATCACTTCGGGCACGGACCCGCAGCGGAAGGCGACGACCGGCGTCGCGCAGGCCATCGCCTCTATCATCACCAGTCCAAAGGGTTCAGGCCAGTCGATGGGAAAGAGCAGGGCGCTCGCCCGGCCCAGAAATTCGGCCTTCTGCGCTTCGCTGATCTCGCCGATATAATGGATGTTCGGGTAACGCTCTACCAGCGGAGCGATTTCCTTTTCCCAATAAAGCCGGTCCACCGCGTCGATCTTTGCCGCGATGCGCAGCGCCAATCCGGCGCGCGCGGCGATGCGGATCGCCCGGTCGGGCCGCTTTTCCGGGGAAATCCGGCCCAGAAAAGCGAGATAGCCCTCGCTCGGCCCCGTGCGGGGCGACAGCAGGTCGGCGGGCAGGCCATGATGGATGGTCCCCGCCCAGTTGACCGGCGGCATCGGCAGCCGCTGATGGTCGGAGATCGATACCAGACTGTGCTTGCCGAATGTCCGGTAGAAAGCGGGCAGGTCCGGCAGGTCGAGCCGCCCGTGCAGTGTCGTCACGCAACGGTCGATGAAATCCTGCACCAGCGGCATGTGGATAAGGTCGATGTGGAAATGCAGCGCGTCGAACTCGTCCGCCCGTCGCCGCACCGCGTCCAGCAATATCATATGATAGGGAATGGGGTCGCGCACGGCGGGGTTCAGCCGCAGCGCCATCTCCGTTACCGGGACCAGTTCGGCCCGCGTCACCGAATCGCCGCTCGCGAACAGCGTCACATCATGGCCCTGACGGACCAGTTCTTCGGTCAGATAGGATACGATACGTTCGGTGCCGCCGTAAAGACGGGGCGGCACGCTTTCGGCAAGCGGGGCAATCTGGGCGATTTTCATGGTCGGGCATTCCTCTCCGATAGGCGGGCGCCGTCACCGATCCCCCGACCTGCGGCGGGCGCCCCTCTTAAAAGCGTGAACGCCCTGCAAGTTGCATGAGGATTGCGCCGGCATGTCCGGATTTTGCTCAATTCCGGGTCTGTTCGGCTGGTCGCCGGAAAGCGCCCGTCCGCATCATTTTTCGCGCGGCTGACTTCGGACTGACATAGTCCCGCTCTAGGAGGTCACATCGACAAACTGGCTGGCCGGTCTGAAGAGGGGCGGACATGGCCTTGAAATATGGAGAGTAAATTGACGATCCTCACGATCGATTTCGAGGCGTCGTGCCTGCCCCGGCACGGCCTGTCCTACCCGATCGAAGTCGGCATTGCCGGCGGCGGCAAAGCGCAGAGCTGGCTGATCCGTCCGCATGACGACTGGGCTGGCTGGCATTGGTCGGCGGAGGCCGAGGCGTTGCATGGCCTGAAGCTGGAGACGGTGAACCGCGATGGCTTGCCCGTGGAAACCGTGCTGGCGGAACTGGTGGCGGCAGTGGCCGGTCATCGGATGGTCGCCGACAGCGTGATCGACCAATATTGGCTGGAAACCCTGGCCGATGCAGCAGGGCGGGCGACGCCTTTCATGATCGATCATGTCTCGCTGTTGCTGGACGAACATCGCGCTGGTGAACGGCGGATCATGGAAGCGGTGGTGCTTGCCGATGCGCGCTATCCGGCGCGGCACCGCGCGGCGAGCGATGCGCTGTGGCTGTCCTGCCTGCTGGATCATATCGCGGGCAAGCCGGTGGTCGAGCGCCCTGCGCTGGCGGGCCTCTCCTGAACGGAAAATCCCGGATCGGAAAATCCCGGATCGGAAAATCGTTGAGCAACAATTTGTAACGCTCGGCAAATTACGGAGACATTCAGGGGGCCTAAATCCCGATCGACCATTTCCGGTTGTCAAGGAGAAGGCCCCCATGTCGTTCATTCTCGCTTCCAGCGCGGCAGCCCTTGCCGTCGCCACGCCGATCCACAGTGCCGAAATCACCCACGCGTCCAACGCCTACACGGCCAGCTATCAGACGGAATCGACCGTCCGTTTCCGCGAGGTGGAATCCCGTTTCGCCAACCGCCCATCGGTGCCGGTGTGCCGCTGGCAGGCCGAACTGGTCGTGAACCGCGATGTCGCGGCGCAAGGCCGCACGCTGGCCGCCGTCGCCAAGCCGATCCACCGCTTCGCTCCCATCTCGGGCAGCCATGCGGGCGGTTGTTCCGCCGCGCGCGGCCAGATCGAGGGGGAAGTGGCGCGCCATAATGCCGTCCGCAAGGCCGAGGCTGTCGGTGTCGCGCGGCGGGACCGCGCCGTGCTGGTCAACGAGCTTGACGGCATCCATGCGCTGTCCGTGAAAGGCGCCGTGACAGGCGGATGAGCCCACCGCTCATAGTGATCGCCGAGGCCCGGCAGGATGTGCGTCACGAGGTGCACCAGTCGCTGGAGGAGAGTGGGTTCCATGCCCTGTCCGCTGCCTGCGCGAATGACATCTGGGCTGCGATCGACAGCATGGCCGTGGGCGCGGTCGTGCTGGATGCCGCGCTGCGAGGCCCGGACGGCATGGACCTGTGCCGTGACGTCCGGGAACGCAGTGACGTGCCGATCATCCTGGTCGGCGCCAACAGCAGCGAGGTCGACCGCGTGGTCGGGCTGGAGCTGGGCGCTGACGACTATATGGCGAAACCTTATTCGACCCGCGAACTGGCCGCCCGGCTGCGCGCGGTGCTGCGCCGTGGCCGCACTGAGCGCGCCCTGGGCCAGCGCCGCCCGGCCGAGGCGCGCTTCGACGGTTGGGTGGTCGACTCCTCCCGGCGCGAGGTCATCGATCCCGATGGCGCGCAGGTCGACCTGACCGCCGCGGAATTTTCGTTGCTGCTGGTATTGCTCGATCATCCGCAGGTGGTGATCGCCCGCTCGCGCCTGATGGAATTGGCGGGGGTGCGCGACACGCCGTCCTCCGACCGCAGCGTCGATGTGCTGGTCAGCCGATTGCGGCGCAAACTCGGCCATGGGCGGCGGCCTGCGCCGATCGTCACGGTGCGGGGCGGCGGATATATGTTCAGCGCGGTGGTCGACCGGCGCTGACCCTGATTGTTTCCTGATCATGGCATTGATTCGACTGGAAAATCAGGCGAGCTGCCGGCCCGATCGCGTCTTCAGAGGCCCAGACATATTATTTAACAAAGCCGCTGCGCCGCAGCAAAAACGCTTCCCTATCCTTGATGATCAAGGCCGGTCTGCCCCCTGACCGGCGATCAGACAAGAAGGAAGCAATGCCATGAACGAGCTGATCGGTCGCGTCTTCAGCTTCGAAAGTCAGGTCTTTCCGAACCAGAGCGCGCTCTACAACCGCCTGGTCAGTGAAGGACAAAGCCCCAAGGCGCTGATGATCTCCTGCGCGGATTCGCGCATTGTCCCCGAACATATCATGCAGGCCGATCCGGGCGACCTGTTCGTCTGCCGCAATGCCGGCAATATCGTGCCGCCGCATGCCACGCAGAATGGCGGCGTCACCTCGACCGTCGAATATGCCGTCATGGTTCTGGGCGTGCGCGACATCATCGTCTGTGGTCACAGCGATTGCGGCGCGATGAAGGCTCTGTCCACCAACGCCGATCTCACCGCGATGCCCAATGTCGCCGCCTGGCTGCGTCACAGCCACGCCGCGCAGAAGGTCTGCCGCGAAAGCTATCCCGACGATCTGAGCGACTCAGAGAAGCTGCGCAACATGGCGCTGGAAAATATCGTGGTACAGCTTGCCCATCTGCGTACCCATCCCTCGGTCGCGTCGGGCATCGCCCGCGGCGAGATCGCGCTGCACGGCTGGTATGTCGACATTCATGCGGGTCAGGTTCTGGGTCTGGACGGCGAAACCGGCCGTTTCCTGCCGCTGCGCGAAGGCCAGCCGCTGCCTGTCGCTCTGCCGCATGCCAGGCGCCTTGCAGCTGACATCGCCTATGCGCAGGCGGCGGAGTAATCCCATGCTCAAGGCATTTTCCGGTGGCGCCTTCAGCCGCGACTTCACGGCCTCCATCGTCGTTTTCCTGGTGGCGATGCCGCTGTGCATGGGCATTGCCATCGCGTCCGGCGTACCGCCGGAAAAGGGCCTGATCACGGGCATGATCGGTGGCCTGATTGTCGGCTTGCTGGCGGGCTCGCCCTTGCAGGTCAGCGGTCCGGCGGCGGGGCTGGCCGTCATCGTCTTCGAAATTGTGCAGAAACAGGGATTGTCGGCCCTTGGCCCGATATTGATCCTGGCCGGCGCCATTCAGGTGGTCGCCGGGCTGCTGCGGGTCGGCGGTTGGTTCCGCGCCATCTCACCCGCCGTGGTGCACGGCATGCTGGCCGGCATTGGCGTGCTGATCGTCGTCGGTCAGTTCCATGTGCTGTTCGATGATAAACCCCTGTCGAGTGGGTTGGCCAATCTGGTGGCGATGCCCGGGCAGATTTTCGGCCTTTCCAATCAGGATGCGGCGACGGCCTTCGCGGTCGGTCTTGTCACCATCGGTGGCATGCTGGGCTGGGAAAGGATTCGGCCCGCTTCGATGAAGCTTTTGCCGGGCGCGTTGGTCGGCGTGGTGCTGGCGACGCTGGTGGCCTTCATCCTCGGCCTGCCGGTGGCGCGTGTCGTCGTGCCGGAATCGATCGTTGCCGCCATCTCGCTGCCGGAGCAGGGCCTGCTTCAGCAGTTGATGAACCCGACCGTGATCACCACGGCCATTGCCATCGCCTTCATCGCCAGCGCCGAAACCCTGTTGTCGGCGGCGGCCGTCGACCGGATGCATGACGGCGTGCGCACCAATTACAACCGGGAACTCAGCGCGCAGGGACTCGGCAATCTGCTTTGCGGCGTGGCGGGCGCGCTGCCGATGACCGGCGTGATCGTTCGCAGTTCCGCCAATGTGCAGGCTGGCGCCAGGACGCGCCTGTCGACCATCCTCCACGGCGTCTGGATTTTGGGCTTCGTCGCTTTGCTGCCCTGGCTGCTGCGCGAAATCCCGATGGCGGCGCTGGCGGGCATATTGGTCGTCACCGGTATCCGTCTGGTCAGCCTGGATCATGCGAAGCACCTGTTCCACCGTTATGGTCCGCTGCCGGCCGTGGTATGGGCGGCCACGCTGATCTGCGTCGTGGCGACCGACCTGTTGACCGGCGTGCTGGTTGGCATAGGCCTTTCCATGCTGGAAATGCTGCCCCATGCACGCCGCCTGCGCCTGGGGCTGGACGAGGAAAGCCGCGAGGATGCGCATGAGTTGGCGCTGCACGGCACCGCCACCTTCCTCAGCCTGCCCAGGCTGTCGGCCAAGCTGGAATCGGTGCCCGCCGGACGGCCGGTGATCCTGAATGTCGAGCGGCTCGGCCATATCGATCATACTTGCGCGGAAATGGTCCGTGAATGGGTCGACCGCCGCCGGGGCGCCGGTGCAGAGGTCGAACTGTTCGGCGCCACTGGCCGCATGCGTCACCTCGTCGCCTGATCCCACCCCCTTCCCAGTGCGACCAGCGAACCGCCGCATCACCCCCTCCCAGTGATGCGGCGGTTTTGTGTTGCGTATCAGAAACGAAATGGAAATATTCAGAATGGTGTAAGACAATAATCGTGTTGCCGACAACACAGTGCGGTCATTCCCTGTTGCACTTACGAAAAAGCCGTTTCCCCAATTCCCTGCACCTCCATAATCTCCTCCTGATCCGCCGGTATCGAAGACGAACGATCAACAGATCTTCGGACGGAGCGGACGCAGGACGGAACATTCTTGCCTAAAAGGGGAATGTTCATGAAGTATCAGATTGCCTGTGCCGCGCTTGCGCTGTTTTCCAGCGCTCCGGCTTTCGCTCAGGAAGAGCCCGCAGGTCCCGTCACCGTTTCCGGCAGCGTCGCGCTGGTATCCGACTATCGCTTCCGTGGCGTGTCGCAGTCCGACAAGGCCATGGCCGTTCAGGGCGGCGTCACCGCGACGCACGAAAGCGGTGTCTATGTCGGCACCTGGGGATCGAGCCTTGCCGGTTGGGGCCAGTTCGGCGGCGCGAACATGGAACTCGACCTGTTCGCCGGCTATGCGATCCCGCTGGGCGGCGCGACGCTGGACGTCGGCCTGACCTGGTACATGTATCCGTCGGGCGCGGACATCACCGACTTTGCCGAACCCTATGTGAAGCTGTCGAGCCAGGTGGGTCCGGTGAAGGGCCTGATCGGCGTCGCTTATGCGCCCAAGCAGGAAGCATTGGGCAAATGGTGCAGCGATGCTGCCTGCACAGTGTTCGATCCGGGCGACAAGGAAGACAATCTCTACGTCTGGGGCGACATCAGCGGCGCCGTGCCGAACACGCCGGTCACGCTGAAGGCGCATCTGGGCTGGTCGAACGGCAATGCGGGTCTTGGCCCCAATGGCACCTCGGTCGCGCCGACCGGCAAATATCTGGATTGGCTGGTGGGCGCGGACCTCGCCATCCCCGGCACGCCGCTGACGCTGGGCGTCGCCTATGTCGACACCGACATTGCGCGGGTCGAGGAAAATTACCTCCGCCCGAACTTCATGGTTCAGGATGCCGACAATTTCGGCAAGTCGATCGCGCGCAGCCAGCTGGTCTTTTCCCTTTCGGCGGCTTTCTGACGAGATGCATGCCGCGTGGCGTCTGAGCGAGTTCGCCCAGACGCCGCGCGGACTTGACCAAGGTCCGATGACATGATCATCGGCCCTTGGCATGCGAGGCCCGGCATGACAAAAATTGCTGCGTCGGGACAGGCGATTGTCCCGGGCGTGACAAATTGTTGCTAAACTTGGCTCGCCCCGTTGCTGCGGCAACGTCCGGTTGACCCTCCGCGTGGCGGGACCTATCTCGCTCCCCATGTGCAATTTTCTGTGCCGCGCGGCATGACCGCCCCGACCATCATTCTGGTGGAAGACGACCCGCCGCTGCGTACGCTGACCGCGCGGGCGTTGCAGGAACATGGCTATCAGGTCCGCCCGGCATCCTCAGGACCGGAAATGTGGGTGGCCTTCGAAGCGGGACCGGTCGATCTGGTCGTGCTCGACGTGATGTTGCCCGGTACCAACGGCATCGACCTTTGCCGCCAGATCCGGCGCAAGAGCGATGTGCCCATCATCTTCATCAGCGCCAAGGGCAGCGAGACGGACCGCATCGTCGGGCTGGAACTGGGCGCCGACGATTATCTTCCCAAGCCCTTCGGCACCCGCGAATTGATCGCCCGCATCCGCGCCATTCTGCGCCGCGTCGGGGTGGAGCGCGGCCCGGAGGAACATCGCGAGAATGAAGCGCGCTTCGACGGCTGGATCGTCAATTTCCCCCGCCGCGAGTTGCGCTCGCCCACCGGTGCGATCGTCGATCTGACCGGCGCGGAGTTTGATCTGCTCGGTTCCTTCCTCAGCCACCCGCAGCGCGTCATCGCCCGTGAGCGGCTGATCGAACTGTCCCGTACCCGCATGGGCGACAGCAGCGACCGCAGCATCGACGTCCTCGTGAGCCGCCTGCGCCGCAAGCTGTCGACGGAGGATCGCACCGCGCCGATCACCACCGTTCGCGGCGTCGGCTATATGTTCAATGCGGAGGTCAGCCGCGCTTGAGACGGCATGTCAGCCTGGTCGGGCAGATTTTCGCGATCCTGCTGCTGACCCTCACGCTGGAATTTGCCGTCGGCACCCTGGTCTATGAGCGGGCCAACCATCTGTCCCTGCAGGATGACGAGGCCCGCCGCCTGGCCGAGCATCTGGTCATCGCCCGCAAGCTGCTGATCGAACAACCACTGGAGGATCGCCACGCGCTGGCGCTGCAACTGACCACAGACCGTTACGACATCCACTGGACCCCGGCCTCGCCGCCGCCGCCGCCGCTGGCGCCGGGACTGGAGCGGATGCGCCGTCAGATCATCACATGGGAACCGACGCTGGAACAATCGGGCCTCTGGCTGCGCCTGGCCTCGCCCGGGCGCGTGTCGGAGATCAATGGCGGGCTCCGGCTGGCGGACGGCAGCTGGCTCTATTTCGGCATGCGGCATAGCGGCGGCAAATGGACCTTCACCATCGGCCGCATGGGGTTGGCGCTGATCCCGGTGCTGGCGTTGCTGGTCGTCGGGGGCATCATGATCCGCCGCACCCTGGCGCCGTTGCGCGATCTCACCAGGGCGACCGAACGTATTGGCCTTAGCGATGAGGTTGTGGTGGAGGAGGGCGGCTCCAATGATGTGCGCAACCTCATCCGCGCCTTCAATGCGATGCAGACGCGCATCCATCGCCTGATCACCGAGCGGACCGAGACGCTGGCCGCCGTCGGCCATGACCTGCGCACGCCGCTGGCCCGGTTGCGCCTGCGGATGGACAATCTCCCGGAAAATGACGCGCGGGAGGCGATGGAGGGCGACCTTGAGGAAATGGGGGAGATGATCGATTCGCTCCTCGCATTCCTGGGGGGCGAGAAAAATGGCGAGCCGCCGGTGCGTACCGATCTGGCGGTGCTGGTGGCAACGGTGGTCGACGCTTTTCAGGACCAGGGAAAGGATGTCGATTATGCCGGGCCGGATCATCTGGAAATGGCGGTGCGGTCGCTTTCGCTGCGCCGGGCCATTGTCAATCTCATCGAAAATGCCCTGCATTACGGTGCCCGCGCCCGCGTGATGCTGGAACGCGGGGATGGGGAGGTTCTGATCCGCGTCGACGATGACGGTCCGGGGATTCCCCGCGACAGGCTGGAGGAGGTACTCAAACCCTTCGCCCGCCTGGACGAGGCGCGTCAGCGCAATACGCGCGGGCTTGGCCTGGGCCTCGCCATTGTCGCCCGCGCGGTCGAGCAGGAAGGAGGGCAACTGATCCTTGCCAATCGCCCCGACGGCGGGTTGCGCGCCGAAATTTGCCTGCATGTGCCGGTCGGGGAGCGCTGAAAGGTCGACAAAGAGAATCTGGCAACCCCCAAGCAAAACTCGTTTATCGCCGCGCGCCTCAACGGGCTATGCCGGAAGCCTGTTCGAAAAGAGGCACATATGACGGCGCAGGGCGAAGGCTATTGGGATATCGACCGGCTGGCGGCGGAACTGGGCACCGTGAGGCGGCGCTGGCGTCAGGGGCAGGATCATCATGCCGAATATGGCGCCGAGGGTTTTCCGTCCCGCGCGACGCTGACCAAGATCATGGCGGGGCTGTGCGGTGCGCTGTTTCCGCTGCGGCTGGGTCCCAGCTTCGTGCGTCTGCATAATGAGGATGCCTTTGTCGCCCAGACATTGCAGACCGTCCTCAGCCGCCTTTACGGCCAAATCCGTCTCGAACTCATCTATGCGATGAAGGACGAACCCGTTGAAACCGTGGACGGGGAAGCGACCCGCATCATCGGCGCCTTCGCGCAAAGCCTGCCCGCTTTGCGCGAACTGCTCGACAGCGATGTGGAGGCGGCATTTCTGGGCGATCCGGCCGCCCGGAGCGTGGATGAGGTGCTGATCTGCTATCCCTCGATGATGGCGATCACGCATCATCGCCTCGCGCATCGGCTCCATCAGCTGGGGGCGCCGCTGGTCGCGCGCATCATCTCTGAAATCGCGCATGGCAGCACGGGGATCGACATCCATCCCGGCGCGAAAATCGGCCATGGCTTCTTCATCGATCACGGCACCGGCGTGGTGATCGGGGAGACGGCGATCGTCGGGGACCGGGTGCGCATCTATCAGGGCGTGACGCTGGGCGCGCGCAGTTTTCCGGCGGACGGAAAAGGGGCACTGGAAAAGGCTCTGCCGCGCCATCCGATCATCGAGGATGACGTGGTGATCTATGCCGGCGCGACGATCCTTGGCCGCATCATCATCGGTAGCCGATCAGTGATCGGCGGCAATGTCTGGCTGACCGACAGCGTGCCGGCCGACAGCAATGTCCGGCAGGCCAAGGCCCATTATGAAGTGACCAGCCGGGTGGAAGTCTCCGCCCCCCATCGCGTCCATGCGTTGGTGGAGGAGGGGCGCGAAGGGATTGGGGAGAATATCTAGGCTGTAGTGACGATTTAATCATTTGAGCCATAGCATGATGCTTGCGAGCT
>NZ_JALDYQ010000149.1:0-3279 GCF_032153725.1 Sphingobium sp. | reverse complement strand
GATGCGGTCGACGCCCGCCGCCATGCCGCCATGCGGCGGCGCGCCGTACTGGAAGGCGCGATAGAGGCCGCCGAAACGCTCCTCCACGTCCGACTGGCTGAGGCCCACCTTCTCGAACGCCTTGACCATCAGTTCCGGCGACTGGTTACGGATCGACCCCGACGCGATCTCATAACCGTTGCAGACCATGTCATATTGATAGGCGTTGATCGTCAGCGGGTCCTGATTGTTCAGCGCGTCCAGCCCACCCTGCGGCATCGAGAAGGGGTTGTGCGCGAAGTCGATCGACTTCGACTCCTCATCATATTCGTAGAAGGGGAAGTCGACGATCCAGCACAGTTCGAACCGGTCCTGGTCGATCAGATCCAGCTGCTCGCCGGTGCGGATGCGCGCCAGACCGGCCAGCTTGGCCGCCTGAGATTCCTTGCCCGCCGCGAAGAACACGCCGTCATTCGGCCCCAGTCCCAGCGCATCGATCAGCTTCGCGGTACGTTCCTCGCCATGATTCTTGGCGATCGGGCCGCCGGGAATGCCATCCTTGATGTTGATATAGCCGAGGCCCGAATAGCCCTCGGCCCGCGCCCAGACATTCATGTCGTCGAAGAATTTGCGGCTGCCCGCGCCAGCGCCCGGCGCCGGGATCGCGCGGATCACCCCCCCGCTTTCCACGATCCCTGCAAAGATGCCGAAGCCCGAGCCCATGAAATGCTCGGTGACGTCGGTGATCAGGATCGGGTTGCGCAGGTCGGGCTTGTCCGACCCATATTTCAGTATCGCCTCGGCATGGGGGATGCGCGGAAAGCTGCCCGCAGGCGTCACCGGCTTGCCGTCGGCAAACTGCTCAAACACCTGCGCGATCACCGGCTCCATCGTGTTCCACACATCTTCCTGCGTGACGAAGCTCATTTCCAGATCGAGCTGGTAGAATTCGCCCGGCAGGCGGTCGGCGCGCGGGTCCTCGTCGCGGAAGCAGGGCGCGATCTGAAAATAGCGGTCGAAACCCGCGACCATCAGCAACTGCTTATATTGCTGCGGCGCCTGCGGCAGCGCATAGAATTTGCCCGCATGGATGCGGCTGGGAACCAGGAAGTCGCGGGCACCCTCCGGCGACGACGCGGTCAGGATCGGCGTCGAATATTCGGTGAAGCCGATCCCCTCCATGCGGCGGCGCATGTCGGAAATGATCTTCGTGCGCTTGACGATATTCGCGTGCAGCGTCTCGCGCCGCAGGTCGAGGAAGCGGTAACGCAGGCGGATATCCTCGGGATATTCCTGCTCGCCCGCGACCGGCAGCGGCAGATCGGCGGCAGCGGACAGCACGACGGCATCCAGCGCGCGAATCTCGATCTCGCCAGTGGGCAGGTTCGGGTTCACGGCCTCCTTCGACCGGGCGACGACCTTGCCGGTCACGGTCACGACGCTTTCGGCGCGCAGCGATTCGATCACCTGGAACACCGGTCCGTCGACTTCGGTGACGATCTGCACCATGCCATAATGGTCGCGCAGGTCGATGAAGACCAGATCGCCATGGTCGCGCTTGCGATGCACCCAGCCCGATACGCGCACCTCATGGCCGACTTCGGCCGAGGTTAGGGCGCCGCAGGTATGAGTGCGATAGGCATGCATGGCGTTTTGTATCTTTCAGATTCGTTTTACGGAAATGACAAATTGTTGCAGCGCCGCTATGGGCAGTCCTGTCAAGCATTGACGAGCCCGTGCGCGACGGGCCAGCCCATAATAAGATCGAAGACCATATGCAAATCCATCCGCTGATCACCGACAGCAAGACTCTCGCTTCATTCTGCGCCCGTATCGCCCAATCGCCTTATATTGCGGTCGATACCGAGTTCATGCGCGAAAACAGCTACTGGCCCGACCTCTGCCTGGTGCAGGTCGCGGATTCGAACGAAGCCGCCGCGATCGACCCCAAGGCGCCCGGCCTTGACCTTTCGCCCCTGCTCGACCTGCTGGTCGACAATGAGGATGTGCTGAAGGTCTTTCATGCGGGCGGGCAGGACCTGGAGATCATCTACAACCTGACCGGCAAGACCCCCCACCCGATGTTCGACACCCAGATCGCGGCGATGGCGCTCGGGCTGGGCGAACAGATCGGTTATGGCAATCTGGTCGATGCGTGGCTGGGGGTTCAGCTCGACAAGGGCGCCCGCTTCACCGACTGGGCGCGCCGCCCGCTCGACAAGCGGCAGATCGACTATGCGATCGGCGACGTCACCTACCTCATCCAGATTTTCCCCAAGATGCTGGAGGAACTGCGCCGCACCGGCCGAGGCGACTGGCTCGATCAGGAGATGGAGCGCGTCTGCGATCCCTCCAACTATGTGAACGAGCCGGAGGAGGCCTGGCAGCGCGTCCGCATCGCCAGCCGCAAGGCGGATGTTCTGGGCCGGCTGAAGGCGCTGGCCGCCTGGCGCGAGCTCGAGGCGCAGGACAAGAACCTGCCCCGCGGCCGCATCGTCAAGGATGAGACGCTGGCCGACATCGCCAGCCACCCGCCGCGCTCGCAGGACGATCTGGGCAAGGTGCGCGGCCTTTCCGCCACCTGGAAGACCAATGATATCGGCAACCGCCTGATGCTGGCGATCGCCAATCACAAGCCGCTCGGCAAGGACGAGATGCCCGAGCGCGATCCCAAGCGCCCCGGCCTTGGCAAGGACGGCGCGCTGGTGGCGGATTTGCTCAAGCTCCTCCTCAAGATTCGCTCGCGCGACATCAACGTCGCCGCGCGCCTGATCGCCCGCAGCGACGATATCGACGCACTGGCGGCGGGCGTGCGTGAGGAACTCTCCATCCTCGAAGGCTGGCGCTATGAGCAATTCGGTCGCGACGCGGTTGATCTGGTCGAGGGCAGGCTTGCCTTCGCGGTCAAGAATGGCCGACTGAAAATGACCCGGACGGAATAGGGGCTTCAGCCATGCGGACGGCAGCGCTCATCCTTCTCCCCCTGCTGGCGGCCTGCGCCGCCGCTCATGGCGAAGGCCCGGCCACGGCGCCCGCAATGGCGGACGGGCCGTGCCGCAACGAAGGGCTGGACCGCTTCATCGGCCAGACCGCCAGCGCGGACCTTGGCACGCAACTGCTCAGGAGTTCTGGCGCCCGCACCCTGCGCTGGGGCGCGCCGGGCATGGCGATGACCATGGATTTCCGCGCCGACCGCCTGACCGTCAGCTATGACGAAAAGATGGTGATCACCACCGCCCGCTGCGCCTAGTCACCTGAATCTAAAGTTCGCCACATAAAGTTTGTTCGGTTTTTTGGCAG
>NZ_JALDYQ010000024.1:0-62150 GCF_032153725.1 Sphingobium sp. | reverse complement strand
CAACCAACCCGCGTGACGCGCCCAAACAGCACCTGATAGACATCCTCGCCCCCGCTCCCCTCAAAGGCGGCCATCACCCGGCGCAAATCCTTCGGCGCCAGCGGCTTGCGTCCTTCGCTCGGCACCACCGCGCCGATGCCCTTGAGATGGGCGATCAGCCCCTTCGCGCCGCCGCAGGGCAAGACATAATCCTCGTCAAAGGCAAAGGCGTCCTCGAAACGCGCCAGCATCGACCGCAGCATTTCGAGCGAGGGATAGTCCGGAATCCCCGCCGCCACCGCACTGGCATCATGCGCCCCACGCCAGCGTGCGAAGCTGCCCTGCCCCATGGTCGAAAAAATGAGGCTCCCCCCCGGCCGCAGCAAGCCGGCCAAACGGGCAATGGCGCCCTCCAGATCGTCGAACCACTGAAAGGCAAGGCTGGAGAGGATCAGGTCGAACCATTCCCCTTCGAAGATCGGCGCTTCGCCATCCATCGTCAGGAACGTGCCCGCGACCAGCCCCCCCGTCGCCGCCCGCGCCAGCATGTCGGGCGACAGGTCGGTCGCCACCAGTTCCGCGCCCGGCCAGCGCGCCTGAATATCGCGCGTCAGAAAGCCGGTGCCGCAGCCAATCTCCAATATCCGCTGCACGTCGCCGGGCCTCTGCCGCTGTGCGATGTCAGCGACCAGCGCGGCCGCCAGCCGCTGCGGCCCGGCATGATCGTCATAATGCCTTGCCGCCGCGCCGAAGGCATCGCTTATTCGTTGCTTGCGCGGGCCGTTCATGGCTACTCGCATTGGCAGAGCGGCGCGCTCTTTTCCAGCATCAACAAGGATCAGCTCAACCCATGACCGCCTTTTCTTCCCGGATTCCCGCCATGGATGTGCTGCGCGGCTGCGCGGTCATGGGAATCCTCTGGATGAACATCGCGGCCTTCGCCCTGCCCGAACAGGCTTATTTCAGTCCGGCTGCGGCGGGGCCATTGTCGGGAGGGGACATGCTTTTCTGGACCCTCGACTTCCTGCTTGTCGATGGCAAGATGCGGGCGCTGTTTTCCATGCTGTTCGGCGCATCGATGCTGCTGCTGATCGATCGGGAGGAAATGGCAGGCCGCGACGGTCGCCGGACGCAGATGATTCGCTCCGCATGGCTGTTCCTCTTCGGCTTCGCCCATTATCTGCTGCTGTGGTGGGGCGACATATTGATGATCTATGCGCTGGTCGGCCTCGCCGCGCTGCCGTTCGCGCGGATGGAGCCGCTGGCGCTCGTCAAATGGGCCTTCCTCTTCTTCCTGGCGCATTTCCTCGTCTGCGCGGCCTTCATCGGCACGCTTTACGCCTGGAGCCATGCCGCGGATGCCGGGGCGGGCTTCGCCAATTTCATCGCCTCGCTTTCCGATCCCGCCCATCCCGCGATCCAGGGCGAGATTGCAACCTATCGCGGCAATTTCGCCGGCATCTTCGCCCATCATCTCGCCCTGTTCGGCGGCCAGTGGTCGACCACCCTGCCCTTCGTGACGCTCGACACGCTGGGCTTCATGCTGCTGGGCATGGCGATGCTGAAGGGCGGCTTCCTGACCGGACGGTGGCAGGCGGAGCAATATTGGCGGACGGCGCGCCACTGCTTCCTGATCGGACTGCCCCCGATGGCAGCGCTGGCCTTCTGGATCATCTCCGGCGGGTTTGCCGCGCTCACCACGCTGGGATCGGTACTGGTCTGGTCCTTCCCCTTCCGCATCCCGCTGGCGGTGGGCTGGACGGCATTGATCCTGTGGCTGTTCACGCAATTCGGCGGCCGGGCCTTCATGACGCGGATCGCCGCGGTCGGCCGTCTGGCACTCAGTAACTATCTGGGCAGCAGCCTTGTCATGTGCGCGGTCTTCTATGGCTGGGGGCTGGGGCTGTTCGGCCATGTGCCGCATCGCCTGTTGCCGCTGTTCGTCCTGACGACCTGGGCACTCATGCTGATCTGGTCGCCATTGTGGCAGCGCCGATTTGCGCTGGGGCCGGCTGAATGGCTTTGGCGCAGCCTGACGCGCGGCCAGACGCAAAAGATTCGCAACAGCGACTGAATCTCTATTGCGACCTATTATCATCTGCGCTATCTCCCAGCGCGGGAGATTTGCATGGTTGTCTGTGTCTGCAATGCCATTCGTGAAAAAGACCTGAAGGAAGTGGCCCGCGAAGGTTGCGCAACCCCTTGCAGCGCTTATGCACGTCTCGGCCGTCGGCCCAAATGCGGACAGTGCGTGCCATTCGCCCGCACGATCATTGCAGCGGAACGTGCTTCGATCTGAAGCCATTGCAAATCAAGCGCATTTGAAAAACGCGAACCCGACGCAATAGCGAACGGAAAAATGGCGGATTCCCAAGGCTTTCCGGATTAACAAACGGAATCGGAACGCTTATGATCCCGGCTGCTTTCCCATAGCCGGAGTAGACCGCCATGAAGGGCGACGCCAAGGTCATCGAATATCTGAACGAGGTCCTCAAGAATGAGCTGACCGCGATCAACCAATATTTCCTCCACTATCGCATGCTGAACCATTGGGGCATCGAGAAGCTGGCCAAGTTCGAATATGATGAATCGATCGACGAGATGAAGCACGCCGACAAGGTGGCGGAGCGCATCCTGTTCCTGGACGGCCTGCCCAATTTCCAGCTGCTCGGCCGGCTGAAGATCGGGGAAACGGTGGAAGAGATATTGAAGGCCGATCTTGAGCTGGAATATGAGGCGCTGCCTGTGCTGAAGGACGCCATCGCCTATTGCGAATCAGTCCGCGACTATGTGAGCCGCGATCTGTTCCAATATATCCTCGAAAGCGAGGAAGAGCATGTCGATACGCTGGAAACCCAGTTTGAGATGATCGACCGCATGGGCATCCAGAATTACATCCAGCTGCAAAGCAAGGCAGCCGAAGAATAAGCCGGCCGGCGGGGTCGGCCGATCCGGCACGCCGCCCCGCCCTCTTCCTAGAGCGATTTCAAGTCAGATGGAACATCTGACGACTCGGAAATCGCGGAAAACAAATGACAATAGGGCCTGTTCCGATTCCATCTAATCGGAACAGGCTCTAAATCAGCGCATCGAGCAAGCCGATCAGCGGCAAATCCGCTGGCGGCATGTCCAGCGCATACATTTGCGCAGGCCTGACCCATTGCAGCGCGATCGCATGCCGCGCTTCGGGGATGCCCTGCCATTTGCGGCAGACATAAAGCAGCAGCAACAGATGGCGATCGCCCAGCGGTTCGCTGGCGAAGGTCGCCGGAGCCAGGCAGCTGGCATGGGTGCGGATGCCCAATTCCTCCTCCAGCTCGCGCATCAAAGCGGCTTCAGGCGCTTCTCCCGCCTCAACCTTGCCGCCGGGAAACTCCCAGAGATGGGCCATCGGCTTTCCAGCCGGGCGCTGCTGCAAAAGAACGCGGCCGTCGGCATCGACCAGAGCGGCGGCAACGACCAGCAGGGGGGAAATTATCGTCATATCGATCCGACTAAAGGGGTTTGTTAACTCTGCCACTTTTACAAGGGCATCCGGGCTGTATGTAAATGGGGTGCGGCATGCGCGCGTTGATCGAAACCTTCCGCCTTTGGGGGCTGATGCAATGCCAGCGCGGCGCGACCGCGGTGGAATATGCGTTGATACTGGCTCTGGTCGTCCTCGCCATCATTGGCGCCATGTCAAGCGTCGCCAACAAGACCATCGGCATGTGGAACAATGTCGCCGCCGAAGTTCTAGCGCATTAACCATCAATGGCTGACACCTCTTTCGACGCATTAAATCTTTATCAACCCACCCCCTCTACACCAATCGATGCTGACCTTCATTCCAAGCGGGGGGCGGCCGGGTAGTTAAACGTGAAATTTGAGGCAAGGAGACTTCCAATGCAGTTCATCCGCAAGATGCTGAAGAACGAAAAGGGCGCGACCGCCATTGAATATGGCCTGATCGCCGCTCTCATCGCGGTCGCCGCGATCGGCGCCATGACCAGCCTGGGCGGCAAGCTCGGCAACACCTTCAACAATGTCTCGGGCAACCTGAAGTAAGCTCGAATCACATTGACGGCAAAAGGGCGGTGGAAGCAATTCCGCCGCCCTTTTTCATTGCATGTCGGATTACCAGGTGACGACCTTCACCCGCTGGCCCGGCCGCAACACGCTTTGCGCGGTGAGGGCGTTGATCGTCAGGAAACGGTCCAGCTGATAATCGCCATAGGCCATGCGCTTCGCCAGCGACTGGACAGTGTCGCCCGCCTTGACGGTCACGACGTTGACCCGGCGAGGCTTGATCGCCGCCGCTTCCTGAACGGAAAGCCGCTGCACCGACTGAACCATGGTCGAAAATGGGCCAATCCCCTGCCCCGCCGCCGTCAATAGCAGGAAATGATAGGCTTTGCCGCCACCGAAATCATAAGCGAAGACGGTTGCGTCGACCTGACTCGATTGGGTGCTGGCGCGAATCGTGCGCCAGGCGGCAGGAATGCCGTTGACGGTGGTGCGACGGACTTCGCCGGGAGGGACGCTGCCGCCGCCGCCCAATTTGGCGAACACCGAATCGATATAGGCCGGCAGATCGCCCGAATAGGAGGCGGCGCTGAATTGCGCCTGCCCGCCCGATCCGGCGACCGAGACGGCATCCGCGCTATTTTCCATGCCGAAGCCAGAGGGCGCGGTGAAGCTCAACCGAAGATCGGGATGGCGGAATCGGTTGCCTTCGATCACCCCCTGTTTCGGGTCATCGCCATATAGAACGCCGTTCAGCGCATTCAGGAAGGCGTCGCGGTTGCGCACCGTGCTGGTGGAGCCGCTGCCCGCGGCATTGCGGGCGGCGCGGCCGACGCGTGAGGCAGGATCGGGGTGCGTGCTCGCCCATTCGGGCACGGAACGAGAGCTGCCTGCCACCTTCGCGTCCAGACTGCTCTGCGCGGCCAGTGCGGCCAACATGGACGACAGGGCTTTGGGATCATAGCCACCCGAAGCCAGATAACGGATGCCCAGATCATCAGCCTCATATTCCTGCGTGCGCGAGAATTTAAGCGTCAGCAACTGGCTGCCCGTGCCGATTCCCTTCTGAAGCAGGCCACCCAGCGCCGAATCGCCCAGCACCGCCCCCGTCAGCACCTGTAGCAGCGTGCCGCCAATGGCGTTGCGTTGCGCCGCCTGCTGCCGCCGCTGGCCATGTTGAGCCGCGACATGGCCGATTTCATGACCCAGCACCCCGGCCAGTTCGGCCTCGTCATTCATCAGCGCCATGAGCTGCCGCGTGACATAGACATAGCCGCCGGGGATGGCGAAAGCGTTGTTCACCGGGGAATTGAGCAGGGTGACGGTGAAATCGCCCTGCGCGTTGGAGAGGCCCGACTGAACCGCGATGCGGCGGCCAACGCCTTCGACATATTTCCCCTGCGGCCCTGCATAGGCGCCGCCAAATTCATTGAGCAGCTGGGGATGCTGCCTGGCGCCGGCTTGCTTTTCCTGCGGGCTGATCGACGACACGGTCCGAATCGCGCGCTGCTGGCCAACGACCGAAGACGCAGCACCCAGCGTGACGAGTCCCAGGCCCGCAAATGCCAAAGATCCCGCAAATATCAGAGATGATGTTCGCTTCATGGTGCCTCCTGCCTCCCCTGTTACCATGGCGTAACGAGGGATAGCAGGCGCAGGTTCCCGCCGACAGAGGGGCGAACGGTCAGACGCCGATGGCGAGGAACTTGTCGGCGCGATCGGTGCGCAGCGCATCGGCGCTCATGCCGGACAGCGAATCCAGTTCCTGCCCGATGGCCGCGCCCAGATTGGCGATCGCCTGCACCGGTTCGCGATGGGCGCCGCCGATCGGCTCCGTCACGATGCGGTCGATAACGCCCAGCGACTTCAGATGCTGCGCCGTCACCTGCATGGCGGTGGCCGCATCGCTCGCCTTTTCCGCCGTGCGCCAGAGGATCGAGGCGCAGCCTTCGGGCGAGATCACCGAATAGACCGCATGTTCGAACATCAGCACGCGATTGGCGGCCGCCAGCGCCACCGCGCCGCCCGACCCGCCCTCGCCCACCACGGCCGCGACCATCGGCACGCCAAGCGCCAGACATTGTTCGGTCGAGCGGGCGATAGCCTCGGCCTGCCCGCGCTCCTCCGCCTGCACGCCGGGGAAGGCACCGGACGTGTCCACCAGCGTCACCACCGGCAGGCCGAAACGGTCCGCCAGCTGCATCAGGCGGATCGCCTTGCGATAGCCCTCCGGCTTGGCCATGCCGAAATTATGGCGGACCCGGCTCGCCGTATCGTCCCCCTTTTCATGGCCGATCACGACCACGCGCCGATCGCCCAGCGTCGCGAAGCCACCGATGATCGCCTGATCGTCTGAAAAGGCGCGGTCGCCCGCCAACGGCATGAAATTGTCGAACATGCCCGCGACATAATCCTTGAAATGCGGACGGTCGGGATGGCGGGCAACCTGCGTCTTCTGCCAGGGCGACAGCTTCGCATAGGTGTCGACCAGCATTTTCGAGGCGCGCTGCTCAAGCCTGTCGATCTCGCCGCCTATGTCGATCTCGCCTGCATTGGCGGTCGCGCGCAATTCGATGATGCGCGCTTCCAGTTCCGCTATGGGCTTTTCGAATTCGAGAAAACTAACCATGGCGCATGGCGTTAGGGCGGAGACGCTTCGCCGTCAACGCGTCGATGCGTCATGCTGGCCAGCGGATGGCGGCTGTTGACCAGTTCAACCAGCCGGCGGCTGTCGACATGGGTGTAGATCTGCGTGGTGCCGATATCGGCATGACCCAGCATGGATTGCAGCGCGCGCAGGTCGGCGCCCCCTTCCAGCAAATGGGTGGCGAAGGCATGGCGCAGCACATGGGGGCTGACCCGCTCGGGCGCGATTCCGGCGGCGACCGCCAGGGCCTTCACCATCTGATAAAGGCGAATGCGGCTGACATGGCTCTTGCCGGAGGGGAACAGCCACGGATTGTCGCCCGGCACATGCGGCAACCAGGCAGCCACGGCCGCCCGCGCCCGATCGGAAATGGGCACCAGCCGTTCGCGCGCGCCCTTGCCCTTCAGGATCAGGAAGGGCCGATCCGTGGCCAGCGCGCGACGCGGCAGCGAAACCAGCTCCGTTGCGCGCAGGCCCGAACCGTAGAGCAGTTCGATGAGCGCGGACAACCGCAGATCAAGCCGCGCGGGATGCGCAACCGCCAGCTTCCCGGCGATCAGCGTGAACAGCGAATCGACTTCCTGCGTCGAGAGTATCTTGGGCAGGGGACGACGGGTCACAGGGCGCGGCAGGGCGGTCGACGGATTGTCGGCGCGCAGCCCCTCCTCCTCAAGAAAGGCGTAGAAAGCGCGCAAGGCGGAGGATTTTCGGGCAACCGAAGACCCCGCCAGTTCGGCCCAGGCCAGTGTCAGTTCCGCCAGCCCATCCTTTGTCGCGGTGGCGAGGCCGCCGACAATCTCCGCCGCGCCCAGCAAATCGGCGCGATAGGCCAGCAGCGTATTGCGTGACGCCCCCCGTTCGGCCGCCATCATTTCCAGAAAGCGGTCGATAAGCGCGGCATCCTCGCTCATCAGAGCCGCGTCATCGCCTCCGCCGCGATCATCCTCGCTTCGGGATCGAGCCCGACGCGATGCAGCGCCGCGACGATATGGTAGAGGTGGAAAGCCGGCAGACGGTTCCAATCGGCGGTCTGCATGCCGACCGCCGCCAGCAACGCGACGCTGCCCTTTTCGCCCCTACTGGCGGCCGCGTCGATGGCGCGCGTCCAGCGACTGGCGAGGCCGAGGTCAAAGCCATTATCCTGCGCCAGCGACGCGCTGTCCTGCGCCTTCAGGCGGGAAAGGCCCGCCAGCGCCGCGATCAGCATCTGCGTCTTGCGCGCATCGGCTTCCTTGGCAAAGGACGAGACGCGGCCCGAACCGATTTCCACCACGGCACTCGGCGCGCCCACGGCCAGCAACGCCCAAAGATCGCCTGCGCCGTCGCCATCCGCCTGTGCGGCAAGGCGCGCCCATTGGGCGGCACTGCGATCATAGCCGGCGGTGAACATGGCGGCGACCAGATTGGCGGCATCGCGCGCGCCAT
The DNA here is from genome assembly GCF_032153725.1 of Sphingobium sp. GTDB lineage: Bacteria > Pseudomonadota > Alphaproteobacteria > Sphingomonadales > Sphingomonadaceae > Sphingobium. The sequence goes on along the minus strand of NZ_JALDYQ010000024.1, from coordinate 54,094 downwards.
ATTCCGAAACCGGGAGCGCGGCGGCGGCGCGCGCGGTCGCGATCAGGCCGACGAAATCAGGCCGGGCCTCATTCTGCCACAGGGTCCGCATCGCCTGGAGCCGCTCATCGGCGCCCGATCCGGCATAGGCCGTGCGCAGGGCATCGACCCGGTCGGCGGCATTGGAGGGCACATCGCCATCGGCCTGCAACTGGCCATAAAAACCGACCAGCGCCTTGCTGGAGAAGACCCCCAGTCGCGCCGCCACTTCCGCGCCGGGCAGGCGGCGGGCGGCGGACAGAGCGGGCGCGCGCGCTTCCCAGGCACGGACATGCGGGCCGACCGTGCCGTAGAGATCGTCGGGGATTTCGACGTTCAGCGCAGTCGCCAGGCCGAAGCGCCAGGCGGTCAGCCGGTCCACCGCATCCCATTCTATCTTGACCGAGCGACGGGCGTTGAAGCCGGTCCCGACCACCTTCTCGGCCAGCCGATAATCAATGCCGCGCACCACGCCCCGCCGCTGCGCCTGGTTAAGCGCGCCACTGGCCGAACCCTGATCGCCGGACAAGGCCGGGCAGATCGCCCGCGTCATGTCCCAGCCCGGCTCCTTGCTGAACCGCAGCGCCCCCACCGACAGCGGGCACAGACCCGCCGGATCGGCCGTCGCCAGATAGGTCTGCATGGCGATGGCATAGAGGCGCGGCGTGAACTGGTCGGAATCGACGCTCTGCACCAGCAGCCGGGCGCTATCCGCCTCCCCCATGCGCAGCAGCAGCCAGGCGCGCTCGGCCACCCAATCGGCGCCGTTGATGTCCTTCGGCGTATCGGTGGCGGACAACAGCGCGCGCCGCAGCAGGATCGACGCCCAGCGCGAGGTGATCGGCGCGCGCGTCTCCTTCATCAGCGTCGCGAGGAACTGGCCGGACTGCGCGCCGAAGGCATTGGGTTCCAGACCCAGCCGCTCGGGCGTCAGCGGCCCCACGCGATCAAGCGAGCGATGCGCATTTTCGGGAAGATCATATTTGGCCTTCTCGGCCGCGAGTTCTTCCTCGCTCATCCCCTCCGCCGCATTGCCCCCTGTCTCGTCCGAGATGGCGAAGCCGGGCGGCAGGATCGGGGTCGCAGGCGCGGGACCGGCCAAGGGCGCGGGCGTGCCCGGCGCGGTGCGCGGCGGCTGCGCATTGGGCGGCGGCGCTTCGGGGGCATCGCCGAAACCGGGCGGCAGCAGGGATTCGGGCGTTTCCTGCGCCACCACCGGCAATGCCAGCGCGAGCGCAAGCGTCCCCAGCGCCCATTTCGCATTCACCCGCCGCTGACCCATGCCGCTTACTGGCCCAGCTTTTCGGCGGGAATCATCTTTTCCACGCGCGCCTGCGGCTTTTCGCCGCCGCGCGACCAGAGCAGGGCGATGATCGCGACGAGCACGACGATCGCAATGATGGGAATGATCGGCAGGGACGCTTTGCGACGCCGCGAGCTGCCTTCAAAACTGCTGTAGGAACGATTGCGCTTCATGGGTCCTGTTCTGGCCGGGCCGGGCTTAAGGAAAGTTGCGATTTGCCTTGTCGACGCGGGGTTGTATAGCCCCGCTCGTCATGCAGCGAAACAGCAAATCCGCCGAAGCAGGTGCGAAACGCGGTCCCATCGTCCTGGTGGGCATGATGGGAGTCGGCAAATCGACCGTCGGACGGCGGCTGGCGGCGCGCCTGGGCGTCAGCTTCGTCGATGCCGATGAGGAGATCGAAAAGGCCGCCGGCATGACGATCACGGAAATGTTCGAACGCTATGGCGAGGCCTATTTCCGCGACGGAGAGCGGCGGGTGATCTCCCGGCTGATGGATGGCGAGCCCAAGGTGATCGCGACCGGCGGCGGCGCCTTCATGGAGGAAGAAACACGAGCGCTGATCCTGGAACATGCGCTGGCGATCTGGTTGAATGCCGATATCGATACGCTGGTCGACCGGGTGTCGCGCCGCGAGGGGCGACCGTTGCTGAAGGGCAAGGACCCGCGCGTCGTGCTGACCGAACTCTCCGCAATCCGCAATCCGGTTTACGCGCTTTGCCCCATTCATGTGAAAAGCGCCGCCGCGCCGCATGATGTGGCGGTCGACAGCATCTTGGAGCAGCTTTCCCAATGGCCATAGTCAGCGTCGCGCTGGATACGCGCAGTTACGATATCGTCATCGAGCAGGGCGCTCTGGACCGGGCGGGCACGCATCTGGCAGGTTATGCGCGCCAAAGAGCAGATACGCGCCGGCTGGTGGTCGTGACCGACGCGCATGTCGCCAGGGCGCAATTGCCCCGGCTGGAAGCCAGCCTGCGCGCCGCCAATGTCACGGTCGAGCCGGTCATCCTGCCACCGGGAGAGCAGACCAAGAGCTGGCGCCATCTGGAGGAGCTGCTCGACGCGCTGCTGGGCCAAGAGATCGAGCGCGGCGATCATGTCGTGGCGCTGGGCGGCGGCGTGATCGGGGATCTGGTGGGCTTTGCCGCCTCGATCCTGAAGCGCGGATGCCATTTCATCCAGGTGCCGACGACACTGCTGGCGCAGGTCGACAGCTCGGTCGGCGGCAAGACCGCGATCAATGCGCGGGCGGGCAAGAATTTGATCGGCAGCTTCCATCAGCCGGCTTTGGTGCTGATCGATCCGTCGACGCTCGACACGCTGCCGGTGCGCGAGACGCGGGCAGGCTATGCCGAAGTCGTGAAATATGGGCTGATCGATGATCCCGATTTCTTCGCCTGGTGCGAGGCGGATGGGCATAAGCTGCTGTCCGGCGACAGCCAGGCCCGTGAATATGCGATCGAACGCAGCGTGAAGGCCAAGGCCGCGATCGTCGCTGACGACGAGCGGGAAACCACCGGCCGCCGGGCGTTACTGAACCTTGGCCATACCTTCGGCCACGCACTGGAGGCGGATACCGGCTTTTCCGACACACTGCTCCATGGCGAGGGCGTCGCGGCGGGCATGGCGCTGGCCTTCCGCTATTCGGCGCGGCTGGGACTGTGCACGGCAGAGGAGGCCGAACGGGTCACGGCGCACCTGAAAGCTGTCGGCCTGCCATACGACCTCGCCAGCGCGCATGTGACAGCAGATGGCGCCGCATTGGTGGCGCATATGCTGCACGACAAGAAGATGGCAGCGGGCACCCTGCCCTTCCTGCTGGCGCGGGGGATCGGGCAGACCTTCCTGTCAAAGGATGTCGTGCTGGACGATGTCGCCGCGTTTCTGGACGAGGATCGGGCAGGGGCGGCTTGACGCTGAGACGGGAATGTCTGCCAAGGGTGGATGGCGGACGGTCGGCTTAGCTGAGCATTCCTCAATACGCACCGTGTTCCTGCGCAGGCAGGAACCCAGTCCCGCCCTCACTTCGTCATGGCAACGTCTGAACTGGGCTCCTGCCTTCGCAGGAGCACGTCACGCTTAATGACCAGTATTGGCCATATCCGGCCATCCCATCCAACACAAAAAAGGGCGCCCCTTGGGGCGCCCTTTCCATATCGTCCTGTCCGGCCGATTACTTCTTCAGCGTGAGGCCGCCGAAACGCTTGTTGAAGCGCGCCACCTGGCCACCCTGCTCCAGCTGGCGGGTACCGCCGGTCCAGGCCGGGTGCGACTTGGGATCGATGTCCAACGCCAGCGTATCGCCTTCCTTGCCCCAGGTCGAGCGGGTGCGGAAAGTCGAACCGTCAGTCATCTGCACGGTGATGAAGTGGTAATCGGGATGCGTATCGGCCTTCATGAATCTGCTCCGTCTAAGGGCCGGTTTCCGACCGGCCATGGATGCGAAAAATTGCGAAGGCGCGCGGTTACATGGGAATCGGCGCGAAAGCAAGGGGAGAAGCCATCCCCTCCCCCCTCCTCGCCGTCAATCCTTCGGCGGATCGGCAATCATCGCGACGAAATTGGCTTCCGCATGCAGCTTGCCGTCGATCATCGCCTTGCCGCTGAACTTGCAGACGGCGCCGCGCATCTGCACCACCTCGACATGCAGGTCGAGCAGACAACCCGGTTCGACGGGACTACGGAATTTCACCCCGTCGATGCTCATGAAATAGACGAGCTTGCCTGAGCCTGCGAGGTCCAGCGATTGCACCGTCAGCACGCCGGCCGCCTGCGCCATCGCTTCCACGATCAGCACGCCCGGCATGATCGGCCGACCAGGGAAATGGCCCTGGAAAAAGGGCTCGTTGATCGACACGGCCTTGATCGCGTGGATCGACGTGTTGGGCACGATCGAAACCACGCGGTCGACGAGCAGCATCGGATAACGGTGCGGCAGCGACGCCATGACCCCCCGAATATCGAAGGGGCCGATGGCGCCGGATACGACGTCAATCTGATCCGTCATCGAAGGATCAGCGCGACGTCGGCTGCTGCGACGGGTTGGCCGGCGCGGCGGCGGCAGCGCCCTGTCCCTGACGGCCCGGCTGCCAGCCGGCGGGCGGCGCGATGCCGACGCTGGGCACCAGCGCGTTGAGTTCCGTCACGACCGACTGGGTGATGTCGACGGTCGGCTGATAGGACACGGTCGCGTCGGGCGACAGGATCAGGTCGACCTTCGCCTTGGTCATGGCGGACTTCAGCGCGTCCGACAGCTTGGCCGAAATCTGTTCCTCGACATAGGCGTTGGCAAGCGCGATCGGCTGGCCCAGGCGCTGCAATTCGGCCTGACCGTCCTGACCGGCCTTCTGATAGGCTTCATACTGGGTCTGGATCGCCGGGGTCGGCTTGTTGCCGGCCGCCTTCATCGCGGCTTCCAGCGCCGTGCCCTTCGCCTTCAGATCGGCGTCGATGGCATTCTTGCGCGCGGTGAAGCTGTCGATCTGCGCCTTGTAGGTGGTCTGGATCTGGCTGCGCGCGGTCGAATAGGCGGCGCTGGTCGCCACGGCGCGCTGAAGGTCGACGACGGCGATGCCGGTCTTCGACTGGGCGGCGGCCGGAACGCTGGTCAGCGCCATGGCGGTCATGGGCGCGAGAACGAGCGCAGCAGCCTTGAAAATCGTCTTCATCAGAATTGAGTCCCTACGTTGAAGGTGATGAGTTTGGTATCGTCCCCTGGTTCCTTGAGCAGGGCCTTGGCGATGTCGATGCGGAACGGCCCGAAGGGCGAGTTCCAGTTGACGCCAAAGCCCACGGACACGCGCGGTTTCAGCGTGTCGCCATAATATTGTTCCACAAATGCGCCGCTGACCGTGTCATAATTGGCCGGACAGATGGGCGCTACCGCCGACCCCGTTGCCTTGACCGTCGTCAGCGCCGTGTTGGTGCTGGAGGAGCAATAGCCCGGGAAGCCGCTGTTAACGCCATTGGTTTCACCGATCAGGCTCGGATTCTTCAGACCGCCGACAGCGCCCGCATCGACGAACACGGACGGGCGCAGACCCATTTCCCGTGCACCCGAACCCAGCGGAATCTCGACCTCAGCATGCGCCAGATAATAGATACGGCCACCCAGGGCATCGTCCGTCCGGCTGTTGCTGCCGGTCGTTTCCACTCCCGTAAAGGATCCGTCGCTGTTCGTGGTCGTGGTATAATAGCGGCGAATGACGCGCGGACCGATGCCGCGAATATCGAAGCCGCGAACCTGCGGCTCACCCAGGAAGAAGCGGTCGGTCAAACGCACCGGATCGACAAGATTTCCGGTGGAATCCCGGCGGTCACCCTCCAGACTGTGGATATAGCCGCCTTCGCCCGACAGCGAGAAGATGAACCCACCACCCAGCGGCCAATATTTCGCCCCATTAATGCGCGTACGGACATATTTGACGCTGCCGCCAAGCCCCGCAAAATCCTGGCTGAGCACGATATTGTTACCGCGTGTCGGCCGGATGCGGTTGTCACGGGTATCATAGATCAGCGAGTAGCCGACCGAGGAGGTCGTCCGCTTGCCGATGGCATCGCAAAGATATCGACCGGCCAGGATCGGATCGCACTCGGTCGTGCCATTGCCGTCCGTATCCGAATAATAAGTATCCTTGTCGAGCGTCACATTGTCGAAATTCAGCGTGTAACGCAGCGCCAGCGACATATATTCGGTGATCGGCACGCCCGCACGCAATTGGAAGCCGGTCGTCGACTGCTCATAGGTCGTGTCGCGGCTATTGTCCGTCAGATAGCGGAAACTGTTGAGGTCGCGGCGGTAGATATCCCCACCCAGCGCGATATTCTTGTCCATGAAATAAGGCTCGGTGAAGCCCACTTCCACCGACTTGCTATAGGCCGAATAGTTGACGCTGGTACGCAGTTCCTGGCCCTTGCCACGGAAGTTGCGCTGGGTGATCGAGGCGGAAACGATGAAGCGCTCCAGCGAGGAGAAACCGGCCGACAGCGACAATTCGCCGGTCGATTTTTCCTGCACATTGGTTTCCAGCACGATGCGATCGGGCGCGGACCCCGGCTTCTGCTCGATATCCAGCTTCTCCTGGAAAAAGCCCAAGGAGTTGATGCGGTCCTTCGAGCGCTTGACGAGGAAGCTGTTGAAGGCATCGCCCTCCGCCAGACGGAATTCGCGGCGGATGACCTTGTCCTGCGTCAGCGTATTGCCGTTGATGTCCACCCGCTCGACATAGACGCGCGGCGCGTTGGCGATGCGGAAATCGATCCCCATCGTCAGCGTGTCCTTGTCGCGGTTGAAGTCCGGCTGGACGTCCGCGAAGGCATAACCGAACAGGCCCGCCGTCTCGCTCAGCGTGTCGACCGTGTCCTCGACCTGCTTGGCATTGTACCAGTTGCCCTTCTTCATCGGCAGCATCTTGGTCAGCGAATCGCCGGACAGGTCGCGAATGTCGCTGGTGACCTTCACGTCGCCGAACTTATAACGCTGCCCTTCCTCCACCACATAGGTGATGATGAAGTCCTGCTTGTCGGGCGTCAGCTCCGCCACGGCCGAAATCACGCGGAAATCGGCATAGCCGTTGGTCAGGTAGAATTGGCGCAGCTTCTGCTGGTCATAGGCCAGGCGATCCGGGTCATAGCTGGTGCCCGAGGAGAAGATGCGGAACCAGCGCGACTGCTTCGTCACCATCTGGCCGCGCAGTTCGCCGTCCTTGAACTTTTCATTGCCGATGATGTTGATCTGGCGGACCTTCGACTTGGGCCCTTCCGAGATTTCGAACACGATGTCGACGCGGTTCTGGTCGAGCTGCACCATCTTCGGTTCGACCGTGGCGGCAAAGCGGCCCTGACGGCGATACAGTTCGATGATGCGGGCGACGTCCGCGCGCACCTTCGACCGGGTATAGATCTGACGCGGAGCCAGTTTTATTTCAGGACGAATCTTGTCTTCCTTGAGGCGCTTGTTACCTTCAAGGACGATGCGGTTGATGACCGGGTTTTCCTTCACCTCGACCGTCAGCGCGCCATTGTCGTTGCGAATCTGGACGTCCGCGAACAGCTCCGTTTCGTAAAGGTCGCGCAGCGCCTGGTCGAGCGTTTCCTGGGTGAAGGGCTGGCCGACGCGCAGCTTGGTATAGGACAGCACCGTGTCCGGCTCCAGCCGCTGCTGGCCCGACACGGCAACGCTGCGGATCGTCCCGGCGGCGGGCACCGCTGCCGGGACCGGGGCCGGAGCGGCGGGCTGCGGCGCCGCTTGCGCCGCCACAGCCGGAACCGCAGACATGCCCGCGATCATCGTGGTCGCCAACAGGGCCACGACGACCGGGCGCTGCCTGTTGCTGCTCATCATCGCTGTCACCCGCTCCACCTTCTACAAAAAAGCAATATTTCGTTCACACCGGGCCAAATCCGTTCACATCGGGAAAGACGGCGTCAAATTGCGTCTCCCTGCCCGATACGGCTCAGCCGATCAAGCCGGACAGACGATCCCAGAGGCCGAAAGAGGATAAATCGTTGAATGTTACCAGCACCATCATCGCCAGCAGGACCGCCAGACCCGAGCGATAGGCCCATTCCTGCACCTGTGGGCTGACCGGTCGCCGCTGTATCGCCTCCACCCCGTAAAACAGCAGATGGCCGCCATCCAGCATGGGAATTGGCAAGAGGTTGATGAATCCCAGGTTAATGGAGATGAGGGCCATGAAGAAGACGAAGCTCTCCACCCCCAGCGTCGCCGCCTGACCCGAAACCTCCGCGATCTTCAACGGTCCTCCCAGTTCCCTGACCGACCGGCCACCGCCGACGATCTGGCCCAGCGTCTCGACCATGGTGCGGATGATCTGCCCGGTCCGCTCAACCGCGACGACCGGCGCGCGGACGAGACTGACGGGCTCGATCACCGGTTCGCCGGGCGCGATGCCGAGACGACCGATGCGGAACCTGTTGCCGAAGCCGTCATCCTCCTGGACCGCGCCGATCTTGCCCTGTTTTTCCAGCAACTTGCCCTTGCGCTCGATCACGATCGTCACCGGCTCGCCGGGGCGAATCTGCGCGAACAGGCGGATGTCGTCGAAAGTCGCCATTTCGCGCCCGTTGAGCGAGACGATGTGGTCACCCGTCAGAACGCCGGCCGCTGCGGCCGCGCTGCCCGGCTGCACCTGTCCGGCGACCGCAGGCGTGCGGCTCTCGCCATGGACGAAGGCGAAGGTGGCAAGGATCAGGATGGCGAACAGGAAATTGATCGCCGGACCGGCCGCGACGATCGCCGCACGCTGCCACAATGGCTTGGCCGGGAAGCTCTCCGCCCGTTCGGCGGCGGGCATTTCCAACCATCGCGGATCGATCTGGCTGGCGGCGTTCATATCGCCCTTGAAACGGACATAGCCGCCCAGGGGGAGCGCGCCCAACCGCCAGCGCGTGCCGCGCTTGTCGACCCAGGCGGCGATTTCCGGGCCGAAACCAATGGAAAAGGCCTCCGCCTTCACCCCGCACCAGCGACCCACCAGATAGTGGCCCAGCTCATGCACGAAGACGAGCGGTCCTATGACTGCCACGAAAGCGAATACAGTCAGCAGGAAACCGGGATTCTGAATCAAGCGGTCAATCTTTCCATCACAAGGCCCGCCATATTACGCGCCTCAGCGTCCGCCGCCAGCACATCGTCGATCTGGCGGGGTACAGGCGCGCTATAGCGGTTCAGGACATCCTCCACAATCATGGCGATATCAAGGAAGCCGATGGCGCCTTTAAGGAAGGCGGCGACCGCCACCTCATTGGCGGCGTTAAGGATGGCGGGCGCGGCGCCGCCCTCTTGCGCTGCCTGCCGCGTCAGGCGCAAGGCGGGGAAGCGGACCTCATCGGGCGCCTCGAAGTCCAGCCGGCCAATCCGCGCCAGATCCAGCGGCTGGCAGGGCGTGGCGATCCGTTCCGGCCATGCCAGCGCATGGGCGATCGGGATGCGCATGTCGGGCGAACCCAGCTGCGCCAGAGTGGAACGGTCGCGAAACTCGACCATCGAATGAATGACCGATTGCGGATGAACGAGAATCTCGATCCGGTCGAGGCCCACGGGAAAGAGATGCGCCGCCTCTATCAGTTCCAGTCCCTTGTTCATCATCGTCGCGCTATCGACGCTGATCTTGGCGCCCATCGACCAGTTGGGATGGGCCACCGCCTGCGCGGGCGTGATGCCTTGCATCTCTTCCCGGCTGCGGGTGCGGAAGGGACCGCCGCTTGCGGTCAGCGTAATCCTTGCCACATCTTCCATGCGACTGCCTGCAAGGCATTGGAATATGGCATTATGCTCGCTGTCGACGGGCAATAGCGTAGCGCTGGAGGCCCCCACCGCATCCATCATGAGAGCGCCTGCCGAAACCAGCGACTCCTTGTTCGCCAACGCGACCGTGCCGCCCGCCTTCAGCGCCGCCATGGCCGGACGAAGGCCAGCGCAACCAACGATCGCGGCCATGCTCCAGTCGGCCCCCGCCTGAGCCGCATCGACCAGCGCACCCTCTCCTGCCGCCGCCTCTATCCCTGAGCCGCGCAACGCATCCTTGAGCGCGCCATAATGGGCTTCGTTGCCGATCACGGCGAGCCTAGCATTGCCCTGCCGGGCTGCGGCGGCAAGGCCTGCCACGTCGCTATGCGCGGTGAGGGCGATGAGCTGATAGGCTTCGGGATCGCGCTGGATCAAATCCAGCGTCGACATGCCGACCGATCCGGTCGCGCCGAAGATCGACACCTTTTTCATCAGGGCAGCACCAGAAACAGATAGCACAGCGCCGCCAGAGGCGCGGCGGCGACCACGCCGTCCAGCCGGTCCATGATGCCGCCATGGCCGGGCAACAGCGTGCCGCTGTCCTTGACCCCCGCGCGGCGCTTCATCCCGCTTTCCAGCAGATCACCCAATTGCGCCGCCACCGCCAGCAGGCCACTGGCCGCCGCCAGCTGGATCGGCAATTGCGCGAAGCGATAGAGCAGAAACCCCACGAGCAATGCGGCCAGCACGCCACCGCCCAGCCCGGACCAGGTCTTGGACGGGCTGACGCGCGGCGCCAGCTTGGCGCCACCTATGGAGCGGCCCGCGAAATAGGCGCCGATATCCGTCGCCCAAACCAGCGAAAGCGCCCACAGGCTCAGCAGCAGCCCATAGGCATTGGGCGTCTGTTCCCGCAGGAACAGCAGCGCCATGACGGGCACGCAGACATAAGGCACGCCGAGCGCCAGCTTCACCGAACGTCCGACCAGCGCGACGAAGAAGAAAGCGGCAGCCGCCAGCGCGAAGGCGAGCCAGGACACCCCTGCGGCGACAGGACAGAGAATGGCCAGGGGCACGGACACGGCGAACATGGCAAGCTTGCGATTTTCCGGCGTGGCCCCGGTGAGATCGCCCCATTCGCCCTGCATCAGGACGCCCGCGACCACCAGCAGCAGCCAGAACAGGAAACCGCCGGCAAAAAGCGCCCCCAGAGCCACGAAAATCAGGACGATGCCGACGATGGCACGGGTGCGAAGCTCGCTCGACATGCGCGTCACAGCCCGCCGAAACGGCGGTCCCTCAGGCGAAAGGCGTCGAGCGCGGCAGCCAGCGCCTGCGCATCGAAATCCGGCCATAGCGTATCGGTGAAATACAGCTCCGCATAGGCCGCCTGCCACAGCATGAAATTGCTGAGCCGCTGCTCTCCCGACGTCCGGATCATGAGGTCGAGCGGCGGCAGATCGGCGGTGTAGAGCGCCGCATCGACATCATCGATGCCGATCTCGTCCGCCGCGATCTCGCCTGCCTGCACGCGACGCGCCAGCGCCCGCGCCATCTGCACCAGTTCGTCCTGCGCGCCATAGTTGAGCGCTATCGCGATGATCGGCCCGGCATTGCAGGCAGTCCGCGCGACGGCGCTTTCGATCAGATCGACCAGTGACGGGTCCAGCGCCTGGTAATTGCCGATGATCCGCAGCCGGACACCATTGGCGTGGAATTCATCAAGATCGGACTGGATGAAATGCCGCAGCAGACCCATCAGGTCCGCCACTTCGCCCGCCGGCCGCTTCCAGTTTTCGGAGGAAAAGGCGTAGAGCGTCAGGCATTCCAGACCCAGCTCCCGCGCCGCGCGGGCGACGCGGCGCACCGCTTCCACCCCGGCGCGATGACCGGCAATGCGCGGCAGGAAGCGCTTTTTCGCCCAGCGGCCATTGCCGTCCATGATTATCGCGACGTGGCGCGCGCCAGTGCCTGGCGGCTGGGCACGGGCGGCGTCCATGAGATGTTGGGCGGCAGGCGCGGGGCGCCATGGGCGGGCGCGCCACTGCCGAGGTCAGGTTTGGCCTGGCTGGCCATCAGATGGTCGATTGCGCCATGAGGAAGGGCGGAATGTCCCGGCTCACTGACCGAGAATTTCCTTCTCCTTCGCCGCCGTCGCCCCGTCGATATCAGCGATGGCGCTATCGGTCAGCTTCTGGACTTCGGTTTCCAGACGCTTGCGTTCGTCTTCGCTGATCTCGCCCTTCTTTTCGTCGGCTTTCAGATGGTCCATGCCGTCGCGCCGGACGTTGCGGACGGCAACGCGGGCGCCCTCGGCATATTTGCTGGCCAGCTTGGCCAGTTCCTTGCGGCGCTCCTCGGTCAGGTCCGGGATCGGCAGGCGCAGCGTCTGGCCGTCGACAATGGGATTCAGGCCCAGGCCCGCCGAGCGGATCGCCTTGTCGCAGGGGCCGACATTGGTCTTGTCCCACACCTGGACCGACAGCATGCGCGGCTCCGGCGCGGAAACGGTCGCAACCTGGTTGAGCGGCATATGCGCGCCATAAACCTCGACCGTCACCGGATCGAGCAGCTGGATATTCGCGCGACCGGTCCGCAGGCCCGCCAGATCGCCCTTCAGCGATTCGAGGGCACCATGCATGCGGCGTTCGAGGTCGGCCTTGTCATATTGAGCCATTTTCTTTCAACGCTCCTGATTTTGCACGATCGTCGCGACACCCTGCCCCGCCAGCACTGTCGCCAGATTGCCGGTTTCGCGGATGTTGAACACAACGATGGGAATATTGTTTTCGCGGCAAAGCGCAATGGCGCTCGCGTCCATGACCTTGAGGTTATCGTTCAAAACCTGATCGAAGCTGATTTCCTCATAGCGGACGGCATCGGCCACATTTTTGGGATCGGCATTATAGATGCCGTCGACGCTGGTGCCCTTGAACAGCGCGTCGCAGTTCATTTCCGCCGCGCGCAGGGCCGCCGTGGTATCGGTGGTGAAATAGGGGCTGCCCGTGCCCGCCGCGAAGATGACGATCCGGCCCTTTTCCATGTGCCGCACCGCCTTGCGCCGGATATAGGGCTCGCAGACCGACGCCATGGGAATGGCGGACTGGACACGGGTGTCGTAGCCCAGCTTTTCCAGCGCATTCTGCACCGCCAGCGCGTTCATCACGGTGGCCAGCATGCCCATATAGTCGGCGCTCGCCCGGTCGAAACCCTTGGCCGCCCCTGCCAGACCCCGGAAGATATTGCCGCCGCCGACAACGACGCACAGTTCGAACCCGGCATCCTTGGCCGCCGCGATTTCGCCCGCGACCCGGTTCACGGTTTCCGGCTCGATGCCGAACTGCCCCTGCCCCATCAGCACTTCGCCCGAGAGTTTCAACAAGATGCGCTTGAAGGCGGGTCGGGTCATGCCGGGCAATGTTCCATTTATATATGGGCCCATTTTACCGGGCAAGGAAATGGCGCGCACCTTAGGCAGTGCGCGCCATGTTGTGAAGCAGGGTTTTAAACCCCGAACTTCCTTAGCGTTCCCCCCGGACTTGTCGAGAAGCCTCAGCCTCCCGCCATCGCCCGGATCGAACAGTCTGTCAGATCAGACGCCGGCGGCGGCCGCGACTTCCGCCGCGAAGTCGCTCGTTTCCTTCTCAATGCCTTCACCGAGCTGGAAGCGGATATAGTTCTTCAGCGTGATCGAAGCACCGGCTTCCTTCGCCGCCCTGGCGACGACGTCGGCTACCGGGGTCTTGTTGTCCATCACGAACAGCTGCGAGAGCAGAGCCTGCTCCTTGGCGAACTTGGCAACGGCGCCGTCGACCATCTTGGCGACGATTTCGGCAGGCTTGCCCGATTCGGCGGCCTTTTCAGCGGCGATGGCACGCTCACGCTCCAGCAGGGCCGGATCGATGTCGGCGGCCGACAGGGCCAGCGGGAAGGCAGCGGCGATGTGCATCGCGATCTGCTTGCCCAGCGGCTCCAGAACCTCGGCCGGCGCGTCGCCTTCCAGCGCGACCAGAACGCCGATCTTGCCAAGGCCCGGAGCAGCCGCGTTGTGGACATAGGGAACGACCACGCCCTGGCTCACTTCGACCTGACCGACGCGGCGCAGGGTCTGGTTCTCGCCGATGGTGGCGATGTTCGCGACCAGCTTCTCGGCCACGGTGCCGCCAGCCGGATAGGCCGCGTTCGACAGCGCGTCCGCGTCCGTGGTGCCGTTTTCCAGCGCGATGGCCGAAACGGTGCGGACGAAATCTTGGAACTGGTCGTTCTTGGCGACGAAGTCGGTTTCGCTGTTCACTTCGACGGCAACGCCCTTGGTACCCGCGACGGCGACGCCGACCAGCCCTTCAGCGGCGGTGCGGCTCGACTTCTTCTGCGCGGCGGCCAGACCCTTGGCGCGCAGCCAGTCGGTTGCCGCTTCGATGTCGCCATTGGCTTCGGTGAGCGCCTTCTTGCAATCCATCATGCCCGCGCCCGAACGGTCGCGCAGTTCCTTGACGGCGGCAGCGGTAATCTCGGCCATGTTTCGGCTCCTAAATTTCAAAAGGGGGTCTATTATGCGAATTTCACATAAGCACTAGGGCGCGTTCCTGTGGAGCGCGCCCTAGCCTGTCATTCTTGCAGTTGCGCGACGCTCTTATGCTTCGGCGACAACCTGCTCGGCTTCGGGTTCGTCCAACGCGCCCAGATCGACGCCCGAAGCCTGCTGCGCACCACGGTTGCCCTTGGTGGCGGCGGCGGCGATGGCGTCGCAATAGAGGCGGATCGCGCGGCTGGCGTCGTCATTCGCCGGAACCGGGAAAGCGATGCCGTCGGGCGAGACGTTCGAATCGAGGATCGCGACGACCGGGATGCCCAGCGTGTTGGCTTCCTTGATCGCCAGCTCTTCCTTGTTGGCGTCGATCACGAACATGACATCGGGGATGCCGTTCATGTCGCGGATGCCGCCCAGCGACAGTTCCAGCTTCTCGCGCTCGCGGGTCATCTGAAGGACTTCCTTCTTGGTGAAGCCGTGGGTGTCGCCCGACAGCTTCTCCTCAAGGGTCTTCAGGCGCTTGATCGAACCCGAAATGGTCTTCCAGTTGGTGAGCATGCCGCCCAGCCAGCGGTGGTTGACGAAATGCTGACCCGACTTGCGGGCAGCTTCAGCGATCGGGTCCTGCGCCTGGCGCTTGGTGCCGACGAACAGCACCTTGCCACCGGCGGCGACGGTCGCCGACACGAAGTCCAGCGCGCGGCCGAAGAGCGGCACGGTCTGCGACAGGTCAAGGATGTGGATGCCGTTGCGCTCACCGAAGATGTACGGCTTCATGCGCGGGTTCCAGCGGTGGGTCTGGTGGCCGAAATGGGCGCCAGCCTCGATCAATTGGTGCATGGTGACGACAGGTGCCGCCATAATAGTTCTCCTTCCGGTTACACCTCTGGGAATCAGGAACTGGCAGCGTCGCGCCGTCAGCACCGGATATGTCGATTCCCATGTGGAATGGGCGCGCCTTTAAACGCGCAAGAAAGCCAATGCAAGGGGGTTGACTCTCCGTTTCGGATGGAACATAAGGAGAACATCAGGAACAAGCAGCGGATTTCCGCAGTTTGCGCCGGTATAGTGAACCAAGCCGTGAAAATGGCAAGACAGAAAGTGATCTGCTTATGTTCGCACTGGTCGCCGCACTTGTTTTCACCGGATCGTTCCTGCTGGCAGCAGGCACCATCATCGGCATGTTCGCATTTTATCACGACAAGATGGTCGCGGCTCTCACATTCGAGCCCATCCCGCGGGAAGCACCGGTCTATCGCCTGCGTATCAGCCGCCGCCGCGTCACGCCCACACCGCGGCGGTCCGATCTCGCCTTCCCTGCCGGCGCCCTCGCCGCCTGATCTTCAACCCTTCAGTTCAGACTGCTGCCGACGCACCCTGGCATAGGACAATATGCCGAAGGGAATGGTCCCCAGATAGACCGCGCAGATGAAGAGCAGCGTCAACCAGGGATCGGTGATCAGCAAAGCCGCCAGCAGTCCGGCGAAGGCGATCACCTCCAGCCTGATCCGCTTGCGCAGCCGCAACGCCGACCAGCTGTAGGTGGCAATGCTGGAGATCATCAGAAAGGCTGTAAAGGCCGTCCAGGGCGCAACGATATACCAGGCGCGGAACAGTTCCTCGCCCGTGACCAGCCATAAATAAAGAGGCACAAATGCCAACCCCGCCCCGGCAGGCGCGGGCACGCCGGTCAGAAAGCCGGCCGATTTATGCGGCTGCTCATCCGCATCGATATTGGCGTTGAAGCGCGCCAATCGCAGCGCGCACGACAGGGCATGCGCCAGAGCGAAGATCCAGCCGAATTTCGGCATGGCGTGCAGCGACCAGAGATAGAGGACCAGCGCGGGCGCCACGCCAAAGGCGATCGAATCGGACAACGAGTCCAGTTCCGCGCCAAAGCGGCTTTCACCTCGCAACAAGCGCGCGATCCGGCCGTCCAGCCCGTCCAGCACCCCCGCGATCAGAATGGAGAGCACCGCCCTCTCCCATTCGCCCGAAATGCCATAGCGCACGCCGGTCAATCCGAAGCAAAGCGCCATGGCTGTCACGGCATTGGGCGCAACCATCCGCAGAGTGATCCCGCGGCGCAGGCCTGGCGGAATGGCGCGCCGCTGCCTCATTGCTGGATGCCCGATATCACGCGCATGTCGCCCATCTGCCCCAGGATCGTCTCGCCCGCGACCGTACGCTGGCCCAGCACCACGCGGGGCGCGGTTCCGGCAGGCAGATAGACGTCAACCCGGCTGCCAAAGCGGATCAGGCCGATGCGCTGCCCCGCCGCCACCATGTCGCCCGGCTTCACGAACGGCACGATCCGCCGCGCCACCAGCCCCGCAATCTGGGTGAAGCCGATCCGCACGCCGTCATGACGCTCGACCAATATGTGCTGACGCTCATTATCCTCGCTCGCCTTGTCGAGATCGGCGTTCAGGAATTTGCCGGAAATATAGACGACCGACTTCACCGTTCCGCCGATCGGCGTGCGGTTGATGTGCACGTCGAACACGCTCATGAAGATCGACACGCGGATCATCGGCTGGTCGCCCAGCCCATCCGCCCCCGCCATCTCACGCGGCGGCGGCACGCGCTGGATCAGCGTCACCAGACCGTCGGCGGGCGCGACGATGGCGCGCTCATCCTGCGGCACGGCGCGCACCGGGTCGCGGATGAAGGCGAACACCCAGATCGACACCATCACCATCAGCCAGCCGGGAATTTCCCAGCCGACCAGAAACAGCACGGCGGTAATCGCAACCGCGATCAGGCCGAATTTGACGCCCTCCGGGTGAACCGAGGGAAATCGCCATTTCACATTGCCGCCCAGCGCGACGGTCAGTTCGTCATTTTCCATGGCTCCGTCTTTAGGGACAGACAGTTACAGTGACAACGTCCTATGCCACCTGCGACCCATGAAATGATCATGCCTCGCAAATGCCATTGCCCACATGAACTGTGCTGTTGAACATTGCCGCCGCTTTCCGTAGGGCGTGTCGCAAATTCCACCCGAACGAAAGAAGGCGAATAGGCGCTATGGCAAAGATCAAGGTGAAAAACCCCGTCGTGGAGATCGACGGCGACGAAATGACCCGGATCATCTGGGAATGGATTCGCGAGCGCCTCATTCTTCCCTATCTCGACATCGACCTCAAATATTATGATCTGGGTGTCGAGAAGCGCGACGAAACCAACGACCAGATCACCATCGATTCCGCCAACGCGATCAAGGAACATGGCGTCGGCGTGAAGTGCGCCACCATCACCCCCGACGAAGCGCGCGTCGAGGAATTCGGCCTGAAGGAAATGTGGAAGTCGCCCAACGGTACCATCCGCAACATCCTGGGCGGCGTGGTGTTCCGCGAACCCATCGTCATCCGCAACGTGCCGCGCCTGGTCCCCGGCTGGACCGACCCCATCGTCATCGGCCGCCACGCCTTCGGTGACCAGTACCGCGCCACGGACTTCCTCGTCCCCGGCCCCGGCAAGCTGCGCATGGTGTGGGACGGCGCCAATGGCGAGAAGATCGAGAAGGACGTCTTCAACTTCCCCAGCGCCGGCGTCGCCATGGGCATGTACAATCTGGACGATTCGATCCGCGATTTCGCCCGCGCCAGCATGAACTATGCGCTGGGCCGCGGCTGGCCGCTCTACCTGTCGACCAAGAACACGATCCTCAAGGCCTATGACGGCCGCTTCAAGGATCTGTTCCAGGACGTGTTCGACAAGGAATTCGCCGACCAGTTCAAGGCCGCGGGCGTCGTTTACGAACATCGCCTGATCGACGACATGGTCGCCTCCGCCCTCAAGTGGAGCGGCAAGTTCGTCTGGGCGTGCAAGAACTATGACGGCGACGTCCAGTCGGACACCGTGGCGCAGGGCTTCGGCTCGCTCGGCCTCATGACCTCCGTGCTGCTCTCGCCCGATGGCAAGACGGTCGAGGCCGAAGCCGCGCACGGCACCGTCACCCGCCACTATCGCCAGCACCAGCAGGGCAAGCAGACCTCCACCAACCCGATCGCGTCGATCTTCGCCTGGACGCAGGGCCTGGCCTATCGCGGCAAGTTCGACGAGACGCCGGAAGTCACCAAATTCGCCGAAACGCTGGAAAAGGTCTGCATCGAAACCGTTGAAAGCGGCGCGATGACCAAGGATCTGGCACTGCTGATCGGCCCCGATCAGGCCTGGATGACCACCGAGCAGTTCTTCGAGGCGATCCGCGTGAACCTGGAAGAAGCCATGGGCAAGTGGGCCTGAGTCATCTGGTTGCCGCATTCCGCGAGCCGTCGGCCGTACCGGCCGACTTCGGAATGCTCAGGCGGAACTGATCCGCGCCTTCGCGGTTCAATACGGTAACGGAACGAGGCGGCGCCGCATCCCGGCGCCGCCTTTTTCATGGGCGGCCCATTTCACGAACTGGAAGCGAGCAATGACGACGACGGCCAAGAAACGCCTGGAGGTCCGCGCCGCGGTTCCGGCCGACGTGCGCGGCATCCAGCGGCTGATCGCCCGCGTCTATCCCGGCATGCCCAATTATTCGCTGGCCACCCTGCGCGGTCAGATCAACAATTTCCCGACCGGCTGCTTCGTCGCGCTCTATGACAATAAGGTCGTCGGCTATTGCGCGACCATGCGGGTCAGCAGGACGATGGCCTTTTCCTATCATGACTGGGAGGAGATCACCGCCAACGGCTTCGGCACCCGGCACAGCGCGGCGGGCGAGTGGCTCTATGGCTATGAGATGGCGGTCGATCCCAAGCTGCGCGGCCTGCGCATCGGCCAGCGGCTCTATGACGAACGCAAGGAACTGGCCGAGGAACTGGACCTGCACGGCATCGTCATCGCCGGGCGGATGCCCGGCTATGCCCGCGCGAAGCGGCGCGTCCATGGTCCCACCGACTATCTCGACAAGGTCGTCCACGGCAAGATTCGCGATCAGGTGATCAGCTTCCAACTGAAGAACCAGTTCGAACCACTCGGCGTGCTGGAAAATTATCTGCCGGAGGACAGGCAATCCGACGGCCACGCCGCGCATCTGATATGGCGCAACCCCTATGTCGATCCCGACGAGGCACCGGAAATGCGGGTGCCCCGCGGCGTCGAAAGCGTTCGCCTCGCCACCTGCCAGCTGCAAGCGCGCGCCGTGCAGGATTTCGACGAGTTCATCCGCAACATCGAATATTTCGTCGATGTCGCTGCGGATTACCGGTCCGACTTCATCGTCTTCCCTGAACTGTTCACCCTGCCTTTGCTCTCCTACGAGACGAAAAAGCTCTCCCCGGTCGAGGCGATCGACAGGCTCACCGGCTACACCCCGCGCCTGAGCCGCGAGCTGGAGCGGATGGCGCTGGAATATAATATCAACATCATCGGCGGCTCCCACCCGACGCGCGCCGAGGATGGTGATACCCAGAACATCGCCTATATCGCGCTTCGCGATGGCTCGTTGCATACGCAGGAAAAGATTCACCCGACGCCCAACGAGGCCTTCTGGTGGAACATCAAGGGCGGCGACTCGCTGGACGTGATCCAGACCGATTGCGGGCCGATCGGCGTGCTCATCTGCTATGACAGCGAATTTCCGGAGCTGGCGCGGCGGCTGGTGGATCAGGGCGCGCGGATCATCTTCGTCCCCTTCTGCACGGACTCGCGGCTCGGTTACATGCGCGTACGCTATTGCGCGCAGGCCCGCGCGATCGAAAACCAATGCTATGTCGTCATGTCGGGCAATGTCGGCAATCTGCCCAATGTCGACAATATGGACATTCAATATGCCCAGAGCGCGATCCTCACCCCCTGCGACCTGCCCTTCGCGCGGGATGGCATTGCGGCGGAGTCGACCGAGAATGTAGAGACGCTGACCATGGCGGACGTGAATCTGGCCGACCTCAGCTGGGCGCGGGCGGAAGGCACGGTGCGCAACCTGCGCGACCGGCGGTTCGACCTTTATCATATCGACTGGGACAGCAATCCCGACCACGCCCATGCGCCAAGCGGCGGACCGGTGCCGGCGGGCGGCCACAACGCGCCGGGCGGCGGCTGATCGCCCTCTAAACCCGCTTTCCCGCATCAGGCGAACGAATATGCTCGCGCCTGATGCCCAATCCTATCAGGCGCGCGGGAATCCCGCGCAGCACGGCATGGCGGTCGAGCAGCTTCACCGGCCAGGGCGGCGCGGTAAGCCGCGTATCGGGATCGAACAAGGCCCCGATGATCCGGTCATGCGCCAGTTTCTGAATCCGCTGAATGACGCGCGTGGGCAGCAGGCGCCGCTGCTGCACACGGGGGGCGATCGCATCGACATCGCCTCCTTCCGCCATCGCCTGCGCCATCAGGTTCGCCGCCGCCACCGCGTCCTGCACCGCCAGATTGATGCCGACGCCGCCAATGGGCGACATGGCATGGGCAGCATCGCCGATCGCCAGCAGGCCCGGTCGATACCAGCGGATCAGCCGGTCGAGCGCCACGGAAAGCAGCTTCAGCTGGTCCCAATCGACCAGATCCTCGACGGCCCCGCCCAGTTCCGGCACGAGGCGCGTGATTTCCGCGCGCAATGCGGGCAGGCCGCGCGCGCGCACCGCTTCCGCCTGCCCCTTGGCAAAGACATAGGCGCATTGCCAATAATCGCCCCGGTCCAGCTGGACGAACAGCCGCCCCGCCTCGAACACGCCCATGCTTTGATTGCGCATCGTCGCGGTCTTGGGCAGGCGGAACCAGAACACATCCATCGGCGCGCCGATATCCTTGAGCGGCAAGGCAGCCGCATCGCGCAATATCGATCGCCGTCCGTCCGCCGCGATGACATAATCCGCCGGAACGACCGCCCCATCCGCCAGCTTCACGCCATTCACCCTGCCGGCGGCGTCATGGGTCAGGCCCGTCGCCTCCGCCTTCATCCGCAGCGTGAAATCCGGATAATGCCCCGCTTCCTGCGCCACGAAGTCGAGAAAGTCCCATTGCGGCATCAACGCGATGAAACGGCTCTTCACGGGCAGGCGGCTGAAATCCGCGATCCGCACCCGCTGCCCCGCGATCCGCCCGGCGAGTTCGCTGACCTTGTCATGCGGCCGTTCCAGCAACCGATCGAGCAACCCCAGTTCACGAAACAGCTCCAGCGTGGAGGGATGGACGGTATCGCCACGAAAATCGCGCAGGAAATCGCCA
This sequence comes from Sphingobium sp., assembly GCF_032153725.1. Taxonomy (GTDB): domain Bacteria; phylum Pseudomonadota; class Alphaproteobacteria; order Sphingomonadales; family Sphingomonadaceae; genus Sphingobium. The sequence goes on along the minus strand of NZ_JALDYQ010000024.1, from coordinate 32,830 downwards.
TGTTTTTCCAGCACCGTGACCGGCACCCCCGCGCGCGCGAAGAGCAGGCCCGCCATCATCCCGGCGGGTCCTCCCCCTACGATCACCAGATGAGACGCCATGGCCGCTCTCCGACAGACTGGCCGGCGGCGCGAAGCCGCACCCGCCCTCCATTTTTACCTGTCCTACATCAACCGGTCCACGCTAAAGCATCCTGCGCCAAAGTGGGAACCGGTTTTGCGCCTGTCTCCAGCCTTTGCGCGGCTCTTTGAACATTTAACATGATTTTTTGGAAATAAAGGCAGGAAATGGTGGTTGCCCGCACCTCCATCGTGTCACCTGTGTCACCCAAATCCCACCGGACACCGGCAGCAGGAAACATCGCCCGGCCCCGATCATTATAGACGACATGCCGTCGACCGCCATCGCCCGCTTCGACTATGACGCCGCCCAGCACCGGCTGGACGTGCAGTTCGTCAGCGGCAAGCGCTACAGCTATCATGACGTGCCGGCGGAGATCGCGGAGGGGATGCGCGCGGCCACGTCCAAGGGCGGCTATTTCAACCGCCGCATCCGCGACCGCTATCGCTTCACGCGCCAGTGCTGGATCACTCCACCGTAACGGACTTGGCCAAATTCCTCGGCTGATCGACGTCCGTGCCCTTGGCGACGGCGACATGATAAGCGAGCAGTTGCACCGGCACGGCATAGACCATCGGCGCGATCAGCGGATGGACCTTGGGCATGGTGATGGTCGCGATGCAGCCCTCGCCCGCCGCCTGCACCCCGTCATAGTCGGAAATCAGCACCACCTTGCCGCCGCGCGCCTGCACTTCCTGCATGTTGCTGACGGTCTTTTCGAACAGCGGCCCGCTCGGCGCCAGCACGATCACCGGCACCTTGTCGTCGATCAACGCGATCGGGCCATGCTTCATTTCGCCAGCGGCATAGCCCTCGGCATGGATATAGCTGATTTCCTTGAGCTTGAGCGCGCCCTCCATCGCCAGCGGATAGTCCGGCCCGCGCCCGAGATAGAGCACGTCGCGGGCACCTGCGATCAGATGGGCCATCGCCTCGATCGACTCGTCATAGGCAAGCGCCCCATTGAGCGCGGCCGGTGCTTCCGCGAGGTGGCGCACCAGCTCCTTTTCGGCCTTCGCATCCAGCCGTCCCTTGGCCCGGGCGAGATTCGCGGCAAAGGCCGCCAGAACCGCCAGCTGGCAGGTAAAGGCCTTGGTCGACGCCACGCCGATTTCCGGTCCGGCCAGCGTCGGCAGCAGCAGGTCGGTTTCCCGCGCCATGGTGCTGGTGGGCACGTTGACCACGGCGGCGATCTTCTGCCCCTCCGCCCGCGCATGACGCAGCGCCGCCAGTGTATCGGCGGTTTCGCCCGACTGGCTGATGGCGATCATCAGGCCGCCCTCTTCCATCACCGGCGCGCGGTAGCGGAACTCGCTCGCCACATCGATGTCGACGGGCACCCGGGCGAGCTGCTCGACCCAATATTTGGCGACCATGCCGGCATAATAGCTGGTGCCACAGGCGACGATCGTGACGCGGCGGATCGCGCCCAGGTCGAAATCGGGGATCGGCAGCGACACCTGATCGTCCATGCGGCGAAGATAGGAGCGCAAGGTCTGCGCCACGACAACCGGCTGCTCGTAAATCTCCTTGAGCATGTAGTGGCGGTGATTGCCCTTGGAGATCAGCTCGCCGGTCACGCCCGAAATGGTGACGGGCCGCTCGACCGGGTTGTTGTCCCTGTCGAAAATCTCCGCGCCGTCGCGGGTGATGACGACCCAGTCGCCCTCCTCCAGATAGGCTATGCGCTGGGTCAGCGGCGCCAGCGCCAGCGCGTCGGAGCCGAGATAGGTTTCTCCCTCGCCATAGCCGACCACCAGCGGCGACCCCAGCCGCGCGCCGATCAGCATGTCGGGATGGCTGCGGAACAGGATCGCCAGCGCGAAGGCGCCGTGCAGACGCGGCAGCACCTGTTCCACCGCCTCCCTCGGCGAAGCGCCCTGCTCGACCAGCTCGCTCACCAGATGGGCGACGACTTCGGTATCGGTCTGGCTGTCGAACACCCGGCCGCGCGCCATCAACTCCTCGCGCAGCGGTTTGAAATTCTCGATGATGCCATTGTGGACCAGCGCGACATCCTTCGTCGCATGGGGGTGCGCATTGCTGGTCGTCGGCGCGCCATGGGTCGCCCAGCGCGTATGGGCAATCCCCGTCGTGCCGGGCAGCGGCGCCTGCTCCAGTTCCTTCACCAGATTGACCAGCTTGCCCTCGGCCCGGCGGCGGTCGATCGCGCCTTCATGAACGGTCGCGACACCCGCGCTGTCATAGCCGCGATATTCCAGTCGCCGCAGCCCTTCGACCAGCCGCTCCGCCACGTCGTCCTTGCCGATGATTCCGATGATACCGCACATGGATGGTCCGCCCCAAAGCCGTGAAAATATATGCTTATGCCGCCTATGCCACGTTCGCGCTACCGGTGACAGGGGCCAGCGTCATCGTGGATGAATTGTAATCAGCCAGACATCCGGCGGCGCCAGCAATCGGATCGGCAGGCCACTGGTGCCCACCCCCGCCGAAACGACCATCGTCCGCGCGCCCTCCCGATAAACCCCGCAGGCGTAGCGCGTGCCATAACGCGACGGCACATAGACAATCCCGACAAAGGGCAAGGCCACCTGTCCGCAATGGGTATGCCCCACCAGGGTCAACATCGACCTATCGGGCAACAACGGAAAGGCATCCGGCCCATGGGACAACATCACGGGCGCACCGCCCAGTGCCTGCATCGCGTCCAGCGTCCTTGGGATATCAGGCCGGCCGGTGTAAATATCGCGCAATCCGCCGATCGCCAACGGCCCCCGGCGCACCGCCTGATTGTCGAGCAGGTGGATGCCGATCCGGCCGAACAGGTCGTGCCACTGGCGGCGGCTGATCAGCGCATGCTTGCGCGCATCATGATTGCCCAGCACCGCCACCACGCCCAATGGCGCGCGCAAGGCCGCGAAAGGAGCGATGCTCTGCACGGGGTCATAGGTCGCCCCGCCTTTCGCATCACCGATATAATCGCCGCCCAGCACGATCAGGTCGGGCTTCAGGCCATTCACCTGGGCAACGATCCGCGCCATGCGTTCCGGACTGTTGTCGGGGCCCGACAAATGGCTGTCGGTCATCAGCGCGACCGTGACGGGACGCGGGGACGCATCCGCCGGAAAGGGCAGCGTGACGTCCAACCGCCGCACGATCGGCATGGCCCGCGCATTGGCGACCAGCCAAAGCACCGTCGCCACCGACAGGATCAACAGGATCAGCAGCGCCGTCAGCCAGCGCCGCCTGCGAACAAAACCCTTCACTTGCCGGCTTTGCGCGCCTGCATCCTTGCACGGAAGCGCGCAGCCCAGCCGGGCTTCACTTCCTGCTTCGGCCGGACGAGGCAGAGCGCGTCAGCCTCCACAGCCTGCGTCACGACGCTGCCCGCCGCGACGATCGCGCCGTCGCCGATCTTCACCGGAGCCACCAGGGCGCTGTTGGAACCGATGAAGGCCCCCGCCCCGATCTCCGTCACATATTTGAAAAATCCGTCATAATTGCAGGTGATGGTGCCCGCTCCGATATTGGCGCCCGGGCCCACGCTGGCATCGCCTATATAGGACAGGTGATTGGCCTTCGCACCCTCGCCCAGTTCGGCCTTCTTCACCTCGACGAAATTGCCGACCTTGGCCCTGACGCCGATCTTCGCGCCGGGACGCAGGCGGGCATAGGGGCCGATTTCCGCGCCGGTCCCGATGGTCGCGCCTTCCAGATGGGAGAAAGCGTGGATGGTCACGTCATCGGCCACGGTGACGCCGGGCCCAAAGACGACATTGGGCTCGATCACCACATCCCGGCCCAACACCGTGTCGTGGGCGAAGAACACCGTTTCCGGCGCGATCAGCGTAGCCCCTTCGCGCATCGCCTCGACGCGGCGGCGTTCCTGCCAGACGGCTTCCACCCCGGCCAGTTCCGCGCGGCTGTTGACGCCCGCTACCTCCCAGGCCTCCGCCTCGATCACCGCGCTCTGGGCACCGGGCAGCATGACGATGTCGGGCAGATAATATTCGCCCGCCGCATTGTCGTTGCCGATCTTGTCCAGCAGCACGAAGAGATCGGTCGAGCGCACCGCCATCAACCCCGAATTGCAGAGCGTCACCGCCCGCTCCTCGGCATCGGCGTCCTTATACTCGACCATCTTCTCGATGACGCCCTGCTCGTGGGCGATGATCCGGCCATAGGCAGCGGCATCCTCCGGCCGGAAGCCCAGCACCACGGCGCGCGGCTCGTCACCCCAATTCAGTCGCTCCAGCATGGTCCGCAAGGTTTCGGTCCGCACCAGCGGGACATCGCCATACAGGATCAGGATATCGCCCGCAAAACCCGCCAGCGCATCATGCGCCTGCGCGACGGCATGGCCGGTGCCAAGCTGCTCGGCCTGCACCGCGATGACAGTTCCGTTCCCCTCGACCGCCTTTTCCACCTGCTCCCGGCCAGCGCCGACCACCACGACCTGCCGTTCGGGCTGCAATTCCGCCACGCTGGCAAGCAGATGGAGCAGCATCGGCCTTCCCGCGATCGGATGCAGCACCTTGTGCCTGGCGGATTTCATGCGCGTCCCCTGCCCTGCGGCAAGGATGATGATGGCGAGAGGGCGAGTGGCGGTCACGACAAGGGGCGTCCTTCACAAAAGAGGCCAGGAATCTGAGCGCTCTCTGCCATGTTTGACTTGCCTTTGCCACCCGTCAGACGGCATGAGCCAGCCATGGCATCCATCCCCTTCGATATCGTCGGGTTCGACCTTGACGGCACCCTGCTCGACACCAGCGGCGATCTGGCGGCCGCCGTCAATTATGCCGTCGCCACGGACGGCCGCCCACCCTTCCCGATCGAGGCGATCCATCCTTTCGTCGGCAAGGGCGCCAGGGTGATGCTCCAACGCGCGCTCGACGCATCGGGGGGCTATGACGAAGCGATGCTGGACAGGATGCTGCCGATCCTGCTCGATTATTACGAGCAGAATCTGGCGATCCACTCCTTGCCCTATCCCGGACTGATCGCGGCGATGGACGCGCTGGAGGCAGCAGGCCTGAAGCTCGCCATCTGCACCAACAAGGCGGAACGCTTCACCATTCCGCTGTTGCACCAGATCGGCCTGTCGGAACGCTTCGCCAGCGTCGTCGGGGGGGACACGGTCGGCATCGCCAAGCCCGACCCGGCGCCGATCCACGCCATGATCGAGCGCGCAGGCGGCGGACGGACGATTTTCCTCGGCGACACGATCAACGACATTGCCGGCGCGCGCAATGCGGGCATCCCCAGCATCGCGGTCAGCTTCGGCTTCCTCGACGGCCCGGTCGAAAATCTGGAAGCGGACGCCATCATCCATCATTTCGATGAATTGGTGCCGCTATTGCAAAGCTGGCCAACATGACGCTGCGGCTGGAGCGGGACGGGGCGATCGCCAGGCTGCTGATCGATCGGCCCCGGCAGCATAATGCGCTTTCCCAGGCGATGTGGGAGCAATTCCCGCAACTGGTGAACGAAGCGATGACGGATGAGGCGATCCGCGTGCTGATCCTGACCTCCGCAACGCCCGGCCTGTTCTGCGCAGGCGCGGACATCCATGAATTTGCGCGCCATGCGGGGGAGGAAAGCTGGCGCATCGCCAATCAGGCCGCAATCCGCGCTGCCCAATATGCGCTTGCCCATGCCGAAAAGCCGGTCATAGCGGCCATAGACGGCGACGCGATAGGCGGCGGGTGCGGTCTGGCCATCGCCTGCGACCTGCGGATCGCCTCCCCCGCCGCTCGGCTCGGCATCACTCCCGCCAAACTCGGCATCGTCTATTCGCTGTTCGATACGAAGCTGCTGGTCGACCTGACAGGACCCGCGCGGGCAAAGCGCATCCTGTTCACCGGCGCGTTGCACGATGCGCAAGACGCGCTTGCCATCGGCCTGATCGACCAGATCGCGCCCAATCCGAAGGAAGCCGCCGCAGAATTGGCGCGGACGATGGCGGCCAATGCCCAGCATTCCATCCGCTCGTCCAAGGCGATCATCCGCCGCATATTGGACGGGCAGGCCGATGACGACGCGACCACATTGGCCTGGTTCCGCGATGCCTTCACCCTGCCCGATTTCAAGGAAGGCGTGCAGGCCTTCCGTGACAAACAACGCCCGCGCTTCTGAAGCACTCGCCGCGAGATTCATCCATATCGGACCAACATCTCATCCGATCCGGAAATGTTTGTTAAGGATCAGCTTATACCGCTTTTCCAGCGTGGATGGCGGGACGGATCGCGCGCATGATTTTCGACCATAAAAGGAACTGGGTTCAGCAGCGTGGGAGAAAATTTCGCCTTCTTCCTGCCCGTCATGATGGCAAGCTTCGGCGTGGCTTTCGGCTTCGTCTGGAGCCTGCGCGTGCGAGCCGCCAGCTATTGGAGCGGGGCCTATTTTTGCGTAGCCGGTGGGTTCGCGATGCTGGCGGGATTTGCGCTTTTCCCCAGCCCCATCTGGGGTTTCGCGGCGGACCTGCTGCTTGCCAGCGGTTTCCTGCTGTTCAGTCAGGCCTTGCTGGAGCGTTGGCGGACATCCTGGCTGCTGCGGGCGCGGATCGCGATCTGGGCGCTGTCCATCATGCTCTGCGCGGTCGCGGTCGTGCTGGGCGACCTCCGCCTGGAACTGGTGGCGTCATCTCTCGGCTGCTTCCTGCTGATCGGTCTGCCGCTGATCGCCGGCAAGGATCATCTTCGCAACTGGTCGGATTGCCCGCTCTTTGCCGCAGCTGCGCTGGTCGCGCTCGACAATCTGGTGCGAGGCAGCACGGTTCCGCTTACCTTGTCCAACCAGGGCAGTTTCCCGACCAGCCATTATGCGTTTCTGATGCAGGCGCTGGCATGCCTGTTCGGCCTATTTCTGGCACTTTCGGCACTCGCGGCCAATATGCTCGATCTGCTGGCCCGTTATCGGCGCGAGGCATTGCACGACCCACTTTCCGGCTTGCTGAACCGGCGCGGTTTTGACGAGGCGATTGCGCAACACGCCCGCAGGAAAGGTGTGGAGGGCAGCCTGATCGTCTGCGACATTGATCATTTCAAGGCGATCAACGACCAGTTCGGCCATGCCTTCGGCGATCGCGTCATCGTGGCACTTGCCGAACTCTTTGCCTCATCGATACCGGCCAGCGCCATCATCGCCCGCTTTGGCGGCGAGGAATTCGTCCTGTTCCTCCCCGGCACGCACGCGGCCCGCGCGGGCGCTATCGCCAATGACATCCGCGAGGCAGTGTCACAGGCCGTCGGCGCGCGACTTGGCCTGACGCGTACACTGGGCCTGACGCGTCCACTGACGGCCAGCTTCGGGCTGTCGACGGTTCAGCGCGACGAGGGCTCGATCCATCAAGCCATCGCTCGGGCTGACGAAGCCTTGTACGAAGCCAAGATGCGAGGCCGCAATCGCGTCTGCGTGCGCCGCGCGCTCTGCGCGCCTACCCCGGATGTGTTTTCGCTGGTCAGCAACAGTTGAACCGGGCACGGTCCGACATGAAAAAGGCCGCCTCGACGGGCGGCCTCTTCCCTGTTCTGTTATAGCAGCGAACCGATCACATATGGATCGGCTTGCCGGTCACGGCCATGGCCGCTTCCTTGATCGCCTCGCTGTGCGTCGGGTGGGCATGGCAGGTATAAGCGATATCCTCGCTCGACGCACCGAATTCCATCGCCTGTGCCGCCTGCGCGATCATCGTGCCGGCAACCGAAGCAATGATCCACACCCCCAGCACCTTGTCGGTTTCGGCATCCGCAATCACCTTCACGAAGCCGTCCGGCTCATGATTGGTCTTGGCGCGGCTGTTCGCCATCATCGGGAACTTGCCGACCTTGATCGCGCCCTTTTCCTTGGCGGCTTCCTCGGTCAGGCCCACGCCCGCGATTTCCGGCTTGGTGTAGACCACCGAGGGGATCACGTCATGGTTGACGATGCCGGTCAGGCCCGCGATATTCTCGGCCACGGCAATGCCTTCATCCTCGGCCTTGTGCGCCAGCATCGGGCCGGGGATGACGTCGCCGATCGCCCAGACGCCCGGAACCCTGGTCGCGAAGTCGTGATCGGTTTCGATCTGGCCGCGCGCATTCAGTTCCAGACCGATCTTGTCGAGGCCGAGGCCCTCGGTATTCGGACGGCGGCCGATCGACACCAGCACGACATCGGCCTCGATCTTCTCGGCGGCACCACCGGTGGCCGGTTCGACCGTCAGGGTCACGCCCTTCTTGCCGACCTCGGCGCCCGTGACCTTCGTGCCGAGCTTGTACTCGAAGCCCTGCTTCTTGAAGATCTTGTTCGCTTCCTTGCGGACTTCGCCGTCCATGCCGGGCAGAATCTGGTCGAGGAACTCGACGACCGTGACCTTCGCACCGACGCGGCGCCACACCGAACCCAGTTCCAGACCGATGACGCCGCCGCCGACGACGACCAGATGGCCGGGAACCTTGTCCAGTTCCAGTGCGCCGGTCGAATCGACGATCCTCCCGCCCGCATTGTCGACCTGAACGCCCGGAAGCGGCGTGACCGATGATCCGGTGGCGATGACGATATTCTTCGCCGTCACCTTCTTGCCCGCGACTTCCACAGTGTTAGCACCGGTGAAGCTGGCGAGGCCCTTCAGCCAGTCGACCTTGTTCTTCTTGAACAGGAACTCGATGCCGCCGGTCAGGCCCTTCACCGCGTCCTTGCGCTGGCCCTGCATGGTGTCGAGGTCCAGACTCATCTTGTCGATCTTCACGCCCAGCTTGGCGAGCGCGCCGTTCGCCGCTTCCTCATAAAGCTCCGAAGCATGCAACAGCGCCTTGGACGGAATGCAGCCGACATTGAGGCAGGTGCCGCCCAGCGTCTCGCGACTTTCGGCGCAGGCGGTCTTCAGGCCCAGCTGCGCCGCGCGGATCGCGGCGACATAGCCCCCCGGACCCGCGCCGATTACCAGAACGTCATAGTCGAATTCAGCCATCGTCTTTATCCTCTGGCGTGATGTCTTACAGGTCGATCAGCAGGCGGGTCGGGTCCTCGATCGCGTTCTTGACCGCGACGAGGAAGGTGACCGCTTCACGACCGTCGATCAGGCGATGGTCATAGCTGAGCGCGAGATACATCATCGGCCGGATGACGATCTGACCATCGCGGACGACCGGACGGTCCTCGATGCGGTGGAGGCCCAGCACCGCCGACTGGGGCGGGTTGATGATCGGGCTGGACAGCAGCGAACCGAAGACGCCGCCATTGGAGATGGTGAAGGTGCCGCCCTTCATATCTTCCATGGTCAGCGTGCCTTCCTTGGCCTTCTTGCCGAAGCCGCCAATGGTCTTTTCGATCTCGGCCACGCTCAGCGATTCCGCGTTGCGGATGACCGGCACGACCAGACCGTTCGGGGCCGACACGGCGACCGAGATGTCAGCAAAATCGTTATAGACGATCTCATCGCCCTCGATCTGCGCGTTGACGCCCGGAATATCCCGCAGCGCCATGCAGACCGCCTTCGTGAAGAAGCCCATGAAACCCAAACGGACACCATGCTTCTTCTCGAACAGATCCTTGTACCTGGCGCGCGCTTCGATGACGTTGGTCATGTCGACGTCATTATAGGTGGTCAGCAGCGCCGCGTTGTTCTGCGCTTCCTTCAGTCGCTTGGCGACTGTCTGGCGCAGGCGGGTCATCTTGACGCGTTCCTGCGCGCGGCTCGGACCGGCGGCTGGAGCAGCGGCGGCAGGCGCGGCCGCCGAAGCCGAAGCAGCGGCCTTGGCCGTACCGGCGGCGGCCGCGGCGGTCACGTCGTCCTTGGTCAGACGGCCATCCTTACCGGTGCCCTTGATCTTGCTCGGGTCCAGACCATGTTCCAGCACCAGACGGCGAACTGCCGGCGACAGGGTCAGATTGCCACCCTCTTCGTCATCAGCCGGAGCTGAAGCAGCCGGCGCCGGGGCAGCGGCTTCCGCCTTACCGGCGGCGGCAGCAGGGGCCGCCGAAGCAGCCGCACCGGCGTTCACATAGGCCAGCAGGGCACCGACCTCGACCGTGTCGCCTTCCTTGGCGACGATATCGCCCAGCACGCCGGCGACCGGCGCGGGCACGTCAACCGCTACCTTGTCGGTTTCAAGGGAGACGATGGGCTCGTCAGCCTTCACGGCTTCGCCGGGCTTCTTGAGCCACTGGCCAACGGTTGCTTCGGTAACGGATTCGCCCAGCGTGGGGACTTTGACTTCGGTTGCCATGAGCTTGATCAGCCTTTCTTCTGGCGACGGATTTCTTCACGGACGCTGTGACCCAGCGCATCGGCGACGAGGGCACCCTGTTCGGCGACATGACGCTTGGCAAGGCCCGTCGCGGGCGACGCCGATGCCTTGCGACCGGCATAGCGGGCACGCATCGGCGCCTTGCCGGCCTGAGCCAGCGCTTCCTCGACATAAGGCTCCACGAAGAACCAGGCGCCGTTGTTGCGCGGTTCCTCCTGACACCAGACGACTTCTTCCAGGTTCGTCATGCGGGCGATGCGCGTGGCGAGAGCCTCGGTCGCGAACGGGTAGATTTGTTCGATCCGAACGATCTGCACATCCTTGTCACCGGCAGCATTGCGGGCCTCCATCAGGTCATAGAAGACCTTGCCGGAACACAGGACCAGACGCCTGGTATCCTTGTCCGGCGCCGCATTCGGGTCCGACAGGATGCGCTTGAAATGCGTTTCCCCCAGGAAATCCTCCGCCTTGCTGACCGCCAGCTTGTGACGCAGCAGCGACTTGGGCGCCATGATGATCAACGGCTTGCGGAAGGGGCGCAGCATCTGGCGACGCAGGACGTGGAAATAATTGGCTGGCGTCGTGATGTTCGCCACCTGGATATTTCCTTCGGCACAGAGCTGAAGGAAGCGTTCCAGACGGGCCGAGCTATGTTCCGGACCCTGGCCTTCATAGCCGTGCGGCAACAGGCAGACGAGGCCGTTGGAGCGCAGCCATTTGGTTTCCGACGAAACGATATACTGGTCGAACACGATCTGCGCGCCATTGGCGAAGTCGCCGAACTGGGCTTCCCAGAGCACCAGGCTCTTGGGGTCCGCCAGCGCGAAACCATATTCGAAGCCCAATACGCCATATTCGGAGAGCGGCGAGTCCAGCACCTCGAAACGGCCATGCGGCACGGTCGAGAGCGGGATATATTTCGCTTCGCTATCCTGATCGGTCCAGACGGCGTGACGCTGGCTGAAGGTGCCGCGTCCTGAGTCCTGACCCGACAGGCGCACGCCATAACCTTCCGACAGCAGCGAGCCGAAGGCCAGTGCCTCACCTGTCGCCCAATCGTAATTCTCGCCCGACTTGAACATGTCCGCCTTGGCGTCGATCACGCGCTTCAACGTCTTGTGGACATTATGCCCTTCGGGAATGGTGGTCAGCGTCTTGCCCAGGCTGTCGAACAGCTTCTGGCTGATCGCGCTTTCCACATTCTGGCGCGCGGTTTCGGCGTCAGCGGGCTTGTGCAGGCCCGACCAGCGGCCGGCGAACCAGTCGGCCTTATTGGCCTTGTAGCTCTTCGCCGCCTCGAATTCGTCTTCCAGGTGATTGACGAAATCGCCGGTGGCCTTGCTGACGAAATCGTCATCGACCACGCCTTCCGCCATCAGGCGAGCGGAATACACGTCGCTGACCGGCGGATGCTGGCGGATCTTCGCATACATTTGCGGCTGGGTGAACGAGGGTTCATCACCCTCATTGTGGCCGAAGCGGCGATAGCACCACATGTCGATCACGATATCGCGGTGGAAGGTCTGGCGATATTCGATCGCCAGCTTGCATGCGAAGGTCACGGCTTCCGGATCATCGCCATTGACGTGCAGGATCGGCGCCTGAACGCCCTTCGCCACGTCGCTCGGATAGGGCGAACCACGCGAAAATTGCGGTGAGGTGGTGAAGCCGATCTGGTTGTTGACGATGAAGTGAATGCAACCACCGGTGTTGTAGCCCGGCACGCCCGAAAAGCCGAGGCATTCCCAGACGATACCCTGACCGGCGAAGGCCGCGTCACCGTGGATCAACACAGGCAGAACCTGCTCATGCTTGTCCAGATCGTCACGGAAGGTCTGCTGCGCGCGTACCTTGCCCAGCACCACCGGGTCGACCGTTTCCAGATGCGAGGGGTTGGGAACCAGCGACATGTGGACCTTGACGCCGTCAAATTCACGGTCCGTCGAGGTACCAAGGTGATATTTCACGTCACCCGAACCGCCGACATCCTCGGGATTGGCGGTGCCGCCCGAAAATTCATGGAAGATGACGCGGAAGCCCTTGGCCATCACATTGGCCAGCACGTTCAGGCGGCCACGATGGGCCATGCCGAACACGATTTCGCGAACGCCCGACAGGCCGCCATATTTGATGACGGCTTCAAGCGCGGGAATCATCGATTCACCGCCATCGAGGCCGAAGCGCTTGGTGCCGACATATTTGCGGCCCAGGAACTTCTCATATTGCTCGGCCTGGATCACCTTCGACAGGATCGCCTTCTTCCCCTCGGCGGTGAAGTGGATTTCCTTGTCCTTGCCCTCCAGCCGGTCCTGAAGGAAGCGGCGCTCCTCCACGTCGGCGATGTGCATATATTCCAGGCCGACATTGCCGCAATAATTGGCGCGCAGAATAGCGACGATCTCGCGAACAGTCGCATATTGCAGGCCCAGCGTGCCACCCAGATAGACTTTTTTGTCGAGGTCGGTCAGGCCATGATATTCCGGCGTCAGATCGGCCGGCAGGTCCCGTTGGGACAGGCCCAGCGGGTCAAGATTGGCAGCAAGATGACCACGTACGCGATATGTGCGGATCAACATCTGTGCACGGATTGCATCATCGGCCGCACTTACGGCATCAGTGTCCGAAATCGCCTTGCCCGAAGCCTTGGCGGCGGCCTTCAAGGCCACCTGCATCTGCGTGGGGTCCAGCGCCCCGGTCAGGTCGTCGGTATCGGTCGGCGGCCAGTTGGTGCGCGCCCAGCTCGGCCCGCGTTCGGCGTCATCCGCCGGGAGGGGGAAATCCTGATTCTCGTAACCCATTTTTCACGTCCCATCCGTGCCGCGTGCAGTCGCGGAGCGGGTAACAAGCGGCCGGGGTGCAGCCCGGCCGCCCTGTCTCGTCTTGACGCCGGGCTGATTAGCCCTTCAGCACTTCGAGCAGGGTCGTGCCCAGCTCGGAGGGGCTGGCAGCGACCTTGATGCCGGCGGCTTCCATCGCCGCGATCTTGCTCTCGGCGTCGCCCTTGCCGCCCGACACGATCGCGCCGGCATGGCCCATGCGACGGCCCGGAGGCGCCGTGCGGCCCGCGATGAAGCCGGCCATCGGCTTCTTGCGGCCCTTCTTGGCTTCGTCGATCAGGAACTGGGCGGCCTGTTCTTCCGCGTCGCCGCCGATTTCACCGATCATGATGATCGATTCGGTGGCGTCGTCGGCCAGGAACAGTTCCAGCACGTCGATGAAGTTGGTGCCGTTGACCGGGTCGCCGCCGATGCCGACAGCGGTGGTCTGGCCCAGGCCCGCATTGGTGGTCTGGAACACCGCTTCATAGGTGAGCGTGCCCGAGCGCGACACGACGCCGACCGAACCCTTGGAGAAGATGTTGCCGGGCATGATGCCGATCTTGCACTCGCCGGGGGTCAGCAGGCCGGGGCAGTTCGGGCCGATCAGGCGCGACTTGCTGCCCGACAAAGCGCGCTTCACGCGGACCATGTCGAGGACGGGAATGCCTTCCGTGATCGCGACGATCAGCGGGATTTCCGCGTCGATCGCTTCCAGGATCGAGTCGGCCGCGAACGGCGGCGGAACATAGATAACCGAAGCGTCGGCGCCGGTCTTCGACTTGGCTTCGGCCACGGTGTCGAACATGGGCAGGCCGATATGGGTCGTGCCGCCCTTGCCGGGCGTAACGCCGCCGACCATCTGCGTGCCATAGGCCAAGGCGGTTTCGGTGTGGAAGGTACCGGTGGCACCGGTCATACCCTGGGTGATGACCTTGGTGTTCTTGTTCACCAGAATGGACATGTCAGTCCCTTCATTTCTGTGGACGTGGCACTTTGGGTCTAAGACGGTCCGCCCCAGGCTGCGCACTTACCTGGGAAGCGGACCGGTGCAAGCTTGTGGGGCTCAGGCGAGCGAGGGATCGATGCCCTTGCAGGCTTCCAGCAATTCCTTGACGGCGTCGACCGACACCTGAAGGTTCGCCTTGGCTTCGTCGTTCAGTTCGATCTCGACGATCTGCTCGACGCCGTCCTTGCCGATGATCACGGGCACGCCGACATAGAGATTGTCGACGCCGTACTGGCCGGTAAGGTTCGCGGCGCAGGGCAGCAGACGCTTCTTGTCGCCCAGATAGGCTTCAGCCATGGCGATGGCGCTGGTGGCCGGCGCGTAGAAAGCCGAACCGGTCTTGAGCAGCGCCACGATCTCGCCGCCGCCCGAACGGGTGCGCTGCACGATGGCGTCGATGCGCTCCTTGGTCGAACGGCCCTGCTTGATGAGGTCGGGAACGGGGATGCCGGCAACGGTCGAATATTCGATCACCGGGACCATCGTGTCGCCATGGCCGCCGAGCACGAAGCTGGTGACGTCCTTGGCCGAGACATTGAATTCTTCCGCCAGGAAATGGTTGAAGCGCGACGAATCGAGCACGCCCGCCATGCCGACGACCTTGTTGTGCGGCAGGCCGGAAAATTCGCGCAGCGCCCACACCATCGCGTCGAGCGGGTTGGTGATGCAGATGACGAAGGCGTTGGGGGCGTTGGCGGCGATGCCCTCGCCCACGGCCTTCATGACCTTCAGGTTGATGCCCAGCAGGTCGTCGCGGCTCATGCCCGGCTTGCGGGCGACGCCGGCGGTGACGATGATGACATCGGCATCCTTGATGTCGGCATAATCGTTGGAACCGGTGACCTTGGCATCGAAGCCTTCGACCGAAGCGCACTGCGACAGGTCGAGCGCCTTGCCCTGCGGCACGCCTTCGACGACGTCGAAGAGGACGATGTCACCAAGACCCTTGAGCGCCGCGAGATGCGCGAGGGTGCCACCAATGTTACCAGCGCCGATAAGCGCGATCTTCTTACGGGCCATATGCAATCATCCTCCAAGCCGTGGAAACAGGAATTGCCAAGAAAACGGAAAACGCCAAAACCAAACGCCAAAATTAGACGAAAGTGCGCTTAGGCCTATCTGACGCCGGTTTCAACCGCGCAGAAGCCCCAGTTTCAAATTATCTTTGCAATTCATTCGCAATTTCATTAGTCATGGATTCGCCTCTGTTGCCGACGCGCTCCTACCCTGGCGCATGGCCCTTCCCCACAGCGGCCGCCTGCTGCACGCTCCCCTTTTGCGGGAGCGTGCAGGCTCTTTTTTCCTGAATCCTGAATTGTTGCCGAAGGAAGTCCAGCGTGGCGAGATTATTTTTCGCCGTGACCCAGCGCCAGATAATCGTCGGACTGCATTTCCATCAGGCGCGACACCGTGCGCTCAAACTCGAACGCGCCATCGCCCTCAGGATAAAGCCGCACAGGCTCCGCATCGGCGGACGCGAGCAGCTTTACCTTATATTCGTAGAGCGCGTCGATCAACGTCACGAAGCGCGCCGCTTCATTGCGCTTCTCCGGTCCCAGCACGGGAATGCCGACCAGGATGACCGTATGATATCTGCGGGCGATCGCCAGATAATCGGGGGCGCCACGCGCCTCCGTGCAGAGACGCTTGAACGAGAAAACGGCAACGCCCTTCAGGCTCTTGGGCACATGCAGGGTGCGACCGCCCTGTACCGGAATCTCCTCGACCGGGACCTTGGCCCGATCCTCGACCGGATAGTCGGTCAGCCGGAAAAAGGCCTCGGACAGCGCACTGGTCGCCTCCGCCCCGTTGGGCGCGTGCCAAAGCTTGGCATCACCCAGACGATCGAGCCGGTAATCGGTCGGTCCATTGAGCGTCATCACGTCCAGCTTCGCCTTGATCAGATCGATGAAGGGCAGGAACAGCTGGCGATTGAGGCCATTTTTGTAAAGTTCATCCGGCTCGCGGTTAGAGGTCGTGACGATGGTCACCCGCTTTTCCAGCAGGCCGGTGAACAGCCGCGACATGATCGCGGCATCTGCCATATTGTTGACGACCATCTCGTCAAAGCAGAGCAGCCGCGCTTCATCGGCCAGCGACTCGACCACCGGCGGGATCGGATCGCCCGTCTCCGACTTGCGCGCCTCGGCCAGCCGGGCATGCACATCGAGCATGAATTCGTGGAAGTGGGCGCGCTTCTTGCGCTGGACATGCACCGTGTCGAAGAACAGGTCCATCAGCATCGACTTGCCGCGCCCGACGCCACCCCACATGTAAAGGCCGCGGGGCGGTTCCGGTGCCTTGCGCAGCAGCTTCCAAAGGGTTGAGCCGCGCGGCGGGGCGGCCTCAAGCTCGCGTTGCAGATGGTCCAGGCGCTCGGCAGCCGCGCGCTGGTCGGGATCGGCCCGCAATTCTCCCGCCAGGACGAGCGCATCATATCGGGCGATCACGCTGGTCACTTCGAAAGGGGCTTTCGCGGCATGGGCGCCTTGCGCACGGTCGCCGTGGAGGCGGCGATCAGCTCATCCTGGAAAATCATCTGCCGCAGGAACATCATCCGCCCCGTCTCGCGCAGCAATTCGACCTCCGCGCGCAGAGGCGGACCAATCCTGCCTGAACCACAATATTGCATGGTGAGGTCAATGGTCACCGCCGCCGCTTGTTCCGGACGGCCCATGGCGGCGAGCCCCGCGAACAATGCATGATCGGCAAATGCAGCCAGAAAACCGCCATGCAAGGCGCCCAGCCGGTTGGCGTGCGACGGCCTGCTCTCCAGCATGACCGTCGCCTTGCCCGCGGCATCGCTGCGCGAATAGCTGGTGCCGATGGCCGAGACGAGAAAGGTGCCCGGCACCGGGTCTGTCCAGGACATCCAGCCGGCCCACGGTCCGTCGGGCACGTGGCTCAGAGGACCCACCCCGTCGCTCACGCCGGTCAGAGCTGGCGCTCTACCATCATCTTCTTGGTTTCGGCGATCGCCTTGGCAGGGCTGAGGCCCTTGGGGCAGACGTTCGCGCAGTTCATGATGGTGTGGCAGCGATAAAGGCGGAAGGGATCTTCCAGCTCGTCCAGACGCTCGCCGGTATATTCGTCACGGCTGTCGGCCAGCCAGCGATAGGCCTGAAGCAGGATCGCCGGGCCAAGGAACTTGTCGCTGTTCCACCAGTAGCTGGGGCAGCTGGTCGAGCAGCAGGCGCACAGGATGCACTCATAAAGGCCGTCCAGCTTCTCGCGGTCGGCGGGCGACTGAAGCCGCTCCTTGCCGCTCGGCGCGGGGCTGACGGTTTGCAGCCAGGGCTTGATGCTGTTGTACTGCGCGTAGAAATGGGTGAAGTCCGGGACCAGATCCTTGATCACGTCCATGTGCGGCAGCGGCGTGACGCGCACTTCCTTGCCCGAGCATTCCTCGATCGAGGTGGTGCAGGCAAGGCCGTTGCGGCCATTCATGTTCATCGAACAGGAACCGCAAATGCCCTCGCGGCAGGACCGGCGGAAGGTCAGCGTCGGATCATATTCATTCTTGATCTTCAGCAGCGCGTCCAGAACCATCGGGCCGCAATTGTCGAGATCGATCTCGAACGTGTCATAGCGCGGGTTCTGACCGGAGTCGGGATCGTAGCGATAGACCTTGAAGCTCTTGACGTTGATGGCCCCGTCCGGCGCCTTGTGGGTAACGCCCTTGGCGCTGATCTTGCTGTTCTTGGGCAACGCAAATTCGGCCATTGCTCGTCAAGCCTCTTCGGATGTGTCCTTCAGTTCGGCGTTGCGCATAACGAAAAATCTGCAAAGGTCCAGCACTGACCGCAAGAGAAAAACCTGTTGCTTGATTTAGGGCCGTCTCTGTCGTTACGGCGCGGCACATCCCAGGGAGCCCGCCATTGCCCACAGACATAGCGTTTCTGGCCATTGCCGAAGCCCATCAGATTTACCACTGGCTGCCCGCGGCGCTCGCGCTGTCGGGCCGTCCGGACGTCAACGTGCATGTCCTGTCTCCATCGGACAGGATTCTCGATCTGATCGCAAGTTATGATCCTGATCGGAAGTTGCGCCTTGTTCGCCTGCGCCGTCCGCCCTTCCCGCCCGATTCGCTGTTCCGGCAGCCGTCGCGCCTTTTGACGCTGGCGCTCAATTATTCGACGATTCGCCGCCACCCCCTGCTGGTCACGACCGAAATTTCGAGCGGCTGGCTGCGCAAGATGCCGGGCTTTTCGTCGCGCATGGTGCACATCAAACATGGAGCGGGAGATCGGGAGGGCGGATACAAGGCGCGCCATTCGACCTTCGATTTCACTCTGGTGGCGGGCGAGAAGGACCGGCGGCGGATGATCGACCGGGGCCTTTGTGCGCCCCAGAATTGCGCTGTCGGCGGCTATGCCAAGTTTGAACTGAAAGCGCCGCCGCAGCGCTTTTTCGACAATGACCGGCCGGTCTTGCTCTACAATCCCCATTTCGATCCGGCCCTGTCGTCATGGGTGCGCCATGGCCCGGAAGTACTGGCCGCGCTGGAAGCGCTGGAAGGCTGGAACGTGATCATAGCACCGCACACCAAGCTTGCCAGCCGCGCCGCCCCGATCCGGACCCACGCGCCGCATATCCGCGTCGACATGGGCAGCCGCCATTCGATCGACATGAGCTACACCGTCAGCGCGGACCTCTATCTGGGCGATGTGTCGAGCCAGGTTTACGAATTCCTGCTCACGCCCCGCCCATGCGTGTTCCTGAACCTCGACCGGCGCGACTGGACCGGCGATCAAGCCTTCGCGCACTGGCGGCTGGGACAGGTGATCGATGATATCACGGCGCTGCCCATGGCGCTGGACCGCGCGACAGGCTTGCAAGCGGGGTTCGTTGATGCTCAGGAAGCCGCCATGTCCGATTCCATTGACAGCTCCCCCACCCTCGCCTCCGAACGGCAGGCTGACCTCATCCTCGATTTTGCCCGGAAATCCGGAAGGACCACGGCCGCATGACGCAGACGATCACGACCACTCTGGGACCGGTGCGGCTACTGGGCGCCAATGCGACCCGCATCTGGGGCATGCCCAACGCCGAACGCTGCCGCCGCATGGCCGAAAGTTCGGCGAAAAACGGCAGCGCCCAGGCGGAGGGGCATGAACTGCTGTTCAATCTGGCCTATGCTTTCGATCCGATGCTGCTGCGATTGGCGCTCGAGGAGCCGGGGACGGTTTTCGCCTGGGGCGCCACGCCGATCGTCGGCCAAATATCGGTCGGCAGCGATCCGTTGAGCGCGACACATATCGTCGACCTGTCGGATGGGCGGAAGCTTTACAACCGGCAGTTGCGCAAGCTCGAGCGCCCCTTTGTCAGGGAACTCACCCCCGCGACCCGGCGGGGCATCGAGCGGCAAAGCTATTTTGGCGCCTATAAAGGCGTGACGGACCTGCTGACCAAATATCTCTGGCCCGAACTGGCGCTGTGGCTGACGCGGCTGGCGGCTTCCCTCGGCATGACGCCGAATATGGTGACGGCCATCGGCGCGACGCTCTGCGTGGTGGCGACCTATTTGTTTTCCCAGGGCCTCTATTGGACCGGCATGCTTGCCGGATTTATCTTCATGGTGCTGGATACGGTTGATGGAAAGCTTGCCCGTTGCACCATCACTTCGTCCAAATGGGGCAATGTCGCGGACCACGGCGTGGACCTGATCCACCCACCTTTCTGGTGGTATTTCTGGGGCGTGGGCCTGTCGGCCTGGGGGCTGGCGCTGTCCACGCAGACTTTCACGCTGGTGATGGCGGCGGTGATCGTCGGCTATGTGCTGCAACGGCTGATCGAAGGGATGTTCATCAAGGATTTCGGCATGGACATCCATGTCTGGGGACGGTTCGATAGCTGGTTCCGGCTGATCACCGCGCGGCGCAATCCCAATATGGTGATCCTGTTCATCGCGCTGCTGGCGGGGCGGCCGGACATAGGGCTGATCGCGCTCGCCTGGTGGACCGTGATTTCGCTGATCGTCCATGCGGCGCGGCTGATGCAGGCCTATGGCGTGCAACGCTCCGGCCGGTCTGTCGTCAGTTGGATGGAGGCATGAATTGAGGGAGATTGGTGCATGAACGCGACCATCGGGAAATTCGGCTTTCCGGCAACATTGATTGCCGAGTTCGAGCATTGGGTGGTTCTGCTACGACCCGCTCAGCCGACGCTGGGGTCCCTGGTGCTTGCAGCCAAGTCGGACGCCACCGCTTTTGGCGATCTGGCGGCGGAGGCCCATGCTGAACTCGCCATCGTGACCAAGGCGATTGAAAAGGCGCTGACCGAGGCCGTCAGCTATCGGAAACTCAATTATCTGATGCTGATGATGGTCGATCCGCATGTGCACTTCCATGTGCTGCCCCGTTACGAAGGCAGCCGGGACCATGCAGGCATCGCGATTCCCGACGCGGGATGGCCGGGGCAGCCCGACCTCGGCAGCGCGGTCAAGCTCGACTCCGAACAGATCGCAGCGCTGACCGCCTGGCTGAAGCCCTATTTCGCGTAACGCCCCTCGGCCAGCCAACGGGCGGTGAGCGTCTTCGCCGCCTCAACATCCTGCGGGAAGTCGACTTCCTGCCAGTCCAGCCCCTCGATCGAGACGGTGCCGACGCGATTGCCCTTGGCGATGATGTCGATGGCGCGCAGATACCAGCGCTCGACGCCCTCCGGCGTGCGCATCATCTGGTCGATCTGATTGCGGAAGATCGCCGCTCCCTCCCCCTTGAACGCCAGCATGCCGATCGATTCGGCATTGGTGTCGGGCGGCAAGAGCCGCTTGCCGATGGCGTGGAGGCGGCCCGTCTCATCTCGGTTCACCTTCATGTCGTCATCGTCATAATCGCCCTGCTTGACGTCGACCGTCACGGTGATCGCATCCTGCGCGCCCGCGATCAGCTTGCCGACGATCTCGTCCGATACGATGGTGTCGCCGTTCAGGATGATGAAGTCGCGGTCCATCTCCTCCCGCACGATCCAGCAGGTGCCGAGATTGTCCGCGACCTGAAAGAAGGGATTGAACACGGTGCGGATGCGCGCGCCGGTGTCGCGATAGAGTTGCAGCGCATGATCCTCCACCCGTTCCGTGCGAAATCCGGTGACGACGACGATGTCGGTCACGCCATTGGCGGCCAGCGCCGCGATCTGCCAGCTGATCAGCGTGCGGCCGTTGAAATCGATCATGCATTTGGGCACGTCGCGGGTCAGGGGAAGAAGGCGCGATCCCTGTCCCGCGGAAAGGATGATGGCTTTTGTGATGCTCATGGAGCCGGGCTTTAGAGCAAAGACCGCGCGATGGACAGCATGTGTTGCATCGCACCCTACCCGATCCTAGATAGACGCGCGCCGGTCGGTCGGCGCGCCAGGGAAAGGCCGGTAGTCTAGTGACGAGCAAGCGCGGATCGGCTGGCGCTGAGGAAGGCTTCGCCCGCATCCTGGCGAATACCGGCTGGCTGCTGGGCGGCAAGGGCGTGGGCGCGGTGCTGAGCCTTGCCTATCTCGCCATTGTCACGCGCACTTTGGGCGTCGCCGATTTCGGTCGGTTCGCGCTGGTGCTGAGCGCCGCCAACGTGATCAAGACGCTGGTGAGCTTCGACAGCTGGCAGATCGTGGTCCGCTATGGCCAGCCGCATCTGGCGTCCGGCGATGGCGATGCGCTGAACCGGGTGCTGCGCTTGTGCATCCTCATCGATCTGGCCTCAGCCCTTGCCGGAGGGCTGATCGCGGCCTTCGTCATCCTCGCCTTCGGATCGCTGATGGAATTATCGGCCGACATGGGCTGGCAAGCCTGGATCTTCTGCATGGTGATGATGATCACCATCCGGTCCAGCCCGACCGGCGTGCTGCGGCTGTTCGACCGTTTCGATTCGGGCGCCTTTGCCGAAACGATGATCCCCGTCGGGCGGATGATCGGCGCGGCGCTGGCCTGGGTGCTGATGCCCAACGTGACGGGCTTCCTGATTGCATGGGGCGCTGCGGAGCTGCTTTGCGCGGCCAGCTACTGGTGGCTGGCGATCAGCATCGGGGGTGACAAGCTTGGCCATTGGCGGGCGGGCCGCGCGTGGGATGCGCGGGCGGAAAACCCCGGCATTGTCGGCTTTCTCACCGCGACCAATTTGCAGACCACGTTATCTTCGGTGGGCCAGCAGGTAGCGGTACTGGTGGTCGGCCTGTTCGTGGGACCGGCCGGAGCCGGCCTGTACCGGCTCGCCAACCAGCTCGCCAATTCGCTGACCAAGATTTCCAGCCTGCTCTCGCGCAGCATCTTCGTGGAACTGAGCCGCACCCATTCGAGCCACGGCGCGCAAGCGCTGGGGACGCTGTTCCGGCGAACCAACCGGCTGGCATTCATTGCGGGCGCGGTCATCATCGCGCTGATCCTGACCATCGGGCATCCCCTGCTGGGGCTGATTGCCGGCAGCGAATTCCTGCCGGCCTATCCACTGCTGCTGCTGCTCGGCATCGCAGCCTGCATCGATCTGGTCGGTGTGAGCTATCGCCCACTGCTGATGGCGACCGATCGGGCAAGCCTGTCGCTACGGATCACGCTGGTTTCCACAGGCCTCCTGCTGGGAATGCAGGCCGCGTTGCTTCCCATCTATGGGACGATCGGCGCAGCCAGCGCGAATATCATCGCTTCCGTCGCGGGCTTTGCGATGATGGGGCTGGCGAGCCGGAAAACAGTGGGGCACTGAACCGGCCTCACTCATTGCCCTAGCAAAAGCGTGCAGGAGAATAGGGAGCCGGATCGATAGCGGCGACTGCGGGCGGCAACGCCTCCCCCCTCAGCAGGGCGGCCGCCAGCAGGGCTGCGGCAGGCGAGGTCTGGATGCCGAACCCTCCCTGCCCGGCGAACCAGAAAAAGCCTCGCGTCGCCGGATCGAAGCCATAAACCGGCGCCCGGTCGCGGGAAAAGCTGCGCAGGCCCGCCCATTTCCGCTCCACCGCTTCGACCGGCCAATCCACCACCGCCTGGAAGCGCGCGACCGCGCTCGCCACGGCCAGTTCTTCAGGCGCGGCGTCGCATGGCGGCGATGGTTCCTCATCATGCGGAGTCAGCCAGACGCGTCCCTCGCTCTCCGGCCTGAAATAGAATTGCGAGGCAAGGTCCATGACCAGCGGCAGGTCGGCGGAGGGCATGGTGGGCACGCGCAATTGCACGACCGTTCGCCGCAGCGGAGCGATACCGATCGGTTCCACGCCGCAGGCCGCCGCAACCACATCCGCCCAGGCTCCTGCCGCGTTGACGATGATGCCGCAATCCATCGCGCCCTTGTCCGTTTCGATCCGCCAACCGCCAGCCGACCGCATGGCCCCTTTCAGCGTCGTCGCCAGCCGGATCTCGCCCCCCCGCCGGCGGAACTGCCGCAGCCAGGCCTGATGCAGCGCCGCCACGTCGATGTCGCAAACGCCCGGCTCCAGCACGCCCAAAGTCCATTCCGGCCGAAGCCCCGGAACCAGCGTTGCAGGATCGACCGGTTCCAGCCTCACCTTGTCGCCGAAGGCGCGCAGCAATTGATCCCGCGCGACTCCATCCTGCGCCCGCCCGACATGCAGCGTCCGGCGGGGCGACAGAAAGGAAACATCGGAAAAATCGGGATCGGGCGCAGCCAATATAGGTCCCGACGCGGTGGTCAGCGGCTGGACAGCCAGCCCGCCATAGGTTTCCTCCCAAAAGGCGACGGACCGGCCAGTGGCGTGATAACCGGCGCAGGTTTCCATCTCCAGCATCAGCACACTGGCATGCTCCGCCAGCGCCGCGCCAAGGCTGGCCCCGGCAATCCCGCCGCCGACGACGACGATATCGGGCCGGGTCATCGGGGCGCAACCTCATCCAGGAAGCCATCGATCCGCGCCAGCGCATCCAGCCGCACCGGGTCCAGTTCCCGCAATATCTCGTGCGCCGCCTCGCGCCCGTAGACATGCAGCCGCGCGCCGGGAATCCGCGCGGCGATGCGTCTTATGGCGGGAGTCGAAACGAGCTGGTCGGTTTGCGCCGCCAGGATCAGCAAGGGCATGACGATCCGCTCGATCCCCTGCCCCTGCTCCAACGCATGCGTGGAATGCAGAGCCTGCGCGACCCATTTCCAACTGGGCGGCCCCAACGCCACGTCGCGGCTGTGATCCCGCCACCACAGCTCATCGGCATAGCGTTCAGGATCATGGGTCAGCCGTTTCTGCCGCATCCGCCGCTGCCGTTCGGATTCCTCCTTCTGCGTCCAGGCCTGTTTATCGGCATGGCCCAGCCTGCACATCGCCTCCGCGATGCCGACCGCCAGCCAGCGCGGCAGGGGCATTGTATGCACCCCCATCATCGGCGCCACCGTCACCGCCGCATCGGGCGCCGCCATCCCCTCGGCCAGCGCCCGCAGCAGCAGATGGCCGCCCATGCTATGCGCGACGATCACCCTCGGCCCCTCCCCCTCAGCGCGCCAGTCGGCGGCAAAGGCATTGAGGTCGGCAATCCATGCGCCGAAATCGTCGATATGCCCGCAAAGCGGATCTCCGGTCGTCCGGCCCGACCCGCCCTGCCCGCGCCAGTCGAAGCTGGTCACGGCCCAGCCGCGATCCGCCCAGTGGCGGATGACTTCGAGATATTTCTCGATCATGTCCCCCCGGCCGCCCAGCACCAGCATCCGGCCGCGCCTGCCCTCGCCCAGGCGATAGCGCCGCAGCGGCCAGCCATCGGGCGCATTCCAATAATCAAGCCGCCCGTCCATCGGCCAGACGCGGCGATCGAAAAGGCTGGGAACGAAGCGGGGCGAATCCATCGGCGGCATGGTTACGCTTTGGTAAGCCATCGGGTCTACACTTTCGAACCCATGACGGGGGATATTTTCAGACTGGCGCTGATTGGCGCCCTGGCTTTGCTGTTGATCGTGGCGTCTGTCACCGATCTGCGGTCGCGCATCATCTCCAATCGGCTGAACCTGACGGTCGCCGCGCTGGCGCCGCTCTGGTGGCTGGCCTGCGGCCTGCCGTTCTGGCCGGGCATGGCGGTGCAACTGCTGGTCGCATTGATCGTGTTCATCGCCTTTGCCGCGCTGTTCGCCTTTGGATGCATGGGTGGCGGCGATGTGAAGCTGCTCGGAGCGCTGGCGCTCTGGTTTCCGTGGCAGGCGACCCTGTCGATGTTGATGCTGATGGCGATGCTGGGGGGCGTCGTCACCATCATAACCGTCGTGCACCATCGCATGACCCGGCGGCTGGGGCAGCCGCAAATCCCCTATGGCATTGCCATATCGGTCGCCGCGCTTTGGCTGATTGGCGAACGATATATTAACCAATTTGCGTGAACATCCGGGGCTCAGGCGCAACTCGTCTGATTGAGGGAGGCGAATTTCATCATGGATGCCAAGAAGATCGTGCTGTTGGTGGGAGCGCTTATCATAGCGATCACTACAGCCTTGCTCGCACGCAACATGCTGAGTTCGTCAGGCGCTCCGCAGGCGGGTGCATCGTCCATGCCGGTAGAGGCGGACCAGCCGCATGTGCTGGTCGCCACCAAGGCCCTGCCCGTGGGCACCATATTGGATGCGGAGAGCTTCCGCTTCCAGCCCTGGCCCAAGGATCTGGTCGAGCAGGCCTATTATCTGAAAGGTCAGGCCGACCCGCAGAAGCTGGTGGGCAGCGTCATCCGCACCGCCATCTCCGCCGGCCAGCCCATGACCGTGGGTTCAGTGATCAAGCCGGGCGATCGCGGCTTCCTGGCCGCCGCACTCGGGCCGGGCATGCGCGCCGTGACGGTGCCGGTATCGGCGCAGAATTCGGTCGCGGGCTTCGTCTTCCCCGGCGACCGCGTCGACCTGGTCCTGACGCAGAGCGTTAGCGGCGGCGGCGACGGCGAACCGCTCAAGGTTTCCGAAACCATCCTGCGCAACCTGCGCGTGCTGGCCACCGACCAGCGCATGGACGCGCTGGGCTCGGACGGCAAGCCGGTGGTCCAGACCTATTCCAACGTCACCATCGAAGTGACGCCCAAGATTGCCGAGAAGATCGCTGTCGCGCAGACCATCGGCTCGCTCTCGCTTTCGCTGCGTTCGTTGGCGGACAATTCGTCGGAACTGGACGCCGCCATTGCCGGCAGCGATCTGGACCTGCCCGACGGCAGCAATCCCAATGCCGAAAAGAAGGTCCTTGCCAGCATCGCCACCCGCCCGGTCGACAGGGGCGGCACCTATTCCACCGGCGCCGATGTCTCGCGCTATCAGCGCAGCAGCGTCCCCGCCAAGCCCCTGCAAGGCATGCCCGCGGGCGGCGCTCCCATGGCGGGCGCGCCCGCCGGTGTCATCGTCAGCCAGGGCCCTGTGATCCGCATCGCCCGTGGCACCAACGTGACCGTCGTTCCGGTCGGGGGGAAGTAAGATGAAAGGGTTTACTGTTCATCGCCAGAGCGCGGCCAAGCCGCTGCTCGGCCCGGCCATCGCGCTCGGTCTGGCGGTCGCCGCCGCGGCTGCGCCCACCGTCGCGCTCAACGCCGCGCCCGTTTCGATGCAGGACAATGCGATCCTGATGTCGGTGGGCGGCAGCAAGGTGATCAACCTGCCGGCCAAAATGTCGGATGTGGTGATCGGCGATCCCGATGTGGTCGACGTCCATGTCCGGTCGCAGAACCAGCTTTATCTGATCGCGAAGAAGGCGGGCGAAACCACCGTGTTCGCGACGGCTACCAATGGCAAGGTGCTGTTTTCCGGCACGGTTCGAGTCGGCAACAACCTGACCAGCATTGATGAAATGCTGAAACTGGCGATGCCGAACGCGGACATTGCAGTGAACAAGATGAACGGCATGGTCCTGCTGACCGGCACCATCGCCGCCCCCGAAGACGCAGCGGAAGCCGAACGGCTGACGCAGGCCTTCGTCGGCAAGGAGGTAACGGTGGTGAGCCGCCTGCGCACCGCGACGCCGCTTCAGGTCATGCTGCAGGTCAAGATTTCCGAAGTCAGCAAGGATGTCGGTCACAAGATCGGCACCAACTTCGCGTCGGTCGATCGAAGCGGTGGCAATGTGGCCGGCAATATCGGCGGAGGCACACGCAATTTTGCGACTTATACGCGAGGCAGCCTGACACAAACACTCAATTCCGATGGCACCTATACATCAACTGGTACGCCCAGCTATTGGACTTTCAATACTCCTCTTGATGGCAGCTTCAGCCTAGGTGGCATCGCCAAGATATTAGGAATCGACGTCGCCGCCGCGCTGGATCTAGCGGAATCAAGCGGCCTCGCCACCACCCTCGCCCAGCCCAACCTGACCTCGCTGTCAGGTGAAACGGCAAGCTTCCTGGCAGGCGGCGAATATCCCTATACTGTCAGCAACGGCACGCAGGGCAACAGCATCGAATTCAAGCAATATGGCGTGCAGCTGGCCTTTACGCCGACCGTGCTGGCTGACGGCCGCATCTCGCTGCGCGTCCGTCCGACCGTATCAAGCCTCGATTTTTCCATCAACGCCAGCGTTCCGGCCCTCAAGAGCCGTACCGCCGAAACCACGGTCGAGCTGGGCTCGGGCCAGGCCTTCATGATCGCTGGCCTGTTGAGCAGCGATACCGCGAACAATATCAACAAAGTTCCCGGTCTCGGTAACCTGCCGATCCTGGGCAGCCTGTTCAAGTCGCGCAATTTCCAGCGCAACGAGACGGAACTCGTCATCGTCGTCACCCCCTATCTGGTGAAGCCGATGAATGCATCGAGCGTGCGCCTGCCGACGGACGGCTTCCGCAACGCCAATGAGGGTCAGGGCCTGTTCCTGCAACAGGGCCATGACGGCATCAGCGGCGCCCGCGCCCCAATGCCGAGCCGCGCCCCCGGGGAACCGGTGCCCGCGCCGAGCCCGCAGGCTTCGGCGGCGCTGCCGCCCGTCGCCGCCCGAGACACAGCACGAGACTCCGGCAAGCGTTCGAAAGACGCCGCGCCAGGCTTCAGCTTCTGATCCGAAGGACGAAAGACATGACTTTCCAGTCCCGCAAATCCATCCTCCGCCTCGGCGCGCCAGCCCTCATGGCGTTGTCGCTGGCCGCCTGCCAGACGGATCAGGGCGCCAATCGCGGCGTGGAGTCGGTGCATCAGCCGGTCGTCAGCCACACCAGCTTCACCTATGACGTGCAGGCTGGTCCCGATGGTGGCCTGACCGCCTCGGAAGCCCGCCGCCTCGACGATTGGTTCGGCTCGATCGGTCTGGGCTATGGCGATCAGGTCGCCATGGCGACTGACGCGGCCTATTACAGCCCGGCCTTGCGCGAAGGCATTGCCGATGTCGTGGCCCGCCACGGCATGCTGGTGGGGGAAGACAGCACCGCCGCGGCCGGCACCGCGCCGCAGGGCAGCGTCCGCCTGATCGTGCGCCGCGCCAGCGCCCGCGTACCGGGTTGTCCAGACTGGTCCGACAAGCCGGAAACCGACCAGCAACTGGGCGCATCGTCCAATTTCGGCTGCGGCGTGAATAGCAATCTGGCAGCGATGATCGCCAATCCGGAAGATCTCGTCCGGGGCCAGAGCACCGACAGCGACCTACGGACCGCCACGTCGAACCGCGCGATCTCCACCTATCGCGAAAAGGCTCCGACCGGTTCCGGCGACCTCAAGACCCTGACCGGAGGCAAGTGATATGAATGCTCCCTGGAAACCCGGCGCGGCCGGCCAGCGCGACCCGTTTCACGCCTTCGTCTGCGACGATCACAGCTTCGACCTGCTGCGCGTGGTCGCCGCCGAAATGGGATGGGCGCCGGAAAAGGTGAACAAGGGCGGCATGCGCAATGCGGTGCAGAGCCTGTCGATCACCGCATCGCCCCAGATCCTGTTCATCGACATGTCGGAAAGCGGCGATCCGCTGAACGACATCAACAGCCTTGCCGAAGTGTGCGAGCCCGGCACGGTCGTCATCGCGGCAGGTCAGGTCAATGACGTGCGCCTCTACCGCGACCTGCTGTCCAGCGGCATTCAGGACTATCTGCTCAAGCCCTTCGGCGCCGATCAGTTGCGCGACGCGCTGGCGCAGGCGCAGGCGGTATTCTTTGCGCCCCGCGATGCTGGCCCCGAACGCCCGCACATGACCACCGCCGTCATCGGCACGCGCGGCGGCGTGGGCGCATCCAGCATCGCCACCTCGCTCGCCTGGCTGCTGAGCGACAAGAAGAAGCGGCCGACCGCCCTGCTCGACCTTGATGTCCATTTCGGCACCAATGCGCTGGCGATGGACCTGGAACCCGGCCGCGGCCTGACCGACGCGATCGAAAATCCCAGCCGTATCGACGGTCTGTTCATCGAGCGCGCCATGGTCCGCGCCAGCGACACGCTCGCCATCCTGTCGGCCGAAGCACCGATCAGCCAGCCCCTGTTGACCGACGGCGGCGCCTTCTATCAATTGCTGGAGGAATTCCGCGCTGCCTTCGAATGCAGCGTCATCGACCTGCCGCGCGGCATGCTGATCCAGCACCCGCATCTGATGAGCGACGTGAACGTCACCGTGGTCGTCACCGAATTGACGCTGGCGGCGGCACGCGATTCGATCCGCATTCTCTCCTGGCTCAAGACCAATGCGCCCCAATCGCGCGCGCTGGTGGTGGCCAATCGCGTCCATCCGGGCGCGCTGGAGATCAGCCGCAAGGATTTCGAACAGTCGATCGAACGCAAGGTCGACCTGCTGATCCCCTTCGACCTCAAGGTCGCATCGCAGGCCGCGAAGCTCGGCAAGACGCTGGCGGAAACAGCCAAGGGCAGCAAGGTCGGCGCCGCCTGCGCCATGCTGCTGGACAGCGTTTTGGGCGCGGCGGAGGATGCCGAGGCCAATGAGGGCGGTTCACCCCCGGCCAGGAAGGGCGATTCCCTACTGGGCAAGATCAGCGACCTCAAGAGCATGATCCCCTCCCGTCGCAAGGAAAAAGGCGCGGCCTGAGGCAGGACGGTCACGCCCGCCCCCTGGCATTCCGGGGAGCGGCTGACCTTTGACGGAACCGGATTTGGAGCAGGCAGGCAGATGAACGGCAATATCATCCTGATGGCGGTGCTGCTGACGACCATGCTGGGCTTGATCGTCATGGCCTTTGCCGGCCCCTCTCCCGTCAAGGCGCAGAAACGCCGCATGGAGACGATCCGCGGCCGGCACAGCGATTCCACCGAAGCCATGCTGGAAGCCCGCATGCGCAAGGCGATTTCCAATCGTCCGGCCAGCAACGAGGCATCGATGCTGGTGTCGCTGGTGCCCAATCCGGAAAATCTGGCCAAGCGCATCCGCATGACCGGCAAGAAATGGACGGTCAGCCAGTATATGACCACCTGCGCGGTGATCTTCCTGCTGCTTTGCGCTCTGCTGATGCTGCGCGGCTTCCCGCCCTTGTTCGCGGTGATGCTTGGCCTCGCCGCCGGCCTCGGCCTGCCGCACATGTGGGTCAGCCGGCTGATCAAGGGGCGCGTTCAGAAATTCAACGCCAAATTCCCGGACGCGCTGGAACTGCTGACGCGCGGCCTGCGCTCAGGCCTGCCGATCGCGGAAACGCTGAACGTCGTGTCGAGCGAAATTCCCGGTCCCGTGGGCGAGGAATTCAAGCAGATCACCGAACGCATCAAGATCGGCAAGACCATGGACCAGGCGTTGCAGGAAACCGCCGATCGGCTGGGCACGCCGGAATTCCAGTTCTTCGTGATCAGCCTGGCGATCCAGCGGGAAACCGGCGGCAACCTGGCGGAAACCCTGTCCAATCTGGCGACGGTGCTGCGCCAGCGCGCGCAGATGAAGCTCAAGATCCGCGCCATGTCCTCGGAATCCAAGGCGTCCGCCTATATCATCGGCGTGCTGCCTTTCCTGGTCTTCGGCCTGATCTGCTACATAAATTATAATTACATGTCGCCCTTCTTCACCCCCGATCCGGCAGGCGTGTTCGGTCTTTCGACCATGCAGGTCATCGGCATCGGCGGCATGTGCTGGATGGCGATCGGCGCTTTCATCATGGCGCAGATGATCAACTTCGAAATCTGACAGGGCCCCAGAAGATGGAAAATATACCCGTCCCCGCAGGCACCCTGTTCGGTCTGACCGCCACCGATTTCGGCACGCTGCTCGCCGCGCTGGCGACGCTGGCGACGCTGTTCGCCCTTTACGCGGTGATGACCGTGCGCGATCCGATGGCGAAGCGGGTCAAGGCATTGAACGAACGGCGCGAACAGCTGAAGGCCGGGATCACCGCCTCCACCGCGCGCCGCCGCGCGAAGCTGGTCAAGAAGAACCAGGCGACGGACCAGATGCGGTCCTTCCTGTCAAGCCTGAAGGTGTTGCAGGACGATCAGCTGAAGGATGCGCAAATCCGCCTGGCGCAAGCCGGCATACGATCCAAGGACTGGGCCGTCGCGGTGATTTTCGGCCGCCTGATCCTGCCGATCGTCATCGGCGGCGCCGCCGCGCTGCTGCTCTATGCCGTGGGCATCTTCCCCGAATGGGGCGGGGCCAAGCGCTTCATGGCCTTTGCAGGCGCGCTGCTGCTGTCCTACAAGGCGCCCGACATCTTCATCGACAACAAGATTCAAAAGCGCTCTGCCGCAATCCGCAAGGGGCTGCCCGACGCGCTCGATCTGCTGGTGATCTGCGCCGAGGCGGGCCTGACCGTCGATGCCGCCTTCAGCCGCGTCGCCCGCGAACTGGGCAAGGCCTATCCGGAACTGGGCGACGAATTTCATCTGACGGCGATCGAACTCAGCTTCCTCACCGAACGGCGCATGGCTTTCGAGAACCTTGCCACCCGCGTCAAGCTGGACGCGGTGAAGGGCGTGGTGACGACCATGATCCAGACCGAGAAATACGGCACGCCTCTCGCATCGGCGCTGCGCGTGCTGTCGGCCGAATTCCGCCATGAACGCATGATGCGCGCCGAGGAAAAGGCCGCGCGCCTGCCCGCGATCATGACGGTGCCGCTGATTCTCTTCATCCTGCCGACCCTGTTCGTCGTCATTCTGGGCCCGGCGGCCTGCTCGATCAGCAAGGCCTTCTGAAAAGTTGAGAGGGGCGGCACGGGCGCTGCCGTAGCGTCCCTTCGGAACCGGCAAGAAACCGTTGATTTTTCGCCTTGGCGGCACGGCCGGTTTCGCCTTATCCGAACCGTGAAGACGGACAATATGGAGAGGTTCATGCCCCTTATCGCCATCCGCGGCGCTCTCATCCTTCTAACGCTGGCCGCCGCCCTGCCCGCTTGGGCGGCACAACCCATCACCGGACGCTGGGCCACGGTCGAGGGCAAGGCGATCGTCCAGATCGCGCCCTGCGGCAAGACGCTCTGCGGCCGAATCGAGAAGATCGTGAAGCCCACTCCCGGCCGACCCCAGACCGACATCCAGAATCCCGATCCGGCGCTGCGCAGCAAGCCACTGGCCGGGCTGGCGCTGCTCACCGGCTTTGCCGACGCGGGCGATCTCTGGAAGGGTTCGATCTACGACCCGGAAAGCGGCAAGACCTATAACAGCAAGGTCAGCCGCAATGGCGATGGAACGCTCAAGGTACAGGGCTGCATCATGTTCTTCTGCAAGACGCAGACCTGGACGCCCGTAAGATAGAGACGGCAGTTATGGGTGGAGGTGGAAGTCAGCCACAATCCATTTCGTCATCCCAGCCTCCGCTGGGATGACGGAGAAGGGCGGTTGTCGGACGGTCCGCTACTGACCCTTCCCTGAAGCGCACCGTGCTCCTGCGAAGGCAGGAGCCCAGTTCAAACG
>NZ_JALDYQ010000023.1:0-63024 GCF_032153725.1 Sphingobium sp. | reverse complement strand
ACAGCCCCTCCCCAACACCATATCCCAACCGTGAACGGTTGAGCCGATCAATCCCTAATATCGGTCGTCCCGCGCTGGCGAGGAGTGAATCGAATCTATCGGCCATGTGATCATTGCACCGCCCCCATATTGATCCGGCCGAAGGAAGTGGGCGCTCCGCTGGTCATTATTGCAAGGATGACGGATGCCATGAATCGATATGCTGCCCGGTTTTCCCTGCTCGATATGATGGGCGCCTTCGCTCCATTTCGCGCGGAAATCCGGCGCAGGAGCGCGGCGTTTCCAGCTTTTTCCCCGAGCATGGAAGCCTTCATCCACGCCTGCCGCAAGACAGGCGCCAGGACCGGGATCGCTAAGCCCTTCCGCTCTCCCTGCCATCAATGGCCTCGTCTGCCGTGCCCACCACGCCCATTGACAATGACTGGCAAAGAAAGAAGATTATGCCGATATAAGAAATTTCCCCGGAGAGAGGCAATGGTGGCACGTCGGCGGCCGAACCGCGCCAAGTTACGCAGAAGCGGCTCCACGATCAAGACCGAGATACGGGCGCTGGATGTTCTTGAGTTCCTTAACCGTTCCGGCGGCGAGGCCCGCGTGGGCGATGTTGTCAGGGCGTTGAATTTCCCTCAGTCCAGTGCGTCGCGGTTGTTGGCCCAGCTGTCGGACGCGGGCTATCTTGCCTATGACCGGATGCTTCGGATCTACAGGTCGAGCGCGCGCTCCGCACTTCTGGGTGCAAATGCAATGACTCGCGTCTTCGGCGCGGGAGAACCGTTCCGCATGACGGAAGAGTTGCGAAGACTGTCGGGTGCTCCGGTAACGCTGACCTCCCGCAATCAGACCCGCCTGGTTATCGTGCATATCGATGGAGGCGAAGAGGTCGAGAATCCGTGCTTCCATGTCGGTCATGTATCCCCTCTTGTCGGATCGGCGAGTGGGCGCGTTATCCTGTCGAATTCGAACGACTCGACCATTCAGTCGCTGGTGCGCCGCTACAATGCGGAAACGAGTTCACGTGAGGAACGTGTTCGGCCCGACGCGTTTATGGAGTCGGTATCGCAAGTCCGGGAGCGCGGATATCTGGTCCATCCCGTCGAGGCTGCTTATCGTACCATTGGTCCGCTTTGCCGCCGGGCCGGCGCCGCAGCGTGTGGAAAGCATTGCTGCCTTCAGGGGCGCGCCTTCCATGTCGTTACGCCGGTTTGCAGCGGTAGCCATGGCGAGGTTGCTGTTATAATTGGCGTTCCCGACTCCGTGGAGGAGAGGCATCAGACGCAGTTCGCCGAGGAAGCGCGGGGCATAGTTCAGACGTACATGCCCCAGTGCTGAAATGGCGCGCTGAAAATGAGATGATGGCGTGGAGCTGTCGGCATCTCTGTTGACCGAGCGCTTCGGTGCTCGGAAGGCGGGACAGGCTTCGTCAGATCGCGCGAGGTAGCGGATCGTCCGGATTGAGTTTTCCGTTGGCATGATCTGCACAGCCATGTCGATGGCTGGATGCCGAAACCAGGCCAAATGCGCTGCTTGCGGCGGATTACCTCAAAAGTTAGAAATTGATAGTAATTTCAATAGTTTAATCTAGGCTATCTACGGGTGGATGATTGCGGCGTCGTTAAGTTGCCGGTGGAATGGGAAGGCGGCTCGCACTAACGTCTCATTATGACAGAGCATCAAGAAAAATCCGCGGACCAGTGGCGGGAGCTGACCACGCAACTTGCTGAAGCGGGCGAAGCCATTCGCTCCTTTGCATTTGTGGGGGACGAGCCGGCCGACGAGGCAGAATTCAACAAAGTGCTGGCGATGACCTTCGCTCAGGCATATTGGATGAACTTTCATTCGGACGTGTCGGCTCCGGAATGGCTTCCATTCATCGGACAACTCATCCCTTCAGGGGCGATCAACCCAGATACGCTTTACTATAGTGCACGGCTCGATCCCAACGGTACATATCGCGTGAGCGGCGAACGTGGGACCGTTTATATGCTCGACTTTCAGCTCAGTCAGCGTCAGCCCGGATATCCGGGGCAGTCCGGGGCACGCACCGCCTCCATCGATGGAGATAGCCTGACGCTGGATTCGCAAGGGCGTTTCGATTTCGTCATCAGCAAGGAGCGTCCCGAAGGCGTTGCGGACTGGTATCCCCTACCGCCCGAAAGCGGGTCGATACTGATGCGTCAGGTCAGCTATGACTGGGAGGGTGAGCGAGACGCGCGCGTGGCGATCGAACGGCTGGATACGCCGATTGGGCGTCCCCGGCCCACCGCGGCGGAGACGCAGGCGTTGCTTGCCCGCCTGCCCGAACACATGATGCTATATCAAAAGCAGTTCCTGAACTACAAGGCACAGGTCCGCGCGCTGGGACCTGCGAACCAGCTGCACCGCAGGATCAGGACGGAGACTGGCGGCGAAGGGCAGGGCGGCGGCATGGGTGGTCAGGTGATCTACCATGGTAATTTCGACCTGGCCGATGACGAGGCCCTGCTGATCGAAACCACCATTCCGGAACGCTGCGGCTATTTTAACATCCAGGTCACCGACGAAATGCATCTGGCCATCGATCCGCTGTTTCATCAGGCCAGTCTCAACGGACATCAGGCCCGTCTGGATTCGGATGGCAAATTCCGTGCGGTCATTTCGGTCCAGGACCCAGCTGTTCCCAACTGGCTTGACACGGCAGGCTATCGTCACGGCGGAATCATCGGCCGCTGGACCCGGTCGAGCGGCGCTCCCGTGCCCGATGCCCGCGTGATCAAATTGAAGAACCTGCGCGATCATCTGCCTGCCGACACGCCGACGGTTTCTGCCGACGAGCGTGAACGGATTGTTCGGGCGCGGTCATGTGCCATGCAAAGGCGCCGGCGATGACGGGGCGTTCGATGGTGGAGGAGCGCGAGCAAAAGCTTCATGCCGAGGCCGTCGAGCGGGTCGGCCATGATGATTTTGGCGAACCAACTTATCGCGCGGGCCTTCGGGTGGTGCTCGAAGCGCTTGACGATGATCCGGGCAATGCCGCTCTGGCCAACGCGATCGAGCGCCATGCGCTGGACGCGTTGACGGGACGGCTTTATGCGGAAGCGGGATGGAAGGCCTATCCATCATGCCTCGACACGAAGCTCGCGCCGCCGCTTGTGATCACCGGTCTTCCACGAACGGGCACGTCGATCCTTCACCAGCTTCTTTGCACGGATCCGCAGTTCCAGTGGATGCCCAACTGGATTGCCGCTGCGCCACGGCCGAGGCCGCCGCGAGAAGAGTGGTCGCAAGCGCCCGAATATCTGGAGGCACACCGGCGTCTGGATGAACAGTTCAAGGCCAACCCCGGCGTCAGGGCCGCGCACAATGTCGAGGCGATGTTGCCCGAGGAGTGCATCCGGCTCATGATTCAAAGTTTCGTGACGATGCGGTTCATCTCCACATTGCCGCTGCCTCGCTATGAAAAGTGGTTCTTTGAACAGGATGAGGTCCCGTCCTATCGCCGGTTTGCCGACAATCTTCGCCTCATCGGCAAGGATTGCCCTCTGCCGTGGCTGTTGAAGAATCCCAGCCACTCCATGGGCATTGAAGCGCTTCTGACGGTTTTCCCGGACGCGCGGATCGTTATCACACACAGGGACCCGATTGCTTCCATTGCATCTGGTGCAAGCACGATCCAGCGATCGGCTGGTTCGCTTTGGTCAGATCAGAATGCGATAGGTCCCCATCGCCTTCGCATATGGTCACGCGCCGCGCGACGGCTGGAGGCGGCCCGGAAGGCCCGCCCCAACCAGTTCGTGGAAATCGAATATGACCGGATACTGGCGGACCCAATCGGCGCCACCACGGACATCTATGAACGGTTCGGGCTGGAACAGACGTCCCAAACCGTCACGGCCATGCGCGATTGGCTGGCGTCCAATCCCCAGGGCAAGCACGGCAAACACGAGTACCGCTTGCAGGATACCG
Source organism: Sphingobium sp. (assembly GCF_032153725.1). GTDB lineage: Bacteria > Pseudomonadota > Alphaproteobacteria > Sphingomonadales > Sphingomonadaceae > Sphingobium. The sequence goes on along the minus strand of NZ_JALDYQ010000023.1, from coordinate 59,082 downwards.
GCCTGACCGCGGAAGCCATTGCCGCCGAATTATCTGATTACCAACTTCGATATGGATATGCCTGATGTCAAACTTTCAAGGTAAAGTCGCGATTGTTACTGGGGCTGGCAGGGGGATCGGCGAGGCCGTGACCCGCAAGCTGGTGGCGGGAGGCGCCACCGTGCTTGCCGTTGGGCCTGGCCGAAACGAGGAGGGGCTCGCCGCGGAGCTTGGAGAACAGGTCGTTCCGGTGGTCTGCGACGTGTCGGTCGAAGCGGATGTCGATAATCTGTTTGCCATTTGTCGCGAACGTTTCGGACGGCTCGATCTGCTGTTGAACAACGCCGGCATCTCTCTGGGTGGGCGCCGCCTGCACGAAACGCCCATTGCCGAATGGGACCAGGTGATGGACATCAACCTGCGCGGCGCATTCCTTATTCTGCGGCAATCAATCGCTTTGATGCTGGAAAGCGGAGGGGGTTCCATCGTTAACACCGCGTCGATCGGCGGTGTGAAACCTTCGCTCAGCACGACACCCTATTCGATCAGCAAGGCCGGACTGATCATGATGACCCGGACTACTGCGCTCGAATATGCAAGGGACAATATACGCGTCAATGTGATCTGCCCCGGCACAATCGCCACGCCGATGATTGAAGCGGGTGGAGCGGAACTCATTGCGAAAAAGGAAGCGATTACCCCGATCGGTCGCATCGGGACGGCTGAAGAGGTCGCTGAACTCGCCTGCTTCCTGCTGAGTGATGTCGCACCCTCGATCACGGGAGGCGTCCATACGATTGCCGGAGGACGCGAAGCGCTTTAGAATATCGGTCGGAAAAAGCCTGTCCTGAGTTGAACGGGGGGCATGTGCCTCCCGCTCAACTCGCTCGGACCGGTCGTTATGCCAAGGTCGTAACCGTCAAAGTGCGCGTGCATTAAAAAAATAAAACGATTAAAATATAATCATATTCTTTGAACTGAGTTCATTCATCGATATTGCTACTTTCAAGCGCAATGGCATCGATTTCAACGAGGCAACCATGATGAAGTTCGGTAACCGGAACCACGGTTCTGGCAGGCCGTACTTCCGGTAAAAATTTTGCATAGACAGCGTTGAACTTAGGCCAGTTCTCGACTCCGACAATATAGGCTGTAACCCGCGCAAGGTGATCTGTATCAGTTCTGGCTGCGGTCAATATTTCCTTTATATTCGAAAGGGCGAGTTCGACCTGTTCTTCAAATCCGATCATAAATTGTGGCACGCCTTCGGCGTTGACCGGCAACTGGCCTGAGACAAAAATGAATCCGTTTGCACGTGTTGCCTGTGAATAATGTCCTGCCGGCTGCGGTGCCGATTTTGTCATGATACTTTCAATGGGCAGTGGCATTGTCGCTCCTCATCCAGATTTGAGAATCAATAGGTTTTCAACGCGCCAGGAAAATTATATTTCCGCTTAGATCATTGAGATTATTCCAAACCAGTATTTCGAACACCGCTGGTGAAGGATAATGGCAGGAGGGTCGGAAAGCGAGCGCGAACGATATCGGAAAATGCCCGCGCGGCATAGGTCCTGAAACTGTTGCGCGACCAAAGAAGCGCTGTGATGCGAATGGGGGTGGGGTCGATCAGCGGTACTACCGTCAAGCCATGTTCGCTGCTGACCGCCCCTTCCGGCATGATGGCCATAACGTCCGACACAGCGGCGATCCCCCGCATGACGGCGATCGAATTTGTTTCATAGGCGAAGATCGGCATCGCCTTCGCTATCATGAAGTAGCGGTCGATAAGGTGACGGGTCGAGAAATTGTCTGTCATCCGAACCAGTCGCTTCCCGTTCAACTCTGCCAGGCGAATGCTCTTGCGGCGTGCGAATGCTTCTGATGAGCGCATAACGAGCACGAGCCGTTCTTCCAGCAACGGTTCCAGTTCGGTGTCTTCCAGAATGGCCGGAGCGAAAGCAAGTCCGACATCCAGCGTGCCTTCCGCCAATCCTTTCTCGATATCTGCTGGGGCCTGCTCAAGAACTTCGACCTCGATCTGCGGATAATGCTCGATAAACTCCCCCAGCACCGGAGGCAGCAGCCGGTGGATGAGCGATTGACTGACGCCGACGCGAAGATAGCCGCGAGTCATGCCGGCCAGTTCGGCAAGCGCGACTTGTCCGGCGTGGACCTCTGCGATCGCGTTCGCGGCATGCGTGCGATAGAGTTCTCCGGCCTGGGTCAACCTCATCAGGCGGCCCTTCCGATGGAAAAGGGGAATGCCGAGTTCAGCCTCCAACTCGGCAATCTGTTGGGAAAGCGCGGGCTGGCTAATGAAAAGCGCGGCGGCGGCCTTTGAAAAATTCAGCGTCTTTGCGGCACTGAGAAAATATTCGAGCTGCCGAAGCTTGATTGCCGAGCGGGGCCTTTCCATAATTCCTGCCTTTCAGTTTTGGCAAAATATCTTATTTTTCTTATCCATTCTGTAGCTCCGCCGAGGCGCCCGAAGCAAGAGGTCGAATCTTGTCTGCCCGTGAACCGTGCCATCAGGTTGACATGCGCTCTCTCCAATCACCCCGGAGAGCTGTGCTGTCGGCCGGCGCGCTTCTCGCTGGTCATAGGGAAGACTTTCGGTTGCAATAAGGAAACAAGATTTCCGTTATGTGCCTATTGTCATAGGATAAGCGGATAAGGCCTGGATGACGACCCGCCATGCCGCCGGGCAGGCCGATGTCGGAGCGCGGGGAGGGGAAGAATGCATCGCGTGAATCGCCGTATGGTACTCCGGGGTGGAGCAGCACTGGCGGTTTCTGCCGGCGCGAATGTCTTGCACTCCAGAAATTCGTCTCCAAAGGGCAAGGCAGTGGTGCCAGCTATTCTGGACGTGCATTATCACCCCACCGTTCCGGCTCTGGTCGAATTGATGGAGGGTCGGCGCATGTTGCCGGATCAGGCGCCGTTTCTTGCGATGATGAAACGCTGGAACATGGAACAGGCGCTGGCGGACATGGACGCGCATGGCATTGCCGTTGCCATCCAATCCGTCATTCCGCCGACCGGTTTGCCCGAGGATCCTGCCGCGGCCAGGACCTTCGTCGCCGCGGCGAACGAACAGGCGACCGAATTGATGATGAAGCATCCGCATCGATTGGGTCTTTTCGCGGCGCTTTCCATGAGCCGCGGCGACATGAGTGAAGAGATCGCCTATATCTTCGACAAGATGAAGGCGGACGGGATCGCGCTGCTCAGCCATTATGGCGGAAAGCGTATTGGCGATCCCTTTTATGAGCCGACGCTCGCAGAACTCGACCGGCGAAGGGCTGTGGTGTTCGTGCATCCCATCATGCCGCCGGCCATCCCTGCGCCCATGCTGAACCTCAGTGCCTTCCACACGGAACTGCCATTCGAAGTGACGAGGAGCATCGGTAATCTGTTGTTCAGCGGGGCGCTTGCCAGATATCCCGGCATCCGGTTCATATTCACCCATGGCGGAGGCGCTGTCCCCATGTTGATCGGGCGATGGGATCAAATGGCCCGGCAGTTACCACAAATGCAGGAAAAGGTTCCGGATGGTGTCAAGGCAGCGATAAGGAATGTTCATTTCGATCTTGCGACGGTGGCGGTGCCGACGAGTTATGCTGCGCTGTGCGAAATGACGTCCCCCGATCGTTTATTGTTCGGTTCCGATGTTCCCTATATTCCTCTGGAATTGAGCGTTGGCGGTTTTCGCAGCCTGACTTTGTCTGCTGTCGAGCGTGGGGCGATTGCCCATGGTAACGCTAACATCCTCTTCCCCCGCTTCAAATTTTTCTGAATTGTTCAAAGCGACTTTGCCTGAACTCAACGGGCGGCAAAGGATGGCGGGGAGTGGGATTGCGAGCCGTTCATGATGTGTTGTCCTGCGCTCCCCTCTGCATGTATAAGTTTTGCCTTTAATTTTTATAGGAAATGGCAATTTTAATTATTTTATGCGCGCGTCTAGGATGGCTTCGAAGGCAGAGGAGAATGCATCCGCGCCTTCTGCTCATTTCAGAGCGTAAGTAAAATTGATCATGTTTCAGTATAAAAGCCAGAAAGCATAATAATAATCCATATAATCGATGCTTATTTTGGATAAATTCAATCAGAACTTTGGGGAGAGGAAAATGTCGTATGTATCCGGTTCGGCGTTCATCGTTGGAATGCTGATATCGACCGCCGCGACCGCGCAGACGCAGGGAGAGGTTTCGTCTTCCCCGACGGAGCGGGGCGTCGGCGTCGCGGACATTGTCGTGACGGCGCAGAAGCGGTCAGAAAGTCTTCAGCGTGCGGCTGCTTCCATACAGGTTCTGTCGAGCGAGGCTTTGGTCAAGCAGGGCGTGACCAATCTCCGGTCGTTGCAGTCGCTGGGCACCGGCTTCGTGATGTCCAAGCAGCAGACCAATTCCCATATTATCATTCGCGGTGTCGGCGTGACGCAGACGGCGCCGAATACCGATCCCGCCAACGCCGTCATTCTCAATGGCGCCGTGATTGCCAGTGAAAGGCAGGGATCGGCCCTGTTTGATCTCGAGCGCGTCGAAGTGCTGAAAGGGCCGCAGGGCACGCTTTACGGCACCAATGCGGCGGGCGGCGTGATCAGCGTTTCCCTGCGCAAGCCGGGCACGGAATTCGCAGCCGACGGTCTGGTCGAAGTCGGCAATTATGAATATCGGCGTGTTCAGGTGGGGCTGGACATTCCCATCGGTACCGATGTTCAGCTTCGCGCTTCCGGCAACTTTGTGAACCGCGACGGCTATTCCAGCAATGGTCTGGATGACGAACGCTCGCGGGCAGGGCGGTTGACCCTGGTAGCGAAGCCATCGCCCGCTTTGTCGGTGCTGCTCTGGGGCGATTATGTCCACATGGGCGGTCTGGGAGATTCCGGTTATCTATTCCCCGCCCGCCAAGGGAAGAAATTTTTCCAGCCGTTTCCGATCTGCTGTGGTCAGCTATCCTATGATCCGGCGGACAAGGCGCGTGGACGCAAGGCGGATTTCTGGCAGATCGCCGGACAGGTCGATCTGGACGTCGCCGATGACGTCACCCTGAGCTGGATTCCGAGCTACCAGAAGGTCGATCTCCGTGGGCGTTTGCTGATCGATGGCGGCGGCCCGATTACCGCGCCGGTCGCGATCCAGCAGACGACGCGCGTCGACAAGTCAATTCTGTCTCAGGAACTGCGTCTTTCGGGCAAGACGGATGATTTCGAATGGCTGGTAGGTGCCTATTATCTTCGTCAAAGGTGGGGAGAGGCGCGCAACACGGCCTTGTCGAGGAATTACGACGTTGATCCCCTGCATACATCTTATTCAGCCTACGCCCAGGTCAAATATTCGGTTACCGAAAGCCTGCGGCTGACCGGGGGATTGCGCTATGGTGTCGACAAGAAGGAGTGTTCGGCGGAAGAATGCGCGATCTTCGTCAACAACGTCAGGACGCCGTTCGTTGTCGACATCAAACGCAATCGGATCGACTGGAAGGCTGGCGTTGAATATGATCTGAGTCGTTCTTCGCTCTTCTATGCTACGGTGCAGAGCGGCTATCTCGCACCTGGTTTCCATATTGTGGGTGGAGGCGGGACCAATCCCGGGGATGAAGTGCGTGCCGTGAAGCTGTTGTCCTACACCGGAGGTTGGAAGAACAGGTTGTTCGATAATCGCCTCACGCTGAACTTCGAAGGGTTCTATTACGATTACAAGGATTACCAGACCGGAGTTCTGGTGTTTTCTGGATCTTCGTTTGGCGCTTCCCAGGTCTTCAATGTTCCCAAGTCAAGAATTTACGGCCTTGAAGCCAATGCAACCTTCGCGCCCACACGCAATGATTCGATTTCGATCGGCATGACGGCGCAATCGGCTAAATTCAAGGACTTCACGGTGCCGCAGAACAATCCGGTACTCGGCCAGTTCGTGGTGGATTTCAGCGGCTTTACCATGTCTGCCGCACCCAAGCTCACTGCCAATCTGAATTATCAGCATGATTGGGAATTTTCGAATGGAGGCCGGCTCTCGGCCAATGTCCTGACCTCTTACAACAGCGGCTATTGGACGACCATTTCGCATGGCGTGAACCAGTGCCTGACGCTCAACATCTACCCGCCGATTCCGAGCTGTCTGGCGGGCGCCCCGCGTCAGAAAGCATATACGCTTACCAATTTATCGCTGACCTATAATGCACCCGATGACGCCTGGAGCCTTGGCCTCTGGATGAGAAATCTGGAGAACAGGGCCATTCTTGGCCTTGGCGTGGAAAGTCGGCCTAACAGCGCCGCACACAACCAGCTGCCGCCTCGCACCTATGGCCTGATGGCCAAATTCAAAATCTAGAGAACAGGGCTGGCTTGGAATGCCGCAACCGTCTTCATCCATGATGGATAACGATGCATGGTACCCGGCCAGTCCACCCATCGCTGGCTTGGTCGCAGGGCCGGTTTGTCGGGCAGGACGGGATTTTCACGAAGGGCCGGATCCAGCATGAAAGCATCTGCTTCAAACTATTGGCCCTGGGCTGTCGCCGTGGCGAGTTGTCTTGCGCTGATATTCAGCGGCGCGCCCATGCTCGTCTTCACGCAGAGCCTTTTCCTCGGACCGATGGCAGCGGACCTTGGTTGGAGCGGTGCTCAATATTACGCGCCTCTGGCCTTGGCGGGGCTGATTTCAGCAGTGGCGACGCCCTACATCGGCTCTCTAGCGGATGCGATGGGGGTTCGCCGCATATTGATACCCGCGATCGTCCTCTACAGCCTGTGCTATGCCGCTTTGGGAGCCATCGGTTCATCCCTGACAATTTATATGCTGCTCATCGTCGCCTTGTGGATTCTTCAAGGCGCGCATGGTGTCCTGCTCTATTCCAAGGCGGTACTCCTTTCGCCCAGTTCCAAGGCAGGATCGCGTCTGGCCATCGCATTGTCGGGCACCGCGCTGGGCGGCATACTGGTTCCCATTCTGGTCGATGCGCTGATCAGCGCTCAGGGTTGGCGAGGGACCCGACTGACATTGGCGCTGATGACGATGGTGGTTTGCCTGCCGCTCGCCTGGATTTTCACTCGGCCGCCGGCGGATTTGGAACTGGCTGGCGCCAATCACGTGGCCCCGACCCCTGCGGCGGGCGAAAGAGGGGGTGTTAATGTGCTGGCTTCCCGCACCTTCTGGTTGATCCTGTTGACCATTGGTTTCAGCGGCATGGCAGTCAATTCCATTCTCATCAGCATCGTACCGATCCTCACCGCCAAGGGCCTGTCCCATCAGTGGGCAGCGATGGGTATTTCCATTATCGCTGGCGCGCAGCTTACCGGTCGCTTCTGCACCGGCATGCTGCTGGACATTGTCAAATCGCCCAAGATCGGCATTCCCATGCTCATGTCGGCGCTGATGGGCGTAGCGGTCATGCTGACCATCGCGTCGCCCGCACTCAGCATGTTCGCGCTGGTCCTTTTGGGCATGGGACTGGGTGCCGAGATGGAACTGGCGGCCTATTTCGTCCGGCGCTATTTCGGAGCCGCCGTTTTCGCCAGAACCTACGGTTATATCCTTGGCGCCTACACGATCACGGCGACCAGCGGTCCGACCATATTGGCGCTCAGCCATGAGGCCAGCGGTTCCTATACGATGGGCCTCCTGGGGTGTGGAATTCTGTTGGCGGTATCGGTCGGCTTCCTGGCGGCGCTTCCGCCCTACCCGGACGAACCCCTCTCACCGGACATGTCCCGCGAAAACCTCAAGCGAGCGGCAGACGGACGCGACGGCGATCATGAGCGGGATTTTGGCGGAGCATATAGATGAACGTAACGATGAACGAACGCGTGCTTACGCGCATGCCGATGTCCGAACTCAGCCGGCGCTGGGCACTTGTGCAGGCCCGGCTGAAGGAACGGAATCTGGATGCCCTCGTCATTCTGGGCTCTGACGATTTTCTGGGCGGCTATGTTCGGTGGCTGATCGACCGGCCAGCCTATAACGCCTATCATCTGGCAATCATATGTTATCCCGATGATCTGATGACCATCATCGAGCATGGGCCGCTGGGCGGGTCGAGAACGGGCGACGGATCGGACCCCGACTATCCGGGTGTAGGTGAAGTGTTGCAGACCTCCGCCTTTCGTTCGATCCACTATCTCCACGGGGCGGAGGGGGAGTTGGTCAGTTCAGCCTTGCGGCGGCGGGACTGCCGCCGGATCGGCATGGCGGGAATGGGCGGGATGCCGCACAGGTTCGTGTCCATCATCGCGGATATTCCCGGTATCGAGATCAGCGACATGACGGACGATCTCGACCGGATGAAAGCGATCAAGAGTGCCGCCGAGATATTCGAAATCCGCAAGACGGCCGCCATGCAGGATGAGATTTTCCGGCATGTATTGGAGAATGCCCGGCCAGGAATGCGCGATTGCGATATCGTCGCGATCGCCCAGGCCGAAGGCCGCCGCCTGGGAAGCGAAGGAGGGGTGTTCTTCTGCGGTTCGGCGCCCCGGGGCGAACCCGCGCCGTTCCGGCTGAATCATTGGCAGATGAGGACGATAAATCCCGGTGACCCGGTCACATTGTTGATCGAAAATAACGGCCCTGGGGGCTATTATACGGAACTCGGTCGGACGATTGTTTTCGGCAAGGCCCCATCCAAGCTTCTCGACGCGTTCGAGATCGCGCGGCAGGCGCAGTTGGCCACATTGGCAAGAATGACGCCAGGGGCGGCTTGTGCCGAGATCGCTGATGCGCATGATCGCTTTCTGGAAGGCCATGGCTTGGCGCCGGAGCGTCGGCTCTATGCCCATAGCCAAGGCTATGATGTGGTTGAAAGTCCCTTGGTGCGCGCCGACGAACCGGGTCATGTCGAGGCCGGAATGAACATGGCGGTCCATCCCCATTTCATCGATCGGCACGCCTGCGGATATATTTGCGACAACTACGTGATCGATGCGGACGGGCCGGGGACATGCCTTCACGCAACCGAAAAGAAGGTGTTCGAGCTTGGCTGATGGTGATCATCAGCGCTGCGGCATGGCGAAGGTATGAGCAGGGCGACCCGGCTATGAAGATGCGCGCGACCGGCGCCCCTCGCAAGTCGGCTGCCTGGTGCGTGGCGGATCTTGAGGCGATGGCGGAAAGGCGATTGCCACGCATCGTCTACGATTTTCTGGAGGGCGGGGCAGAGGACGAGTTGAGCATGGCGTGGAACAAGGATGGCTTTTCGCGCCGGCGCTTCGTGCCACAGCCGTTGAAGGGGACGGCCACACCGGCAATCGGCGTCGACCTGTTCGGCGCGTCATGCCCGTTGCCCTTCGGCGTCGCGCCGATCGGGCTTGCCGATCTGGTGTGGCCCGGGGCGGCTGCTGCCCTGGCGAGGCTCGCGGGTGAGCTGGGCATTCCCTACATCCTGTCGACTGCCGCCAGCATCAGCATCGAACAGGCCGCCGCGCTGGCTGGCGATCACCTTTGGTTTCAACTCTATGCGGCCGATGATGCCAGGGTAACGGACGACCTCCTGAGGCGTGCGGCTGCGGCCGGGGTGAATAATCTGGTGTTCACCGTTGATGTCGCGCGTCCCGCCCGGCGGTTCCGGGATTTGCGGCATGGGCTGAAACCCGATTTTCGTCCCTCATTTCGCCAATGGAGCGACTTTCTGCGCCATCCTTTCTGGAGTGCGGCGATCATGCGGCATGGCCGTCCGCAACTGGCGAATATGAGCGCGTACAAGGACTTGGCCGAGGCCCGGCGCACGCAGCCAGGCGCCTTTATTTCGGCCCCTCGGGCGGATTGGACAACGCTCCATCGGCTCCGGGCTGCATGGCCCGGCAATTTGATCGTGAAGGGCGTTTTGGCGCCGGAGGAGGCGGTGGCGATAGAGGCTGCCGGAGCCGATGGCATCATCGTGTCCAATCATGGGGGACGGCAGCTGGACGGCGTTTGCGCCGCCATCGACGCGCTGCCTGCCATTTGCGAAGTCCTGAGGCCGAGCACGAAAGTCATGTTGGACAGCGGCATCCGACGCGGCAGTGACGTGGTCAAGGCCTTCGCGGAAGGTGCGCACTTCGTATTCCTGGGCCGATCCTGGCTTTACGCCGTCGCCGCCCTGGGACCTGAGGCCGGGCCGCCTGCGCTGGTCGAAATATTGCGCGAGGAATTGGAAAATGTCCTTACCCATTTGGGATGCGACCGAATGCCGGGCAGGCATTGCGGGGTGCTGAGCAGGTCATGAAACAGATCGTCATCGTAAGCGCGATTGACGCGATCGCCGATCCCATCGAGCGGGCGCTCATCGACGCAGGGTGCAGCGTGAGGCGGTTCCGGGACAAGGCAGACTTCCTGGCGGAAGCAAGCGCACTGAGGGAAGCTGCCGTGCTGGTCGCCGATGGATCGGTGCCCGTCGGCCGGGCGGCGATGGAGGGAGCAACTCATTTGCGCGCGGTCATCTCGCCCTTTACCGGGACGGAAGAATTTGACGTGGCGGCCGCCAGCGGCCTCAATATCCTGGTCGGCAACGGGCAAATACCCGAAAATTATGAAAGCATGGCCGAGGCGACGATCATGTTGATGCTGGCTAGCCTGTATGATCTGCCTGGCAGGCAGGCGGAGTTTCTTGGTGCCGCGCACCGCCGGGCGACAATGCTCAAGGGCAAGGTGGTCGGGCTTCTCGGGCATGGACGGATCGCTGGAGAGATATCCCGTCGTCTCGTCCCATGGGGAGTTCGCGTGATCGCAACGGCCCGCCGTCCGATTGTCGATCCGCATGTCGGGCAGGTCGACTTGGAGGAATTGTTGCGCGCCAGCGACCTGCTGTGCGTGCTGGCCCCGCGCAATGAAACCACGCGCATGCTGCTCAATGACGAGCGGATGCGGCAAATGAGACGTGGTGCGCGTCTGATCGTCGTGTCGCGCGGAGGCATCGTCGATGAAGCTGCTTTGGCTTCGCTCGCCGCAGAGGGGCATTTTGCGCATGTCGCGCTGGATGTGTTCGACGTGGAACCCCTGCCGCGCGACAGCCCGTTGCGTTCGCTGGAGCATGCCATCTTGACCCCGCATTCGGTGGGACACACCACGGAAACGATCGAGCGCCTGCCGCAAGCCGCGACCGAAAGCGTGCTCCGCGTGCTCCGGGGCATGCCGCCGCTCTATATATGCAATCCTGAAATTCTGGAAACCTGGCGGGCACGTTGGCGTGGAGTTCAGGGCAACGACACAGCCAGCCCGCATTTCCCTCATCAAGGAACGAAAAAATGAGATTCCCCCGCGCTTCCGATTACATACGTGATGAAGCGGTCAACGGAACCTTTTCCGTTCATCCCGATGTCTTCACCGATCCAGGCATATTTGACCTCGAACAGCGTCACATCTTCAGATCGACATGGAGTTTCCTGACGCTTGAAAGCGAAGTCGGGCGACCAAATGATTTTATCACGACCCATATCGGCAATACGCCCATTCTGGTTACGCGCGACAAACAGGGACGGGTCAATGCTTTCCTGAACGCCTGCCGCCATAAGGGGGCGCTCGTCTGCGTCGAGCAACAGGGCAATACGCCGCTTCATGTCTGTCCCTATCATGCCTGGAGCTATGATGCGGGGGGCAAGTTGCGGTCGATCCGTGACGCGTCCGCTGCGGGCTATACGGACAGGTTTCGCAATCTGGATCACAATCTGATCGCTCTGCCCAAAGTGGAAGCCTATCGTGGCTTCGTTTTCGGCAGCCTTTCGGCCGATGTTCCGCCCTTGTCGGATTTCCTGGGCGACATGCGTTTTTTCCTGGATTTGATCGTGGATCGTTATCCCGGCGGACTGCGATATCTTCCCGGATCGACAGTCTATACCTATCGCGCCAACTGGAAGTTGCAGATGGAAAATGGCATGGATTCCTACCATCTCAACACGGCCCATTCGACCTTTATCGATGTGATGGATCGGCGCGCACGCGGGGAAGGCAATGTGGCGGTGCGCGAAGTCAGTTGGCGCAAGCGTGAAAATCTTCAGCAGGGATCGCTGACCTTCGATCATGGGCACACCGTCCTATGGGTGGACGAAGGTGACACGGAAGGGCGCCCCGATTATATCGCGGCGGAACGAGCGCGACCGCGAGTGGGGGATGTCAAGGCCGACTGGATGCGGCGCGGCCGGAACTATTATCTCTTTCCCAACATGCAGATTCAGGATTCCCAGAGCCTGATGATCCGCATTTTCCGGCCGATCGGCGTTGGCTTGACGGAAATGACCGCTTTCTGCCTGGCGCCGGTGGATGAAGAGCCCGCGATGCGCAACTGGCGTCTGCGTCAATATGAGGATTTCTTCAATCCCAGCGGATTGGCGACGCCAGATGACTCGGTAGTGTACGAACATTGCCAGCAGGGCATGGGTTCTGTGGGGCTGCCCTGGCTGCAAGGCTATTCGCGCGGCACGAGGGACTTCATCTTCGGCGGCAACGCCTTGTCGGAGGAGGTGGGGCTGCATCCCGCCACGACGACCATCGGACCCATGGGCGCCTTTGTGGAAGTGCTTATGCAGCAGCCCTACCGCGCATGGTCGACGATGATTGACAAGGGCGTCGAACAGGACCTGAGGAGCGCGGCGTCATGCTGAAGAACGAAATCGATTCCCGTCTCCTTCTGGAGGAAGGGAGGAGGATCATATTGAGGGAAGCGGCGCTTCTCGACGATGCGCTATGGGATGAATGGCTTGCGCTCTACACGCCGGATTCGGTTTTCTGGATGCCGACATGGCGCCGGTGCGGAACCCTGACAGAAGATCCGGGTAATGAAGTTTCGCACATCCATGTGGTCGGGCATGCCGGTTTCCAGGAACGGATCATGCGCATCCGGTCTGGCCGCGCGGCGGCGTCCCGCCCGTTGCAGCGGACCAGTCATCTACTGTCCGGCACCCAGTTTCTGGAAGATCCACGATCCGATTTCATGCGGCTGCGCACGGCATGGGTCAGCCATGTCTATTTTCCGCTCGCCCATGTGATGGAAACCTTCTTCGGGCATTATGAGCATGATCTCCAATTGCAGCGCGAGTGGAAGATCGCTCGGAAGAAGGTCGTTCTGAAAAATGACTATCTACCGACGATGGCGGACTTTTATTGCGTTTGAACAGCGACGGTCTTCGGACCTGTCGATGGGTCATGGCGCCGCCTGGAAAGCCGGATGAATTATAAGATTTTCCTTTTATCGGGATAGGTAACGGCGATTTTGATTATCATTCGGCCGGTCCTAGACAGGATGCAACGCAAGATATGAGGGAGGGTGATGTTGTCTTCGGTCGAATCCCGATCGGCCCCGCTGCTGGTCGGTCCGCCGCAATCGAAGCTCTGGCAGGAAAGGGCGTGATATGACCGACTTCGTCCAAGTGGAAGTGGATGACGGCATCGCCATCTTCACCCTGAATGCCCCGCAAAGCCGCAACGCGTTGTCGGATGACGGGCAATATGCCTCGATCGAGGCGGCCTGCCGGGCGGCGGAACTGGACCCGCGCATCCGGTGCGTCATTCTGACGGGCGCGGGCAAGGCCTTTTGCGCGGGCGGCGATATCAAGGCGATGCTGTGCAGGATTGACGATCCGGCGCTGGAGGCAGTCGATGACCGTTACCATTACAAGCATGGAATCCATCGCATTCCCCGGGCGCTTTTTGATCTGGAAGTGCCGCTGATCGCTGCCGTCAACGGGCCGGCGATCGGTGCGGGCCTTGACCTTGCCTGCCTGTGCGACATCCGCATTGCCGGCGAAAGCGCCAGATTTGCGGAGAGTTTCGTCAAGCTGGGCATCATTCCGGGCGATGGAGGCGCCTTTCTCCTCCAGCGGATCGTCGGCATTTCGAAGGCCGCCGAACTGACCTTCACCGGGCGGACCATTGGCCCGGCCGAGGCGCAGGCATGCGGGCTGGTGTCGGAAGTGACGCTCGATGTCGGACTGATGGACCGGGCAAAGGCGCTCGCGCGGGACATTGCACAGAATCCGCCGCAGGCTCTGCGTATGGCGAAGCGTCTGCTGCGGGAAGCCCAGACCACGCGGCTGGAAAGCATATTGGAACTGTCGGCTTCATTTCAGGCGCTGGCGCATGCGACCAAGGATCATGAAAACCGGCTGAGGGAAGCCGTTAGCCGGTTGGGAGGCGGACAATGAAGGAAGGCCCTGTCGAAATTCAGCTTCGCGACGGCAAGATGTCCGGCTGGCTGGCCCAGCCCAACAGTGCTCCCAAGGGAGCGGTGATCGCCATCATGGAGATTTGGGGCGTCAACGATACGATGCGCGAACATGCCAGGGAGTTTGCAGAACAGGGCTATGTCTGCCTGGTGCCCGACCTGTTCTGGCGGCAGGAGCCGGGCGTCGAGCTGTCGGATCGGGACCCTGCCGACGTGGAACATGCTTTCGACCTTTATTATGGATTCGATTACGATCTTGGCGTGCGCGACATGAAGGATTGCGAGGCGTGGCTGAAGGAGTTCGGCGGCCTTGACCTCAGCGTGGGCGCGGTCGGATACTGTCTGGGCGGCAAGCTTTGCTATATGATGTGCTGCCGGACGGACATTGCATGCGCGGTGGCCTATTATGGCACCTATATCGAACATGAAATTCGGGAAGCAGGCAATCTTCACCGTCCCTTCCTGCTCCACATGGCAATGAAGGATCGTTGGGTTCAGCGGGAAGTAAACGATCTGCTTGTTCGACGACTGTCGCCCAATCCACTTGTGTCCATCCACCAATATCCCGAAGCGGACCACGCCTTTGCGCGACATGGCGGCCTGACCTATCGCAAGGTAGAGGCGGACGAGGCGTTCGCATTGACGCTTTCGTTTTTCGACCGGCACCTTGCAAAGGTGGAAGCTGCATGACCGAAGCTATTGTCAAAATTCCGGAACTCGCCTTCGTCCGCCTGCGGTCGCCCGATCTTGACGAGGCGGAGGCGTTTCTGACCCATTTCGGCATGACGAAAGTCGAACGGACGCCGACGGCCCTCTATATGCGGGGGACCGATGGCGGCCATCATCTGCACATCACGGAACTGGGCGAACCGAAGGTGGTCGGCTTCGGCTACATGGCGCGCGATGAAGCCGATCTGATCGCTCTGGCCGGCAGGGAAGGCATTGAAAGCGTGGATGAGCCGGGCGGCGGAAAACGCGTGCGGCTGACCGATCCGCTGGGCTTCCAGATCGAGATTCTCTCCGGCGTCGCGGCCCTGGCGCCGCAGGCGGTGGAACGGCCGCCGTTGAATCTTGGAGCACATGGCGCGACGCGGCTCGGTCGTGAATACCGGCATGTGATGGCGCCGTCGTGCGTCAAGCGGATCGGGCATGTGGTTCTGCACGCGACCGATCTGCCGCGGACAGTGGCCTGGTATCGTGAAACGCTGGGCATGCTGGGCACCGACGATGTCTGGGCGGGGGAGCCAGACCATGTGATCGGTTCTTTCAACAGGGTGGATCGCGGCGACGACTTCGTGGATCATCACGTCCTGTTCGTCGTCCAGCAAAAGCGTAACGGCCTCAACCATGTTTCCTTCGAGGTACAGGATTTCGATGATGTCGTCGCCGGCCATCAATATTTGCAGGAACTGAACAGTTATCGTCACGCCTGGGGCGTAGGACGCCATTTTCTGGGCAGTCAGATATTCGATTATTGGCAGGACCCGTGGGGAAGAATCCACGAGCATTGGACGGACACCGATCTGTTCAATGCCAGTTACCCGCAGGGTTCCCATCCGGTGGAGGTCGGATTTTCCTCCCAATGGGGCGACGATGCGCCTGAGGCGTTCGTCAACCACAGCTCGATATAAATGAACGGGGAATCGCAATGAGACTGGATATTTTCTGTCACTATCTTCCGGAGCCGGTGTTCCGCAAGTTTCAGCAGATATTGCCCGACAATTTCGGCCTGAAAATCTTCGAAAAGCTGCCTGAGCTGTGGAACATCGAAAGCCGGTTGGCGCTGATGGAGGAATATTCCGATTATCAGCAAATTCTTTCGCTATCCAATCCGCCGATCGAATTGCTGGGCACGCCTGACGAAACACCCGCGCTGGCCCGTTTCGCCAATGATGCCCTGGCCGGGGTATGTCGCGCGCATCCAGATCGTTTCCCGGGCTTCATCGCCAATCTGCCGATGAACAACCCGCGCGCCGCCGTCGCGGAGGCCGACCGCGCGGTGACGGAACTGGGTGCCCGTGGCATTCAGATTTATACCAACGTGCTTGGCAGGCCGCTCAGCGATCCGGCATTCTTCCCGCTGTTCGAGACGATGGCCCGCCATGACCTGCCGGTCTGGATACATCCGATGCGCGGCCCGAATTTCGCTGACTACGGCACGGAAGAGGCGTCGGCGGACGAAATCTGGTTCACCTTTGGTTGGCCCTATGAAACCAGCGCGGCAGTGACGCGCCTGATCTTCTCGGGCATTTTCGACAAGCTTCCGACGCTCAAGATCATCACCCATCATATGGGCGGCATGATCCCCTATTTCTCCGAAAAGGTCGGCCTGGGGTTCAACCAGATTTTCGAAGGCAGAGAAGGGGTCAATCCATTGGCGGTCCGCGCGGGACTCAAGCGACCACTGCTGGATTATTATCGCATGCTCTATGCCGATACGGCGATCAACGGTTCGCGCGCGGCGGCGGCCTGTGGCCACGCATTTTTCGGTAGCGATCATCTGCTGTTCGCCTCCGACGCTCCGTTCGATTACAAAGGGGGACGCAAGCTGATGAGCGGCGCGATCGACGCGGTCGGATCGCTGGCGATCGACGATGGCGAACGCGACAGGATATTGTTCGAAAATGCCCGCCGATTGTTGAGGCTGGCCTGATGTTCGCGCTGGGGACATTCGCCGGGAACGACCGGATATTCACCGGGCTTGTCGTGGCGGACCGGATTTTCGACCTTCGGGCGCTTCAGTCGGCCGCGCGAAAGGGAGAAGGTCAGTTCCTGATGGGCGCAACGCTCCATGATCTGCTCGATCGATGGGAGGAGAATTTCCCTCGCCTTGAGGAACTGGCTCGCTTCGCGCATGCCGAGCAGGGCAATATCGGGGAGGTCGCGCCGGATGGCGTACGGTATCTGCCGCCGCTTCGCAAGCCGGGCAAGATCCTCCATTCGGCGGCGAACTATAGCGAGCATGTCGCTGAAATGGCTGCTTATAACACCGCCAACGGCACCGATCCTTCAGCCCGCTTCACCGGTGAAAAAAAGGGTGCAAGTCCCTATCTGTTCCTGAAGGCGGCCAGCGCGCTGACCGGGCCATATGATGACATCCGGTTGCCGGAGGGTGTGCACCAGATCGACTGGGAAGCCGAACTGGCCGTCGTGATCGGGCGGCGCGGCCGTGAGATCAAGGCAGACCGGGCGATGGATCACGTCGCGGGCTTCATGGTCGCGAACGACGTCACCTGTCGCGATATGCTCTGGCGAGACGACCGGAAGAATTTCAGGACCGACTGGCTCGCGTCGAAATCGCATGACGGCTTCGAACCAATCGGCCCGCTGTTCGTGCCGCGAGAATATGTGGGGGATGCCGGCAAGCTTCGGATCACGCTGAAAGTGAACGGCGTGACGAAACAGGACGGCAGCACGGCCGAGATGATCTTCTCGGCGGAAGAGCAGATCGAATTTGCGACGCGTTTCATGACGGTGGAGCCGGGGGATATATTCGTCACCGGCACCGTTGGCGGCGTGGGCCAGGCGACGGGTGAATTTCTTTCTGCCGGCGATATCATGGAAACGGAAGTGCACGGTGTCGGGCGACTGCAAAATCGCATCGTTGCCGCGGAAGAGGGGAAATGATCTTGGCTGATGCACCCGTGCTGGACATCGATCTGTTCACCGAAGAATCGATACTTGATCCTTATGAAAATTATGCGGCCATTCGCGACGCCGGACCGGCGGTCTGGCTGCCGCGCCACCAAGTCTATGCGCTGGGACGCTACAGGGACGTGCGGGCGGCGCTGCGTGACGGAAAACGCTTCGTTTCGGGCGAGGGCGTGTTCTTCAATGCCGAGGCCAATCAGCATATTCGCGGCACGTTGCTGGCGAGCGATGGCGACCTGCATGATAAGTTGCGGGGCATCATTGCGCCGCCGCTTTATCCGGCGGCTGTCCGTGCTCTTGCCGAAGGGTTGACGGAGGAAGCGGAGGCGTTGGTGGCGCGCCTGGTCGAAGGCCGATCCTTCGATGCGGTGCTGGACCTTGCCTGGCATCTGCCCTCCACGGTCGTCACCCGGCTGGTCGGTCTGCCGGAGGACGGGCGGGAACGGATGCGGGAATGGGGCCTTGCCACCTTCGATGCGATCGGTCCTGCCGACAAACCGCGCACGCTGGCGGCGATGCCCGACAATTTCGAGATGCATGATTTCGTCGCATCGCCCGATCTTCCCGAGCGGCTGTTGCCGGGAAGCTGGAGCACGCGCATTTTCGATGCCGCCAAAGCCGGCGAGATCACGGCGCAGCAATGTGTCAGCCTGCTCATCGACTATGTCGCGCCCAGCCTTGACACCACGGTCAGCGCGATGAGCAGCGCGATCTGGCTGTTCGCGCAATTCTCCGAACAATGGGACCTTCTGCGCGCCAGACCCGCCCTGATGTCGCGCGCCATTGCGGAGGTCGTGCGGTTGGAATCGCCGATCCGCACCTTCTCGCGCTTTGCGGCCGAGGATGTGGAGGTTGACGGCGTGACGATACCCGCGGGCGCCTGTGTCGCCATGCTCTATGCATCGGCCAATCGGGATGAGCGCAAATGGACCAATCCCGAACGATTCGACATCGAACGGGAGGGCGTGAACGATCATCTGGGCTTCGGAAACGGTGCGCATATCTGTGCGGGCATGCATCTGGCGCAGCTGGAAGTCACCTGCGTCCTGCGGGCGCTCGCCTCGCGCGTGAAGCGCTTCCATCTGGGAGCGCCCGAACGGCTGATGAGCAATATTCTTCGTGGTTTCCATTCGCTTCCCATCGAAGTGGAAATCTGATCCCGTCCTGCAAAAGATTGGTCCAGTGATGACTGACAGCCTTTATTCAAATCATGCCCTTGCCAACCAACCCAGCGATGTTCTGATCGTGGGAGCCGGTCCCACGGGGAAATTGCTGGCGCTCTATCTTGGCAGGCTGGGGCATCGGGTGACGGTGGTGGAACGTCACCCTTCCGCCTATCCCTTGCCCCGCGCCGTCGCATTTGACGACGAAATCGCGCGCGTGCTGGCCGATATCGGCATTGATCCCGATAATGACGGCGCCATCGAATTCGTCAACGAATGGTATTATCTGGTCAATGCGGAGAATGAGCGCATTGGCGCGTTCGACTGGACCGGTAGAACCGACGCGGGTTGGCATTGCCACTATTTCTTCAACCAGCCGGACCTGGAGGCGCGCTTCGAAACGATGCTGGGGGCCTATCCCAACGTCTCCGTGGTCCGCGGGATGGAGGCGATTGGACTGGAACAGGACGGCGACGAAGTGCGCCTGACCTGTTCGGATGGCCGGGCGGAGCATCAGTTCCGTGCCACCTATCTGGTCGGCGCCGATGGCGCCAACAGCTTTGTTCGGGGAGCGGCCGGTTTGCCGATCACCGATCTGGGTTTCCATTTCGACTGGCTGATCGTCGATATTCGACCCCATGCGGAGATGGAGCTGGAATCGTCGGTGCTCCAGATTTGCGATCCGAAGCGACCGACAACGCTGATGCCCGCCGGACCCGGTCGGCGCAGGTGGGAATTCATGGTCCTGCCCGGCGAAGCACCGGAAGCCCTGAACAGCGAAGCGGCCGCATGGCAATTGCTGGAACCCTGGATATCGCCGGAAGAGGCCATATTGGAACGGCACACGGTATGGCGTTTCCAGGCGAAATGGGCGGAGGAATGGCGCAAGGAGCGAGTCCTGATAGCCGGGGACGCCGCGCATCTCATGCCGCCTTTCGCAGGGCAGGGGATGTGCGCCGGACTGCGCGACGCCGCTTCGCTGGCCTGGCGGATGGATATGGTCCTTCGCGGGGAAAGCGCGCTGGCGCTGCTGGACAGCTATGTCGAAGAGCGTAAGGCGCATGTGCGTTACTTCGTGGATTTCTCCATCGACATCGGCAAGGCGGTCTGCGTCCTCGATCCGGAAGAGGCCGCCGCGCGCGACGGCATGATGAAAGCGGTGGTGGAAGACCCCAGCCTGGCGCCGCCGCCCGTTCCCCACCCGTCCCTGGGTCGTGGCGTCTGGGTGGAAGGAGATGTCGGCGCTGGGCAGCTGTCGCGACAGGGAATGGCCCGGATTGCCGGACGGGCGGACCGGTTGGATGCGCTGGCAGGGCAGGGATGGTTATTGCTCGGTTATGAGCAGGATCCTGCCGCATCATTGAATCCATTCCAGGTGGCTCAACTTGCAAAATTAGGCGTAAGGAAAATCATTCTCGCTCCTCCGGGCGCTCCATGTGATGCGGAGGATATAGAGGGCTTCTATGAAGCCTGGTTCGATGAATGGCAGGTTGACGCCATTTTGATACGCCCAGATCGTTATGTTGCGGCGGCTGGACGGGACGATCAGTTCCGCCATTCAATCGATGCAGTCTTCAAATCCATGAGCTTGCTGCCAGGAGGAGAAATCAACCTGGCAGAAGCGGTCGCCTAGCCGCGTTGGGTAGTTCGGCTTTGGTCGTTGTTCACGAAGCCGCCAGCATATAGCCCTCCTCGGCTCGATCGGGAGATGACCCGCCGGTCCACTTGTCTGGTTCGATCGCCAATGCTTGCCATCAATGCTTTCCCTGCGGGGGGAAAGGGTCAAGCCGCATGCCCGCGGGTCCTCCTTGCGTGTTTTCAAGGCAGGACAGATCAAGACCCGCGCGGACATGCTTTCCCTCGCCGATAAGAATGACGGCGCGGACGCAAGCGGGGAAGTGGCTCAACTCTTCGAATAGCATTCTGGATAGCGGATTCCGCTTTTCGGGCCGGTGCGGCGTGACGGTAACGATGCTTTTCCGGATTTCCTTGCGCACAACCGAACCGCTCATTTTGTTCCTCCACTGAAGGCTGCTCCGCCGCTGCGGCGGGCATTGGCGACCAGTCGGAGAGCCTTTCATATACCGCTTCAACATCCCTATATTTGTCGACAGGATCGCAGAAAATATGGAATTTTCTGCTATTTCACGGATATGCTTGTCATATATACTGATAAAATATAATCTAATGAGAATCGCAAAACGAGCGGATAAAAAAGTCCGCCAGCATCACTATTCGTATGAGGGTTGAGGGGATGGAGGCTTCCGCAATGGGCAGTGAACGCCAACAGGGAACGCGCATGGTCGGGCCGTCGCCAACGGCATGTCCGTTGACGGTCGCGTCGGCAATGGATCGCGTGGTGCGCACGAACCCTGATGCCCCGGCGGTCGTGGACGGCTATTATCGCTTCAATTATCGCGAACTGGACGAAGCGGTCCGGCGGCTGGTCACGCAGTTGCGCGAAGAGGGCGTTGCGCCGGGAATGCGCGTGGCGCTGATGACGCTTCCGTCAGCTATGCACATGGTGGCCTGGCTGGCGCTGGTGCGACTGGGCGCGCTGCCGCTCGCGCTTCACACGCGCGAATCCCACGCCGCGCTCGCTTCGGTTTGCGATGCCTTCGATGTTGCCCTGTTGATCCATGACGCCTCGCTCGACGCGGCGGCAGCCGGCATTGCGGCGTGCCTTCCGGCCGGGCTGCGCCGGATGCGGGTTCGCTCGGGGGCCGCTGCCGCCGACGCAAGCGGCAGCGATGGGGTGACGGAAGCGAATTTCGAAGCCTATCCGCCCGCGTCCGACCTGCCGCGCCTCGCTGAAGATGACCCCGCCGTCATCATCCTGTCGTCCGGCACGACCTCGCTGCCCAAGGGGATAGTGCATACGCATCGCAATCTGATCGAAGCGGCGCGATCGGGCGTGGCGATGTTCGGCCATACCGGTCCTGGGGCTCGCGGGATCGTGCCTTACAGCACCGCCTTTACGGGCTGCTACATCAGCTGGTTCCCCTTTCTCCACGCGGGCGGCTGTAACGTCTTCCTCGAGCAGTTCGATCTGGAACGCTATGCCGCGACGATCCGGCAAGAGCGGATCACGCATATGTCGCTCACGCCGACGATGTGGAGGAAGCTGCTGGCGATGATGCCGGACCCGTCGAGCTACATATCGATCCGGCTGGCGAGCTTTGCCGCCGAGCCGATGGACAGCGCGACGCTCGCGCGGATCAGGGACATCGTCACGCCCCATGTCGTGCAGGCCTATGGCTCGACCGAGACGCTGGGCCTTGTGACCGTGAACGCCGCCGCCGACATGGCGGGCGAACGCCTGTTGAGCGTCGGCCGGCCATTTCCCGGCACTGAGGTTCGGCTGATGGCCGAGGATGGCGTGCATCCGGTCGCGCAGGGCGAAATCGGCGAGATCTGGGTCAATTCGCCCAGCGTTGCCGCGGGCATATGGAATAATCCCGCGCTCGAGGCGAAGGTGCTGCATTCCGACGGCGAATGCCGCTGGTGGCGATCGGGCGACCTTGGCCGCTTCGACGCCGAAGGGTTTCTCTTTCTGGAAGGTCGGCGGGATGACATGATCATTTCGGGTGGGATCAACATCCTGCCCGCCGCGATCGAAGAGGCATTGCTGCAACATCCGCATGTCGCGGAAGCCGCAGTCGTCGGCATCAAGGATTCGGGATGGGGCGAATTGCCGCACGCCTTCATCATCCGCGCAAGCGACGATCTCGACGCCGAGGCGCTGGACCGCTTCATAAGGCAGTCCTCGCTCTCCGATTATCAGCGCCCGCGCGCTTATCATTTCGTGGAAGCGCTGCCCTACACCGCCACCAACAAGCTCAACCGCAAGGCACTGCGCGAGGCTGGCGTCCCGTCGGCCACCAGCCAGCCTTGAAGACCGGAGACATTCATGATCGCCTATGCGCCGCCTGTCGATGATTTCAAGTTCATCCTTCATGAAGTGCTGCGGATCGGCGAGATCGATGATCTGCCGTCGTTCAGGGAACTGGATGCCGGAACGGTCGATGCGATCATCGATGCGCTGGGCCAGTTTGCGGCGGAGGTGGTGGCGCCTGCGAATGAAGCCGGCGACCGGCAGGGATGCCGGCTGGAGGCCGATGGCGTCGTCACGGCGGCAGGGTTCGCCGGGGCCTATCAGGGCTTCGCGGAAGGGGGCTGGGCGTCGCTGACCGCGCGTCCGGAAGATGGGGGGCAGGGTCTTCCGCATATCTTCCTCAACATTCGCGACGAGATGTTCGGTGGCGCGAACCTCGCCTTCGCCATGGGACCGGCCCCGGCTTCCGGCTTCTATGAAATACTCAAGCGCCATGCTTCCGACGCCATCCGCCGGACCTACATCCCCAACGTCGTATCGGGGCGATGGGCCGTCGCCATGTCCCTGACCGAACCGCAATGCGGCTCCGCCCTCGGTTTGATCCGGACCCGCGCCGAGCCGGTGGGAGACGGTTCCCACCGGATCACCGGCACCAAGATGTTCAACAGCTGGGGCGATCACGACATGGCGGAGAATATCGTCCATCTCGTTCTTGCCCGGCTGCCCGACGCGCCTTCGGGCACGCGGGGGATCAGCCTGTTCCTGGTGCCCAAATTCCTGCCCGACGCGTCAGGGCGGCCGGGCGAACGCAACGGCTTTTCCGTGGGTTCGGTCGAGCAGAAAATGGGCATTCATGGCAGCCCGACATGCGTCACGAACTTCGATGGCGCGACGGGCTATCTGGTGGGCGCTCCCAATCAGGGCTTGCCGAGCATGTTCATCATGATGAACGCGGTCAGGCTCGCCACCGGCGTCATGGCTACCGGCATGGCGGACGCCACCTACCGGCATGCTTTGGCCTACAGCCGGGAACGGATTGCGGGCCGATCGCCTTCGGGCGCTAAATATCCCGATCTGCCGGGCGACCCGATCATCGTCCATCCGGATGTGCGGCGGATGCTGATGACGATGCGCGCCTTTTCCGAAGGCGCCCGGCTGCTCTGTCTGTGGGTCGGTCTGGAAATCGAGCGGTCGAAATCCCACGAGGATGCGCAGGCGCGCGAGCGGAGCGATGCGTTCGTTTCGCTGCTGACCCCCGTGGTGAAATCTTTCCTCTCCGACAAGGCCTTCGAGATGATCGATCTCGCGCTTCAATGCTTTGGCGGCCATGGCTATATCCGGGAAAATGGCGTCGAGCAGTATCTGCGCGACGAGCGCATGTTGCGTCTGGGCGAAGGCACCAGCGGCATTCAGGCCATGGACTTGCTCGGCCGCAAGGTGCTGGGCGATAATGGAGAGGAGCTGAACAGGTTTTTCGGACTGATCCGCCAGTTCGCGGACGAAGCCTCCGTTTCGCCCCGGCTGGGGGCCGTCCTTCCGCCACTTCGCGCCGCAGTCGATCGGATGGAGCGGTTGACGCAGGAAATGGCGCCGCTCTGGCGCAGCGATCCGGATGAGGTGGGTGCGGCCTCGAACGATTATCTCGGCATGCTCGGCCATGTTTCCCTCGCCTTCATGTGGGCGAAGCTGGCGCATGCCGCCGGCCGCCTGCTCGACGCCGGGGAAGCTGACGCCCGGCTTGATGGCAAGATCGCGACGGCCGAATTCTATATGGCGCGGATACTGCCGGAAATATTTGCTCTGGAAGCCCGGATCAGGGCTGGCGCATCGACGCTCATGAGGATTTCCGACGATGCATTCTGATCAGGCCGCCATGATCGTCGCACGGAACGTGCCTGTGCCGGTCCGCGATGGCGCGATATTATACGGCAATCTTTACCGGCCCTGCGGGGATGCGCGCCATCCGGTGATCGTGTCGTGCACGCCCTATGGGAAGGATGTGCATGTCAGCAAAGCCATGCCGCCGGTATGGGGAACCGTTCAGGAACGCTATCCCGAAATATTGGCTGCATCATCCTGCGCCCATATGATCTGGGAGTGTCCCGATCCGGAAAGCTGGGTCAATCAAGGCTATGCGGTGCTTCAGGTCGATGTCAGGGGAACGGGGAAATCGCCGGGCTTCATGCAGCCCAATTCACCCATTGAGGCGCTGGACGGCTATGATGTCATCCAGTGGGCGGTTGAGCAGCCATGGTGCGACGGATCGGCGGCCATGCTGGGTCTTGGCTATATCACCTGCACCAACTGGCGGGTCGCGGCGCTTCGGCCGCCCGGCCTGAAGGCGGCCGTTTTCTGTCAAGGCACGCCCGAATTCTACCGCGACCGGGCGCGCAATGACGGCATTTACAACAGCGGCTTCAACAGCCTGTGGTGGAACATGCATGGCCTTCCCAACCAGCATGGCAATGGCGACAGCCCGTTCCCGGACATGTATACCGGTGATGTCGCCACTGGCATCGACAGCTTCCCGCCCGAGAAGCTGGCCGCCAATCGGGTGGACTATCCCGCATCGCTGCTCGACCATCCTCTTCTCGATGATTGGTTTGCTGAAAGGCTGGCCGGTCTTTCCAGCATAGGGATTCCGTCGCTCGTCATCGCCAACTGGGGCGGTCTGGGGCTGCAACTGCGCGGCACGATTGGCGGCTGGACCCGGCTTGGTTCCGCGCGCAAATGGCTGAAGGTCGAGGGGGGTTCCTATTTCTTCACCTTCTTCACCCCCGAACGCGTCGCCTATCTGAAGCAGTTCTTTGACCATCATCTCAAGGGCAGGGACAATGGATGGGTGGAACGGCCCCGGGTTGAGCTGTCCGTCCGGTCCACTGACGACGGCATTGCGCGGGATTTGACCGGCGCCGACTGGCCGCTGCCGGATATCGAATGGCAACGCCTTCATTTCGATCTTGCCGAACGCAGCCTGACCGCCGCCGCGCCCGGAGCGGCGGCCGTGGCAAGTTATGCGCCGGGGGAGAATGAGATCACGCTGCTCGGCGAACCGCTGGCCGAACCCATGATCATCGCCGGTCCATTGTCCGCCAGGCTGCATCTGGCGTGCGAGACTGAGGACACGGACCTGTTCCTGACGGTGCGGATCGTCAGGCCCGACGGAACGGAGGTCAGCTTTTTCAGCGCGACCGATCCCTGGGCAGCGCCGACGCAGGGATGGCTGCGCGCCTCGCAGCGCAAGCTGGACCCCGGCCGCACGACGGAATATCTGCCCTGCCACCAGCATGACGAGCGCCAGCCCCTGACGCCCGGAGAGATATATGAAGTCGAAGTCTCGATCTGGCCGGCAGGGATCGAGATTCCGGCTGGATGCCGCCTTGGCCTGACCATCGCGGGCGCCGACTTCGTCTGGCCCGCCAGTGCCGGAAAGGGAGCCGCGACGGTGCCGATGACCCATGACGATCCCTGCGACCGTCCGGCCGCGATCTTCGGCGGCGGTGTGACGCTGCATTCAGGCCCCGCTCACCCGTCCTGGCTTGCCCTGCCGCTATGGAGGAAGCGGCAGGGGACGCAGCAATGATTTCCCGGACTCTTCGCCACTTTCTGGCGACATTCGAACGCAAGAACGTAACGGCGGCGGCGGATGATCTGAATATCACCCAGCCGGCGCTCACGCGCAGCCTCAAAATGTTGGAGGAAGAGCTGGGCGTGCAGTTGTTCGACCGTCTTCCCAACGGACTGGTCCCGACGCCCTATGGCGAACTTCTGTATCGATATGCAAAACGGATTCACCAGGATTATCGCCACGCCTTGCTTGAAATCGATGCGATGCGCGGCGGTAATGCGGGGCAAGTCAGGATAGGCGCGGGCCCCGTCTGGATATCGCATTTCCTGCCGATCGCGGTCAGCCGGTTCAATAAGCGATATCCTGCCGTCCGTTTCTCCATCGTGCAGGGAACGATCACCACGATGTTGCCGGCGTTGCTTGCCGGGGAAATCGACTTTTTCTGTGGATCGCTCGATTTTCCGGATCATCCCCAGGTCGAAAGCGTTCGCCTGCTTCCCATTCGCCACGTGATCGTGGCCGGGAAGTCCCATCCCCTGGGAGGGAGGGAAGGGGTGACTGCGGACGATCTGGCGGCGTTCCCCTGGACCTCGCTCGCGCATGATGTCGTCGGCCGTGGGCAGATCAGCGCCTTTTTCGGCGCCGAGGGTGTCGACCCTCCGCGGATCATGCTGGAAACGCCGTCGGTGGCGTGCGCGGTCGCGGCGATGGTCCATGGCGAATTCATCGCATGCCTTGCCGAACCCCTGCTGGACAGCATCCTTGGGCGCGATCTGGTGCCGCTGGCGGTTGCACGGCCAATCTGGGACTATAGCGCCGGCATCGCGCGCCGTTCGCCCATCCGGACTTCGCTCGCGATTGACCGCTTCGTCGCGGAACTCCAGGCAATGTTCGAGCAATGAGCGTCGTTCCACCATGGACCGATCCCGATAAGCATTATGCATTGATCCCAGCAGAGTCTCTATTGGCAGTCGTCGGGGCGATGAACGAAGTCTTTGCAGGAGAATTCGGGCCTTTGGTCAAGAGCTGGCGCTGCGGACCATAAGGGGCTGAGCGCGGGTATCACCGTTTGAGGCCGATGCCCGGGAATATGAATTGGAGAGATGCAGATGGTTCTGAACATGGATTGCGCCGACGCCGATCAGGCTCCGCTACGAACCGAGTTGGCGGCCAAGGCGGCGGCGCTGATTCCTCTTCTGCGTTCGAACGCTCCCAGGGCCGATCGGGATCGCCGGTTGCCGGAGGAAAATGTCGCAGCCCTTGAGGAGGCTGGGCTGTTCCGCATCTGCGCGCCGCGCCGGTGGGGCGGTTATGAGGGCGATTGCCGGACTTATATGGATGTCATCTCGGAAGTTGGACGCGGCTGTGGATCGACGGCATGGGTCGCGTTCATTTCGAACACGGGCGCCTGGATCGCCGGCTATTTTCCGGAAGAGGCGCAGCGGGAGATCTTTGCCCAGAACCCGGATACGCGGTTCATCGGCATCCTCGCTCCAACGGCGACGACGGCCCGTGTCGAGGGCGGCTATCGCGTCAATGGGACGTGGGGCTATGCATCGGGCAGCCTTCATGCCCATTGGGCGCTTCTCACCGTGCCGTTGACGCTCGACGACGGGCGCAGGGACCTTGGCCTGATCATGGTGCCGATGCGCGAGCTGACGGTCGAAGATACATGGTATTCGGTCGGCGTTCGCGGTTCGGGAAGCAATACGGTGACGGCCAAGGACGTATTCGTGCCCGATCATCGGCTTATCCCCCTCTCGAAAGTCATGGCCTTCAATGCCCTGGGGGACACGGAGCGGACGTTGCCCTACCGTCAGGCATTCGCCGCGACGGCGGTGATCGCGGTCGCTGCCCCCGTTCTGGGAATGGCGAACGCGGCGCTCGACCTGACGCGAGAGCGCATGGCGGCGGGCAACAAACGGATCGCCTACAGCACATATGGCGATACCCGCCAATCGCCGGCGATGCAGCTCCAGCTTGCGGAGGCCGCCAGCCTGATCGGCACGGCGAATGCGAGCGTCAAGGCCTGGTGCGACCATATCGTCAATGCTGCGGCGTCGCTTCAGCAACTATCCTATGACGACCGCGCCCGCATGCGCGCCGAGCTGGGCCTTGCGATGGATCACTGCCGCAAGGGCGTGGATTTGTTGATGTCGGTCCAGGGGACGAGCGGCTTCATGGAGGCGAATCCGATCCAGCAGGTCTGGCGCGACATCGGCACGGCGACCCGGCACGGACTTCTCACGCCGGAAGTGCCGCTCGAAATCTACGGGCGCGCCCTGTTCGACGATTATCCGAACCTTTCGGCGTTCGTCTGAAGATGGTTACGGAGTCGGGAGCTTCCTCTATGTATCTGCTGAACGCATGGTATGTCGCTATGTGGGCGGATGACCTTGGAACGGGGGTCCTCGAACCCCGCAAGCTGCTGGACCTGCCCATCGTCTTCTTCCGGCGGGAAGATGGCGGCCCGGCGGCCATGCTCGACATATGCCCGCATCGCTTTGCCGCGTTCAGCGTGCTGGGGCACCTGCTGCCGGGCGATCGCGTGCAATGCCCTTATCACGGGCTGGAGTTCAATGCGGAAGGGGAATGCGTCCACAACCCCCACCGTCCCGGCAATCTGCCGAGCGCCGCGACGGTCCGCATCTTTCCGGTGGTGGAGCAGGATTCGATCCTGTGGATATGGATGGGCGACCCCGCAAAGGCCGATCCCGCGACGATAGCCCGGTTTCCGCTTCTGGTCGAAAGTTCGCCAAGCCACATATCGAAGCGCGACCATTTGACTCTGGATGCCAGCTATATTCTCATCACCGAGAATCTGCTCGATCTCAGTCATGCGAGCATCCTCCACGACGGCATATTGGGCAATGAACATTCGATCGATGCCGACATCGCAGTCGAACAGCAGGGGGGCACATTGTCGGTCACGCGGCTGACGCCGAACGTGCCTGTGCCGGGGATGTACGATCTGATGTATCGCCGTGACGGCGGCATGGTCGATATGTGGACGACGATGACCTGGCAGGCGCCCGGATGCATGGTGAACGATACCGGGGTTACCGAAGTCGGCGGCGCGAAGGAGGATGGCACCGGCATATACGGGCATCATTTCCTGACGCCGGTGACGCCGACCGAAACGCTCTATCATTTTTGCGCCGTCCGGCAGAATCCGCCCGTTCTCGATCCCTCGGTGGAGGTGGACGTGCGGGAGCAGATTTCCGCGCTGCGCCGCATGGCATTTTCGGAACAGGACGGCCGCGTCATCGCCGCGCAGCAGGCGCGGGTGCTGAACCCCGCCGTCGATACCTCGCGGCCGGTGTTGCTGAAGATCGATGAGGCCCCGGTCCGCTACAGGCGGATGCTGGACCAGCTCATGACCGCTGAACGGTCCTGATCGTTTCGGGCCAGGGCCTGCCGTCATAAGCGAAGAGCATTGAGCCGCACAGCGGCTTGGTTGAGCTTGGCGCCGTCCCTGCGCACACTTCGTTTTGCTGGGAACCATAAGAATCATGCATTGACATCCGCTCATTTTCTATTGGTTGCGCGGGGTCGTTGAGGTCATGAATGTGTACTGTTGAAAATTTCGTGGCCCGGACACCAGTCGGATAGCTTATCTTTGCAATATTTCTGTGTAATGATTATAAATATTGCTCTTTTTCCCAAAAATATTGTTAAATAATCACGCCAATATTTGTGGAATACGAAAATATTTTCAGCATAAAATAAAATAAATATAGGGAGGATTTCCATGAAATCTGTTAATTCACTTTATCTTGACGTCAGCGCCATCGGGTTGCTCGCGGCTGTCTGCATGCCGGCATGCGTTCAGGCTGCCTCCGCCCAGATTGCTGAAGAGGGGGGAGCCACTCGTGGGAACGGCACGACCGACAATGTCGGCCTTCAGGAAATCATCGTCACGGCGCAGCGGCGCTCGGAAAATCTCCAGAAGGTTCCGATTGCGGTGGCGGTCGCCACGGCGGACCAGTTGAAGGCCAGCGGCGTCAGCAGCATGGTCGATCTGAAAGTCGCGCTGCCCGGCGTCGACGTGCAACGCAATAACGGCTTTGCTCTTCCCATCATCCGCGGGATCGCGTTCAAGGGCGTTTCGGCCGGGCTGGAGCCTTCGGTGGCCATCTATGTGGACGATGTCTATATCGCCGCGCAGACGTCCACGATGTTCAGCCTGAGCAATATCGCGCAGGTGGAGGCCCTGAAGGGGCCGCAGGGCACGCTGTTCGGGCGCAACACCACGGCCGGCCTGTTGCAGGTCAAGACCCGTGATCCGGGCGATGCCTTGAGTGGCAATGTCAGCCTCAGCTATGGCAATTATGACACCATTCGGGCCAATGCCTATGTGGGCGGCCCATTGTCTGATACAGCCAGCGCCGATATTGCCATGACCTATTCGACCATGGGCGAAGGCTATGGCACCAATCTTCTGAATGGGCGGGATGTCTACAAGGTCGATCACGACATCGGCATCCGGTCCAAATGGGTCTTCACGCCTTCGGACCGGACGAAGATTCGCATCATCTTCGACTATACCGATCAGAAGAGCAGTAACAACGCGACCCGATTGCCCGTCGGCGGCACGGCGCCCGCGCCCTACGGCCCGTCCTATGGTGGCAGCCCCTGGGATGTCAGCGGCGAACAGCCCCTCACCCATTTCCAGGGCGGGGGCGGGAGCCTGCGGATCGATCAGGACCTCGGCGGCGTGCGGCTGGCCAGCATTTCCGCCTATCGGCGGTCCGACACGCTGCTTAATTTCGATGTCGATTATACGCCGGCCAACGGGCGCTACATCGCCTTCACGCAGAAGGACTGGCAGTTCAGCCAGGAACTGCAACTGCTTTCGCCCGATTCCAGCCCGATACAGTGGGTCGCCGGCGCTTATTATTTCAAGGGCAGCAGCGGCTATGATCCGTTCAATTTCTATTTCAGAGGCGTTGCCGTCCCTCCTGCGGGGCCTGTGGCGGGTCTGAACCGGATCAACCTGTACAGTTATCATAAGGCGGACTCGGTTTCCGGCTTCGGTCAGGCCACGGCACCCATCTTCGACGGTTTGAAATTCACCGCCGGACTTCGTTATACGAGCGAAAAGAAGAGTCTGGTCGATGCTGTCCAGACCATGTACTTCCAGAATGGTTCAATCGTTCCGCAGGTCTTTCCTGACGCGTCCCTGCATTTCAAGAAACTGACATGGCGGCTTGCACTCGACTATCAGATCACCAACGATACCATGGCCTATATTTCCTATAATCGGGGGTTCAAGAGCGGTGGCTTCAACGCCAATACACCGGCCATTCCGGCCTTCAGCCCCGAAATCCTGGATTCTTATGAGGCCGGGCTGAAGACGACGTTCCTCGACCGCCGGGCCAGACTCAACCTCGGCGCCTTCTATTATGATTTCAAGGACCTCCAGGTTCAGCGTAATGTGAATGGCAATACCGGCGTCTATAATAGCGGACCGGCCCGGGAATATGGTTTCGAAGGGGAACTGGAATTAAGGCCTGTCGAGGGCCTGAATCTGCATGCGACATATCAGTTCATCCCAGACGCCGAGTATAAGGATTTCCCGCTGGCGGTGATCGCCGTTACCCGGGTGGCGGGTGGTTATTCGCTGACCACCGGATCAGCGACTGGGAACAGGCTGGCGCTGAGTCCGAAGCACACGCTCGGGCTTGCGGCAGATTATGCGGTCAAGCTGGCCTCGGGCGAGTTGGGTTTCAACGCGGGCTATTATTATAATAGCGGATTTTTTCACGAGCCGGACAATGCCACCCGCCAGAAGGCCTATAATCTGATCAACGCCAGCATCCGTTACCGGACTGATTCAGGTCTGTCGCTTTCGGTGTGGGGCAATAATCTCTCCAATGCGGTTGTCGCCAATGTCGATGGCGTTCAGTCGTTCGGTGCGACCGGCATCCGGCGCGCCAGCTACGCGCCGCCACGGACTTATGGCGTGACGCTGGGCTTCGACATGTGAAATACGGCGCGTTCCCGGCCTCTCCCCGCGCGGAGAGGCCGCGTTGCGGTGTCGCGATTGGCAAGCAAAGCCGTCTCTCCTTCGGAGGCAAGGACGGCTTGGCTCAGATGGGTTGGAGGGAAGGTCGGCATAGCCGGGCCACCCCTATCATGCCTACGAGAAGAAGCGTGAACAGGCTGCCAATCAGCGCGGCTTCGTAGATATCGGCAGTCACGAAGCTGCGCGAGCCGAGCTTTGTGATCCCGCTCGGCGCGTTCCCCCAGAGAAGTGGATATTGCAGCGCCATGGCCATCCAGATCAGGCATGGCAGCAACCAATAGTTGCGCGACGCGCTGATGCTGGCGCCATGAAAACGATGCTCGATAAGGGCCAGAGCCTGAAAGATGATCCAGCCCGTGAAGATCCAGCCCAGAAAATTCGACAACGGCACGCCGAATTGCCCGCCGGGATAGGCGAATGTCCACATTCCGCGAATGGTCGATCCGATCGGATCGAAGGGATAGTCAAATCCCGCGAGAATGAAAGCCGCGATCACAGGCGTGGTAAAGCGCGCCGAACCCCGATTCCGGTCAGGCCGGTCGAGCAGGATCGAGCGCGCGACGATCCACGCATACCAGCCGACAACGGCGTAGATGGTCGCCGCCATGATGGTGACCCCGAACAGGGAGGGGCCGGGGACATTGTGGACATAATATCCAAATGGAAATCCGGTGGCGATGCTTGATGCTTCGAATGTGAAGCCCGCGGCCAGGGCGATGGCGAGATAAGCCCCAACCCCGCGCCAGCCATAAAGAAGGGAGCCGTGGCATAAGAGGATCGCAAACAGGAGCAGGAAGCTGATCCCCCACAACATGCCGCCCAGGGCCGATTCCCCCAAAATCGACGAGCCCACATATATCGTCAGCCACAGGGCTGCCAGGCCCCAGCATATCCGCAACTGGAGCGCCCCGCCTGTGCTTTTTTTTGATGCCATGTTCGGATGTTCCATCATGCCCCTCTAACCAAGCGGTTTTCCGTTATTTCGCCTGCTGACCCAGATAGTTTCTGACCGCTGTCAACTGCGCGTCCGAAACGGTGAACTGGGGCATGCCCTGTTCCTTGAGAAGACCTTCCTGCACGACCTGCCTGAATGTCGCTTTGTCCGCGACGACGGGCGATTTTCGCAGATCGGGGGCAGAGCCGCCAGCCGATGCTCCGATGCCATGACACATCTGGCACTTGGCCGCGTAGATTTGTGCACCCTCCCGCGCCAGCGCGGCGTTGACCGGGAACGACAATATACTGCCGGTTTCCGGCGCCGCAGGTGGCGGGGCGGGAAGGGTGTCCTTGCCGTCCAGCACGAAAGTGAGGACGCGCCGCATCTGTGATCTGTAGTCCCAGACTGGGACGCCGGGCATTCCCGCCATCAGGCCCGCTCCACCGGCAACGCCGGTCAGGACCGTGACATATTGGCGTCCCTTTACCATATAGGTGATGGGCTGAGCCACGATCCCGTTCTGGGCATCAAAGCTCCAAAGGGTTTTGCCCGTGTCCGCCGCATAGGCAACGAACTTGCCCTCGATATTGCCCTGGAAAACGAGATTGCCGGCGGTGGCCGCCACGCCGCCGTTCAAGGGTGCGCGAAGGGGCACGGACCACACGCGGCGCTGACGGACCGGGTCCCATGCCTGGAGCGAGCCGGGACTGGTCACCCCCGGCGGCAAACCGAACCTCAGCGGATTGAAGGACCCGTCAAGCGCGTAGTCGCCCGGGCGTTTCCACTGTTTATGATCGACGCCCCGGTCGTTCCAGACAACGGACAATTCGGTCGTGGGGATGTAGACCAGGCCGGTTTTCGGACTGAACGCCATGGGTTGCCAGCTATGCGCGCCCGCCTCGCTCGGCCAGATTTCGGTACTGCCCTTCGGGAATCTCGCCTCCGGATTTTCGATGGGTCGTCCGGTTGTCAGATCGATGCGCTTCGCCCAGTTCTGCTTGACGAAAGGTTCAGCCGAGATGAGTTTCCCCGTGTCCCTGTCCAATACATAGAAGAAGCCGTTTTTGGGCGCCTGCATGAGCACGCGGCGCTTCTTGCCTCCGATCGTCAGCGTGGCGAGCGGCATGTCCATGGCTGCATTCCAGTCCCATGTCTCGCCGGGATTGACCTGATAATGCCAGAGATACTTTCCGGTATTTGCATCCAGCGCCACGATCGAGCAGAGATACAGATTGTCGCCGCCGCCGGGGCTTCTTACCTTCGCGTTCCATGGCGAACCATTGCCGGTGCCGATATAGATCCTGTGCAGTTCATGATCATAGGTGATGGCGTTCCATACCGTACCGCCGCCGCCCTTTTTCCAAAGCTCGCCCGTCCAGGTTTTGGCGGCCTTTTCCATCGCCTCATTTTCGAAGCCCTTGGCCGGATCGCCGGGCACCGTGTAGAAACGCCACAATTGCTTGCCACTCTCTGCGTCATAGGCGGTCACATAGCCACGCACTGCGCTATAGTCGGCGCCAGCATTGCCGATGATGACCTTACCGGCGAAGACCCGTGGAGCGCCGGTGATGGACAGCCCGTCATTCTTGCCGGTAGTCTCGACCGACCAGGTGGGCTTGCCGGTGGCCGCATCGACTGCGATCAGCCGGCCGTCCTGGGTGGCCGTATAGATTTTCCCGTTCCAATAGGCGATCCCGCGAATACCCCAGCCGAGACGCGCCTTCGCCCCCGCCACCTTGGCGACTTCCGGATCATATTCCCAAAGCGTCTTGCCCGTTGCGACATCGACCGCATAGAGATGGCTTAGCCCGATGCCGAAATAGAGGATGCCGTCAATCGCCAGGGGGGCGCTGACGGTGCTGATCTGCGGCGGCAAGTCCATATGCCAGGCCAGCCCCAGCTTGTTCACATTGTCCGAACTGATCTGCGTCAGCGGACTATAATGGCTCTCATCATATAATCTGCCATAGGCGGACCAGTTCGTTCCGTCTGTCACATCGGTGAACTGCGACTGGTCGACCTTCGGCGCATCGCCTTTCACGCCGGAACAAGCTGCAAGGGCCAGACTCATGGCAGCGATGGGCCACCAGAGTCTGGACCCCGCCCCTTTTGCAGCAAGCGATGGCGAGTACATGGTTCTTTCTGGGCGCGAACCTTTCCCATCATGCCCGCAACCAGGCGGAAGCGTTGCATGGGATTGCAGCGGGCGCTTGTCCTTGAGAACCATTGTCGAATGCATTTTCAGTCGATCCAGTCAGCGAAAACAACGGGTTGATTGCAGGAATTGGCCCATGGAAGATTTGACCGTCGGCGATCTTCCATGGGCTGTCAAAGGTCATCAGAAGCGATAGCCCAGCGTCATGCCATAGGTCCGCTGCGTGCCGTAGGATTCCAGGTTGCAACCGCAGATCGCGACATTGTCGAACCCGATCTGACCATAGCGCTTGTCGAACGCATTGTTGAGGAAAGCGGTCAGGCGCAGTCCTTCAGGTTCCTGATTCCAATTGACGCTCAGATTGACCAGCGTCCGCCCCTTGAACCAGTCGCCATCGAAGTTGCGCAGGTTGTGATAGAAGCCGGAGGCGTAATTGGCCTGTGCGTTGAAGGACAGGCGGCCACCGGCAACGTCCGACGGAACCACATAGTTCAGGGCTGCGCTGGCCTGTTTTCTGGGCGCGTAGGTAGGACGAACGGTCCGGAAGATACCCGGCGCGACTTCGAAATCCTTGATCGCGCCATGCGAATAGGATGCGCCCAGCGTCGCCCGCAACGCGTCGGTTATCTGGAACCCTGCGTCGAGGTCGAAACCATAGACCTTGCTGTTCACATTCTGCACGAAGCCCGATGCGTTCGAGAACAGGAAAGCCTGATAGTCCTTATAGTCATAATAGAAGCCGGTCCCGTTCAGCGAGAAGAGCCGGTCGCCATATTTGAACCCGCCTTCGTAATTGGTCAGGACTTCGGGCTTATAGGACATCTGCGCGGACGTGAGGGGAGTGCCCGGTCCGGGGAAATTATAGTTGCCGCCCTTCACGCCGCGATTGACGCCAGCATAGAGCAACAGCTTGTTGACAGGCCGATATTCCAACTGCGCCTTGCCGGCCCACAGGGTTTTCGTCCGCTCGTTGCTGTACGGTGCGGCATAGGGGAACAGGAAGACGCCGGTATCGATCGTGTAATCATCGACATTGGCGTAGACATTCATCGTGATGTCGTAATTCTGATGTTCGCGAATGACGCGGCCGCCCAGGATCAGCGTCCATTTGTCGGCCAAGCCAATTTCAGCCTGTCCAAAGCCCGAAATCGACTTCGTATGCAACCGGGCAATGGGCACGATGTCGATTCCGTCTGCCGCCTGACCGAACAGCGCTGCGACAACTGACCCACGGGCGCCGAGCAGGCCACCTTCCGAGTTGGTCAGGCTGTCCAGATAATAGACGCCTGCCGTCCAGCGGAACCCCTTGTCACCCCCGCTGGCGCGCACTTCCTGCGAAAAGGCGCTGGTGCGGGCGCGGGTTGGTACTGCGACGAAGTTGACCGGCGAACCGTCGCCGTCCAGGAAGAACTGCTTGTTGTGCCGTTGGTAAGCGGTGATCGAAGCGATGTCGACGTCACCCAGCGAATAGTCGATATGGGCGGACCCCGTCCAGACCGATGCGGTGTTCAACCTGCGCCGCGCATAATCCACGGACAGGTTCAGATCCTTGGGATCGACGGGGACATATCCGAACCAGTTCGCGCCCGGCGCGCGCGTGCCGTTGCCGGGAAAGGCGAAGGACGCAAAGGGGATGACGGAATAGTCGGCATAATTGCCGCCGCCCGGCCCAATGGCAAGACGGGTTTCGGTCGGCGAAGCGCGATCGACCTGGACTAGGCGGCCCTGATCATCATAGGTGCCGATCGTCGCCACCGAAGTGTAAGGGGCCGATGACAGGCTCTGCTTCGCGCCGGACAAACTCAGCCTGATCTTCAGATCGTCCGTGGGTTCCAGCAGCAATTGCGCGCGGCCCGCATAGGTACGGCCGCCGCCGAGGTCCTGGCAGCACGGGGTTGGGCTGGCCCCGGCGGGTCCATAGCTCAGCGGTGCGCCTGCTACTGCGCCCGCCGGATAGATGTTCTTCCAGTAATTGTCGACGGTATTATAGTAACCGGAAACCCGAACCGCCGCCTTGGCGGAGAGCGGAAGATTGACAGCCGCTTCCGTCTTGATGTCGTTGAAGCGCGAATAGGTCAGATCGAAGGAGCCACCTACCGCATCGGTTTTCGGTTGAACGACGAGGGTGTTGACCAGACCCCCGGTCGCGTTGCGTCCGAACAAGGTGCCCTGGGGTCCCTTGAGGACCTCCACGCGCTGGATGTCGAACAGCGCCAGCGTCTGACCCTGTTGGGTGGGGACATAGACGTCGTCGATGTAGACGGCCACGGGCGCTTCGAGAAAATCGCTGAAGTCCGATTGCGTCACGCCACGGATGGTGAACTGTTGTGTCTGGCCGCCATAGCTGCCCGACACATAGATACCCGGCGTCAATTGCGCGATGTCGGTGCTCTTCGAAAGCCCCATTTCCTTCAGCGTATCG
This sequence comes from Sphingobium sp., assembly GCF_032153725.1. Taxonomy (GTDB): domain Bacteria; phylum Pseudomonadota; class Alphaproteobacteria; order Sphingomonadales; family Sphingomonadaceae; genus Sphingobium. Next base: position 21,217 of record NZ_JALDYQ010000023.1, on the reverse strand, counting down.
GCGCTGAAGGCAGCGACGGCGATCCCGACATCCTGCAAACTCTGTTCGCGGCGTTGCGCCGTGACGACGATATCGCCCGATGCCGCATTGTCCTGCGCGGTCTGGCCGACGGCCGGCTGCCAGGTCAGGGGCAGGGCGGTCGAAACCATCGCCAGCTTCAGATAGCGTGCATATCCGCCACGCGTCCGGTGCACGTCCCCCCGCTTATATTCCCTGTTCATGAATTTGCGCATTTTCTCATCCTCCCAATTTGTTCGTAACGCCCGGCGGGCAGTCGATCAGGCCAGTTGCCGGAAATCCGGATAGCCGGTCTGGCTCCAGCCGCCGTCGGCGACCAGGATCGAGCCGGTCACATAGGACGCTTCGTCGCTGCCCAGGAACAAGGCAGGTCCCGTCATTTCGAAAGGATCGGCGGCCCTGTCCTGCGCGATCCGCTGCCGGTAGATGTCCAGAACGCCCGGTTGGGCCAGCACCGGCTCGGTCAGGGGCGTGTTCACCAGACCGGGCGACAGGGCGTTCACCCGGATGGAATGTTCGGCAAGTTCAAGCGCTGCCGTCCTGGTGAGCATTTCAAGTCCCGCCTTGGCCGATGAATAGGCTGCCGCGCCTCGTCCCGGTATATGGGCGCTGACCGACGTGACATTGACGATCGCGCCGCCCACCCCCTGCCGGATCATCTGGCCGGCCTGATGCTTCACGCAGATGAAGGCGCTGCGCAGGACGCCGTCCTGCACCGCATCCCAGTCCGCTTCCGAAAGATCGACAATCTGGCCCAGCCGCAAATTGGCCGCCACATTGAAGGCGACGTCGAGCCGCCCGAAGGCCTCGACCGTATGTTGCACCATCCGGGCGACCTGATCCGCGTCGGTGACATCGGCCGTGATGGCGACGGCCCTTTCCGGTGACCGTGCCTGAAAGGCCTCCAGCTCACTTGTTCGCCGGCCTACCACCGCTACCCGGGCGCCTGATGCCAGGAGCCTTTCGGCAATTGCGAGGCCGATGCCCGAACTGGCGCCGACGACAAGGGCGACCTTGTCATCATAATGCCAGTTCGCGCTTCCCTTTTTCGAAGTCATTATTTTTTCTCATCTTTGTCTTAATCGATGATCCGCCGGGAACGGCGGGCGGATCATTTTTCGTTCAGCTGCGCGCGACAACCACCGTCTTGAGTTCGCTATATTGTTCGAGCGCGGCTTCGCCATTGTCGCGTCCATAACCGGACTGCTTGAAGCCACCGAACGGAAGGCTGGCGTCGAGGACGAAATAGCAGTTCACCCAGACGAAACCTGCCTTGACCTTCTGGACGAAACGGTTGGCGCGATCGATATCCTTGGTGAAGACTGCCGCGGCCAGACCGAAATTCGTGTCATTGGCGCGATCGACGACCGTCCCGGTATCGGTGAAGCCCAACACGCTGGCGACCGGGCCGAAAATCTCCTCCCGCGCGATGGACATATTGTCCGTCACATCGTCGAAGATCGTCGGCTGGATGAAATATCCCTCATTTCCGTGGCGCGCCCCGCCCGTGACAAGGCGCGCGCCCTCGCGCTGTCCGGCCTCCAGATAACCGAATATCTTGTCGCTTTGCTCTTGCGAGATTTGCGGTCCCTGCGTCACGTCCGTGTCGAGCTGATGGCCCAGGCGGCGTTTCGCCACCTTCGCGGCAAGTCTGCTGACAAATTCCGGTCGGACCTCATCATGCACATAAATGCGCGTTCCGGCCGAGCAGCACTGTCCGGCGTGCCAGAAATTGGCGGAGAACGCCCCTTCCACGGCCTGATCGAGATCGGCATCGGCAAAGACCACGATAGGGCTTTTGCCGCCCAGTTCGAAGGTGCAGCGCTTCAGCGTGTCCGCCGCGCGCTTCTGGATGATCCGGGCCGTCGCGCCCGAACCGGTGAAGGCAAGCTTGTCGATGCCGGGATGAGTGACGATCGCATCGCCCACGATCTCACCGGGGCCGTTGACGAGATTGATCACCCCGTCCGGAAATCCGGCCTCCAGAGCGAGCTGGCCAAGATAAAGCGCCGAAAGGGGCGTTTGCTCGGCGGGCTTCATGACGATCGTGTTGCCGGCCGCAAGCGCGGGACCCCATTTCCATGCCAGCATCAGCAGGGGGAAATTCCAGGGGATGATCTGGCCCACGACCCCGACGGGTTGCTTGACCGTATAGGCGAAAATATCACCGCGCGCGGGAATGGTCCGGCCTTCGATCTTGTCGGTCCAACCGGCGTAATAGCGCAGGGAATTGACGACAAGGCCCGCTTCGTCGCGTGCGTCGATCAGCAGTTTGCCGCTGTTATAGGCGTCGAGCGCGGCGATATATTCGATGTCGCGCTCGATCAGATCGGCCAGCCGATAGAGCAGCCTGCCGCGATCGGCCGCGGCCATCTTGCCCCACGGGCCCGTCTCCAGCGCGGCCCGGGCGGCCAGGACGGCGCGATCGACGTCCTGGGCCGTCGCCTGCGCGACCGACGAGATCACGGCGCCGGTCGCCGGATCATATGTGTCCATCAAGGGACCATCCGATGCGTCGCGCCACTGACCGTTGATCAGCAACTGACGGTGTTTGATCTCGGGGAGGAAGGTCTTGCTATAGCTGTTCATGGAAAATCTCTCGTTTAACCGGCTTGGATCGCAGCGGACGGAGCGCTGAGGGGCGTCGTCCAGCTGCTCGTTCAGTACCAATAGGCCATGCAGCGGCTCTCAATGCTGATACGCGGCGCCGCTCCAGGCGGGCAGGAGGGGTCGTTGAACGCACTGTGGGGAACCATTTTGGGTTGGGTGGGGTCCGTGTCATATTGCTTGAATATCAACACGTCGTTGCTCGTCAGCTTCGAGAAATAGGCCCAGCGGAAATGGTCGTTGGGGTGAAAGAAACCCGTGTCGACATCCCCGTCCACGCTGGGGAAATAGGCCGGGCCCGCCGTGATGTCCTCCGGACGGACCGACCGCGCATCGCACACTGCCAGCGGCAGGTTGGTCGGCCCGACCGAGAGCAGCTTCCATATATTGTAGAGCGCCATGCGCCGCATGCCGGGGCGGGACGGACGCGCGTAGAAATAGTCCGTCACTTGCTCTATGCCGATATCCGTGACGTCCCAATGGACGAAATCCGCCCCGACGGTCTTTTCGATGTCCTTTTCGATGGCCGTCAATTCCTGCCGGCGGACCACGCAGAACTGCGCCATGACAAGTTCGTCGGCGCCGGTCATTGCCTTGAGGAGAGGGAGCAGGCTTTCGCGATAGGAAGCGGCGGCTTCCCGGGAATCCGCCAGATCGGGCAGGTCGATCTTGTGCGGAACGCTGCAAAAGCCTTCGATCTCCAGCGTTGGCGGAGTCGGGAAAGCGTCGGCGTCGAGGATGTTGACCTCGACCTTTTCGAGCGGCAGGCGGTTTTTTGAAAAGTCGCCATTGTTGACATAGGGTTCAGGGCAATTGCGGGCGAGATAGTTGATGGTCGTCGGAACGGACCGGAGCTTGCCCGCATTTTGTGTCGAAGGTTCAACCAGCACCATTTTTTCCTCTCCTGACGCGCATGCGATAGGCATGTGGGCGTCGTCGATTTCAGCCGTCTTTCGTTCCGCCTGCGAAGGAGGCCGGTTCCTTATCTTTCCGCGCGGCGAAGGATGCGGAAGCAGCCAGGGATTTATCGCCTGCTGATCCGGCTTCAAAATACGGAAATCCGTAAACCCGGACGTGCTTGCGCAGCCGATTGTCATGATCTACAATCGAGGCGCCGAATTTTGCGCTGGTTTACGATGATGTCTTTTTCGCTGTTCTTTCAGGAAATTTCGGCTCTTGGCAGAGAGTGGGTCCGGTGAACGTCAGGGTGGTTTTGGATCAGCAGGCGTCTAACCTGCTTGCCCATTCGATAAGGCAGACACGGTCCCAGAGCGCAGTCGTTTTCCTGTGCGACAGGACCAGGACTGCGCCCAGCCTTCACCGTCTCTATGCCCATGGCATACCCATGGCCGCGCTTCAGGATTATTCTGCGGCCGGAATTTTCACGCATGATCCCTTTTTGTCGCAGGAAGTCGTGCGGCGGCGCGTTGGTGAAAAGGGGTGGCTTGTGGTCGAGTCCAATGATTGCGAGGTGCGGGAAGACATGTGCGCATCCGAATATTGGGCATTTCTGTCACGATACAAGATCGGCGTGGGCGGCGCGATCATCAAGCCGATCACTTCGGACGTTTTCCTGGTCGGCGCGCTGCACGGCGATTATCGTCCGTCGGACGCCAGCATAGCGACCGTAGCCGATGAAATGGGTGGCGTGCTCGACTGCGCAGCATCCCGATTGATGAGTGTCGCGATAGGCGCTCTGGATCAGGGGAACGAAATTTCAACTGTCGATGCCTTGAACGGCCTTGTCGATCGGTATCGTTTGAGCGAGAGGGACTCAGCGATCGTTTCTCTCGTCAAATCCGGACTTTTGAACAAGCAGATCGCGCATGAGCTATCCATCCCGGATTACACCGTGGAAAACCATTTGAGGCGGATTTACAGGAAACTGGGCGTCCATAATCGGTCCGCCTTACTGTCTCTTATGTTTTCAAGGGCCTGATGTCGCTGGGAAATGCGACCTGACGGGCTGCTGACCGCGCCGCTCCAAGGCTCGCTTGAAGGATATATGGTCGGATCGACCCGAGCATGGCCCGTTAATTGATTTTCCCCAACAACGCTCTGGCGGTCTGGAACCGGGACCGCAGCTTCGTGATCTTCACATGAGTGACATATGTGTCACTTTACCCGACTACTGGCGATAAAGTGACACGGGTGATTTTCCAAAGGCGCCGCTGACTTGCGCTGTAGCGGCGCCCCGGAGGATCTCAGCCGTTAAGCTGATCCTTGACGGCCTTGGCGGGATTGAAGGTCAGCTTTTTCGACGCGGCGATCTGAATGGTTTCGCCATTGGCCGGATTGCGGCCCTCACGCGCGGGCTGGTCCTTGATCTTGAACTTGCCGAAGCCGTTCAGCGAAATCTCATTGCCATCGGCCGCCGCAGAAGTGATCGCGGCAAAGACGCTATCGACATATTTGCGGGCATCGGTCTTGGTCAGGCCATGCTCGGCGGCCAGCGTTTCAGCCAATATGCTATTGTTCATATCGCATCTCTCCTATTGGGAGGCCAAGTCATATCGGCTTTGCGGGCCGGGACAAAGAGTTTCTGCAAGGTAAAGTGACATCTGTGATTTTTGTGTCGCCGGCGGTCGGAAGGGGATTCACATGGAGTCAGCTTGTGCTAGATTCCTGATATGTTCTACCAAGCCGATCTTTTTGAGCAGCCCCAAGCCTTCGCAGAGTCCGTCGATCTGCCGGATCTGGTCGAGCGGATATCGCGGGTATCGAGGCGACCGCGCTATGCCTTCATGGTGCTGAACCTGATTGCGAAAGAGGCGGGCAATAATGGCAGCCTGGGCCCCTATGTTTGCGACAAGGGGGGCCGGGTTCCGGTTCGGGACTGGCTCTGTCAGGCGCTTGCTCCCTTGGCCCGGCGAGATTGCCGTCGATTGGCCATGGTGGAGGCGGTGCGCGCGGAGCTGGCCATGGAGGGGCAGTCGCCGGAGGAGGACCCATCCGGCGTCCAACGTCGAATGGAGGAAGAAATTCGGTCGCGAATCCTGCGTTCGGGACGCACCAATGTGAGTCGCGCGGTATCGGATCTTGTGCGGGCGGGCGTTCTTCGGCGCCATTATCAGGGCTTCCGCGTCGATCATCCGAACCGGGGCGCGCAGCGTGAGGCCGTCTACACCATCATGCCGGAGGTGAAGCGCGCTTTGGCTCGGGTTTGAAACGATGTTTGAACGAACTCGCCGATGACGATCAAAATTCGCGCGAAAATGTCAGCCGCCAGTTCCGTGGATTGCCGGGCGTCACGCGGTCGATACCGCCGGTGTCGGGCCAGTAACGCTTGTCGAAGATGTTGGCGACGGTCAATTGAGCGCCCCAGCCACTGCGCCTGTAGGAAAGGCCGGCGTCGGCCAGCATATATTCTGGCAGCCAGAGCAGCACGGACCCATCCGGCTTTGTCGAGTAGATGTCACCGTTTCGCTTGCTGTTGTAGCTGATGCCGAATGTCGTGCCCAGGCCGGTCAAGGGTCCCTCCCGCACTTCATATTGGGCGAACGCACCGAAATTATGCCTGGGTATGTTGGACAGGGGCGTACCGACGGTGAAGAAATTGTCCTTTGTCACCTCCGCATCCACGTAGGTATAGGCCAGATTGAGACTGAGGCCGTTGATCGGCTCCCACTGAAGCTCTGCCTCAAGACCGCGCGCGCGTTGTTCGCCGGACACAACCGAAAAGTCGAGGTAGATCGGGTCCGCCGTCGCGACGTTCTGGCGGGTCAGCTGATAGATTGCGAGACTGCCGCTGAGCGTTGTGCCATCGGGCGCGAACTTGAAGCCCAGTTCGATATTCTTGCCGCGCTCTGGTGGAACCGGGCCGCCGATCGGATTGCCGTCGGCGTCGAAGCCGACCACTTGCTGGCTGTAGAGCTGAGGTAGAAAGGATCTGGACCAGCTGGCATAGGCATTGATGCCGGGCGCGAGCTTCACCGTCGCGCCGACCCGAGGGCTGAAGGCGTCGTCCTTCTGCCCTGAGGCTTCCGCCCAGTCATAGCGCCCGCCCAGCGTCAGTGTGACGAGATTGCCGAATTTGAGATGGTCCTGGACATAGATGCCGGTCTGATGGGACTTGCTGCCGCTTGGCGCACCCCGGACGGCAGAGATGTCGTACAGGGCATTATAGTCAGGGTTGGCGATGCTCAGCGGGAAATGGGTGGGATCATAGTCACCCGCGCTGTCATAGCTGTTCCTGTTCTGGCGATAGTCGACGCCTGCCAGCCATTCATGCATGATGCCGCCGGTCCCGAACTTGCCCTTTAACCGACTGTCGACCGCGAAGTCCTTGTCCGTCGCTCGATAGGGGCCGTAGTAATAACGGCCGATCGTGTCGGTCGGCTGATCCGTATAATCGCCGTCACTGTCGATGAACCCCGCCGCGAACATCCAGCGGTTCCAATATTCCTTGCGGCGGGTGTAGCGCAGCGTCTGGGAATAACTGACCGTTTCGCTGAAGCGATGATCGAAAATATAGCCGATCTGGACGCGGTCGCGATTGTTGATGACGCGTTGGCTGCCACTATTGTTGATGGCGAAATCTTCGGGGATGTCGAGCAGTCCGGGCAGGACCGTGCCATAGGAGGGGACTGGCGAAATCGGGTTGTCATGGTCGCGCTGATAGCGGCCCAGCAGGGTCAGGGTCGTGTCGGGACCGGGCCGCCAGCTAATGGCTGGCGCAACGAAGATACGGTTGATTCCGGCATTGCGCACGAAACTGTCAGCATCGCGATAGGTGGCGGTCAAACGGCCGAGCAGGGTTCCGCCGCTGTTGAGCGGCGCGTTGGCATCGACCGTGCTCTCGACAAGATTCCACGAACCGGCTGACGCGGTGACCTTGAGGAAGGCATCATCGCGCGGCCGCTTGCTGACAAGGTTGATAAGGCCGCCGAGCGGCGCCTGGCCGAAGAGCATGGAGGCAGGGCCTTTGACCACTTCGATCTGCTCGACAGCGGACAGCTCCTGATTGAAGCCGACGCCTGCTTCATTGACCAGCCCGTCGAGGTAGACGCTGCCATAAGCGGCGTCGAAGCCGCGGATCGTATAGGCATCGTAAAAGCCGTAGGTGGTGCTGCGGGAGACGCCGGCGACCGTGCGCAGGGCTTCGGAGAGCCGCGTGACGCCGCGGGCCTCGATGTCATTGGCGGCAACGACCGATATGGCCTGAGGCGTTTCGATCAACGGGACGTCCGATTTACCGGCAGCAATGGCTTCGGCAAGGTTGCTGCCGGTGACGACGATATCCGGGTGCGCCGTCGCGCCACTGCCATCTGCCGCATAGGCTGTGGTTGCCACCGCCATCGCAGGTGCTGACAGGCTTACCAGGCAAAAGCGATTTTTCATATGGACCTCCCCAAAAAGTGCTGGCCTACTATCGTTATTGCTAATTAATTGCAATATCCTCTCAGCCTATTTTTTATGGGGACGGTGTCTATCTGTGAGGAGACTATCTTCCTGTGATTATTGGCGTATATCGATATTTCAAACGGAGCCGTGACTCCTCATCCCGGGATCGGCGCGCCCCCATTGTGGCCGGTATCAACCTGCCTGTCGGCTGTGGCGGAACCAGATTGCTATCGACCAGCCAATCACACCGCAGCCGCCCAGCCAGATGAGGAAAGCCGCCGCATCCCCCGTCAGAGCGCATATGATCCCCGGGACGCAGGCTGCGCCGGACAGCAGCTGTCGCATCCGCTTTGTCTGACTTCCACGCCGCGCGCCCGCGGCACGGTTCCGCTTGGGATCGCCCACACATAGGGCCATAAGAGCCAATGCCGATATGCTGGTTGCAATCAAGGTCAGCAATGTGGTCATGCCGCAGCGACCGGGCGAGCAGCAATCGGCAACGGTCTTTGGGGCGAAGCCGCCGCCCGCCAGATCATCCCTATTCCCGCCAGCAGGAATGCAAGATCAAGAGCAGCGATGACTGGCTGACCGGCCTCAATGGCACGGCCCCAGCCCGGTCCGCCAGTGATCCAGCGAAGTGGGGGCAAAACAGCCATGACCAGCCCGGTGCCCTGTTGCAGGACCCGACCCAGCATCGCTGCCGAGCGCGCGAGTCCGCCGCCCGCTACGGCCATGCCGGACGCGATCAGGAAAGCGGCGGGGGTCCAATATGTCGCCGATCCCAGTGGCATTGTGATGAGGAAGGCGGCGGCCGCGACCGCCAGCGCAAAGGGTAGGCCGAAACTCACCACCATCACGGTGCGATCCAGCCATTCGAGCGAGCGCATATCCTCCCGCCGCGCGAGCCACAGCCGCAGGCCGGTGAAGGTGACATAGCACATGGCGAATCCCAGCGCGAACCAGACAGCCTTGGACAGCATGCCCGCGAAATTGCCGAAATGCATGGGCGCCATGATGGCGGCCAGTGTTCCGCCCGCTGATGGTTGCGTGCCGATCGACGGCTTGGTGCGCAGGAACATTGCCTGTGCGCCGTCATACAACAGGGCCACAGGCTCGATGTCTCCAGCTTTTGGGGGATGGAAGCTCGTGACCTTCGCGTCAGCCCGACCGAAATTCTCGATGGTGATAAAGGTCGGGATCTCGCCCGTCCGGCGAATGGCATCAGCAGCGATCCGGTCCATATTGCCGATGGCGGCGGGGCGGGGGTCGGGCCGCCCCGGATTACCGAAGACTGCGTTGTTGAACGCCTGCACGTCGCCGCCAAAAGCCGCCATCGCCACAATCGGCACGCCGATCGTCCCGAAGAAGGAGAAGAAACTGCCCGTGAACGCCAGGACGAAGGCGAAGGGCAGGCTCCAGGTTCCGGCCACGCTGTGCCGATCGCGGTCCACCAGCACGGGGTTGGCGCGCTGCCGCAGGGTGAAGATGTCCCTGAACAGATGGCGATGGATCAGCAGGCCCGAAATGGCCGCGACCAACATCGCCAGCCCCACTATGCCGGTCAACAGCAGGCCCCACGGATTGGGCACGTGCAGGCGGACATGGGTGTCGACCAGAAAATTGCTCAGTGCATCGTCGTTGCGTGGCCCGAACACTTCCTCGCCGGTTCCGTGCAGCGCCTTGGCAACATCGCCCTTTTTGTCGAGTTGGTAATAGATGCCGCGACTGACCAAAGTGCCGTCCGGATCGGTTTCGTGCCGATGAAAAAAGGCGCCCAGATCATGATCGCCAATCTCGAAAATATCGACGCCCTCATGATATTTGGCGGGCGTTTGCGCGGCAAGACGGCGGATGCTGCTGTCCATCGGCCGCTCGAAGGCCGAGCGCGTTTCGACATGGCCAGCCGACCAGATGCCGATCTCCTCAGCGAAAACAGCCGCCATGCCGGTGAAGATGACCGCGTAGAGCAGCAATCCCAGCCCGATCCCCGACCAGCCATGGACGGCGACCATCAGCTTCGTTTCCTCCTTTTTCAGGTGGATCATGAGCGCTGTTCCCCCGTGTCTGTCCTCTGGATCAAAAATTTGTGCGCGACCAGAGCTGCGTGCAAAAGGAAAAGGGCAGCAGCGACAGCAGCCACGCGCGAAAGCCTGTGATCAAGACAGGCATGGAAGAACAGCGCAGCCCAGATCAGCGGCATCAGAACCAGCGGCAGCACCAGATTGTCGACGCCGGCCGCTCCTCCTGGAAGCCACAGCGGCATGCCCGCCATGATCATCAGCGCCACCAGCACCGCTCCCGGTCCGGCCAACGAGATGCGGGTCCATTTTCGCCAGCTTTTCACACTGAATTCTCCGACGCCCTGACCACAAGGTACGTGGCAAGGGTGCAGTGAGCGTTAGCAATCAGCTGCGACGCAGGCAAGGAAAATGCTAATGAGAATCTATTTCATAAATCAACACTGGGCGCCTGATCAGGGATGGGGAATGAAGCACTCGGGCTTATCGGTCTTCAGTCGGTTATGGTATGTTTGATAATAATCATTATGTTAAGTTTCCGTCCGCCGAATATTGGCCCTCGCTCTGTATCAGCGGCAATCCTCACCACCGCTGCTTCATCAGCGGACTGTGATACAGCGATCTTCAAGGCGTGAAGGAAACGGCACCAGAAAAGTTCCTCCCGAACAATTGCCCAAATTCCTGGCGCTTATCTACGAGATTGCTAAGCGTGTAGCGGTCGAGGACTGCCAGGAAAGCGGACAGGGCCTCTTTGAGCACGCCCGTCATCCCGCATGCCGGGGCGATCACACAGTTCCCACAGTCGACAAGATCAAAACCTTCTTCGGTATGCCGGACGAGCGTGCCGATATTGATTTCTTCAGGAGGCCTTCCGAGGCGAATTCCTCCCCCGCGTCCGCGCACGCTTTCGATATAGCCGGCACGAACAAGATCATTGACCACCTTCATCAGGTGATTTTGGGAGATGCGGTAGGCCTGAGCCACCTCCGCAATCGAGCACAGCCGTTCGGGGCGCGAGGCAAGGTAGAGCAGCGTCCGGATAGAATAGTCTGTGAACAAGGTTAGCTTCATACGGGGTCCGTGGGGCCGTCGATCGGCCCCTTCATAATATGCATCATGCTTGCATGTTTCAAACACTCATTATAGATGTATCTCATATACATGATTGGAGCCTCAGTCGTGGGCACAAGGATTGACGAAGCAGATCTTGAACAACTGGTGAGCGCCTTTTACGCTCGCGTGCGGGCTGACACCGAATTGGGGCCAGTCTTCAACGACGCTATCGATGATTGGCCCGGCCATTTGGCCAAACTCACGGATTTCTGGTCATCGGTGATGTTGGGCAGCCGCCAATATAAGGGTCAGCCAGTGCCCGCGCATATGAAGCACAGGGTCCGGATCACACCAGTTTTGTTCGATCGCTGGCTGGACCTGTGGAACAGGACGACGGGGGAGTTGTTGGAAGCGGGTGCCGCGTCTGCCCTTCAAGCCAAGGCTGCGCGGATCGCCGAGAGCCTGCAGCTGGCGATGTTCTTTCGGTTGGAGCGAAAGCCAGATGGATGCTCCTTGGGTCGAACGACTGACGAGACAGCGTGACCATGCCTGAGAAGCTTCCTTATCGATCTACGCCGGTCTTCGATCAGGACACGCTGCCCGCGGCCTTACGCTCACGTCACAGTACGAAGGCGGGCGTGTGGGGCCTGCTGCGAATCATCGAGGGCGAAGTGAGGCTCACCTATCTCGATCCGGCTTGGGAAATGGTGCTGAGCCCCGATACGCCCGGCCTCCTACTCCCACAACAACCGCATTTTGTGACGCCGCTTGGTCCGATGAAGATGCAGGTTGAATTCTATGATCACGCGCCGGGTCTTTGATCGGCCGAACCGCCATGCCGCCCATGCTCAACGAAGGAGTTCCCGATGAATCAGCTGCTTAGTGAACAGACGATCGCGTTGGTCAAGGCCACCGTTCCTGCTCTGGAGGCACATGGCCTCGACATCGTGCGCGAAATGTATTCGCGCATGTTTCAGAATCCGGACATCCGCGACCTGTTCAATCAGTCCCACCATGGTGACAGCGGTTCACAGCCGCGCGCCTTGACAGGCGCGATCCTGGCCTACGCGAACAACATCGATAATCTCGGCGCACTGGCGCCCGCCGTCGAACGTATCGCGCAGAAGCATGTGGGCCTGCAAATCCTGCCCGAGCATTATCCTCATGTGGCTGAAGCGTTGCTGGGAGCGATCAAGGCGGTGCTCGGGGATGCGGCGACAGATGAAATCCTGGCGGCCTGGGGCGAAGCCTATTGGTTCCTCGCCAACATTCTTATCGCTCGCGAGGGGCGTATCTATACCGAACAGAAGGATATGACCGGTGGCTGGAACGGCTGGCGCGATTTCCGCGTGGAGGAGGTTGTTCGCGAGAGTAGCGTGATCAACTCCTTTATCCTGCGGCCTGCTGATGGCGGACCAGTTATGGCGCATCTGCCGGGGCAATATCTCACCTTCTGGCTCGAAATCCCCGGTCACCCGCCGCTCAAACGCAACTATTCGATCTCCTCGGCTCCCAATGGTGAGACGTACCGCATCTCCGTCAAGCGCGAACCACAGGGGATGGCTTCCCGCTGGCTGCATGATGCGGTTGGGACGGGCGCCATGCTGAAGGTTGCCGCCCCTGCTGGCGAATTCTTCCTTAGCGAACATGTCGAACGGCCCATCGTCCTGCTTTCTGGCGGCGTTGGGCTTACCCCGATGGTCGCCATGCTGGAATCGCTGGTGAAAAATGGCGCGGACGTGCCGGTCCAATATATTCACGGCACCCACGATCGGGATACCCATGCGATGCGTGATCATGTTCGCACACTGGCCGCAAAGGGGAGCGCCGTTCAGGTGACGGACTTCCATCAGACGCCGTTGGCTGACGAAATCGAGGGCCAGGATTTCGACGCCGCGGGTATCATCACCGACGAATGGCTGGTTGCAAACACGCCCGTGGCGCAGGCCGATTATTATATCTGCGGACCGCGTCCCTTCCTTCGCCACGCGGTTTCCACATTGTCGCTGGCTGGTGTGCCCGCCACCCGCATCCATTATGAGTTCTTTGGTCCGGCTGACGAACTGCTCGCGGCCTAAAGAGAATCTGAATCAATGACATCGTCAACCTGCCGCCGGGTGCCTTTTGCCGCTGCCCGGTGAAGTCCCACGTGCGTCTGTGTGGCGATGTCATTTTTGGAGGCTGTGCCAGTCCCCCCCTCCCATCATCCTTTTTTTGCAGCACCAGGATCGTCAGGGCCGGTTCGGGCGAATATAACGCCACTGCGTGGACACGTTTCCCCAGCCCGGTTTCGACCGGTCACTTCGTTGAACAGTCCAACTTTGTCGATCTGAAGAGGACAATACTGAATCAATAGCGTTTGAGCACGCGCTCAACGCTATCGTCTGCGGTGCCGGCCTTGCCCTTGGCATCGCCAACCTCCTTCTCGATCGCTGAGCGGACCTTTTCTACCTGCGCCGCAGTCAGATGCTCGATGCCGATAAATTGTTCGCGTGCCGCGTCGAGCGCGCGGATCACTTCGTCAAGCTTGGCCTGCATGGCTGCGGCATCGCGGTTCTGGCTATTCTGGATGAGGAAGACCATGAGGAACGTCACGATCGTCGTGCCTGTGTTGATGATCAGCTGCCAGGTGTCGGAATAGCCGAAGACCGGCCCGGTAACCCCCCAGACGACGATGATCGCCAAGGCGAGCGCGAAGGTGAGCGGCTGCCCCGAAGCGGCGGAGATGCGAGTGGCGATGGCGGTGAACAAGCGATCCATGGCGGCACCCTCTGTTTGTTATTGGTCCTTCAGAAATGGGACCAGCAACAATCAGTAACATTTGAACCGGCGAAACGATCAAATCCGTGCTGATTAAAACCGGTGGATACGCCCTCTCCCATTCTGCTGGGGAACGGTCAATGGGATATTCTCGAGCTTCGATGTCTGCTGGAAGACCCCCCTGCCGATGATGACCATATTGCCGGCTTCGAGGTCGAACATGACTTTCCCGCGATCGGCCATCGCTGCATGATGCTGATGAGCGCCCGCGCAGTGCCGTTTGTCGTTGTCACCGGCTATGGGGCCTGTCGCTTGACTCCGCGATTCTCGACGATGCCCCGCGCGTGACGAAGCCCATTGACGTGTCCCGACTGGCCAAAGTGCCGGCGGGCAGGTTTTCCCCTTATGCGCCGAGCACCCGATCTTCTCGGCAATGGAAATCATTGCTGCCCAGCGGGAAGGATGATCAGCCTCGTGATCCAGCACCATCCGCACCGCCCGTGCGCGAACCTCGGGGGCAAACTTGTTCGTCGTCTTGCTCATATCGGCTCCACTTACTCAGAAGTTGGAGCCTCCAGCAAACACGGCGCGGTTCAAACCGACTCTTAGCGTTGTCTGGCGTACTTTCCACGCTATGCCCTCAATTACGGCCGCGCCTCAAGACGTTCCGCGGCCTCACACGCTCCGAATATATCTGCAAAATGCTGGACAACCGAGCCAGACCGATTCAGATTAGATTCGCACCATCAAAGCCCGGGACCAAACACCTAGACTGCCGATCGGCCGGTCAAATATCGGAAATAGGTCGACCCATACCCGCCATGAACAGGCGAATGCGATAGACGGCCTGCCGGTCGATCTCATCGTCGGACGGGCGCAACCAGAGCCAGGTGCGGAACGCGCCGTCGATCATGAGCTGATAGAAGGCGAGAGCGGCGTCGGATGCGTGTTCTGGATCGAGGCGGCGCTCGAAGAGATCGGTGAGATAGATCAGGGTCACGCCCCCAGTCCGTTCCCACAGATAGGCACCGATCTCGGGTTTCGTGAACGCCTCTGCATTGGCGATCCGCATCAGCCTCAGCCCCTCGGGTGTCCGCATGTTCGCCACAATATTACGGGTGACGTTGAGTAGCGTTTCTTCGAGACTGTCCGTTTCGGCCATGCGCAGCGTCGCGTGGGAAATGACAAGCCGGTCAATTGCGCGCTGGAGCGCCGCCTTGAAGAGCGTCAGCTTGTCGCCGTAGCGCGCATAGACGGTACGCCTCGCCATCCGAAGCGAATCCACGATCGCTTCGATCGACGTGCCGTCAAAACCTCGTTCGAGAAAGAGGTCGAGCGCCCTGTCGAGCAGTTCCAGGTGCCGCTGTTCGCTCTGTTCGCGGGTCGGACGGCCGCGGCCATTCGAACGCTTTGCCCCTGGGGGCTCGACCTTGCCCGAGTACAGCAACGCAGGTCCGGTATCGCTCATATCGTTATATCTTTCCAGGGGCCGTCTCGGCTCGGTCCGGGCAACCCTGTGGCCTCCACCACCTCAAAGATCAAGTGTCAGGCGCTTCCCGAGGCAGCGCGAGACGCAAACGACGATCTGGTCGCCTGCGGCCCGTTCGATGCCGGTCAATACCGAGTCGCGATGATCGGCCTCGCCAGCGAGCAGGGTCGTGATGCACGAGCCGCAGGTTCCTTCGGCGCAGCTACTCACCACGTCGGTGCCGGCTTCTTCGAGAATATCGAGCAGACTACGATCAGCCGGTACAGTGAGAATCCGGCCGCTGCGGGCGAGCTCAACCTCGAACTCGGTGTCGCCCCCTTCGCGCCGCACCGGCGTCCGAGGGCTGAAGCGCTCCATACGGACGCTGCCTGGAGGCCAGTGCGATGCCCGCGCCTCGATGGCATCGAGAAGTCCGCCCGGACCGCAGGTGTAGACGAGTGTGCCCGGCTTCGGCGTGCTCAGAAGTTCATCCAGATCGAGTATGCCGGTCACGGATTCCGGGCAATATTCGACCTTGTCGCCGAACCGCGCCAGCTCATCCTGAAAACCCATCGTATTGAGCGAACGGCCACCGTAGATGAATCGGTATGAAGCGCCTGCCGCCTCCGCAGCCGCAACCATCGGAAGGAGCGGCGTCACGCCGATGCCGCCGGCGATGAACAGATAGTCCGTGGCGGCGTCGAAGCTAAAATGATTGCGCGGACCGCGGACGTTGAGCTGGTCGCCTGCACGGATATCGTCGTGAAGCCAGCGCGAACCACCGCGGCCTTCGGCTTCCCGGAGCACGCCGACACGCCAAGCCATTCGGTCCGCTGGATCACCGCACAACGAATATTGTCGCGCACTGCCGTCCGGGAGCAGAATATCAATGTGCGCGCCTGGCGCCCATTCCGGCAACAGGTGACCCTCCGCAGAGCGTAGCTCGAGGGCGACCACGCCATCGGCGGCAAGCCAGCGGCGGGAAACTTCAAGTTCTAGATCCGCTTCGACTTGTCGTTCCACAATCGGTTCCAATTCAAGTAGCGCCATTGCAAAAAATCCTCGGTTTTAGTCCGCGAGGCGGGATCAAAATGTCGCAGTGAGTAGGGAGCGAGCCTTCGCGACGCGGTAAGAGCGGTGCGCACCGAGCCAATGTGCCGGCATGTTCGACGCGCTTACTTCGCTTGCCTTGTTTCTGCTTGAGCGGGACACGCTTCCGCTTCGCCGCCATGGCAATCCTTCTCCGACCTATCTGGGCGGTTCCTTCCAATCTCTTTTCAGGTGGTGCTTCAAGGAGCGGTAGGAACCAGGCTGCGCCCTGGAATTCCTCCATTCCGCGCTTACCCGACGCTAAACCATCGAGGGGTTGAAGGTCAATAATTAAAGAGAATGACACTATGCATTATATTATGTGAACGAGTAAAGATCGCTGGCGCCACTCCCGTGAAAGAGGAGCAGGTGAGCACCTGCCGAGTGAAGGTGGAGCGACGAAAATGGCGATAAACCCCGATCTTGCGCGCGGTATTCAACGAAAGCACAAAAGGCGGTTGCCATGATCCGATCAGTTTTGCTCATGACCTAAATGAGAAGATTTCGTTCGGGGACGAGGCACTCAAGCCTGGCGTCCGCGCAGTGCAAATATCGTTCATGCGCGGGAGGTGCTCGCCTGCGCCTTTCGCGTGAGTCACTGACCGGTCCGACTAACAATGAAGGTGGGCGACTGGACGGCGATATGGCTGTGTCTGCGTCGCCCGCGCGGCTGTGTATGTGGGTGCCCCGACCAGCACCGAACGGAATTAAGTAGAATGCCCCTGATTATTTCTATTCATGACTGGCCAAAATTTTCGCGTTTGCGGCTGCACCCGCTCGGTCGTTAACTCTCAAGCAACAAAAAAGCGCCGCCGGATGCGAGGCTGCGCGGCATGGGTCAGGACAGGCTCCCGCCGCAAGCTCATATCGCCACCGGTAGCCGGCGTGCAGAAGATTTAGGGATGGAGGATCGGTTGGCACGCACCGGAAGTGGCTTTCGACAAATTGCGCACCATCGCTGTGGGCACCGCCGTTCGATCTTGGGTCGCGTGCGATGAGAGGCGTTCTCTCAAAGGGGCTCAAGGGCTCCTGTCTCGTCATCGCAGTCGTGCTGATCGCCCTAATTCTCGAAGGGCTCGACGTGCAGTTGCTTAGCATGGTCGGCCCGAAAGTCATCCAAGAGTGGCAGATCAGTAATTCGGCCTTTTCGCAGGCACTTGCCTCGGCGGTTGTTGGGATCGCGCTGGGAGCCGCATTGGGTGGGTGGATTGGTGATCATGTCGGACACCGGCGGGTTCTGCTCTGGTCGATGTTCGGATGTGCAGCGCTCACCGCGCTCACTGCGCTCACCCAGAACATTATCCAGATGGCGACCGTTCGCTTTTTCACCGGCATCGCAATCGGCGCCACGGCAACCAGTACGCTCGTTTATATGACGCAAGCGCTCCGTCCAGAAGGACGGGCATCAGTCGGAGCTCTATCAGGAGCGTGCGGTCCGGCGGGCGGGATGCTCGGCAGCGTCGTCGTGCTGCTCATCGAACCAGGCCATGGCTGGCATGCCTGCTTCATCGCGGCCGGTGCCGCGATGCTCCTGACCCTCATCATTCTTGCGACCTTACCGGCTCCGGTTGCGAGCATGGGGCCGGCTCGCGGTGGTGCAAACCCTGACGCACCACCGACGAAAACGCCGTTGTTCACGGCGAAAAACCGCCGCATCAACGTTGGCGCCCCTCTGGCCTTTGCCGGTATCACCTATATGGGCTATTCCTTCGCCTGGACGCCAATGATCCTAGCAAAGGCTGGTCTTCCGCTCTCCGAAGCCGTCATGGGCTATCTCGCCTACAACGTCATGGCGCTGCTCGGTCCGTTGGTGACGAGCCTGGTCATCAGCCGGATCGGAACACTCCGCCTGATGATCACGGCGTTTTTGATCGGCATTGCGAACGCGATCCTTCTGGCCAATGTCGTCGGACTTCACCAAGCGGGACCCAGCGACGCATTACGGTTCGTCATCTACCTCGGCATCGGTGCGATGGGGGCGATTTACTCGATCCTCGCTGCTGCGCTCAACGGGCTGCTCGCTTGCGGTTATGACGACGGGTGCCGTGGTCGCGGGATCGGCCTCGCGCTTGTCGTCGCCAGGATCGGCGGCCTCGCGGCGATCATCGCCGGCGGGATGATCCTCGACAGCGCCTTCGGGCCGACCGGCTTGTTCTACGTCATTGCCGCCACACTCATATTAGGCGTGTGCGGCTGCTTCATCATCAATCGTCATGTGCCCGCACGCCAATCGCTCGCGCCGGTGCTGGCATAGCAATCCGGGGAAACGGATTCGCATTCGCCGCACCCGTCATTCGAAAGATCTCAAGATCCGGAAAAACCGGACGGAATGCCAAGTCAGAGCAAATAATCGAGAGGGATTAGTGATGAATTTGACATCTTCGAAAGAAAAGCAGAAGCGGACGCTGAGGACGGCACCGGCCCGGGCCCTGCTGGCTGGAACGGCGATCGCGGCCCTCGCCGCCTTGGTGGCGCCTGCATCGGCGCAAACAACCGGCGCACTTGCCGCCGAAAAAGCCGAGTCGTCGAATGACGGTACGATCGTCGTGACCGCGCAGCGCCGTGCGCAAAGCCTTCAGGATGTGGGCATCTCGGTCGCGGCTTTCGAGGGCGACTCGCTAAAGGCGATGGGCTTGTCGGAAAGCACCGACATCGCGCAGATCACGCCGGGCGTCTACGCGTCAGGCAGCTACGGCGGCCAGACGCAGCAATATACGATCCGCGGAGTTACCCAGTCGGCCTTCTCGGATTCGCTCGAGGTTCCGGTCGCGGTCTATGTCGACGACATCTATATCCCGGCTCAGCAGGGCCACATGCTTGCGCTGTTCGACATCGACCGCATCGAAATCCTGAAAGGCCCGCAGGGCACGCTTTTCGGGCGCAACGCGACCGGCGGTCTTGTGCATACACTGATCGCGCAGCCCGATCCCTCCGCGGTCGGCGGTTATGTCGATCTTTCTTATGCTCGCTTCAACGAGCTGAAGGCGGAGGGCGCGCTCAATTTCCCCTTGGGATCGAATGCGGCCCTCCGCGTCGCGGGCTATTATTCGCGGATCGATGATTTTTGGAAGAACCGTTATCCCGAAGGGCTTTCATCCGGCGCACCCGGCACGGTCGGTCCTCCGGTCACCCCCCGCGGCGAAGACCTTGGCGGCGGCAAGACTTATGCGGGCCGCGCCCAGTTCAAGTGGGAGCCGACTGACGATCTGACGATCCGCATCGGCATTTCCGGCTCCAAGCAGCGTATGTCGACCGCGCCCTATACTTCAGTGGCAACGATCGGGACCTATAATGCCGCCGGCGGATATGTCGAAAACGACTATGCCTCGCCTACGGAAACGCGGTTCGCGATCGGTCCCAACGGACAGAACCTGCCGACCGTCGGTGTACCATATTCGCTTTTCGCGTTCCCGGGCAACGGAACCCGCGCACCAGGTGCCGACTGGTTCGGATATGTGCCCATCAGCGCGAAGGATCTCGAGCTCTCGTCGGATTATGCACGACAGGACACCAACCGCGCGTCGGTGTGGATGGCGGCTTCGCACATCGACTATGACTTTGGCGACGTCACCTTCTCGTCGATCACCGGTTATCAGAAACATTCGAAGTTCCAGGTGCTGGACGGCGATGGCGGCCCTGCGAATTTCGTCGCAGTTTCTGCGGATGCCGACACCAAGGCCTTCTCGCAGGAATTCAAGTTGAGCGGCGGTGATGAAGATGGCTTCCTCTGGACGGCCGGCGCTTACTATCTCAATCTCAGGAATGACTCGCGAAGCGGCTTGATCGGACCGCCCGGCTCGATCGTCGCAGCGCTATTCAACCTGACCTCCGCCGGCGTCTTTATCGGACCGATCAGCAGGACCAAGACCGAGTCCATATCCGGCTTCGGGCAGTTCGAACTCGCCCTGTCGGAGCAGTGGAAGTTCATTCTGGGTGGACGCGTCATCCGGGAGCATCAGGAATATGCTTCGGTCGGGAACGCCTACCGCAGTGGCGACGCCTATCATCCGAGCTACGACACGCCCTTGTTTCCCTATACGGCGCCTTTTTCTGACGAGCGCACGAAAACGCTCTGGGCCGGCAAGGCGCAGATCGAATTTCGGCCGAACAGCGATCTCCTTGTCTATGCGGGCGTCAATCGCGGCGTAAAGGGTGGCAACTATAACGGGAAGGCCCTCGGGGTGAACATCTCCGACGCGCAGGTGCCCTATAAGGCCGAAACGCTGATCGCCTATGAAGCCGGGTTCAAATATGGCGACCGCGATTTCTCGTTGAACGCCTCTGGCTTCTACTACGACTATCAGGACTTTCAGGCGTTCCTGTTCTCCAACGCTGCTGGCGTCATTAAGAACCAGGACAGCAAGGTATGGGGCATCGACGCCGACATGAGCTTGCAGGTAACAGACGGGCTACGAGCAACTGTCGCCGGAGCCTACTCCCACGCGGTTGTGAAGGACTATGAGGTGGCGCCCGGCGTCTTCAAGACGGTCCGTCCGCCTTATGCGCCGCGCACGCAGGTGACGGCCTCGCTTGCCTATACCTACCCTGAGGAAATTGCTGGCGGCGAGCTCTCGTTCAGCGCGCTTGGAAACTATTCCTCGGGCTTCTACTACAATCTGCGCAATTTCCAGGGCAACTGGTACAAGGGACGTACGCTTGTGAACCTCAGCGCCAGCTGGGCTCAGCAGCCGACCGGCCTCAGCCTGACCGCTTATGTCAGCAACCTGTTTGACAAGCGCTACGGCCAGATTGGCTTCGACAACACCCAGATCTGCGGCTGCACCCTCCAGTCCTACGGTACGCCGCGGACCTATGGTGTGACGGTGGGATATAAATTTTGATCGCGCGCCGATCCTCGCCT
>NZ_JALDYQ010000095.1:0-15619 GCF_032153725.1 Sphingobium sp. | reverse complement strand
GCTTTTTCGGCTCGTCACCTCCTGAATGTCGATCCGCCCCAGTGGATTGATTGTGACATTTGCATCCCGCCAGCCGGATAGCACGGTCGCAAATGTCAGAATCGGACCACCAGCCGCCCCCTCGCATTATCCGGCATCCCTGCCTATAATCGCTCCATGACCGAATATATGACGATGACGGCGGACGCGCCGGTTTCCCGCTCGACCGCGATCAAGCTCTATGACGCGGCCGGTTTCGAAGGCATGCGCAAGGCCGGGCGGCTGGCGGCGGAAATCCTGGACGCGCTGGTGCCGCATGTGGTGCCCGGCGTCACCACCGGGGAACTGGACGACATCGTCCGCCGCATGACGCTGGACGGCGGCGGGGTCCCGGCGACTCTGGGCTATCGCGGCTATACCCACAGCTGCTGCATCTCGCTCAACAATGTCATCTGCCACGGCATTCCGGGCGACCAGAAGCTGAAGGACGGCGATATCCTGAATATCGACGTGACCCCGCTGGTCGACGGCTGGCACGGCGACACGAGCCGGATGTATATTTGCGGCGAGCCTCCCATCAAGGCGCGTCGGCTGGTCGAAGTCACCTATGAATGCCTGATGCTGGGCATCGAACAGGCAAAGCCCGGCAATCATCTGGGCGATATCGGCCATGCGATCCAGCGCCACGCCGAAAAGCACCGCTATGGCGTCGTCCGCGACTTCTGCGGCCATGGCCTTGGCCGCGTATTCCACGACAGCCCGGAGGTCGTGCACATCGGCCGCCCCGGCACCGGCCCCGAACTCAAGCCCGGCATGTTCTTCACGATCGAGCCGATGATCAATATTGGCAAGCCCGGCGTGAAGATGCTGGAGGACGGCTGGACGGCCGTGACCCGCGACCGCACCCTTTCCGCCCAGTTCGAGCACAGCATCGGCATCACCGAAACCGGTTGCGAGATATTCACCAAAAGCCCGGCCGGCCTCGACGCGCCGCCTTATCGAAGCTGACCATCGCAACACTGCCCAAAAAATGGGCAGCACGTCACGATATTGCCCGGAATCCGGGCAATATGGACAAAAGTTGTTGCATCGCAGAAAGCAGATTTGGCGATTCGCCATTTGGCACGGGAATTGATTGGGAAGAGAGGCGGCGCTTGCCTTCGGGGGGCATGATGATCGTCACTCGAAGGGAAATGAAGGGCGGGGTCGCACCCGCCGTTCAGCGCGCGTTTGATTGGGATATCTGAAGATGAAGAAGATCGAAGCGATCATCAAGCCGTTCAAGCTCGACGAAGTGAAGGAAGCGCTTCACGAAGTCGGCGTTTCGGGCATCACCGTCACCGAAGCCAAGGGATTCGGCCGCCAGAAGGGCCATACCGAACTTTATCGCGGCGCCGAATATGTCGTCGACTTCCTGCCCAAGGTGAAGCTGGAGGTCATCGTCGAGGACGGTATGGCCGAACGCGTCGTCGAAGCGATCGCCGCCGCCGCGCAGACCGGCCGCATCGGCGACGGCAAGATTTTCATTTCCAACATCGAAGGCGCGGTGCGCATCCGCACCGGTGAGCGCGACAGCGACGCCATCTGATTATTCCACCAGGTTCTCGCCGGCTTACAGGGGCTGATTTCCAGGAGCCTTGGCGGACGCACATCAACCGACCCCTTCGGGGGGGTATTTTTGAAAGAAGGGCAAGTTCACATGGCCAACACGCCTAAAGACATCCTGAAGATGATCGAAGAAAAGGAGATCGAATGGGTCGATGTCCGTTTCACCGATCCCAAGGGCAAGTGGCAGCACCTGACCATGGTCGCTTCGGTGCTGGGCGAGGATGAGCTGACCCAGGGCCTGATGTTCGACGGTTCGTCGATCGAAGGTTGGAAGGCGATCAACGAATCGGACATGATCCTGAAGCCGGACCTCGACGCCGTTTACGTCGATCCGTTCAGCGCCACCCCGATGCTGATCCTCTTCTGCGACATCGTGGAACCCGACACCGGCGAACTCTACACCCGCGACCCGCGTTCGACCGCGAAGCGCGCCGAAGCCTTCGTCAAGTCGGCCGGTTTCGGCGACACCGTCTATGTCGGCCCGGAAGCCGAATTCTTCATGTTTGACGATGTCCGCTTCAACTCGGACTATAATGAGTCCTTCTTCAAGATCGACGACATCGAACTGCCGACCAACACCGGCAAGGAATATGAAGGCGGCAACCTCGCCCACCGTCCGCGCGCCAAGGGCGGCTATTTCCCCGTCGCGCCGGTCGATCCCTGCACCGACATCCGCGCCGAAATGGTTTCGACCATGCTCGAAATGGGCCTGCCCTGCGACAAGCACCACCATGAAGTGGCCGCTGCCCAGCACGAACTCGGCCTGACCTTCGGCACGCTGGTCCAGACCGCCGACCGCATGCAGATCTACAAATATGTCGTGCAGATGGTCGCCCAGGCCTATGGCAAGACCGCGACCTTCATGCCGAAGCCGATCGCGCAGGACAATGGTTCGGGCATGCACACCCACATGTCGATCTGGGACGGCGGCAAGCCGCTCTTCGCGGGCGAAGGCTATGCCGGCCTGTCGGACATGTGCCTCTACTTCATCGGCGGCGTCATCAAGCACGCCAAGGCTCTCAATGCCTTCACCAACCCGACCACCAACAGCTACAAGCGTCTGGTGCCGGGCTTCGAAGCCCCGGTTCTGCTGGCCTATTCGGCCCGCAACCGTTCGGCCTCCTGCCGTATCCCCTACGGCGCGGGCGCCAAGGCGAAGCGCGTCGAATTCCGCTTCCCCGACGCGATGGCCAACCCCTATCTCTGCTACTCGGCGCTGCTGATGGCTGGCCTCGACGGCATTGAGAACAAGATTCATCCGGGCGCCGCGATGGACAAGAACCTCTATGACCTGCCGCCGGAAGAGCTGAGCCAGGTGCCGACCGTCTGCGGTTCGCTGCGTGAAGCGCTGAACTCGCTGGCCGCCGACCACGACTTCCTGCTGAAGGGCGACGTGTTCACCAAGGACCAGATCGAGGCTTATCTCGAACTGAAGTGGCCCGAAGTGTACCGTTGGGAAATGGCCCCTTCGCCGGTCGAATTCGACATGTATTACAGCGCCTGATCTTTTCGGGACTGCATGGAAAAAGGGCCCGGTCGCTTGAGGCGGCCGGGCCTTTTTTTGTCCAACCGGAACAGAATGGGTGGAGAGCGGATGGTCGGCTTAGCCGCGCGTTCCTTGAAGCGCACCGTGTTCCTGCGCAGGCAGGAACCCAGTCCCGCCCTCACCTCATCACTGCAACGTCTGAACTGGGCTCCTGCCTGCGCAGGAGCACGTTTCGCTTAATGACCAGTATTGGCCAAAACCGGCCATCCCTCACACTATGCAAAATCGCACTCTTCGAAATGGGGATGGCTGGCAGGAAAAAAATCAGAAAATAGCTCTTTCCACGCGTCCATAATGTTCACTTATGTCACCCAAATCCGACGGGCATAGCATTTGCGAACTGGTCGCCGTCGCTTAACGCCCGTCCGGAATGGACGCACCGAACAGCAGCACAGGCTCACCCGCAGGCGACAGCGCGATCTCGCCCCCGGCGCTGGTCACCAGAGCCCGAACCATCCATGCCGCCGATGTCCGCGAAGCCAGCCCCTCCAGCGGCAAAGTCCCTGCCAGCGCCGCGCGCAGATCGGGATCGAGCACCAGCTTCGGCCCTTCCGCCCGCACCACGATCTCCGTCACGCCGGGCCGCCGCTCTGCACCAATGTCCAGCTGCCCGCCGCGCACCAGCGCATCCCCGGCAATCAGCGCCAGATTCAGCAGCACCTTCGCCGGCAGCTTGTCGAGCATGTCCTCCTCGACCAGCCAGCCGATCCTGACCCGGCCCGTGGCGGCGAACATGCCCTCGATCGCCACCCGCGCCTCATGCGTCGGCACCGCATCGCCAAAACCACCCGCCGAGCCAAAGGCCAGCCGGAAGAATTTGAGCTTGTTGGCCGAAGTCTTGGCGCTGTCCGCCAGCAGGTCCAGGCAGCGCTGCCGCATTTCCGGGTCCGTCTCATCCGCCATCAACTCAAGCCCGTTATTGAGCGCGCCCACGGGGCTGAGCAGATCATGGCACAGCCGCGAACAGAGCAGGCTGGCAAATTCGATGCTGTCGGTCGGATTGGTCATGAAGTTTTGCTGCCGCCGGAGAAGAATTCAGGAAAGGAATGAATGGCTAATGCGCTGCCCTGCCGCATGATGCAAGCCCGGCTGGCCGCCTTTCGCTCACAAGATATCGAGCAAAGCCTCAACAAATCGTGCATTTTCATCTTCCCCCGTCGCGACCCAGAGCCGCGCCGCGCCACCCCCGACGATCAGCCACAGGCTGCCATCCGCCATGGCACAGGCGGCGTCGGTGGCCGAAGGAACCGCCACACCACCGGGATGCGAATGATAATGGCCGATGATCCGCGCCCCGCCCCCGCGCGCCGCCCGATACGCCGCGATCAGCACCGCCGGGTCCAGTTCGAAATGCCGCGCCGGATCGGCCGCGACATTCGCGGCGGGCCGGATCGCCCTGATCCGCCTGCCCTCGCCCAAAAGCAGCCCGCAGACCTCATTCCCATCCGCCGCCGCTTCGGACATGATTTGTTCCAGAATGCCCCTTGAAATCCTGACCTTCATTCCTACTTTCCTACGCAATGAATTCGGGGGTTTCCATCATTGAAGCGACGATAAGCGAGGCGCAGGACGGCATGCGGCTCGACAAGGCGCTTGCCGAACTGGTGCCCGACCTGTCGCGCGAACGGCTGAAGGCGCTGATCGTCGAGGGACAGGTGACGACGTCGGGCCGCTCATCGACCCCTTCCATGAAGGTCGCGGCCGGGCAAGCCTTCGCCATCACCCTCCCCCCTCCGGTAGAGGCAGAGGCGGTGGCGCAGGACATTCCGCTCGCCATCGTCCACGAAGACCCCGACCTGATCGTCATCGACAAACCGGCCGGCCTCGTCGTTCATCCGGCGGCAGGCAATCTGGACGGCACGCTCGTCAATGCGCTGCTCCATCATTGCCAGGGCCAGCTGTCCGGCATTGGCGGCGTGGCGCGCCCCGGCATCGTTCATCGCATCGACAAGGATACTTCCGGCCTGTTGGTCGTTGCCAAGTCAGACCGTGCCCATGAAGGGCTGGCGCAGCAGTTCGCGGCGCATTCCATCGACCGGCTCTACGCCGCGATCGTCTACGGCGTGCCTCATCCCGCCGCAGGCATGATCGACGCGTGGGTCGGCCGGTCCGTCGCCGATCGAAAGAAAATGGCCGTTCATCGGGAAGGACGCGGCAAACATGCCGTGACCCAT
Source organism: Sphingobium sp. (assembly GCF_032153725.1). Classification (GTDB taxonomy): domain Bacteria; phylum Pseudomonadota; class Alphaproteobacteria; order Sphingomonadales; family Sphingomonadaceae; genus Sphingobium. The sequence continues at coordinate 10,312 of NZ_JALDYQ010000095.1, read as the reverse complement.
TACCGCACGTTGCAGAAGCTGCGGGGAGCGGCTCTTGTCGAATGCAGGCTGGAAACCGGGCGGACGCATCAGGTCCGCGTCCATATGGCGCATCTGGGACACCCCTTGATCGGGGACCCGGTTTACGGTAGAGAAAGAAAAGGTTTCAAATCGATACTGGAAACGCTGGGTTTCAAACGGCAGGCATTGCACGCGAAAAGGCTTGGGTTCATACATCCTGTAACGGGTGAGGCCCTCTGCTTCGACAGTCCAATCCCTGCGGACATGCAGGAACTGTTAAGCGAGCTTCACGTATAGATTTGGATAAGTTTGCGACGGCGCCTTGGACGCCTCTTCTGGGTCCCGCCGCGCATGAAAGGGAAAGGTGACGACATGGCCGGAAAGACCAATGTCCCCGCGGTTCCTGCGCTGGGCGGTGAAGCCAGCCTCAACCGCTATCTGTCGGAAATCCGCAAATTTCCGATCCTGGCGCCCGAGCAGGAATATATGCTCGCGAAGCGCTATGCCGAGCATGCGGATTCCGAAGCCGCGGCCCAGCTCGTGACCTCGCATCTGCGCCTGGTGGCGAAGATCGCCATGGGTTATCGCGGCTATGGCCTGCCGGTCAGCGAGCTGATCAGCGAAGGCAATATCGGCCTGATGCAGGGCGTGAAGAAATTCGAGCCGGATCGCGGCTTCCGCCTGGCGACCTACGCCATGTGGTGGATTCGCGCGTCGATCCAGGAATTCATCCTGCGGTCCTGGAGCCTTGTGAAGATGGGCACGACCGCCGCGCAGAAGAAGCTGTTCTTCAACCTGCGCCGGATGAAGAACAATATCGAAGCGTTCGAGGATGGCGACCTGCATCCCGATGACGTGGCCAAGATCGCGACCGATCTGGGCGTCACGCAGGAAGATGTGATCTCCATGAACCGCCGCATGGCGATGGGCGGCGACACGTCGCTCAACGTGCCAATGCGCGAGGATGGCGAGGGTCAGTGGCAGGATTGGCTGGCCGACACCGATCCGTTGCAGGATGAACGCGTCGCCGACCGGCAGGAAAGCGAACTGCGCCACGACATGCTGGTCGAGGCGATGGACGACCTCAACGACCGCGAAAAGCACATATTGGCCGAACGCCGTCTGGCCGAAGAGCCCAAGACGCTGGAGGAACTCTCCCAGGTCTATGGCGTCAGCCGCGAACGCGTTCGCCAGATCGAGGTCCGCGCCTTCGAAAAGCTGCAAAAGGCGATGATGCGGATCGCAGGCGACAAGCTGGGCAAGATCACCCGCCTCGCCACCGCCTGATCCGAACCAGAGCGAAAAGAAACAGCCCCGGAGCGATCCGGGGCTTTTTTTTCGTGCCGGGGGGCCACCGAAGCCCGCCTGCCGATTTTCTCCTGTCCTACAGCCCCTGACCAGCGCTATGCCGCCAGCGGCTCTTTCAAACCGTAAACCGCAAGACACAGGAGTTTTTCGATAAACCAGTGTCCTGACGTATCTCCATCGCGTCACCTGTGTCACCCAAATCCGCCGGCAAGGGAGGACTTGAACCGTGCGGGGATCGCGCTACCACGGCGGCATGACCGCAAGAAAGTCCGCATCCTCCCACCGTCGTTCCCGCTGGCTCCGCATCGCTCTCAATATCCTCGGCGGTTTCGTGGCGCTCTCGCTTCTGATGGTGGTGATCTACCGCTTCGTGCCGCCGCCGGTGACATGGACGATGCTGTTCGATTCCCATGGCATCACCAAGGACTGGATGAGTCTGGACGAGATGGACCCGGACATGCCCCGCGCCGCCATCGCAGCGGAGGACAGCCGCTTTTGCAGCCATCACGGCTTCGACGCCGTCGCCATCGCCCAGGCCATGCGTCACAATGCCAGCGGCGGCCGCATCCGCGGCGGCTCCACGATCAGCCAGCAGACGGCGAAGAACGTCTTCCTCTTCCAGGGCGGCGGCTTCCTGCGCAAAGGGCTCGAAGCCTGGTTCACCCTCCTCATCGAAGCGATCTGGGGCAAGCGCCGGATCATGGAAGTCTATCTCAACGTCGCGGAAACGGGCATCGGCACCTATGGCGCGCAGGCCGGCGCGATCCGCTATTTCCACCACGGCGCGCAGCATCTGACCCGCGCCGAAGCCGCCCGCCTCGCCGCCGTCCTGCCGCTCCCCAAGAAGCGCGAAGCCATCGCCCCCCACGGCTTCACCCGCCGCTACGGCAACAGCATCACCTCCCGCATCGGCATCGTCCAGCGCGACGGCCTCGACAGCTGCCTGAAATAAGGAAAGGGCGCGAACGAACGCCGCGTCCTTCCCATGATGACCAGCGCCTGGAGCAGGCTGCGTTAAATCTGACGCATGCCCCGTGCTCCAATTCCTTGTTTTCGTATCGTTTCAGGCGCAAAATCGGTTCCCACTTTTGCGCACGATGCTCTAGAAACCGACGACAACCGATCCGATGAAGGTCCGTGGCGCACCGATCTGGGCAAAGGTGATGCTGGTGTTGGACAGCGTACCGTCGAACCCGCCGACATAGAATTTGTCGAACAGGTTGGTGACGTTCAGCTGGATCGCCACGCCCGGCGCACCGAACTTCTCCAGCGAATAACGCGCGTCCAGATCAACCACCGTATAGGCGGGAGCCTTGGCGCCATAAACCTGGGTCAGCGCCCCGTTGATGGTCTGATAGACCGGCAGATTCTGGTCGTTCACGTAACGCGGACCGGTACGCTTGGCCTGAATGCCCAGACGGAAGCCCTCAATCTCACCCTGCACACGACCACCCAGCGTATAGACCGGCGCGCCCGATTCCCGCTTGCCCGCCGTCTGACCGACCGTGGAGGCGTCCAGTTGGACGTCGTCCTTGATCTCCGACTTCAGGTAGGACCCGAATGCATAGAACATCAGCTCCGGGATCGGCTGATAGGTCACGCTGCCATCGACGCCATATTTGTCGACCCGGCCGAGATTGCGATAGATGGTGACGTTGAGGTCGCGATCATAGGCCTGCGCCAGACGGTTGTGGTAGATGGTGTACCAACCCGAAAGCTGCGCCTGGAGCGTGCTGGTGCGATATCGGACACCCAGATCGAAGTTATCCGTGGTTTCCGGGCTGGGGTTGGCGCCTTCCGTACCCGGGGCATAGAAGAAGCTGTTGTACAGATTGTCCGTGCCCGGCACCTGCAAGCCCTTCGAATAATTGACGAACAGGCTGGCCGCGCCACTCAGATCGAACACCACGCCCGCGTTCGGCAGCAGCTTGTCATATTTGAACACCCGTCGCTGCGGCCCCTGAATGGCCGGATTGGCCGCCGCATAGGCAGCCGATGCCGCATCGTCGCCAAAGCAACGCAGATTGCCGCCCGCCGTGGCGGTGAAACAATAATTGTTAAGGTCGCGCTTGAAGAAAGGCGCACGCAGGCCGAGGTTGACGGTGAACGCATCGAACTCGCCGCGATATTCGCCCGAAAACTGATGCAGGATTGCATAGGACAGGCGATTGCGCTTCTCGACCAGATCGCCATTCACGTCCGCAATCGGATCATCGATCGCGAAATATTCCGAACCGAAGCCATCGGTGCGCAGATAGGCCGCTTCGCCGGTCTGGCGATGACGACCGCGATCATAGCTATATGCCACGCGGATCGTATTGTGATCGTTGATGTCGTAGCGCAGCGAGGCGATCAGGCCATAGCGATGCGTCTGCGTCTGGCTGGGCGTCAACAGACGGATGGTATCCAGCGTATCGCCGTCGCCATTCAGGTCACGCCCAAAATAATATTGCGTGGCGCTCGACGAACCCTGGATGAAACCAACCTGCCCCGCCAGGCCCGAACTGGCCGGGGTGCGGCCTTCCGAAGCGATGCTGGTGCCGCCGCCATTGGCCTTGGTATATTGATAGCTCGGATCGACCGTCAGGATCAGCCCATCGGCCAGCGTGAAGCGCGAATTGATGCGGATATTGCCGGTGTCGGACGGGTTGTAGCGATATTCATAGTCCGAGCCGCACGCGCTCGCGACGTCCGCCGCGCCCGCAACGGGGTTCGGAATGATGCAGCGCGCGGTTTCGTAGAAGCGCTCATCCTTGCTCGTCGGGAAGCGGTTGGCGCTGGAACTGCCGACGACACGGCCGCCATCGACGCGCAGCGGCACCGAGCCGAAGAAATTGTTGCGGTTCTCATTATAATGGCCGGCCAGTGAGATGAAGTCGCCATTGCTGCCGATCGGCTGATAGATTTTGGCGTTATACTGCTGCTTGTCGATCTCGCCAATGCCGCCATAAATGGCATCATTGGTCGCGCGACTGGCCGAGAAGAAGGCGCGCGTGCCCCAAGGGGTGAAGTTGCCGGTCTGGACCATGCCGAACAGGCGGAAGAAGCTGAAATCACCGACCGAAGCGATCATCTTCGCGCCGAATTCCTCGCTCGGCGTGATCGAGCGGTAGTTGACGGTCGAACCGGTCGCCGCCGCTGTCGGGCTGTCGACGTCCGTGGTACCCAGATTGACGTTCACCTGCTCGATGATTTCCGGGTCGAGCTGCTGGTTCGAATAGAGCGCATAACCACCCGTGTCGTTCAGCGGCAGGCCATCGAAGGTCTGCGAAATGCGGCTGTCGTCGAAACCGCGGATGGTCAGCGTACCGCCAGCCGAACCAAAGGGATCGTTGTTCTGGAAGCTGACGCCCGGCAGCTGGTTGATGACTTCGTTAATGCTCTGGCCCGGCGTCTGCGCCTGGATGAACTCGGCGCCCAGAACCGCCTTGGCCTTGCTGGTGTCCGGCAGGAGCACCCCGGCAACGCCCTTGTCGACGGTCGCACCGGTGACGACGATTTCATTTTCAAAGTCGATCGAGCCGGTCGACTGCGCGAACGCAGCGGTGGGTGCAGCCACGGCGAACACCGCGACGATGGGCGCCGCGCTACACATAAGAAGCTGTTTCATATGAACATTGTCCCTTTGAAAATTTGGCGCGTCGCGCCCGCTCTGTTTTGCTCTGTTGAGCTGGCGCCGCCTGTGGCGGCCGATGGCGACGGTCCTGTGATGCTCTGATTGCAGTTTTACGACAATATAATAGCAATCAGGTGACGACCGCTCCTACTCCGGCAAAGTCTTGCCCGGGAGGCTCGAAAATCGTCTTTTAAATAACTGATTTTTAGCGATTTTTTTGGAATTCGCCTCACTGTTGGACAGTGGTGCAATTTTGCAACGCAGCAGGAATTTTTGTGCGGTTGCGTTCAAGACAAATGAAAGGGGGCCGGCGAAACATCGCCGACCCCCCATATTTCAAACTGTTGAGGCTTCGAATCAGGCCGCGTCTTCGGCCCGCTTGTCCTTCTCGCTGAAGACCCGAATCGGTTCCTTGCTGCCCGCCACCACGTCCTTGTCGACCACCACCTCACCAACGCCTTCCATTGAGGGCAGGTCGAACATGGTGTCGAGCAGGATCGCCTCCAGGATCGATCGCAGGCCGCGGGCACCGGTCTTGCGCTCGATCGCCTTCCTGGCAATCGCGGTCAGCGCATCGTCGGTGAAACTGAGTTCGACATTCTCCATGTCGAACAGCTTGGCATATTGTTTCACCAACGCATTCTTCGGCTCGATCAGGATCTTGACCAGCGCGGCCACGTCCAGATCCTCCAGCGTCGCGATCACCGGCAAACGGCCGACAAATTCGGGGATCAGGCCGAATTTCAGCAGATCTTCCGGCTCGCTCTGACGCAGCAACTCGCCGGTCTTGCGCTCCTCTGGCGCCGCGACATGCGCGCCGAAGCCGATCGACTTGGCTTCCAGACGGTCGCCGATGATCTTTTCCAGACCCGCGAATGCACCGCCGCAGATGAAGAGGATGTTGGTCGTGTCGACCTGCAAGAACTCCTGCTGCGGATGTTTGCGGCCACCCTGTGGCGGAACCGAAGCGGTGGTGCCCTCCATCAGCTTGAGCAGCGCCTGCTGCACCCCTTCGCCCGACACATCGCGGGTGATGGAGGGGTTTTCCGCCTTACGACTGATCTTGTCGATTTCGTCGATATAGACGATCCCGCGCTGTGCCTTCTCGACATTATAGTCGGATGCCTGGAGCAGCTTGAGGATGATGTTCTCGACATCCTCGCCGACATAGCCCGCCTCGGTCAGCGTGGTCGCGTCGGCCATGGTGAAGGGCACATCGAATGTCTTGGCCAGAGTCTGCGCCAGCAGCGTCTTGCCGCAACCAGTCGGGCCAACCAGCAGGATGTTCGACTTGGCCAGTTCCACCTCGCCCGACTTGGTGCCGTGGTTGAGGCGCTTGTAATGATTATGGACGGCGACTGACAGGACACGCTTCGCCCGGTTCTGGCCGATCACATAATCGTCCAGCACATCGCAGATTTCCTGCGGGGTCGGCACGCCGCCATCCTTCTTGCCGACAAGACCGCCCTTCGTTTCTTCGCGGATGATGTCGTTGCACAGTTCCACGCACTCATCGCAGATGAACACGGTCGGCCCCGCGATCAGCTTACGCACTTCATGCTGCGACTTGCCGCAGAAGGAGCAGTAAAGCGTGCTTTTAGAATCGGAGCCCGTAAGCTTAGTCATTCGCCAATCTCTCTTCCCTCTTTCAGGCGAACTGTCGCCTGCGACGAGGGATATGGTGGTCCTAGGATCATCCTAGACCGCGACGCGCCCGTTTCACAAGGGGAGAAAAGGGCGCGCGCGGCAAACATATGTTTTAGCCTTCTGCCGATTCCGGCGCGGCCGGACGACGATCGAACACTTCATCAACCAGACCGAACGCCTTGGCTTCCTCCGCCTCAAGGAAGGTGTCGCGGTCCATCGCCCGCTCCACTTCCTCCAGCGAACGGCCGGTATATTCGACATAAAGATTGTTCAGGCGACTGCGAATCCGCAGGATTTCCTTGGCCTGAATCTCGATGTCCGACGCCATGCCCTGCGCGCCGCCGGACGGCTGGTGCACCATGATGCGGGCGTTGGACAGCGCGATCCGCTTGCCTGGCTCACCGGCGGCGAGCAGGAAGCTGCCCATCGACGCAGCCTGACCGATGCAAACGGTGCCGACCTGCGGGCGGATATATTTCATCGTGTCGTGGATGGCCATGCCGGACGTCACCACGCCGCCCGGCGAGTTGATGTACATCCAGATGTCCTTCTTCGGATTCTCCGACTCAAGGAACAGCAGCTGGGCCACGATCAGCGAGGCCATATGATCCTCGACCTGACCGGTCACGAAGATGATCCGCTCCCGCAGAAGGCGCGAGTAAATGTCGAAGCTGCGCTCGCCCCGGTTGGACTGTTCGATAACGATGGGGACCAGAGCGGCCATGGGATCGGTCATGATATCGGTCATCTTGCTCTTTCAGGGTGATTGCTTTTGCCCGTCCACTACATCGGGACAAAAAGCAGACTGTTCAAGGGGGCGCGTGCAACAGGGATGAGATGGTTCAGTCGCACCGGGCAAAGTCGGACGGCGCGCGGAAGGCGAGATAGGCCAGCCGCCGCATCTCGCGCCGCCCACGCACCACGGTATCCAGGATCAGCCCGCACATGCCCGAAAGCGTGGCGAGGATCATCAGACCCGTCACCAATATGGCGGTCGGGAAGCGCGGCACAAGCCCTGTCTTCATATAGGTCAGGATCAGCGGCGCCGCGAGGATCAGCCCGCCCGCCGCCAGCAGCGCGGCGATGATCCCGAAGAACAATATCGGGCGTTCTATCCGGTACAGGGTGATGATCGTCCGCAGGATGCGCCAGCCGTCGCGATAGGTGGAAAGCTTGCTCACCGACCCTTCCGGTCGCGCGCCATAGGCGGTGACGACCTCGGCCACCGGCATGGCGAGTTCCAGCGCATGGACGCTCATTTCCGTCTCGATCTCGAACCCGGCGGACAGCACCGGAAAACTCTTCACGAAGCGCCGGGAAAAGACGCGGTAACCCGAAAGGATATCGGTGAAGCTGCGTCCGAAAAGCTGCTTCAACAGGCTCGTCAATGCCCAATTGCCGAAGCGATGCCCCTTGCGATAGGCGGCCTCCACCTCATCGCGGCGGCAACCGACAACCATGTCGAGATTATCCTCCAGCATGGCGGCGACCATCTTCGGCGCTGCGGCGGCCTCATAGGTCGCATCGCCGTCGGCCATGATATAGATGTCCGCATCCACATCCGCGAACATGCGGCGCACCACATGGCCCTTGCCCTGCTGCGCCACGCGGCGAACGATCGCCCCCGCCGCCGCCGCCAGCTCCCGGCTGCCATCCGTGCTATTATTGTCGAAGACGTAAATCTCGGCGGAAGGCAGCGCGCGGCGGAAATCCTCCACCGTCTGCACGATCGCGCCCGCTTCGTTATAGCAGGGCAGAATGACCGCGATCCGCGGGCTTGCCATCCCCTCCCCGCTTTCCACTGCCGGAAATTCCTTCATCGACCCAAAACCCTGGTAACGCCCTGCCCCCTGTCGACATGAACGGGCCTGATTAACATTTCGTCTGCCATGCCGCGGCGAAAATGAAAAGCGCCCGGGCTTCGTTGCGAAGCCGGGCGCTTATCCAGTCAGACCGAAAAGGCCTTATTCAGCCTTGGCGGCAGCCTTCTTGGCGGGGGCCTTCTTGGCCTTGGGCTTTTCCTCGGCAACGGCTTCCTCAGCCACGGCCTCGTCCTTCTTGGCGGCGGCTTTCTTCGCCGGCGCCTTCTTGGCAGGGGCTTCTTCAGCAGCAACTTCGGCCGGAGCCGCTTCTTCAGCCTCAGCAGCCTTCTTCTTCGGGGCAGCCTTCTTGGCCTTGGGCTTCTCGTCATGATCATGGTCATGACCACAGCCCGGACCATGGACGTGCGGCTTCAGATCGCCATCCTCGGCCTCGATCGCGGCTTCCAGCTCTTCGCGGCTGACAGCACGATCAGTGACTTCGGCCTTGTCGAACAGGAAGTCGACCACCTTGTCCTCATAGAGCGGCGCGCGAAGCTGGGCTGCGGCCATCGGGTCCTGACGGACATATTGCACGAAACGCTCGCGGTCCTGCGGGCCGTACTGCTGGGCCGCCTGCATGATCAGACGGTTCATTTCCTGATCCGACACGACCACGCCGTTAGCCTGACCGATTTCCGAGAGCAGCAGGCCAAGACGGACGCGACGCACCGCGATGCCGCGATAATCCTCCTTCTCCGCCTCCATCTCGGCCAGAGCCGCTTCCGGATCTTCCTCATGGCCCGCTTCATGCTGAAGCTGCGCCCAGATCTGGTTGAATTCGGCTTCCACCATGCTCGGCGGCACGTCGAAATCATGGGCAGCGGCCAGCTGATCGAGCAGCTTGCGCTTCATATAGGTGCGGGTCAGGCCGTTATGTTCCTGCTCGATCTGGCCCTTCAGCAGCTCCTTGAGCTTGTCCAGACCTTCCAGCCCCAGCGACTTGGCGAAATCATCGTCCAGCTTGGGCTTGTCGGCGTTCAGGATCGACTTGACGGTGATGTCGAAGGTCGCTTCCTTGCCGGCGAGGTGCGCCGCGCCATAATCTTCGGGGAAGGTGACGGTGATGGTCTTCTCGTCGCCCTTCTTCACGCCGGCCAGCTGCTCTTCGAAGCCCGGGATGAACTGGCCCGAGCCGATCTTCAGCTTCACGTCCTCGGCCGAACCGCCTTCAAAGGCTTCGCCGTCGATCTTGCCGACGAAATCGATGGTCAGCGTGTCGCCGTCCTTCGCCTTGTGGCTGGCGGCATGCTCTTCCAGCGCGCCCTGCTGGGTCGCGATGCGGCCGGCGGCTTCATCGACCTGCGCGTCAGCGACTTCGGCGGTCAGACGTTCCAGCTTCAGACCCTCGACGCTCGGCGCGGCGATTTCAGGCAGCACTTCCAGCGCAACCTTGACTTCCGCATCCTTGCCGAACTCGAAATTCTCGTCCAGCTCGACGGATGGCTGCATCGCCGGGCGCAGCTTCTGATCGGCGATCAGCTTCTGGATGCTGTCCTGGATCGAGCTGTTCAGAGCGTCGCGCTGCAACGATTCGCCGTGCATCTTCCTGACGAGATTGGCGGGCACCTTGCCGGGGCGGAAGCCGGGCATGCGGACCTGCGGCGCGATCGCCGCCACTTCCTTTTCCACGCGGGCGTCGATGTCCTTCGACGTGATGGTCACGGTGTAGGCGCGCTTCAGGCCCTCGTTCAACGTCTCGACAGTCTGCATCTCTTCTCTCAAACGCTTTCTTCAGCTGAATTTCGTTGGCGCCTGGCGCTGCTCCACGTTCTGGCGCACTGGTGCGGGCGAAGGGACTCGAACCCCCACATCTTGCGATACCAGAACCTAAATCTGGCGCGTCTACCAATTTCGCCACGCCCGCATCGGTCGCCGGTCG
>NZ_JALDYQ010000094.1:0-15655 GCF_032153725.1 Sphingobium sp. | reverse complement strand
ATCGTTCAGACGGCAGCACTCTACAATATAACCTACTTCAGTTCCAGGTGACTAGCCGCTGCGGAGGAGGCCTACCGCAGCGTCGCGCTCGAAGAGGTAGAGGCAGGTTCTTGCGGCTTCCCCTCTTGCTTCGGTCAGGCCGCCGTCCCGGTCTATGAGGAGATGCGCGTCATCTCGCGCTGAATCGAGAAGCGCCGAGAGATGTTCAGGGGTGGCGAGTTTGAGTTGCGCCTCGCCCGATTGGCGGGTGCCGAGGATTTCGCCGGCTCCCCGCAGGCGAAGGTCCTCTTCGGCTATGCGGAAGCCGTCGTTGGTTTCCCGCATGAGAGCCAGACGGGCGCGGGAGGTTTCCGAGAGGGCGCTGCCGCGCAGGAGGATGCAGACACTGTGGTTCTGGCCCCGGCCGACGCGGCCTCTCAGCTGGTGGAGCTGGGCCAGGCCGAAGCGGTCGGCGCCTTCGATGATGATGAGATTGCTGTTGGGCACGTCGACGCCCACTTCGATGACGGTGGTGGCGACAAGGATTTTCGTGCGAGCCGAAGCGAAACCCTCCATCGCGGCGTCCTTTTCCGGGCCCTTCATGCGGCCGTGGACGAGGCCCACGAGGTCGCCGAAGCGCATTTTCAGCATTTCGGCGCGGGCTTCGGCGGCGGCCTGATCGCTGGTTTCGCTTTCCTCGACCAAGGGGCAGACCCAATAGGCCTGACCGCCGCCCTCGATATGGCGGGCGAGCGCTTCGACCACTTCGTCGAGGCGGTTGGCGGACATCACCACCGTCTGGATCGGCTGGCGGCCGGGAGGCATCTCATCGAGGCGGGAGACGTCCATTTCGCCATAATAAGTGAGTGTCAGCGTGCGCGGGATCGGGGTCGCCGTCATCACCAGAAGATGCGGGGTGCGTTCGGCCTTGGCGGCGAGCATCATGCGCTGGGCGACGCCGAAGCGGTGTTGTTCGTCGATGACCGCGAGGGCCAGATTCCTGTAGCGGACGGCTTCCTGAAAGATGGCGTGGGTGCCGACGAGTATGTCGATGCTGCCGTCCGCAAGGCCCATCAGGGTGGATTCGCGGGTCTTGCCCTTTTCCCGGCCGGTGAGGATGGCGATGGTGACGGGCAGGCCCGACGCCATTTTGCGCAGCGTCTCATAATGCTGGCGGGCGAGGATTTCGGTGGGGGCGAGGAGCCCGCCCTGGGCGCCTGCTTCGACCGTATTGAGGAGGGCCATCAGGGCCACGAGGGTCTTGCCGGAGCCTACATCGCCTTGGAGGAGGCGGAGCATGGGGACGGGTTGGGCCATGTCGCCTTCAATCTCTCCGAAGGCGCGGCGTTGGGCGCCGGTCGGGGCGAAGGGGAGTTGCAGCATGGCACGCAGGCGACCATCGCCTTCTATCGGAACGCCCCGCCGCTTGCGGGAGGACTGACGGACCAGCATCAACGCGAGTTGGCCGGCGAAGATTTCGTCATAGGCCAGGCGTTCGCGAGCCTTTGCGTCACTGGGATCGGCGTGGATGCGGGTGAGCGCTTCGTGCCATGTGGGCCAGCCCTTGCGGGCGAGCAGGCTGGGTTCGATCCATTCGGGAAGGTCGGGGGCCCGGCTCAGCGATTGGGCGACGAGGTCGCGCAGGCGGTTGTTGGTCAATCCCTCCGACAGCCCGTAGACCGGCTCTCGCGCGGGGATGGTGGCAGCTTCCTCCGGCGGCAGGACATAGTCGGGGTGGACGATCTGGAGATTGTCGCCATAGGCCTCCAGCTTGCCGGAGATGAATTTGGGTTCATTGAGCGGCAGCAGCTTGCGGGGCCAAGCGCTGTTGCGGCCAAAATAGACCAGCGCGACCGTGTTGCCGTGCCTGTCCTGCGCGATCACGCGGAAGGGCGCGCGGGCGCTGCCGGAGGCGCGATAGTCGGTGGGGGTGAGTTCGATGCCGATGGCGCGGCCGGAGTCGGAGAGAATCAGTTCGTCCACCATGCGGCGGTCGATGAAGCTGACCGGCAAATGGAACACCACGTCCACCGCGCGGGCGAGGCCGAGGCGCTCCAGCGGTTTGGCCAGCGCGGGGCCTACACCCTTGAGCGCTTCGATTTCGGTGAAGAGTGGGTTGAGGATATCGGGTCGCATGGCTATCTGGCGGTGTCTAGCCCAGCCGGGACGATGCGCAAACATCCAATGGGATTTTGGCGATCGGTGATTTTGGCATGTCTGCGCAAGGAACAAATTGTGAACGAAGATCCCCGCATCCGCCGCCTGCAATTCCGGGCATGGCATCGTGGCATCAAGGAAGCGGATTTGGCCGTGGGTGGGTTCTTTGACCGTTACCATTCCGAATGGGGTGAAGAGGAACTCGACTGGTTCGAGCGGTTCATCGAGGAACAGGACGCCGACATCATGGCCTGGGCCCTGGGGACGTTGCCGTTGCCGGATGCGTGGCGCGGGCCGATGTGGGACAGGTTCGTGAAGATGGATTTCGTGGAGATCGGGAAGAAGTAACGCCCTCCCCCCCTCCGTCATCCCCCTGACGGAGCATCCAGATTTGAGGTTGGGAGATGGGTTCCCGCCTTCGCGGGAATGACGAAACTGGAATATGACTGACCTTCTCAAGATTCTCAAAGCCTCCTCGCCTATCACTCTTTCCGGCGTTCCGGCGGGTTTCCAGCCCTGGTTGCTGGCGGACATAGCGCGGGCGGCGTCTTCCCGCGCCTTGTTCGTCGCGCCGGACGAGCAGCTCATGCGGGCGGTGGCGGATACGGCGCATTATTTCGCGCCGGAGATCGAGATTGTCGAGATACCGGCCTGGGACTGCCTGCCCTATGACCGGGCCAGTCCTTCGCTGCGGACGGCTTCGGCGCGGTTGGCGGGATTGCATGCGTTGCAGGCCAAGCCCAAGGGGCCGCAGCTTGTTCTGACCACGCTCAATGCGCTGACGCAGCGCACGCTGACGCCGTTCCGCGTGCGGCAGTTGGTGGCGAAGCTGGCGCCCAAGGAGCGAATCGCGATTTCGCGGCTGGCCGAGATGTTGCAGGCCAATGGCTATGTGCGGACCGATACCGTGCATGACCGGGGCGAGTTCGCCATCCGTGGGGGCATTGTCGATCTGTTTCCCGGTGGCGAGGAACAGCCGCTACGGCTCGATTTCTTCGGGGATGAGATCGAGACGGTGCGGCGCTTCGATCCCGCCGATCAGCGGACCAGCGGGAGTGTCGAGGGGTTCACCTTGCTCCCGGCGTCCGAGGCTTTGCTGGATGAGGAGACGATCAAGCGCTTCCGTGGGCGCTATCGCGAGACGTTCGGCGCCACGGCGACGGGCGATCCGCTCTATCAGGCGGTGAGCGACGGGCGTCGGCTGGCGGGCATGGAGCACTGGCTCCCGCTGTTCGAGGAACGGCTGGTGCCGATGACCGAGCATCTGGGCGACGATACGCTGATCCTGCTGGATCATGGCGTGGCGGGCGCGGCGGAGGCGCGGTTCGAGGCGATTCGGGACTATCATGCCAATCGCGTGCAGGCGAAGTCGTCCGACCCGGGGGCTTATCGGCCTCTGGAACCCAAGGCGCTCTATCTGGACGCGGATGAGTGGGATGGCATCGTGCGGGAATGGCCGATGCATGCGACCACGCCCTTTCATGAGCCGGAGAGCGTGACGGTTCTGGATTTCGAGGTCGACGGGCCGCGTGATTTCGCGCCGGAGCGGGCGCAGAACGCCAATGTCTATGAAGCGGTGGGCAAGCATATCGCTTCGTTGCAGCGGGCGAAGAAAAAGGTCGTCATCGCCAGCTATTCCGGGGGAGCGCGGGAGCGGCTTTCGGGGCTGCTGGTCGATCATGGGCTGAAGCGGGTCGCCGCGGCGGACAGCTGGCAGGAGGCGCTGGGGATCGCTGCGGGCGGGAGCACGGTGCTGACCGTGTTGCCGCTGGATCATGGTTTCACCACGCCGGACGTGGCGGTGCTGACCGAGCAGGACATGCTGGGCGACCGGCTGGTGCGGCGGGCCAAGCGGAAGAAGAATGCCGACGCCTTTTTGCAGGAGCTGGCGACGCTCTCGCCGGGCGATCTGGTGGTGCATATGGACCATGGGATCGGCCGCTATGAGGGGCTGACGCAAATACCCGTCGCCAAGGCGGCGCATGACTGCGTGGCGCTGGAATATGCGGGCGGCGACAAGCTGTACGTGCCGGTGGAGAATCTGGAGGTCCTCTCCCGATACGGCTCCGACAGCGAAGGGGTGAGCCTCGACAAGCTGGGCGGCGAGGCGTGGCAGCGGCGCAAGGCGCGGATGAAGGAGCGCATCCGCGAGATTGCGGGTGAACTGCTGAAGACAGCGGCAGAACGCGCGCTTCGGGCGGCGACGGTGGCGGAGCCGGACAGCGCGGGTTATCCGGCGTTCGTCGATCGCTTCCCCTATCAGGAGACGGAGGATCAGGATCGCGCGATCATGGATGTGGTCGACGATCTGGGCGCGGGACGGCCGATGGACCGGCTGGTGTGCGGCGATGTGGGTTTCGGCAAGACCGAGGTGGCTTTGCGCGCGGCTTTCGTGGCGGCCATGGCGGGGATGCAGGTGGTGCTGATCTGCCCGACCACCCTGCTCGCCCGGCAGCATCATATGAATTTCGAGGAGCGGTTTCGGGGGTTCCCGGTGAATATCGGGCGGCTGTCTCGGCTGGTGCCGGACAAGGAGGCCAAGGCCGTAAAGGCCGGGCTGGCCGATGGGACAGTCGATATTGTCGTGGGCACCCATGCTCTGCTGGCGAAAGGGTTGGAATTCAAGCGGCTCGGCCTCGTCGTCGTTGACGAGGAGCAGCGCTTCGGCGTGACGCATAAGGAGCGGCTGAAGAGCCTCAAGACCGATGTGCATGTGCTGACGCTGACGGCGACGCCTATTCCGCGGACGTTGCAGATGGCGATGTCGGGGCTGCGGGAACTGTCCGTGATCCAGACGCCGCCGGTCGATCGTCTGGCGGTGCGGACCTACATCATGCCCTGGGACGGGGTGGTGATCCGCGAAGCTCTGCTACGCGAACATTATCGCGGGGGGCAGAGTTTCTTCGTTGTGCCCCGCATCGCCGATCTGACCGAGGTGGAGGAATTTCTTCGAACCGAGGTGCCGGAGGTGAAGCCCATCGTCGCCCATGGTCAGATGAGCGCCACCGATGTCGAGGAGCGGATGTCGGCCTTTTACGACAAGCGTTATGACGTGCTGCTGTCGACCACGATCGTGGAGAGCGGGCTGGACATTCCGTCCGCCAATACGCTGATCATTCATCGCGCGGATCGGTTCGGGCTGGCGCAGCTCTATCAGCTTCGCGGGCGTGTCGGGCGGTCCAAGACGCGGGCCTATGCCTATTTCACGACGCCTGCGAACAAGGTGATCACCGATACGGCGGAGAAGCGGCTGAAGGTGCTGTCCGATCTGGACACGCTGGGGGCCGGGTTCCAGCTGGCTTCGCACGATCTGGATATTCGGGGCGCGGGCAATCTGGTTGGGGACGAGCAGTCCGGGCATATCAAGGAGGTCGGGTTCGAACTTTACCAGTCGATGCTGGAGGATGCGATCCTGGAGGCGAAGGCTGGTGGCGCTGGAATCGAGAAGCGGGATAGCTTCTCGCCGCAGATCACGGTGGATGCACCGATCCTGATCCCGGAGGATTATGTGCCTGATCTCGATCTGCGCATGGGGCTGTATCGCCGCCTGAACGAGGTCGAGGACCGGCAGGGGTTGGAGGCTTTCGCCGCGGAACTGATCGACCGCTTCGGCAAGCTGCCTGCGCCGACGCAAAATCTGTTCAAGGTCATCGAGATCAAGCAGAATTGCGTGAAGGCGAACATCGCCAAGATCGATGTCGGGGCGAAGGGCGCTCTGGTCAGCTTCTTCGAGGATCACTTTCCACGGCCCGAGGGGCTGGTCGCCTATATCCAGCGGTTGAATGGGGTGGCTCGGTTGCGGCCGGACAGCAAGGTCGTGGTGAACCGGGCCTGGGCCGATCCGGGGGCGCGGCTGAATGGAGCTTTGCAGCTTTCGAAGGGACTCGCGAAGGCGGCCGGGTAGGATTGGCCTGGCGTGCAGGCGTCAGGGTTTGAGCGCCAAAGCCACCAGATCGGCGGAGGAAACGCCCGCCGAGCGCAGGAAGCCCTGATAATAATCACACCCCTCCCGGGCCAGGAGATCGAGCTGCTGCTCTGTCTCCACGCCTTCCGCTATGACGCTGAGGCCGAGCGATTTCGCCATGTGGATGACGCCGCGCACGATGATGCGGTCGCGGGCGGTTCCGGCGATGTCCTGGGCAAGGCCGCTGTCGATCTTGAGATAGTCGAGCGGCAGGCTCTTCAGATAAGCGAGGCTGGAATAGCCGGTGCCGAAATCGTCCACCGCCACCGCCAGCCCTTCGGCGCGCAGCGCGGTCAGCAGCGCGGTGGCATTGTCCACATCCTCGATCAGGCCGCTTTCAGTGATTTCCACGGTCAGGCGGGAGCGCGGGAAACCGCTCATGTCCACCAGATTGAGGAAGCGCGGCATGAAGCCGGGCTGGGCGATATCCTCCGCCGTGACGTTGATCGACAGGCGCAGATGGGACAGCGCGCGGGGCCAGGCAGCGGCCTGGGCCAGAGCTTCGGCCTGGATGTGCGAGGAGAGCGGCAGCATGTAATCGGACCGCTCCGCCGTCGCGAACAGCATGCCGGCGCCCAGCGCGCCATATTGCGGGTGGTTCCAGCGGGCCAGCGCCTCCACGCCGGTCATATGCTCGCTGTCGACAGGATATTGCGGTTGGAACAGGATACCGATCTCGCCGCGATCAAGGGCAAGGCGAAGATCGGTTTCCAGCTGGTCGGCGTCGACCTGACGGCTCCGTTTTTCGGAGGAGAATATGCGGATGCCCTCTCCCCCGCCCTGCCGCGCATCGGCCAGCGCGGTGCCGGCGCGGCGGATGAGGCGGGTCGCGTCATCCTCCGGACGAGACTGGGCAATGCCGCAGCGGGCCGTCAGGCGGATGAGATGATCGCCCGCGCTGAACGGCCGGCCAATCGCCCCGATCAGCTGGCGCGCCAGAAAGGTCGCGCGGTCGGCTGCGGCGGCTTCGCCGGTCAGGCCGATGAGGAATTCCGTGCCCGCGATGCGCGCGGCGATCGCGCCTGCGGCCATGTCGACGGTCATGCGCTCGATCCGGCGGGCGATGCGGCCCAGCAGCGCGTCGCCCACCACTTGCCCATAGGCCGCGTTCATCCGGTCGAACTGGCTGATCGACAACAGCAACACCGTCGTCGCCAGGCCGGAGCGTCGCTCCAGCCAGTCGAGCGCGGCCTGACGCGAGCGCAGGCCGGTCAGATCGTCACGACCGGTCGCGTCATGGCCATCGGCGTCGGACAGCCATTCGACATCCGCCGCGACGACTCCGTCGATCAACCGCAGATGATGGACCAGCCGGTCGCCGGAGCGGCCGGGTGCAGCGTGGGCAAAAGCCTCCGGACGGCCGGACCGCATCATGCTGCGGAGCGCCGCGATGACGGAACGGCGCTCCACGCGCGGAAGCCGGCGAAGAAAGCCGGCCGGGCTGATATGCTGACTGTCGAGGCCGAGATGACGGGCGAGACTGTCGCTGAGGCGGATGCCGTCCCCCTCCCTCTCCCAAAACAGCGCATCGCCGCGCCGGATGCGCTGGGCGCGCCGGCTGTGGGTCGCGCCGCCGACCAGCCGATCGACCAGCCGCTGCGCCGACGACAGGGTGGCGCGCAGGCCGTCCGGCGCAAAGGGCGCGGCAAGATAATGGGTGGCCCCCGCCTCCAGCAGGCGGGGCACGGCAGCAATATCCTGCGCGCCGATCAGTACGATCAGCGCCCCGCCCCCCGCATCGACCGCGGTGACGACCGATGCGATCAGCCGATGATCGCCTTCCCCGACGCCCCGCATGTCGACCAGGGCGATCTGGGCATCGCTGCGCAGGAAACGCTGCGCAGCATCGGTGGCTCGCCGGGCCGCGATGACGCGCCAGCCCGCCTGCCGCGCGAGATGCGAGAGGCCGTCGCGGTCGTCCGGAGACAGAATGAAGAGGCTGCGCTGTCCGTCCAGTGCGGTTTCACCGCTCACATCATGCTCCTTGGGACGGCCCATCGTCCCTTCCTACTTCCTATCGGTTACCGACCTGTTCACAATGTCGCAACCGGCTCGTGGCGGGACAATGACCTGCGACGCTTGCGCGCGGCGGGTCCATCGCCTAGCTAGGCATTATGGATAGGGCCGATCTTGGGCGCACGGCTTTGACCGATGCACTTGGCCGCCGGATCAGCTATTTGCGGATTTCGGTGACGGATCGTTGCGACCTGCGCTGCCGTTATTGCATGGCGGAGCGGATGAGTTTCCTGCCCAAGAACCAGGTACTGACGCTGGAAGAACTCGCCCTGCTGGCCGATCTTTTCATCGCGAGGGGCGTGCGCAAGATCAGGTTGACGGGCGGCGAGCCGCTGGTGCGGCGCGACATCGTCGATCTGGTGCGCCGGATCGGACGCCATCTGGGCGGCGGGCTGGACGAGGTGACGCTGACCACCAACGGCACGCGATTGACGCAGCACGCGCAGGCGCTGTTCGATGCGGGCATCAGGCGGATCAACGTCAGTCTGGACAGCCGCGATCCCGAACGCTTTGCCCATGTGACGCGGGGTGGCGACGTGCGGGCCGTGTTCGATGGGCTGGACGCGGCGCTGGCGGCAGGCCTGTCGGTCAAGATCAACATGGTGGCGCTCAACGGCGTCAATGACGATGAAATCCTGCCCATGCTCCGGTGGTGCGATGATCAGGGCTTCGACCTGACGCTGATCGAGACGATGCCGCTGGGCGAAACGGGCGAGGATCGGACCGACCATTATCTGCCGTTGACGCAGGTGGCGGATTCGATCCGGCAGCATCACGCGCTCACCCCGATCGCGCATCGCACGGGCGGCCCGGCACGCTATCATGGGGTGGAAGGAATGAATGCGCGGCTGGGGCTGATCACCCCGCTCACCAACAATTTCTGCGCGGACTGCAACCGCATGCGCATGACCTGCGAGGGCAAGATCTTCATGTGCCTGGGGCATGAGGATCATGTCGACCTGAAGGCCGCCTTCCGCGAGGGCGGATTGCAGGCGGTTGAACCTTTGATCGACCGCGCCTTGCGGCTGAAGCCGGCCGCCCATGATTTCCGCATCGGCGCGGGTGCCACGGCAGCGGTGCGGCGGCATATGAGCGTGACCGGCGGATGACCGAAGAGGTGCGGCGCGCACTGGTCGCCTCCCCCAGTCCGGCCGCCAAGGCGGCGGAGGAAAGGCTGCGCGCGGCTTATGATTTCGTGCCCGTCGAGCAGGCGGACATGATCATCGCGCTCGGCGGCGACGGCTTCATGCTCCAGACGCTGCACTCCATGCTGGAGGGGCGGCGGATATTGCCTGTATTTGGAATGAATCTGGGCACGGTCGGCTTCCTGATGAACGAGTGGCGGCTGGAACGGCTGGAGCAGCGGATCGAGTCCGCCAAGCCGTTCAAGGTCAATCCGCTGCGCATGACGGTGGACACGGTGGATGGGGAACGGTTCTCCATTCCGGCCATCAACGAAGTGTCGTTGCTGCGCGAGACGCGCCAGACCGCCAGGCTGGAGGTGAAGGTCAATGACCGCACCGTGCTGCCGGAACTGGTGTGCGACGGGGTGCTGGTGGCGACGCCTGCCGGATCGACCGCCTATAATCTGTCGGCGCATGGGCCGATCCTGCCCCTGGGATCGGCACTGGTGGCGCTGACGCCGATCAGCCCTTTCCGGCCCCGACGCTGGCGCGGCGCGATCCTGCCCGAAAATACGGCGATCCAGTTCACCGTGCTTGATCCGGTGAAGCGGCCGGTCAGCGCCGTGGCCGACCAGCGCGAAGTGCGCGACGTCGCGCAGGTCGAAGTGAAGATCGATCGCGCGACGCCGCTGACGCTGCTGTTCGACCCGGAACATACGCTGGACGACCGGATCGCGGCGGAACAGTTTATCGCGTGATTTTCCGCAATTTGGCGCTTGCCATTGCCGGAAAGCCGCTGCTATAGGCGCAGCCTGCCCGGCGGAAACCGGGTTGCTCCCCGATAGCTCAGCGGTAGAGCATTCGACTGTTAATCGAATGGCCGTAGGTTCGAATCCTACTCGGGGAGCCACTTTTCATCCGGCGATCGGCGCCGGGAAACCTTCCATAAACAGGCGATATTGACGCTTTCGGGCGGGATTTCGCATATGCTCCTCCTATTCGCGCTGTTTACCTTCTTTTTTGTGACGGGCAGTTCCGCAAGCCCTTGCCATTTGGGAAAAGCCGCTGCATATGCGCGGCCTGCCCGGCGGAAACCGGGTTGTTCCCCGATAGCTCAGCGGTAGAGCATTCGACTGTTAATCGAATGGCCGTAGGTTCGAATCCTACTCGGGGAGCCACTTTTCACCCTTTCCAGCGGGTTGGAACAGCTGGAATTTCCCTGGATATTTCAAGAGCAGATTGGCGCGCGCAGCGCCTGTCGACGGATGTCGTGGTGGTGGCCGGAGACATGCCGTTGCGGGTGGAAGGCGGACGGGCTGCTTAGCTGCGCGTTCCTTAACACGCACCGTGTTCCTGCGCAGGCAGGAACCCAGTCCCGCCCTCACTTCGTCATGGCAACATCCGAACTGGGCTCCTGCCTGCGCAGGAGCACCTCGCGCTCAATGTCCACAAATGGCCAGTTATAGCCCTCCGCAACCCTGCCTTCAGCGCGAGGCGTATTGGCGGCCCCGGACTGCAACAGCCCAGCGCTGGGGCGTGGCGTCAGCGACATTCTCGCGTACGAAGCACTGGCCCCGGCGTGCCTGAATCGCGCGGCAAAGCGCGCTGGCTTCCGCCCGATCATCGAAGCGACCGACAGCCAGGCGGGCGAGGGTGGCGCCGTTGACCGTGATCTGGCTGGTCACGACGGGAAGCGTGGCGAGCATGGTCTGGCGGCGTGCCATGGCGATCCATTTTTCCCTGGCAATCGCCGCATTGTCATAGGCGCCGAGCTGCACCACCCAATTGCCCTGACCGCTCGTGCGGAAAGCGACCTGCTGAACAGGGGTCGGTGCGGAACGCTTGGCGAGCTGACGTGGCGCGGCGACGCGGGCCGGGGCCGCGAGGGCCTGAATCATCGGCGCGGGGGCTTCCACCGCAACGGGATGCGGCGCGGGAGCAGCGGCCATTTCGACCGGGGCGGCTTCGGCAGCCTGCTCGACGGGAGCAGCCTGTGCCATCTGGGCGGTCGGCGCGGTTGCCGGGGCCAGCGCCAGTGCGGCGGGCGGGCCGGCATCCGCGCCGTTGATCGTCACGCCCATCAGGGCGGCCACGCGCTGCTGCGAGAGGCCCGGCGCGGCGTTCTGCGCCCATTCGGTGATGCGCTGGTTGGCGACAAGCGGATCGAGGTCGAAGCCCGCCATCATGCGCGCGTCCTTCCATCGGCCCGCCAGCGCGTAAGCATATGCGAGGTTCTGCCGAGTCTGCGCGGTCGCGGAGGGATCGTGGATCACCTCCGACAGGATGCGCACGCCTTCGGGCGCGTCGCCCGCCATCGCCATGGCAAGGCCATAGTCGGCGGCGGGAACGATGTCGGCACTGTTGGCGAGCAGGTCGCGAGCGGCGCGATCCTTGCCCAGCGCCACCTGCACCAGCGCCAGGGTGATGATGGTGCGCGCATCGCGATGGCCGAGCGCCATGGCATCCGACAGCGCGGTTTCGGCGGAGGCGAAACGGCCGTCTGCTACATAAGCACGGCCGAGCAGCTGGCGATAGCGGGCATCCTGCGGCGCACTCTGCACGGCGGCTTCCGCCAGGTCGACCGCGCGGGTGCCGTCACGATCGGCCAGCGCCTTTTCGACATGGGCGGCGAGACGATCGGGGTCCTGCTGCGGGGCTATGGCAGCGGGGCGAAAGGCCGCGCCGGTGCAACCCACCATGGTCGTTCCAAGGAGCATCGACGCAAACGCTGCTTTGGCGAAGGCCTTGCGCTTCATGGCTTGGCGTCCCCTTAATCGTCGCCGCGAGCGCGCGGCAGTTGCTGGGCCAGCCGATCGACTTCCGGCAGGCTGGCGAGATAGATGTCCAGCGCCTGCGTCACCATTTGCTGCGCCGATCGGCCGACAATGGCGCAGGCGAGGCGAAGCTTCAGATGGCGGTCGGCATCGAGCCGCAGGGTGAAGGCAGCCTTGCGGCCCTTCGCCGCGGCGGCAGTGCGGGGCGCGGCGGGCTTTTTCGGCTTCGCGACCCTGGCAGGCGTGCTGGTTTCGGCGATGCGCTCAGCCAGTTCCTCGCGCTCGACGACCACGGCGGGCACCGGAGCCATGGCCGGAACAGCCGTCATCGGTGTCAAGCCGGCGACGGAACGCGCCTCCGCCGGAGCAGGTTCGGGCTGAGTCACGTCAAAGCCCATGTCGTTCCAGCCCAGATCCTCCTGAAGCGCGTTGGCTCCGGCGGTCAGGCCAAAGACCGGACGGCGCATGGCGGGTGAGGCGGCGCCCTTGCGGGCCAGCAGGCCCGAGGTCAGCGAGGCGAGAGGTTTCGGTTCGGCCATGATAATCCCCTCCCCTTATTGCGAAACCCGGCGGCCAAAGCCACCGCTTGCCGGACGCACCGTGCCTGCCGTGCCGACCGCATTGTGCGGCACGGAAAAGACGGTGCGGCGGAAATTCTTTTCGAGGCGATCGGACACATAGGTCCACAACAGCCTGACCTCCCCGGCCGAGCGGCCATTGGGGTCGACCTCCATCACCGTGCGGCCGTCGATCATCGAGGCGGCGAAATCCGTGCGGTGGTGCAGCGTGACCGGGGCGACTGTCCCATGTTGGGACAAAGCGACGGCGGCTTCGGAGGTGATCCGCGCCTTGGGCGTGGCGGCATTGACCACGAAGATCAGCGGCTTGCCTGCCCGTTCGCAGAGGTCGACGGTGGCACCGACGGCGCGCAGGTCGTGCGGGCTGGGACGGGTGGGCACGACGATCAGTTCGGACACCGAGATGACGCTCTGGATCGCCATGGTGATGGCGGGCGGCGTGTCGATGACGGCCAGCTTGAAGCCCTGTTGACGGAGGATTTCGAGGTCGGCGGCAAGGCGCGCCACCGTGGTCTGGGCAAAGGCGGGATATTCGGCCTCCCGCTCATTCCACCAGTCGGCCAGCGAACCCTGAGGATCGATGTCGATCAGCACGACCGGACCCGCGCCCGACAGCTGGGCCTGAACCGCCAGATGGCCCGACAGGGTCGTCTTGCCCGACCCCCCCTTTTGCGATGCCAATGCCAATATGCGCACGCAACTTCCCCCAAGAAATCCAATCGTTGAAGAAGTGCCACAGGCCCGCCTAAGAATTGGTTAATCCGCGCGGAAGCCTGAAAGCGGGTTAAAAAGGCGATGTTCTTAATGCTAAGTCGCTATTAACCTTGCTGCGGCATAGGATCGGGCAAAGACCCATTGGGAGCATGGACATGAAGCATATCCGGGGCGTGCTGACCGCTGGAACGATGTTGGGCGTCGCCCAGATAATGGCAACCGCGCCGGCGCTGGCCGATGTGAAGGCAGGCGTCGATGCGTGGCAGCAGGGCGACTATGCCCGGGCCGTGGCCGTGTGGCAGCCGCTGGCGCAGGCCGGCGATCCCGATGCGCAGTTCAATATGGGCCAGGCGTGCAAGCTGGGCCGGGGCGTGAAGACGGATCAGGCGGCTGCGATCGATTGGTATCGCAAGGCGGCCAGGCAGGGTCATGCCCGCGCCGAGGACAATCTGGGGCTGCTGATGTTCCAGCAGGGGGA
The DNA here is from genome assembly GCF_032153725.1 of Sphingobium sp. GTDB lineage: Bacteria > Pseudomonadota > Alphaproteobacteria > Sphingomonadales > Sphingomonadaceae > Sphingobium. The sequence goes on along the minus strand of NZ_JALDYQ010000094.1, from coordinate 1,871 downwards.
CCGCGCGGGCGCCATGCCCTATTTGCAGCACGCCGCCGACCGGGGCGAGGCGCGGGCGCAATATATTGTCGGCACCGCCCTGTTCAACGGCGATCTGGCGACGAAGAACTGGGTACGAGCCTATGCGCTGATGACGCGGGCATCCGAGGCCGGGCTGGCGCAGGCGACGACGAGTCTTCGACAGATGGACCGATATGTCTCGCAGGAGCAGCGCAATGACGGCATCGCCATGGCGCGCTCCATGGCGCAGCAGGAGCAAGCCGGGTCGATGGACGCGCCGGCGTCGCGCGACACGCCCAGGCCGATCCGCACGGCGGATTTGCCGCCGTCCACCCCGGCCGAGGCCAAGCCCGTCGAAGCGGCTCCCGTTCCCAAGCCTGCCGCTTCGGTGAAAGCGGCTGCTGCAAAGCCCCCGGCGCCCAAGCCCGCCCTGCCCCGCGCGGCCAATGGCGGATGGCGCGTGCAGATCGGCGCGTTCAGCGCGGAGGCCCGCGCCCGATCGCTCTGGAGTCAGCTCAGCGCCAGGGTCAACGGGCTGTCGGGATATCAGCCCTATATCATGACCAGCGGCGGGGTGACGCGGTTGCAGGCAGGACCGCTGGCGAGCAACGCGGACGCCGTCCGGCTGTGCGGCGCAATCAAGGCGGCGGGCGCGGAGTGCATGCCCAAGAAGATGTGAATCTTCCAAAGGCTTGGAATTTTATTTCAAGCATGCGATGATGGGGCTTCAATAGGGAGCCTCTCATGTCGCTCGAAAATCCAGCAGTGATCAGCGTGCTTGTCGAAGGCGCATTGGGCGTCGAAGCGGCGCGCGGGGCGCTGGACGCACTCGATGTCGATCCCGTCCTGATGGCGCAGCGTGGGCGGCAAGTTTCGCGCGCGGCCTTTGCCATGGCGATGAACATCGCGCTGTTTCAGAACCTGCTGACGCGCGTGCCGAGCGGGGCCGCCTATGTCGCGGACCGGGTGGCGCGCGGCGGCAGGATCATGTTCGACCATGGCGCGCTGCGCACGGTGCGGCTGGTCGAGGGACCGACCGGCGAACTGCCGCCGGGCGAGGATGCCTTTACCCGCATCCTGCTGCCGCTTGGCTATGAACTGGCGGCCGTCTATCCGCTGGACCGGCTGCGGATGACCGGGCGGGCCTATCGCCATGCGGACATGGCCGAGGCGGTTCCGCAATTTTTTCTGTCGGAACTGCATGTCGACCGCTTCGATCCCGAATTTGCCGAAGTCGCGGCACGGGTGTTCGGCACCTCGCGCGATCCGCTGACGGCTGAGGCCAGGGCTGTGCTGGGGAAATATGCGGAGGAGCGGCCCGTTTCCCTGGACGAAGCGATGAAGGCTCTGCCAGCGATCATTGCGGCCTTCGACTGCCAGCATGCGCCAGCCAGCATCGAGGATTACGAACTGCTGCTCTCCCGCTCCCACGAAGCGGGCTGGATCGCGACCGAAGGCAATGCGTTCAACCATGCCACCGACCGGGTGGCGGATGTCGCCGCGCTGGCCGAGCGGTTGAAGGCTGAGGACTGGCCAATGAAGGACAGGCTGGAAATCTCTCGCACGGGGCGCGTGCGGCAGACGGCTTTCCGGGCGGACACGGTCGATCGGCTCTTCGCCGGGAATGAAATGCGCCGGGTGCCGGGGTCCTTCTATGAGTTCATCAGCCGCGATATCGACCCGGAGACTGGCGGGCTGGACCTTGCCTTCGACACCGGCAATGCAACCGGCATTTTCGCCATGACCAGCGCGCACTGAGATGCGTCCGATACCCTCTCTTTTCGCGAAACCGGTTCAGGTCTTTGCGCGCGATGTTCTAGGCCGTAAACTCATAAAATGGCTTGAGGATTGGTCGTTTGCGTGATTCAGGA
>NZ_JALDYQ010000093.1:0-15759 GCF_032153725.1 Sphingobium sp. | reverse complement strand
TCAAGCTCATCTGCGTTCGCCTCTGGTGCAACGCGTAATGAGTCTACGCGCTAGTCACGCCCATAGCCGCATGGTCCTATTTAACGGCACGCCGGTCGATCGTGCAACATTACTTTGTGAATGCGGAACGAGACGCGACGGAAGGCCGCCCGGCACTGGCTAGCACCAGGTCATCCCAGATCGCCGGGTCGTCGAGCGACCAGTATGGAACCTGTCACCGGTCCTCTCAGCGGCCTCTATCTGGAAGGGCTTGAACCGTCCCTGCATCGCCGGGCGGTTCACGTTTCAAATAAGCGGAGCGTCCGCTGTGGAGGATGCAAATCTGACTGCTGAACGGCTTGTTGGGGTCGGTACAACCGGGCAGAGATGTAGCGGTCAACTTACATTCAGTACCGTGCGGGCAGTCTTACGTAAGATTCCCTTGAAAGCGGCCAGTTCTGCCGGATCGTCGGGTCGATAGGGATGGTCGTCGCCCAACTGATCGGGATTGCAGACATAATGGAGGATGCTGCCGCTCAGCAAGTTGACGAGATACATGGAATGCACGTCCGCGAACCGGCCGCTCGCGATTCCATCGCGAATGATCCCCCTGAGCAACGAGAGTGCATTGCTTGAATAATTGGCGGGATAATTATCCGAATGCGCTGCATCGGCACAGGCGCGCAAGATAAGCCGCGCGGCGGTCGGACGTGCCACCATAAAGTCAAGCCATGCCTCCACCAGAAGCATTAACTGCTCCCAGGGGTCGGTGGCATCCGCCAGCCGCAGCCGCGTCTGCTCAATCAGGCTGACGTGGATATCGCGGGTGAGATCCTCGAACAATTCCTGCTTGTTGCGGAAATAGTAGAAGATCGCGGCGCGCTTGATACCGACGGCATCAGCAACCGACTCGAGCTTCGCCGCGTCATAGCCCAGTTCGGCAAAGCTCTTTTCCGCGGCCGTCAGGATGTTCTGCCTGGTCTGCTCGCCCTTGCTGAGCTTTTGTGCCTGCACGAACCCTGTTCCCGTCATCATCAAAGCCCGAGCCATCGCATGCGAAGCCCGATCCTGTCAATTGACTTGCTTGCTGGTAAAATTCTTCAACACTGGCCGAGGCATATGGACGATTCTTGCAATGTGGCGAACGCACCTCATTTTCTGACTTGCGAGTAAGTAACTTAATTGGTAGCTAAAGGGGACAGGAGAGGCATCGCGGCCTTGGCCGCCGCGATCGAAAGGAAAGGCTGTAGGCTATGGCGATCAGCGAAGAAGAAATGCTCCCCCGACTGTCCCGCCGTCATCTGTTGGGCAGTGGCGGCACATTGGGGATGTTGGCGATGCTGCAAGCGGCCGTTCCCGCAGCGAATGCCGCTGAACTTGACGACGACGCGCAGATGCTCCGGGCTTTCAACGCCATGCTGGAGCGCATCGGTCGGGCCGCTGAACTGGCCTTTCAACGGAGCACGGCGCGCTACGCCGATGCGCGGGCGGCAGGCTTGCTCCATATCTTCAACAACATTGCGCTCGGCCTGTCGCTCAATCTGCACAATGCCGATCCGATGAATCCTGAACTGTTCCATTTGTTCGATCCAACACGAAAACAGGGCGGCGACAATTCTGATGCGCTATATCTGCTAGCCGCCCTCGACGGCTCGCAGGAGTATCGACTTCATGGAGACCGTGGCACGGCGAAGCATCTATCGCTGACCACGGTGAATCGCGGATCATCACCCTTTGGGGGTGGCATGGGCAGCGCGCTGTTCGGGCGAGACATGACGGTCGGATCCGACGGTAGTTTCGAGGTGATACTCAGCGCACGCGAACATCCCGGCAACTGGTTGAAGCTGACGCCAGAAGTGTTTCGCCTCAACATCCGGCAATTCTTCGCGGACTGGGAGAATGAGCGGCCGATGGTGGCACGGATAGAGCGGCTCGGACCTACGGCTTCCCCGCCCCCCATGTCTGCCGAGCGGATCATGACGGCTCTGGAAGAGACGGCTGGGTGGATAGAGAACACAATTCGGTTTTGGCAGGACATGATGGACCTGTTCCGCAAGACCCCGAATCAGTTTGTGCGCTGGCGGAAGATCACCGGCAATAAGGTCAACGCGACTCCGGGCGGCGATCCTTCTTGCTGCTATTGGAACGTCCCCAAAGGCAAGGCGCTGATCCTGCGGGTCAGACCTCCCGAATGCGAATATTGGAACATCGAGTTCACCAATCCCTGGTGGGAAACCAATGACTACCGCTACCGGCATACCGGCATAAATTGCCATACAGGCGTGCTTGAAGACGACGGCGAACTGATTGCGATCGTCGCGCATGAAGATCCTGGCCTGCCCAATTGGCTCGATCCGTCAGGACATTTGGAAGGTTTCATGGGGCGCCGCTGGATGTTCGCCAAGACCGCTCCGGAGATCGAGTGCACGCTCGTCGATCATGCCAACCTCAAGGCGCAGTTGCCCAAGACCATCAAGACGATCTCGGCTGCAGGGAGACGTGAACAATTGGAGCGTAAACGGAACGGCTTGTACCGGCGGTTCCACTGGTTCTGATCAACAAAAGAGGAGGGGAGTGTTATGAAATATACGATATTATTGCTGGCGTCCGCGGCGATTGCGCCGAATGCTTTTGCACAGGAAGCACCAAAGGACGATCAGGGTCTTCAAGAAATCATTGTCACGGCGCAAAAGCGGTCGGAATCCTTGCAGGACACGCCGATCTCCATTGCAGCGCTCGACAGCGCGGCCCTGGAGTCCAAGCGCATCACATCGCTCACGGATATTGCCGCGGGCGTGCCCAATCTTCAGCTTTCGCCGCATCCCAACAGCGCGGTTTCAGTGAGACCGATCATCCGCGGTGTTGGTGAGCTGTCCAATGTCGCGACACGCGATTCCCCCAATGCCATCTATGTCGATGGCGTCTATGTCGGGCGTACCCAGGGATTGGGAACCGATCTGGCTGAGCTGGAACGGATTGAAGTGCTGCGCGGACCGCAGGGAACCCTTTACGGACGCAATGCTACCGGCGGCGCGATCAGCTTCATCACCAAACCGCCGGAACTGGACGAAACCTGGGTCAAGCAGGACATCGGTATCGGCAATTTCGATGCTTTCCGTGCCCGCACCATCGTCAATCTTGCCTTTGGCGATCGGGCGGCGTTCCAGATCTCTTACCTGAGGAACAAGCAGGACGGATTTGTCAAAAATCTGGGAACGGGTGAACCCCGCTTTGGGGATGTCGATCGTCAAGCGGTTCGTGCTGCCGCGCTGTGGAAAGCGACGGACAATCTGGAACTACGCTATACTTATGACTCCGCATGGATCGACGACAGCTCGCCCTTTATTCAGTTCATTCCGTCATTTTCGGTCGAAGCGAAGCGCGCGCGGCAAAGCAATGCGGCGGTTCGCAACTTCCGGCCCAACGATACGCAGGTACAGGGGCATAATCTGACGGTTTCCTGGGACGTGTCCGACGATCTGACCGTCAAGTCGATCACCGGCTATCGCAGGCTCAATTCTTTTGAATATCAGGATTATCATAGCGGAGTGGCCGGACCCTTTCCGTTCTTCACGGTCAGCGACACCGTCAATCAGGAACAGTTCACGCAGGAACTGCAATTGATCGGCACTGCCTTCGACAAGCGGCTCAAATATGTGGCCGGTCTCTACTATTTCACGGAAAATGGCGACGGCTTCAATCTTTCGACCACGCCCGGCGGGCGTTCGACCAGTGCTGTGAATTTCAAGAACAGCGCTTATGCCGCCTTCGGCCAGGCCACCTATACGCCACCGATCCTGGACGACCGGCTGCACATCACCGTTGGCGCGCGCTGGTCGAAGGACAAGCGCGATGCGACGCTGATCAAGACCAATTTCGTTGGGGCGGCGCCCGGGGTTGTGGCGATCAACAATCGCGGCCGCCGGAGCTTTGATGATTTCAGCCCCACCGGAACCATTGCGTTCGACATCAATCGCGACGTCAATGTCTACGCCAAGATTTCCAAGGGCTACAAGACGGGCGGGTTCAATCCCGCTGCCTCCTCGGCGCTGACCTTTGCACGCGGCTTTGGTCCGGAAACGCTGGTGTCCTATGAACTCGGCCTCAAGTCCGAATTCCTCGACCGGCGCGTTCGATTGAATGTCGCCGCCTTCTATAACGACTATAAGGACATCCAGCTCAACGTCCTCGATCCGGTCAATCCCCGCGTCAATGACGTCCTTAACGCGGGCAAGGCGAAGATTCCCGGCGTGGAGGTCGATCTCTCGGCGCGCGTCTTCGAAGGTATGACCCTGTCGGCCTCCTATGGCTATGTCGATCCGAAATATAAGAAGGTGATCGACTTCAACGGCAATGACGTGACCAGCGGCTTCCATTTTACCAACGCGCCCAAGAACAGCTTTACGCTGGGGGCTGATTATGCCTCGCCGGAAACGCCCATCGGTAAGTTCGACGTGAACGTGAACTATGCCTGGCAGGACCATTTTATCGCGATTGCGAACGACCCCCGCTACGTCGTCAAGTCGAACGGGCTGCTCGGCGCACGGATTGGCCTGTCCGATATTCCGGGCCTGGATGACTTCAAGATCGGGATCTGGGGCCGCAATCTGACCAACGAAAATTACTATGCGACCTATTTCCCTGCCGGTGTCCCGAGCGCCATCTTCGGTGCGCCCCGGACCTATGGCGTGGATGTCAGCGTCAAATTCTAGAGCCGATTGCCCGCGCGTTCCGCGGCGCGCGGCCACGGTTCTGCACGCGAAAAGGAAGAGAAAATGGCGAAAACAGCGGACTATGGCTTGGGCGAATTCGCCTATCCGCGCGGCTGGTTCATGGTCGCAGCCTCGGACGAGCTCAAAGGCGCGCCGCTTGCCGTGCGCTATTTCGGCCAGGACATGGTGCTCTACCGTGGCGAGAGTGGCCGGGTCATGCTGATGGACGCCTATTGCCCGCATATGGGTACGCATCTCGCGCACAGCAGCACTTCCTATATCGTGCGGGATGGGGTGCAGATCGAGGGCGATTCCATTCGTTGTCCCTATCATGGCTGGCGTTTTGGCCCCGATGGCAAATGCGACGATATTCCCTATTCGCCCGCTCCCATCCCCAAGGCGGCTTGTATCCAGACTTGGCCCGTTATCGAGCGCGCCGGTTGCGTGTTCGTCTGGTATGATAGCGAAGGCGGCGAACCCGAATATGACCTGCCGGCCTTTGCGGAATGGGATGATCCGCAATGGGTCAACTGGACCATCGACCAACTTGGCGAACTACCCTGCCATCCGATGGAAATCGTGGATAATATCGGCGACAAGACGCATCTGGAGCCGATCCACGGCAGCATCGAGATCCAGCTCTTCGAGAATGTTTTCGAGGATCATGTCGTCTGGCAGCATTTGCGCGCCGGCCATCGCACGCTTGCGGGACATGCGGGCGAATATATGATCAACGACACCTCCTATACAGGGCCGGCTATTCTCCAGTCATGGATGGCGGGTGAGCACCCCTCGATCATGCTGTTCTGTCATACGCCGGTCGAGGAAGGCCGCGTGAAGCTGTGGCACGGGCTGACCGTAAAATCGACCGAAGCGGTGGCGAGCCCGGAAACGATCGCGGCGGTGCGTCCCTATCAGCAAGCGAGCTGCGCAGCGCTGTCACAGGATGTGGAGATTTGGGGGCATAAGCGTGCCTGCCTCAATCCGATGGCGGTGCTGGGCGACGGTCCCTTTGGCAAGGTCCGCATCTGGTACAAGCAGTTCTTTAATCCCCGCGCGCGCGCCGAAGAGTTTCGTAAACGTGTCAACGGCAAGGTGGTCACGCGCGGCACCGCCGAAGCGCCTTGGCCCAATTTGGTGGCATGACCATGACAGCACTTTTTGATTCCGTGATCCTGGGCGATCTGACGCTCGCCAACCGCATCGTCATGGCACCGATGACCCGGAGCCGGGCCGGCGATGGGGATGTGCCCACCGATTTGATGATCGAATATTACCGGCAGCGAGCTTCGGCCGGGCTGATCATTACTGAGGGCACTCAGCCTAGCGCTAATGGCAAGGGCTATATGCGCACGCCCGGTATCCACAGCGAGGCGCAGATTGCTGGATGGCGCAGGGTGACCGATGCCGTGCATGCGCAGGGTGGCCGTATCGTGCTCCAGATCATGCACTGCGGGCGGATCGGCAGCCATCTCAACAAAGCGCCGGGCACGCGGTCGATCGCGCCGTCAGCAATCCAGGCAAGGGGCGAGATCGTCACTGAAACGGGCATGGCGCCATTCGATGAACCGCATGCGCTGACGCTCTCCGAAATTCCTGGGGTGATCGAGGAGTTCGCGCAAGCAACGCGCAACGCGCTTACGGCGGGTTTCGATGGTGTCGAACTGCATTGCACGAGCGGCTATCTACCCGCACAATTCCTCTCGTCCGGCTCTAACCACAGAACCGATGCCTATGGTGGCGCAGCCGCCAATCGCATTCGTTTCGTGGTGGAGGCGATCGAGGCGATGACGGGCGTGGCTGGTGCAGGGTGCGTCGGCTTCCGTATCTGTCCCGGCAATCCGTTCAACGATATCTGGGATGAGGATCCTGCCGATACCTATGGCTCCCTGCTCGATGCTCTTTCACCGCTGGGCTTGTCTTACCTCCATCTGATCGATGTCGAAAATCCGCAGTTGTCCAGTCTCGATCTCGCGATCCGGCACTGGCGCGGGCCGCTGATCCTGAATGAAGGCATGACGCAGGAGCGTGGCGGCGATCTCGTCGTGCGTCATGTCGCGGACGCGATTTCGTTCGGCCGTCCTTTCATCGGCAACCCCGATCTGGTGGAGCGGTTCAGGAGCGGGGCTGAACTGGCAGGCTTCGATCCCGCCACGCTCTATACGCCTGGCCGCGCCGGTTACACCGACTATCCGGCGCTCGACGCCGAAGGAGCACAGTGATGGAGCAGGCGAACGCACAGATGCCCGTTTAAATGGTGAGCAAGACGATTTTTGGGTCGCATATCAAATCCTTGCAGAACACTCTCCCAATAACTTGCAGGATCGTTCCTCGGAGCACAGTTCGAATGTTTCGCTCCGGGGAGCGCTTTTTTTCGTGGCACCTTCCCGAAAACAGGCATGCAGCCGAAGGACTGTAAACGATCATGAAGTTCAGCAAGGCAAAGTGTATTTCCGTCGGCGCCTTGGCATTGGCCATAGGACTCGAGGCCAATTCCCTAGGCATCGCACAAACGTCCCTTGTTCGTTCGCCGCAGGAAGCCTTGCAGCGCAAGGCTCCAGCCGGCGCACCCAATGTGGTGCTCGTGCTGTTGGACGATGTCGGCTTCGGCGCGACGGACATCTTCGGTGGCCCGACGGTCACGCCCACGCTGGATCAACTGGCGTCGCAGGGTTTGCGCTATAACCGCTTCCATACCACGGCGATCTGCTCGCCCACGCGGTCGTCCCTGCTTACCGGGCGCAATCCTCATGTGACCGGCATCGGCGCGGTGATGAACACGGCGGATTCGCGGCCGGGTTATTCCGGTTTCCATACCAAGGATACGGCTACTATTGCCGAAATCCTGCGCCAGAAGGGCTACAGCACCGCTGCCTTCGGCAAATGGCACCAGACACCGGATTGGGAAGTGTCGCAAAGCGGCCCGTTCGACCGCTGGCCCACGGGTGAGGGGTTCGAGAAATTCTACGGTTTCCAGGGCGGTGAGACTGACCAGTTCGAACCCACGCTGTATGATGGCACCACGCCCGTCCTGCGTCCGGCGGGCGACCATTATCATCTGACCGAGGATCTGGTCGACCACTCCATCCAGTGGATGCGCGCGCAAAAGTCGACGGCGCCTGATAAGCCCTTCTTTCTCTATCTGGCGACGGGGGCGACCCATGCCCCCATCCAGGTGCCGGAGGAATATGTCGCCCGCTATCGCGGCAAGTTCGATCAGGGATGGGACAAGCTGCGGGAGGAGATCTTCGCGCGGCAGCAGCGGCTGGGCGTGATCCCCGCCAATACCAAGCTGACGCCCCGGCCCGCGGAAATGCCCGCTTGGGACAGCCTGACGCCCGACCAGAAGAAGGTGGCATCCCGCCTGATGGAGGCCTATGCGGGCTTCCTGGCGCATACCGATGAGCAGATCGGCCGCCTTGTCCAGTCGCTGAAGGACAGCGGCCAATATGACAACACGATGTTCGTCTATATCGTCGGCGACAATGGGGCGAGCGCGGAAGGCGGGCTTGGCGGCAGCCTGAACTATATGGGCGTCATGCAGGGGGCGAAGGAAAGCGACGCGCAGAAGCTGGCGGCCATGGACAAAATCGGGTCAGCCGAACTTTATGCCCATTACAATGCGGGCTGGGCCTGGGGGTTGGACGCGCCGTTCCAGTGGACGAAGACCGTCGCCTCCCATCTGGGCGGCACGCGCAATGGCATGGTCATCAGCTGGCCGAAGCGCATCCACAATCCCGGTGGGCTGCGCAGTCAGTTCTCCCATGTGAACGACATAGCGCCGACCATATTGGAAGCGGCCGGCATCCCAGAACCTAAGGAGGTCAACGGCATAGCGCAAAAACCGATGAACGGCACCAGCCTGGTCTACAGCTTCGATAATGCCAAGGCGCCCGAACGGCATACCACGCAATATTTCGAGGTGATGGGCAACCGCGCGATCTATCATGACGGCTGGATGGCGTCGGCTTTCCACGGTCGCCTGCCCTGGCAGGTCATCACTAGGAAGGACCGGCCGATGGAGGAGGATAAGTGGGAATTATATGATCTGCGGTCCGACTATTCGCAGGCGACCGATCTTGCCGCCAAATATCCGGCCCGGCTGGAGGAGATGAAGGCGCTTTTCATGAAGGAGGCCGCCGCTAATCAGGTGCTGCCGCTCTCTGGCATGATATTGGACGATAAGAGCCTGCCTGACCCTTCGGGGGGCGTCAAAAGCGCCACCTATTATGAAGGGACGGTGGGCGTTGCCGAAAAGGCGCTGCCCAAGATGCTGAACCGATCCTGGTCGCTATCGTCCGACGTCGATGTCGGCAATGCATCGCAGGGCGTCATTGCGGCGGTCGGCGGCGCGGGGGCTGGCTGGTCGCTCTATATCGATCCCCAGCATCGTCCAGTCTTCACCTATCGCGCGTTCAACGTGAAGACCGCCAATCTGGTCGGGCAACCTCTCGCGCCGGGTTCGGTCAAGCTGAGGGTCGACTTCGATTATGACGGGCCGGGTTATGCCAAGGGCGGGACACTGAAGCTGATAGTCGGCGGCAAGCAGGTGGCGACGGACACATTGCCTATGACTCCCCCAAGTTTCTTCACCATCGATGAAACCTTCAACGTCGGGGTCGACATGGGTTCTCCGGTAGCGGCCTATCCGAAGAACGCGCCGTTGGGCTATCATTACCGGGGCGGCCGGATCGGCAAGGTGACGATCGACCTGCGCTAAGCGGAAAAGCCGATCCCGGGAAACATTTTCGAGACCGGAATCCCGTCTTTAATGTCAAGGCAAACGTCGTTGTGAAGAACTGAGGATTGAATTTGTTACTCTTAATGATTGGCACAACTCCGCCAGCAATTCGCGCAATCATGGCGGAGGCCCTGCCGTCTTCGGCAAGGCAGGTGGGAGGCGACCCGGCGGCTTTGACGTTGGAGGCTGAGGACAGCGTTAACTGGCCGGTTTTGTGACGGCTGCGAAGAAGCTGAACGTCTGCTGCTGGAGATCGAATTCAGAACGCCGGACGTCTTATAAGGGTCGGTTTTGATTGAGACGGACTGCCGGATGCTGGGACTTTCCTGACGTTCCTGGAAGCTGCGGTGGAGGCAGCTCTTGGTCAAGAGCCGCCATCGATGTCTGAGGATCATCACCCGTTGGACTCGCCAACTAAGCTGTCGTTTCCGGGCTCAAACCTGCATCCCAAAACCAGTCGTCCATTCATTTAGACCGAAAAGCAACGATTGCCGGCAATCTCGCGGGCGAAGGTATCAATCAAACCCCATGGGCCATAGTGAAATCGAAGCACAGTTGGTTCTCTCCTGGTTATCCAAGGAGCCCTTGCGCGCGCAGGACGCATGAAAATCTTGTCGTTCCGGCTCCTCGCTATAACAGCGAACGGATCCGCCGCATGGCCTGCGGTGGCTGTCCGTAGGCGCGCAAAAAGGCGCGACGCATGCGTTCGGGATCGTGGAAACCGGTTGTTCCGGCTATCGCCTCGATCGGCTCGGCGGAATGTTCGACCCGCTCGCGCGCGGCTTCCAATCGCAGGCGCTCGACGGCGCGGGCCGGGCTCATGCCGACCGATCGCGTGAAGGCGCGCGAGAAATGGCGCGGACTCATTGCCGCCTGGTCGGCCAGCGCCTCTACGGTCAGACGCTCGGCCAGATGGGTACGCATCCAACTGAGCAGCTCGGCGAAGCGGCCCTCGCCACCACCCATCTCCAGCAAGGCGGAAAACTGCGACTGGCCACCCGGCCGCCGGTAATAAACCACCATTTCCTGAGCTACGCGCCGGGCCAAAGGCTCGCCTGCATCCTCTGCGATCAGGGCAAGAGTAAGATCAATGCCAGCGGTGATCCCGGCCGATGTCCAGACGGAACCGTCGCGCACATGGATGGCATCAGGCTCGACCGCTATCCGGGGGAACCGTTCGGCAAGATCCTCCGCACGGCGCCAATGCGTGGCCGCGCGGCGGCCGTCGAGAAAGCCTGCGGCGGCAAGCACAAAGGCGCCGGAACAGACGCCGCAGATCCGGCGCGAGTCCGCTCGCGCCCGCAAAAAGGCGATGACCTCCGGGCAGTGCATTGCCTGGCGGCTGCCATGGCCGCCCACAACCACGATCGTGTCCAGCGGGCTGGCCTCTGCGAACGCCGTAGTGGCGAGGGCGACGCCGGACGAGGATGCGATCAGTCCGCCGGAGGCTGAGAGCATCGCCAGGTCATAAGCGTGATCGGCGAAGCGGCTGGCAATCTCGAACGCGGCGATTGGCCCGGTGGCGTCGAGGATCTGAAAGTTCGGATAGAGGACAATGCCGATCGATCGGGTCATGTCTTAAAATGAGGGATCATTGTCATTTCGTCAATCGGCTCCGTAAGGCACAAGAGGAGTACAGGAGAACCTGCATGACCCAGCCCCCTTTTCGCATCGTCTTCGCCATTTACCCCGGTATGACCCACCTCGACTTCACCGGTCCGCATCAATTCTTCTCGCGCTTGCCTGGTGTCGAGATCACCGTCGCCAGCCCGGCTGGCGGAGAGGTGCCAGCCGACGGCCTGGTTTTTGCGGGAACCGTCCCGTTGGCCGATGTGCCGGACTGCGACCTCATCTGCGTGCCGGGCGGGCTCCACACGCTGGATTGGGCGCAGGATGAGCCGTTCATCTCTGATATCCGCCGGCTGGCCACAGGCGCGCGATTCATCACCTCGGTGTGTACCGGTTCGCTGATCCTGGGCGCAGCGGGATTGCTGCAAGGCAAGCGCGCGGCCTGCCATTGGTCCATGCGGCATCTGCTGCCCCTGTTCGGCGCAATCCCGGATGAGGGCCGCGTGGTGCGCGACGGAAACATCATCACCGGCGGTGGTGTTACCGCCGGCATCGACTTTGCCCTTACGGTGCTGGCGGAGATCGCCGGTCCGGAGGCGGCCCAGACGATCCAGCTCGGCATGGAATATGCGCCCGCTCCGCCTTTCGATGCCGGTCGGCCCGAATTGGCGCCGACTGCCATTTTGGCGGCGTATAAGGCGCGCATCGCTCCGCTCGCCGACAGTCGGGTAGCCAAGGCGCGCGAGGCGGCGGCCCGACTTGCCGCGTAGATCATCGCGCTATTCATGGCCGACACTGGCCCAACAATAGGAGCACACAATGCGTGTTTTCGTGACCGGCGCGACCGGGTTTGTCGGTGCTGCCGTCGTTGAGGAACTGCTTGCGGCGGGACACAAAGTTCTCGGCCTCGCTCGTTCGGCGAGATCGGCAGCAACGCTGACTGCAGCGGGGGCTGAGGCTCATCGCGGCGACCTTGGGGATCTGGAGAGTCTGCGCGCCGGCGCGTTCGCGACGGATGCAACGATCCACCAGGGTTTCAACCACGACTTTTCGAGATTCGCCGAGAGCTGCCAAGAGGACGCTCAGGTAATTGAAACCCTTGGTGCAGCGCTGACCGGGCGTGACGGGCTGCTGCTGGTCGCATCTGGCACGGCGATATTGCCCGGGGGCGTGGTCTCGACCGAAGCGACCCCGGCACCATCGGGCGCCGGCGTCCACCCCCGCACGGCGAGCGAACATGCCGCTGTACGTGCGGCCGAACGGGGAGCGAAAGTGGCGATCATCCGTCTGTCGCCTTCGGTCCATGGGGCTGGCGATCATGGCTTTGTCTCGTTCGTTGCATCCTTCGCGCGCCAGCACGGCCGTTCGGCCTATGTCGGCGATGGGCTGAACCGCTGGTGCGCGGTGCATCGACGCGATGCGGCGCGCCTTTTCCGTCTTGCCGTGGAAAATGGCGAAGGCGACGCGTGCTATCACGCCGTCAGCGAATCCGCCGTGATGTTCCGGGATATCGCGATTGCGCTGGGGCGCAATCTCGACCTGCCCGTGAAGGGTCTGTCGCCGGAGAAAGCCGGCGCCCATTTCGACTGGTTCACGTCGCTGGCCACCTCCGACACCCCGGCATCGAGCGATTGGACCCGTGCTGCACTTGGCTGGCATCCGTCCGAGCCGGGTCTGCTCGCCGACATCGAGAGCGGCCATTATGCTGGTACCTGACCCGGAAACATGGCTCGGTCGCGGTTCATCAAAACTCAAAAAGGATTGGGCGGGTTTCACGCTTGGGCTGCAAATTCGTCGCCGCCGCAGCCGCCAACACAACTCTCGTCAACGATCCCAATCGGCTCCCCGATACCGCCATTTCATTTATAGGCTCGAATCAATGCCTGAAAGACCGGAAGTGAAACTTAGCCAGGAACGGCTTTTCAAAAGCTTTCTGCTGACAGTTCGAACGAGGGCGTCTGTTGTCTTGAAGCGGCTTTCGGAGAGCAACCTTTGATGCGCTTGAATGCGGTTCCGAATGCACTTTGCGATGCATAGCCGAGCATTGCGGCGACATCAGCGATGCCCAAACCTTGATGAATCAGATCTGCACCGACTTGCATCCGCCACCGGGTAACGTAGTCGATCGGGGTCTGCCCGATCGCGACATGGAAGGCTTCTGCGAAGGATGTCCGCGACATGCCGGCGACCTCGGAGAGCGCCTTCACTGTCCAGCTTCGCCCGGGTTCAGCATGGATGCGGTCAAGCGCCGCGCCGAGACGTGGATCGGTCAGTGCGCCGATCCAGCTCCGATCCGGCCGCCGCCGATCCATGCCCTGCACGTCGCGATCGGCAAAGGCGCGTAGCATCTGCACGAGCAGCATATCAGCGAGATGGCGCCGGATCAGGTCCGATCCCATCCGGATCTCACGGAACTCGCCTTCCATGATCTCCAGGGTCCGGCTAAGCGTCGATGCTGCCGGCGCGTCCCGAGGCAGGATCATCAGATGCGGTAAGGCCTCGGTCAGCAGGCGTTCGTGCAGCGGATTTACCTGGAAACTCCCGCCCAGCAGCACCGTGTCTGCCCCGCCGTAGCGGCCAACGTCAGAACCTTCCCAGTCGATCACCTTGGTGCCGTCTTCGGGAGGAAGGTCTGGATCGCTCGCCAGAACATAGGCGGGAGTCTGTGACAGTAGGAACACATCGCCTCGCATCATCTGCATGGGCGGATGGTCGGGATGTAGCATCCAGCATTCACCCTGGATCACAGCCGCGAATTTCAACGCCAGCTTTTCGGGAAACCGCAAGGACCATGCGCCCGCTGCTTCGAGCCGTGTGCAGCGTGCGCTGCGCAGATCGAGCAGGCCGAAAATTGAGGTCAGGGCATCGGCCATGTTTCCGGACGATCTCAATAAGAATACGGATTGAACGATATAGATACGCCGGGTCGCCGGCAATATCTTTGCGCCATGCGAAATGGAGACCGGCAATGGAAAACATAGAAAGCAAGGTGATTGCCATCACGGGGGCGAGCAGCGGGATTGGACGCGCGACCGCCTTGCGACTGGCCGCCCACGGGGCAAAGCTGGTGCTTGGTGCGCGCCGTACTGAACAACTTGAAGCCCTTCAGCGCGAGATTGAGGCAGCCGGTGGAAGCGCCGTTTTTCGCCAGATGGATGTACGAAACCGCGCCTCAATGCAGTCGCTGGTGGACCTAGCCTGCAGTGAGTTCGGCCGCCTCGACGTGCTGGTCTCCAACGCCGGTATCGGACCGATTTCCAAGCTCGACGAATTGCAGCTGGACGATTGGGACGCGATGATCGACATCAACTTCCGCGGCGTCCTCTACGGCATCGCCGCCGCCCTGCCAGTCTTCCGGCGCCAGAAGGCCGGGCAGTTCGTGACCATCATCTCAACGGCGGGCCTCCGGATCGTGCCCGGCCAGGCGGTCTACGCCGCTACGAAAAACGCCGTGCGCACGCTGCTGGAAGGGCTGCGCCAGGAAGCCGGGTCAGAGCTGCGCGTCACCGGCATTTCCCCAGGCTATGTGCGCTCGGAATTTGGCAACAGCATTCCCGATCCGACGCTGCGCGACCAGGTCGCGCGCGGAATGGAAACGGTGGCACTCGACCCGGACGCGATAGCGAACGCTGTGGAGTTCGCCATAGCCCAGCCTGCTGACGTGGACGTCGGCGACATCGTGGTGCGTCCGACTGCTCAGGGGTAGGCGAACGGCAGTTCCGACAGGTGCGGCGGTTTACGCTTTGGTCGGCGAAGAGCGGGATCTGGTCGACAGCAGCCGATAACCGGACGGTCTGCACCTAAGGATCGAAAATGGGGCGCTGAGTGACCGACATGGGTCGTCTCCGCCCGCCCTTATGCGAGCACCGGATTGATTGCTTCAATCGCCTCGCGCTCGGCTTGTACGCCCAACAATACCGGCTCGGCCATAACTTCGCTTTGCAGAAGGTCCGGCAGCTCGTCTAAAGGCAGGCCGTCAGGATTTTGAACCACAATGAATTATCGCCATTCCTTCCATGCTGGCAATAGCGCCGATGTCGTAAAGCACAGCCTGCTGATCGCCCTGGTGCGGGCTTTGCAGCACAAGCCGGGCCCGCTGACCCTGATCGATACCCATGCCGGCTGCGGGCTGTACGACCTTGGCGGCGACGAAGCCCAACGCACCGGCGAAGCCACGCAGGGCGTGCTGCGGGCTTTTGCCGACCCGAACCCCTTGCTGGACGACTACCGCGCCGCCGTGCAGGCGGTGAATGTAGGTGACGAACCGCACTTTTACCCCGGCTCACCGCGGTTTCTGGCCCAGCTTTTGCGCCCGCAGGATTTCCTGATCCTCAACGAAAAGCACCCGAAAGACGCTTACGCCCTGCGCGGCGTGATACGGGATACCAGCGCGGCCGTGCATCAACGCGACGCCTACGAACTTTGGCTGGCTATGCTGCCGCCCCGCACCGCGCGCGGCGTGGTGGTGGTCGACCCGCCCTACGAGCAGCCGGACGAACGCGCGCGCATCACCGCCACCCTCGCCGCCGCTTACCGCAAATGGGCGCATGGCGTGACGGTGATCTGGTATCCGCTGAAAGACAGCGCCACGCATTGGCGGTGGAAGCAGCAGTTACGCAAGCTCGGCATCCCGAAATTACTACTGGTGGAGCATTGGCTATACGATAGCGAGCAACCCGGAATCTATAACGGCGCGGGCCTCTATATCGTCAATCCGCCCTACGCTTTCACCCAGACACTGCCGCCACTGTTGGAAGC
>NZ_JALDYQ010000022.1:0-64341 GCF_032153725.1 Sphingobium sp. | reverse complement strand
TCGAAAACTACCGCATCGAAAAGGTGGCCTGAGCCATGAAGAGCGCCGTCATCGTTTTCCCCGGCAGCAATTGCGACCGCGACCTAGCCGTGGCGTTCGAGGCGGCGACTGGCGCGAAGCCCGCCATGATCTGGCACCGCGATACGGAACTGCCCGACGATATCGACCTGATCGGCGTGCCGGGTGGTTTTTCCTATGGCGACTATCTGCGCTCCGGCGCCATGGCCGCGCGCTCGCCGGTGATGCAGGCGGTGGCGAAGGCGGCGGATCGGGGCACCTATGTGCTCGGCATCTGCAACGGTTTCCAGGTGCTGACCGAGAGCGGCCTTCTGCCCGGCGCGCTGCTGCGCAATGCGGGCGGACATTTCGTCTGCCGCGACGTCGCCCTGACGGTCGAGAACGCGCAAAGCGCCTTCACCAGCCGCTACAAGGCTGGCGAGGCGATCAGCTTTCCGGTGGCCCATCATGACGGCAATTATTTCGCCGATGCGCAAACGCTGGACCGACTGGAAGGCGAGGGCCGCGTGGCGCTGCGCTATGCGGAAAGCGTCAACGGCTCGGCGCGGAACATTGCGGGCATTCTCAATGAAACCGGCAATGTGCTGGGCATGATGCCGCATCCCGAACGCGTGATCGAGGCAGCGCATGGCGCAACCGACGGCAAGCGCCTGTTCGAAGGGTTGGTCGAAGGCCTGCTGGCCCGCGCCTGATCGCGCCCTGCCCCGTTCGCGGCAGGACGGGGGCGGCGTTGCGCCCCTCAACCGCCCCGATGATAATCATATTCGAAGGCGCGGCCTTCCTGCTTGGTCAGGATCGCTCCGATGATGGCGCCCCCGGCGCGGCGCAGGCGGTCGACGGCAACGCGCAGGCCACCATGATGGTTGCGCCCCCATTCGACCACCAGCAACGTCACCTGCGCCTTGCTGGCCAGCAGGCAGGCGTCGGACAGGCCCAGGATCGGCGGCGCGTCGATCAGCACCGTGTCATAACGTTCCCGCACCGTCGCCAACAGCGAATCCATCACCGGCGTGATCAGCAGTTCGGCCGGGTTGGGCGGAATCGCGCCGCAGGGAAGCAGGGATACGCCAGGCACGCCGCTTTCCACGATCGCTTCGTCCATCTTCGCCTGTCCCGTCATCAACTCGCTGATGCCCCGGCCCGGAGAGATGCCGAACAGGCTATGCTGCCTGGGTCGCCGCATGTCCGCGTCGATCACCAGCACCCGCTTGCCAAGTTTCGCCAGCGCTTTGGCCAGAGCATGGAGTGTCGAGGACTTGCCCTCTCCCTCCTGAGCACTGGTGACGAGGATCGAGCGCGGCAGCCCCGCAGCCGAACCCAATAGCAACGAAGAGGCCATGGGCGCGAAAATATCCGTCTGGGGCCTTTCGCCCGCGGGAACCGCGCCCAGCAATGGAAGGTTCACCCGTTCAGCCAGCGTGTCGGCGGAGGTCACTGCGTCGTCGAAAATATGCCGCGCCGCCACCATCAGCAGCCCAAGCGCCAGCCCACCGAGCGAAGCGAACAGCATGGTGACGCCGATATTCGGCGATGAAGGCCGCGAAGGGACGGCCGCGCGGTCCAGCGGCTGAATGCGACCCGCTTGGAACCCGGCCTGCGAAGCCATGTCGCGATAGCGCTGAAGCAGGCTGTCGTGCAGCAGACGATAGGTATCCACCTGCCGTTCCAATATGCTCATCTGCACGCCCCGGCCGCGTTCGGCCTGCGCCTGCCGCTCGACGCCCGCGATCTCGGCCTCGATCTGCTTTTCGCCATGGACCGCGACGTCATATTGCTCCTTGAGCGAGGCGCGAATGGTGTTCGCCATCATCTCCGCCTGATCGTCCAGCGCCGCCATCCGCGCGCGCGCTTCCCGCATTTCGGGATGCGCGTCCTTGCGGAACTGACGTTCCTGCACGACCGTGGCCCGCGCCTGCGCGCGTTCGCTCATCAACTGTTGCATTGCGCCATTATTGAGCACTTCAGGCAGGGTTTCGACGCTGGAAAGGCGAGCGCTTTCCCAACGCTTCTGCGCGGCGATCCGGTCCGCCGTCGCCTGCGCGCGGAAGGCATTGAGCTGCGCCAGCCGCGTCGCGGTCGTCCCCTCCGGCACGGCATTGCTGGCGCTGTCCTTTGCTGCCGGATCGGCGGCAGCGCCCGCCCGCGCGGCATAGACCGCCATGTCCCGCTCTGCCCGCTCCAGATCCTGGCGCGCCCCGTCCAGTTCACCCAGCAGGAAGCGCCGGGCCTGAACCCCGGATTCAAAGCCACGCTTCAGGTCGGCGCGGATCAGGCTGTCGGCATAGCTGTTGGCGACGCGAGCCGACAGCACGGGGTCGGCGCTGATAAAGCTGATGCGAATGACACGGGACTTGCCGGGCAGTTCGACCTGCAAATTGTCGCGCAGCAGGCGGACGACCATTTCGGTTTCGACCTGACGCTGGCTGAGCGAGCCCGCGCCTCGGTCCGGCCGGCGGACATCCATGCCGTCGAAAAAGGTGCGGCTGCCGACCAACGCCAGTTCGCGCGCCACATCCTCCGCCAGGGCGCGACTGCGCAGCACTTCCAGTTCGGTCTGCATCAGCGCTTCATTGTCAGAGGGCGTCACCTGCCTCTGCGCGGCGGCTGCGCCCGCGGCGCCTGCCGGAACATCCTCCACTTCGACCGAGGCGGTCGCCCGGTAATCGGGCGTGGAAAGCAGGATGAACACGACGCCCGCCAGTACGCAAAGCGCCATGGTGACGAACAGGATGATGCGATGCCGCCGCACCGCCGTCCACGCGCTGCTGGCGGCTGCTGCGAAACGAGCCGCGCGTCCCTCCATGGTGGCGGAGGTGCTGTCCGCGTCGATCAACAGGCCATGCCCTGTCATCAAAGCCCTCCATCCAGGGCGACGAAACCAGTCCCGACAGCAGGCAGGGCCAACAGCGCGCCACCCAGCATGGCTTTCGCGCGTGACAGGCCGACGATAATGGTGTCGCCGGGCAGGATTTCCGGGTCCGGCGCCTCCCCCTTGCGGATGGCGGACAGGTCGAACATCGCGGCCTTGCGCTGACCGCCCTCCTGCCGCACGACCACGATCTGACCGAGACTGGCGAAGCGGGTCGGCCCTCTGGCCAGAGTCACGGCCTGCAACAGCCCGATGCGGCCATCGAGGGGGAACAGGCCCGGTTCACGGACCTCGCCATCCACGGTGATGCGGCGGCCCACTGCCTTCTTGACGAAAACCGTCACCTGGGGGGAAACGAGATAGCGATCGCCCAGCCGCCCGGCGATGACATCCGATGCCTCCCCTGCGGAAAGGCCCGCGACCGAGACATCGCCCACCAGCGGCAGGCGCACCATGCCCGCCGCCGTCACCTGCGCGTCCTCCAGCGACAGGCCCGGCTCATGATAAACCTGAATACGCAGGACATCGTCGGGTGATATGCGGTAATCGACGCCAAGGGCGGGGGCCGGCGGGATGGCGGCATAGGCGGCCTCTCCCTTCGGCGCATCCTCCACCGTGGAACAGGCGCCTAGCAGCGCGCAGGCCGCTATGATGGCCAGCACCTGGCTCTTGCTGTCGGTCGGCCGGTTCATGCCGTCAAATCCCCGTTTTATTCACGCGGCGCGCTCAAGGCGCGCCGTTTCGGGCGGGGTTAACGGGGTGGCACGGACATGGCAACAACGGGCAGGCCTGAATGCGGGGCCGGCCCGCCGATCAGATGGCGATCCGGGCGTGATCCGGGGTGGCCTGACCAGCACTTGGTCGGCGGGGCTGATCCGGCCATATGCCGCGCGTGTCATACACCGCCTTGTCCGAACGCTCGTCCACCGGAACCGATTTGAACACATCATGATCGACAAGAATGACGAAGACGCCACATTGTTCCAGAGCCGTATCGAGATCCACCAGTTCGGCGCCGGTCCCCGCGAACTCCATGGGCAGGTGATGGGCATAGGGTTCGACCAGCTTGATCCGGCGGCCATAACGCCTGGCGAGGCGCGCGGCGACCTTTACGGCGGGGCTTTCGCGGAAATCATCGATATTGGGTTTGAAGGCGAGGCCGAGGCAGGCGATCTCTTCGCCCGGAAATTCGTCTATCAGGTCGGATGCCTTGGCGACGACATGGTCGGTCTTGCCGTCATTCACTTCGCGGGCGGTACGGATGAGGCGGCTGTTCTGTGGGTCGCCATGAACGATGAACCACGGATCGACCGCGATGCAATGGCCGCCGACGCCGGGGCCGGGTTGCAGGATGTTGACGCGCGGGTGGCGGTTGGCAAGGCGGATGACTTCCCACACGTCGATGTCCATGCGCTCGGCGATCACGGACAGTTCGTTGGCGAAGGCGATGTTGACGTCACGGAAGCTGTTTTCGACCAGTTTCACCATTTCGGCAGCGCGGGCGCTGGTGGTGATGCAGGCGCCGCGCACGAACTGGCGATAGAAGCCCAGCGCCTTGCGGGCGCAGCGCGGGGTGATGCCGCCGATGCAGCGGTCATTGTCGATCAGCTCGACCAGGATGCGGCCGGGCAGCACGCGCTCCGGGCAATAGGCGATGGCAATGTCGCCCTGCCCCCCCTCGATCTGCCCGGGCATTTTGAGATCGGAGCGAAGCTGGGCGAAGAGGTCGCGCATGGCTTCGGTCGTGCCCACCGGTGACGTGGATTCGAGGATGACCGTGTCCCCGGCTTTCAGAACGGCCGCGACGGTGCGAGCGGCTTTCAGGACATGACTGATGTCGGGCGCCCGGTCCTCCGCCACCGGAGTGGGCACGGCGATGATGAAGACATCGCTCGGTTCGACTTCCATGCTGGCGCGCAGCTTGCCGCGTGACACCACGCCCTGCACCAGCCCGTCGAGATCGACTTCCTCGATATGGACGCGCCCCGAATTGACCGTTTCGACGACATGGGCGCTGACGTCCACGCCCACCACCTGCGCGCCCCCTCGCGCGATCAGGGCGGCAGTCGGCAGGCCGATATAGCCAAGGCCAATGACGGAAACCTTCTGCTGGAGCTTGTCGAGGGGCATGGCAATCCTGGGGAAGTCGATGATTTCCCCAGGTTTCTGAACGCAAATGCTGAAGATTTCGGTAACGTCAGGCCGCTTTGTCGAGATCTTCCGCCTGCACGCTCGCAGAGATGATGGTTGCGATGCGCTCGGCCGCGTGGCCGTCCCCGAAAGGATTATGCGCGAGCGCCATGGCGGCATAGGCGGCTGCATCATCAAGCAGCGTGAAGACGGAGCGGACGATCATTGCGCGATCCGTGCCGACCAGCTTGGCCGTTCCGGCAGCGACACCTTCCGGTCGCTCGGTGGTTTCACGCATGACCAGCACCGGCTTGCCGAGCGAGGGCGCCTCTTCCTGCACGCCGCCGCTGTCGGTCAGCACCAGTTCGCACAGGTCGAGCAGCCGGACGAAATGGGGATAGTCGAGCGGCTCGATCATCGCGACGTTGGACAGGCTGCCCAGGACCGCGTCCATCACCGGGCGCACATGGGGATTGGGATGGACGGGGAAAATCACCGCCACATCGGGGCGCGCCGCGATGTCTGCTATGGCGCCGGCGATCGCTTCCATGCCGCCGCCAAAATTCTCGCGACGGTGGCTGGTGACGGCGATGATCCGCTTGTCCGCGAAGCGCCGGGCAAGGCTGTCCAGCCCCGCGGCCATCCGGGGATCGGACAGCAGCCGCTGTCGCGTTGCCAGCAGCGCGTCGATGACCGTGTTGCCGGTGACGTGGATCGTCGCCGGATCGCGATTTTCGGCAAGCAGGGCGTTCGCCGCAGCCTGAGTCGGGGCGAAGTTCATGTCGGCGATGCAGGCCACAACGCGGCGGTTCACCTCTTCCGGCCAAGGGTGGTGGATGTCGCCGCTGCGCAATCCCGCCTCGACATGGGCCACGGGAATCTTGCGGTAATAGGCGGCAAGGCTGGCAACCATGGTCGTCAGCGTGTCGCCATGCACGATGATCCGGTCAGGCCTTTCGGCGTCGAAGGCATGCCCCAGCTCGACGATCAGTTTTGCCGTCAACCCGTCCAGCGTCTGATTGGGCGTCATCACGTCCAGGTCGACATCAGGCACGATCCCGGCAATCTCCAGCACCTGATCAAGCAGGCCGCGATGCTGCGCCGTCACGATCACGCGGGTTTCCACATCCTCCCGTGCCCGCAGCGCGTGGATCACGGGAAACAGCTTGATCGCTTCGGGGCGCGTCCCGAACACCAGCGCAACCTTCATTTCTCGTCCTTTGCAAGCCGCCATTCGGATAAGTGCCTGACAGAAAATGGTAACCATCCCCTGAACATGAGTACCCCGGACGCGCGCTTTCGCATTGGCAAAAACCTATGCTAGAGGCCAGCCGAACCTTCCTCGCAATCAAGGACTGCGTTATTTTATGAAGATCACGATGATCGGCACGGGCTATGTCGGACTTGTGTCAGGGGCCTGCTTCGCCGATTTCGGCCATGACGTGGTGTGCGTGGACAAGGATGCGGGCAAGATCGCGGCGATCGAATCCGGCCGCATGCCGATCTATGAACCCGGCCTCGACCAGTTGGTGGCGAACAACGCTGCGGCGGGGCGGCTGACCTTCACCACCGATCTTGCTACCGGCGTGAAGGGCGCGGAGGCCATCTTCATCGCCGTCGGCACGCCGTCGCGTCGGGGCGATGGGCATGCGGACCTCAGCTATGTCTATGCGGCGGCGAAGGAAATCGCCGAAGCGCTGGATGGGCCCACCGTCATCGTCACCAAGTCCACCGTCCCCGTCGGCACCGGGGATGAGGTTGAGCGCATCGTCAGGGACGCTCGTGGCGATATCGACATTCAGGTGGTGTCCAACCCCGAATTTCTGCGTGAAGGGGCGGCGATCGGCGACTTCAAGCGCCCCGACCGCGTCGTCGTCGGCACCACGGGGAACGAGCGGGCCATCGCCGTGATGGCTCAAATCTACCGGCCGCTGAATCTCAACCAGGCGCCGGTGATGTTCACGGGACGACGGACGGCGGAACTGATCAAATATGCCGCCAACGCTTTTCTGGCGACCAAGATCACCTTCATCAACGAGATGGCGGACCTGTGCGAAGCGGTCGGCGCCGAGGTTCAGGACGTGTCGCGCGGCATTGGCCTGGACAATCGGATCGGGGCGAAATTCCTGCATGCCGGGCCGGGCTATGGCGGGTCCTGCTTCCCGAAGGATACGCTCGCGCTGGTCAAGACCGGGCAGGATTATGACACGCCGATCCGCATCGTCGAAACCGTCGTGCAGGTGAACGACCTGCGCAAACGGGCCATGGGACGCAAGATCGTGAAGGCGCTGGGCGGCGAAGCGCGGGGCAAGACGGTCGCGCTGCTAGGCCTGACGTTCAAGCCCAATACCGACGACATGCGCGACGCGCCCAGCCTGGCCATCGTTCAGGCGCTGGAGGATGCGGGGGCGAAGATCGTCGCTTATGATCCGGAGGGCATGGAGGTCGCGGCGCCCCTGATGCCCGGCGTGACCATGGCAAAGGATGCCTATGAAGCCGCCACCGGGGCCGATGCGCTGGTGTTGGTGACGGAATGGGATGCCTTCCGCGCGCTGGACCTGAAGCGCCTTGCCGCTTCGATGAACGGGCCGGTGCTGGTCGACCTGCGCAACATCTATCCGCGCAGGGAGGCGGAGGCGGCAGGCTTCTCGCTGATCCGCGTCGGGGGCAAGGGCGTTTCGGCCTGATGCTGCTGAAACCAGAGGAAGGGTGCGATGAACACGCCCTTCCCCGGCCGCTTCATTGGGTGATGGCGGCGGCTGCCCTGTTCATCATCACCCTGGTCGTGCCTGTCATCGCAGGACTGAGCTGATCAGGCCTTCAACTTCCATCCCCGCTTGAGCAGCGCGAAGCACAGCAGGCCAAGGGCGATGTTCAGCCCCAGCAGCACCAGGCTGCCCACCAGCACATCGCCATCCGCCGCCGCGACGAAGCCATAGCGGAAGCCCGAAATGGCGTAGAAGAATGGATTGGCATGGCTGATGGCCCGGAACACGGGCGCAAGCCGATCGATGGAATAGAAGGTCCCGGACAGCAATGTCATCGGCCCGATCACGAAATTGGTGATGGCGGCAGCATGATCGAACTTTTCCGCCCAGATCGATGTCAGCACCCCGATAAAGGCCGTGAGGCACGCGCCCATCAGCCCGAACCACAATATGGCCCAGGGATGCGCCGGGGTCACATGCACCCCAGGCCACAGCGCCATCGCGCACCAGAGCGCAAGCCCCACGCAAACCGCCCGGGTCACCGCCGCGCCCACGATCGCCAACAGCAATTCACTGACCGACAGCGGCGGCATCAGATAATCGATCAGCGTTCCCTGCATCTTGCCGGCAAGAAGCGAGAAGCTGCTGTTGGCAAAGGCATTGTTCATCATGCCCATGATCATCAGCCCCGGGGCGATGAAATCGGCGAAGGGCACGCCCAGCACGTGGCGATTGGCGCCACCCAGCGCCAGGGTGAAGATAACCAGGAACATCAGCGTCGTGACGGCCGGCGCCCAGATGGTCTGGAGCTGCACCTTCATGAAGCGCCGCACTTCCTTCCGGTAAAGCGCGCGGGTCCCGGCCCAGTTCACATTGCGGATCACGATCTCGCCCGGTTCATGGAAAGGCCGGGACATGGAAGCCGCAATTGGAGATTGGGCAATTTTGGACTGGTCGTTCATGGTCGGATCGACTATCGGCTGAGGGGTTGTGCCGCAAGGGCGTTGTGCGCGGGAAATTGAACCCGCGTAGGCGCGCTCCCATATAGGGCGCCAATTTGAGATTTTGAGGAGTCATTCATTGTCCTGGACCGACGAGCGCATCGACCAGCTCAAGGCAATGTGGGAACGTGGCCTGACCGCCAGCCAGATCGCGGATGAACTGGGCGGCGTCAGCCGAAATGCGGTGATCGGCAAGGCCCATCGCCTGGGTCTGCAATCGCGCCCTTCCCCCGTGAAAGCCAACGAAGCGCCGAAAAAAGCGGCTACGCCCGCGCGCAAGCCCGCGCCTGAAGCCGAGGCGCCCAAGCCGGCACCGCCGGTGCAGCATGCCGCCCCCGCGCCGATCCGCTCGGCCGCGCCTGCCCCGGCCCCGGTGTCGGCCACTCCGGCAGCGGAAGCGCCTGCCGCGCCCCAACCGCGCATCATCTCGGTCGGCCCCGGCGGTTTCCTGCGTCAGGGGCCCGGCGATCAACAGGCGCCAATTCCGCCCGCTCCGCCGCGCCGCCTGGTCCCGGCCAAGCCCAGCCCGGAAATCGCCGGCAAGACGACGCTGTTGGATCTGACCGAGCGAATCTGCAAATGGCCCATGGGCCATCCGGGCGAGCCGGACTTCCATTTCTGCGGCGAAACGGTGAACCCCGGCTTCCCCTATTGCGTCGAACATTGCGGCCGTGCCTATCAGGCTCAGCTGCCGCGCGGCACGCGGCGTCCGCCGCCGCCATTGCCCTTTGGCGGGCCGCGGGTTCGGTAAAGGCATTTATCCACAGGAAGGGGCCGGTTCTGAACAGGACCGGCCCTTTTCCTTTGCGCGTCCCGCTTGCGTGAGACGCACGCCCGCTTATAGCTATCACCCATGTCCGATCTGTTCGAGAGCCAGCCCTCCTCCTCCCCCGGCTATGACGCCTCCGCCATTGAAGTGCTGGAAGGACTGGAGCCGGTTCGCCGCCGTCCCGGCATGTATATTGGCGGCACGGATGAGCGCGCGTTGCATCACCTGGCCAGCGAAGTGCTGGACAACAGCATGGACGAAGCGGTCGCGGGCCATGCCACCCGGATCGAAATCACGCTGGAACCGGGCAACAGGCTGACCATCACCGACAATGGCCGCGGCATCCCGGTCGATCCGCATCCGAAATTCCCGGGCAAGTCGGCGCTGGAAGTGATCATGACCACGCTCCATTCGGGCGGCAAGTTCACGGACAAGGCCTATGCGACCTCCGGTGGCCTGCATGGCGTGGGCATCAGCGTGGTGAACGCGCTGTCGATCATCACCGTGGTGGAAGTCGCGCGGAACAAGGAACTGTTCCGCCAGAGCTTCACCCAGGGCCTGCCCAGCAGCGGCCTTGAAAAGGTCGGCGCGGCGCCCAACCGACGCGGTACATCGGTCAGCTTCGTGCCCGATCATGAGATTTTCGGAGAGCAGAAGTTCAAGCCCTCCCGCCTGTACCGGCTGGCGCGGTCAAAGGCCTATCTGTTCGCGGGCGTGGAAATCCGCTGGAAATGCGCGCCGGAGCTGATCAGCGACGACACGCCGCCCGAGGCGGTGTTCCAGTTCCCCGGCGGCCTTGCCGATCATCTGAAGGAACAGGTCGGCGACCGTGAATGCGCGACCAGTGCCTTTTTCTCCGGCTCGCAGGATTTCCCCGAGGCAGCGGGGCGGGTCGAATGGGCGGTGGCATGGCCACTCTGGTCCGACGGCAGCTATAGCTGGTATTGCAACACCATCCCGACGCCCGATGGCGGAACGCATGAAACGGGTTTGCGCGCGGCGCTCGTGAAAGGCATTCGTGCCTTTGGCGAATTGGTCGGGCAGAAGAAGGCGAAGGACATCACCGCCGACGACATCGTGACCTCTTCGGAGGTCATGCTGTCGGTCTTCATCCGCGACCCGCAATTCCAGAGCCAGACCAAGGACCGCCTCACCAGCCCGGAAGCCGCGCGGCTGGTCGAAAACGCCATGCGCGACCATTTCGACCATTATCTGTCGGACCATATGGAGCGCGGCAAGGCGCTGCTCGCCTATGTGCTCGACCGGATGGACGAGCGGCTGAAACGCAAGCAGGAGAAGGAGGTCAAGCGCAAGACCGCCACCAGCGCGCGCAAGCTGCGTCTGCCGGGCAAGCTGACCGATTGCTCCAACGACGACCCGGAGGGCGCGGAAATCTTCCTGGTGGAGGGGGACTCGGCCGGCGGCTCGGCCAAGCAGGCGCGCGATCGCAAGACGCAGGCGATCCTGCCTCTACGCGGCAAGATATTGAACGTCGCGTCAGCCAATACGGCCAAGATCCTCGCCAATCAGGAAATTGCCGACATGATCCTGGCGCTGGGCTGCGGCACGCGCAAGGACTGCAACCCGGACAGCCTGCGCTACGAACGCATCGTCATCATGACCGACGCCGACGTCGACGGCGCGCATATCGCGACGCTGCTGATGACCTTTTTCTTTCAGGAGATGCCGGAACTGGTGCGACGCGGGCATCTCTATCTGGCGCAGCCTCCGCTCTATCGCCTGACGGCCGGGGGCAAGAGCCTCTATGCCAAGGACGACGCCCATCGCGAGGCAATTCTGCGCAAGGAGTTCAAGGGCAAGAAGGTCGACGTCAGCCGCTTCAAGGGCCTGGGCGAGATGAATCCCGGCCAGTTGCGCGAAACGACCATGGACCCCAAAAGCCGGAGCCTCATACGCGTGACCCTGCCCGACGATATCGAGGACCGACAACAGGTGCGCGAACTGGTCGATCGGCTGATGGGCACCAATCCCGCGCATCGATTTGCTTTCATTCAGGAAAATGCTGCGAATGTGGATGAAGAAACCATCGACGCCTAAAGCGGGTTCAACTCGGAAGCGCAGACCAGCACAGCTATAAATCGCAGCGATCCGGCTTTTTCGCGATTCGTGCCTAGCGCCGCGTTAACCAGCGCGGCGCACCGGATGTTCAATTTTTGGCGCGATACGGGCAAGCATGTCAGGCTTCGCCCCGCTCCCTCGCCTTGTCGCGCTTCGCGCCGCTCCTGCCCTGCTGCTGGCGACGGCGAGCGGTCATGCCCTGGCACAAGCGCCCCTCGCGGCCTTTCCGGACGGCTTCAACGGCCTGAGCCGTGTTGACTATACGCCCGCCGACCGCATTTCCGCCAATCTTCTCGCCGGCGGAATGAGCCGTCTGGCCGCGATCAGCGCGCAGCAGGGAGGAGCCATTGCGCCACCGTGGATTGCGCGGCCGGTTCTTTCCGATACGATTGTCAACGATCGCCGCATCAACGATTTCATCGGCAAGCTGCCCGGCTGGCAGTTGCAGGGCATCCGATTATCCGTCGTTCCACCGTTGTTCAGCTATCGCCAGCCGGATCTGATGCCGGGCTTCATGCGCGGTTTTGCGCCCACGCCAACAGCGATGATCCCGCAGACCAGCAGCTTCATCATACCGGTTCGTCCTGTCCCCGCGATGTCCGGCCAAACTGTTCCGCGCAATGGCCAGCCCGATGTCTTCGGCTCTGTCGCGGTGCCGATTTCCCGCACCCTGCTCGACGGCAAATGGGCCGCAGCGACCGGCGCATTGCCCGGCAGCAGTCTTTGGAACGGCCTCATCCACGCTGCCCGGAGCACCGCCGGCCGGCAGCAGGTGGAAATGATCAACAACTGGGTCAATCGACGGCTGCGCTTCGTGGATGACCGGCAGGGCGCCGACAATTGGGCTTCGGCGGCGCGGACGCTGCAAAGCGGGACGGGCGACTGCGAAGATTACGCCATCGCCAAGATGAAGCTGCTAGAAGCCGCTGGTTTCGACCGGCACGCCATGTTCCTGATCATCGCCCGCGACCTGGTGCGGCAGGCGGACCACGCCGTGCTGGCGGTGCGGATCGACGGCGATCTGATGATTCTCGACAATATGACCGACCGGGTGCTGCCTTCGTCCAGCGTCAGCGATTACCGGCCGATCATGAGCTTCAATGCCTTTGGCCGCTGGACCCATGGCTATCGCGTGACGACGCCGCAACCGGTTCAGTTCGCGGCGCGCTGAACGCTCACCGCTCCCGCAAAGCCTCCGACCGGGCCTTCATGATGGGCTTGAGCAGATAGGCCAATACCGACTTGCGGCCGGTCAGGATTTCCACATCGCATACCATGCCGGGCGTGATCGGCAGCTTATGTGCGCCCGAGCCGAGCCAGGCGCGATCGGTTTCCACGACCACGGTGAAATAGGCCTCGCGCGTGGCTTCATCGTATACGCTGTCGGCCGACACCTGCTGCACCGTGCCGGTGAGCCCGCCATAAATGGAGAAGTCATAGGCCGTCACCTTCACCACGGCGCGGTCGCCGGTCTTGATGAAGGCGATGTCGTTGGGTTTCACCCGCGCCTCGACCAGCAGTTTCTCTCCCACCGGCACGATCTGCATGATCTTCTGGCCGGGGCTGACATAGCCGCCGATGGTCGTCACCTGAACGTCGTTCACCACGCCGTCGACCGGCGAGCGGATTTCGGCGCGCTGCGCCCGGCCCTTGGCCCCGCGCAAGGATTCGCTGTTGACGGCAATCTTGGCTTCCAGCTGGCTGCGTTCGTTGAGCGCATCCTGACGGAACTGGTAGTTCGCTTCGGACAGTTGCGCCTGGGCTTCGCGGATGGCGGCCGACGCGCGGGAAGCCTGTTGCTGGGCAGCGTTGAGGCGGCCCTGCGCATCCACCAGTTCGCGACGGGCATCGAGCAGTTCGGTTTGGGGAATGATCGACTTGGCCGCCAGCGGTTCCAGCATCGCCACGCGCTGACGCGCCAGCTGGACGCTGCCGCCAAGGCTGTCGATGGTCGCCTGCGCTTCACCCAGTTCGCGGCGGCGCTGGTCGACCTGCGCGGACATGGCGTCCTGTTTGGAGCGCAGCGCGGATTGGCGCACTGCGGCCAGCGCCTGTTCCTGCTGGCATTCCGGTCCGCCTGTCGCGCAGGCCGCGCCGGTGCCCGTGCCTTCCCTCTCCAGACGCCCGGCACGCGCCGTCAGCGAACGGGTTTCGGCCTGAATCTGTCCCAGTTCCGATGCCAGCATCGCATCGTCCAGCCGCACCAGCAACTGCCCTTTGCCCACCTTCTGGCCGGAGCGGACGAGGATTTCCTCGATCGTGGTGGGCTCGGCGGACTGGATGACCTGTGCCTTGCTGGACGGGATCACCCTGCCCTGCCCATGCGTCACTTCATCCACCGGCGCGAGGCTGGCCCACATCAGGAAGACCAGCATGCCGCCGCCGCTGTAGAGGATGACCTGCTTGTTGCCCGGCTGCCCCCGCAGCCAGCTTACCCAGCGCGAAATCATGGTTGCACCCCCTGGATATTATGGTCGTCGGCCGCGAGCGCGACCGACGCAGCCTTTTGCTGTCGGGCGAGCATGTCGCTCAGCGCGCCACCGCTTGTCGAAGGATCGGAAATGGAAAGCGTCCAGCCCTTGGTCGGGTCCATGCGGCCACCGACATCATTGGCCGCGCGTCGCTCAGGGAGCGCCGCGACAGACGGATAGTCGATGACCGGCTCTGGCGCCGTGGCAAAACGCGACGGGTCGAAGGCCGGAATGCGCTCGCCACCTGCATAGCGGCCGGTGAATGCGCCCGGCTGGCCCCAGCCGCCGGGCCAGCGATAGAAGATATGCGCGCCGACCTGCACCAGCTTCGCCAGATGCGGCGCCCAGCGCGGGAAGACATAATCGGCATGATAATGAGTCGCGGTGCCGACATCCTTCTCTACCCGACCGCCAAGGGCATCGACAGCAATCCGCTTCGCGCGGTCCCACAGGGCCGGGAGTGGGTGCCGGGCCAACGACCCGTCGCAGACGAAGCTGAACTGGCAGACCGAAGCGTTGAAGCGCTGGTAGACGACGCCGCACACCGTCTTCGCGAAGGCGGGGTGGCGGACGCGGTTCAGCACCACCTGCGCGACGGCGCGCTGGCCGCTTTCGGGTTCGCGGGCCGCTTCATAATAGACGGCTTGGGTCAGGCACTGGAGCGCGCGATCATGATCCTCTCCTGCCATCGCCAAAGCGCGGAAGGGCTTGGCCGACGCGATCGTGCCGTCGGCAAAACCAAGGCGCTGATTCTCCTCACGGGCCTTGTCGCCCTCCGCCGCTGCATCACCCTGTTCCGTCATCTGAACCAGCGCCAGATATTGGCGCGGGATCGCCGGCGCGGCTTCCACGATCTTCGCCTGCACGGCAGGACGGGGCTGTTCATGGTGCCAGAGTGCCGCCGTCGCGACCGCCAATGCAACCGGCGCGGCGATGCCGACGCTGCGAACCAGAACGCTCATTGCCCCGCTCCCCGCTGGAGCTGGCCGATGATCTCATCGCGCGGACCATCGGCCAGCACCACGCCCTGATCGATCACGATCAACCGGTCCACGATCCGCAGCAGCGCATGGCGGTGGGTCGATACGATCAGCGTCTGATCGGGCTCCAGCGCCTTTTCCAGATGATCGATGAACAGATTCTCTGTCTGATTGTCCATCGCGCCCGTCGGCTCGTCGAGGAAGAGCAGCTTCGCCGGTTCCACCAGCGCCCGCGCCAGCACCAGGAAACTGCGCTGTCCACCGGAGAGGCGGTTGCCGCGCTCCCCGATATGCAAGTCGAATCCTGCCGCGTCCCGCCCAAAGAAGCGCGATGCGCCCGAACGCTCCAGCGCCTCCAGCAGCTTTTCGTCGCTGGCTTCGCGTGCGCCCAGCAGCAGATTCTCGCGCACCGATCCGCTGAACAGTTCGGCATCCTGCCCGACATAGCGGAAGGCGGAGCGCAGCTCATGCGGGTGATATTGACGGCTATCGACATCATCGATGGTCAGTACGCCCCCCGTCGGCGGATAAAGGCCGCAGATCACCCGGCCCAGCGTCGACTTGCCCGACGCCACGCGCCCGATCAGGCCGATGCGCTCGCCCGGCTCGATGCGGAGATCAACGCCACGCAGGCTCGCTTGGCTGGCGCCGGGATAGGCGAACTCCAGATCCTGCGCGACAATGGCACCCTTGCGGATTCTGGGAATGATGCCGCGCGCGCCGTCCAGCCGCTCGTCGGGCTGATCGATCAGCGTCTGAAGGCTGTCGAGCGTCGTCATCGCCTGCCGCGCCCGCACGATGACGAAAGCAAGCTGCCCCACCGGCGCCAGTGAGCGACCGGCCAGCATGACGATGGCGATGATGGCGCCCATCGAAATGTCGCCCGCCGCGAACATGTAGAAGCCGCCGATCACCAGCGCGATGCTCGTCACCTGCTGACAGAGGGCGGCCAGCGTGACGCTCTTGGAAGAGAGGCGCCGCAGCTTTTCCTGCGTCGCCGCGCTCATCCGCGCATAGCGGCGCCAGCGTTCCAGCATCCGCCCTTCCGCACGGCAGGCCTTCAGCGTCTCGATGCCCCCGATCGCCTCGACCAGCGCGGCGTTTTGCAGGCTGGAGTCCGCCTGCGCATCGCGTGACAGGCGGGCCATCGACCGTTGCAGGAAAAATCCTGCGCTCGCCATGATCCCCATCATGACGACCGGCACGATGGCCAGCCAGCCCCCCAGAAGCGCGATGATGCCGACGAAGAAGAACAGAAACGCAATGTCCACCACCAGTACCACGGTGGTCGAGGTGAAGAATTCACGGACGCTTTCAAACTCGGTGACGCGCCGTGCCAGCGCGCCGGTGCTGCCCGCCCGGGCAGCAAGCGGCGTATTCAGCACCTTTTCGAACAGGCGCTGGGATAGGCGTTCGTCAATCTCCCGCCCGGCCTCGTCAACCAGTCTGGCGCGGGCGATCCGCAGCGCGAAGTCGAGGCTGAAGGCCAGCATGACGCCGACGCCCAGCACCCAGAGACTGGAGGCAGCCTTGTTCGGGATGATGCGGTCATAGACGTTCATCGTGAACAACGGCAGCGCGAAGGCGAGCAGGTTGATGATCGCCGCGGCCAGCATGACGTAGCCGAAGCCGCCGCGAGCGCGCCAGACTTCGCGCCAGAACCAGTGCTGGCGGGCGCGTTCGTCCCAGGGGCGTTCCTCTGCGCGCTCGCGGCCATGATCGGCCATGACGACCAGCGCCTCGCCGGTGAAATAGCCTTCAAGATCGCTGAGCGGCGCCCAGACCGCTTCACTCGCATGCGGCAATTGCACCAGCGCATCGCCGGCCTTGATATCCAGCAGCAGCAGGAAGCGTCCACCCCGGAGCGGCAATATGGCGGGCAGATTGCCCGACCGCCATTTGTCCAGCCGACCCCGGACGTGATCGCTCAAAAGGCCAATCTGGTCCAGCGCGGATTCCGCCTGATGAAAGGGCAAACGCCCGGATTCATCGACGGCGAGGCCAGCGCGAAGGCTTACGATGCCCGGCGAGCGGTCGAAATGCCGTGCCGCATGGGCAATGCTTTCGACCAGCTCGTCGCTTGGCGTGCCATGATGGTCCAGCCATTCGGCCAGACTGAGTGTGCTTCGTTCCAACATTGTTTCCCCGCCCATCCGGGCTTGCGCCCGGATGGCCCCAATTATGAAACTCAGCCCGGATAACGCCGCCGCTGCAATTCAGCGGGCGGCAGATCCGGGACATTATAGGTCTTGCGCGCATCGGCCTTGGCGTCCGAGGGCACTGCGAGGCCAAGCGTGTCCAGCAGCGTGTTGGTGGCCGCCAATATCTGATATTGCGCGAAAATCTCCGAGAAACGCGCCGTTTCGGTCCGCACCTGCGTGTTGAAACGAGTGTTCTGGCTGTCCAGCACGTCCAGCAGCGAACGCCGCCCGACATTGAACTGCTCGCGATAGGACACCAACAGCCCATCGGACACCGTGCCCTGCCGCGACAGGTCGGTGACGCGCTTCTTTTCCGTGTCCCAGCGATTCCAGGCGGTGCGGACGTCTTCTTCCGCCTCGCGCTGGCGCTGGCTGAGGCGGAAACGCGCCTCGCTGCTCCGGCGGGTCATTTCCTGGACCTTTGCCCGGTTGATGCCACCGTTATAGAGTTGCCAGCGGACCACCACCCGGCCCTGAATGTCGTTGGTGTTGCCCTTGAAGCCGTCCACGTCCTGTCCGACGCGGCCGGTCCCTTCCAGCGACACCGTCGGCCCAAGCTCCGACTTCGCCTCATCGACCACGGCATGGGCCGCCTGAATGTCTGCCTCCGCCTCGCGGACCAGCGGATTGTTGGTGCGCGCGGCGGCAATGGCCTCATCCAGCGTCGGCGGCACGGCGCTCATCACCGGGTCGGGCATCGTCACCTGATCGATGGAAAGGCCGGTCAACGTGCGGAACTGGATGGCCGCATTGGTCATGTCCTGCTCCGCCTCGCTCTTGCGGACGAGGGCGGCCTGGAGCCTTTCCTCTGCCTGCTGCTGGTCGGCGATGCTGATCGACCCCTTGCTCACGCCCTCGCCCAGATCGCCCAGCAGCTTGCGGTGGAAGGCGATATTGTCCTCCGCCGCCGCCACGACCCGCTGCTGGAGCATATAGTCGAGATATTGGCGCGTGACGTTCAAGGCGACGAATTGCGAACGTTCACCGACGCGCAGGGCCGCGCCGTCCGTCCGCGCCGCCTGCCGCCGCTTTTCCGCGCTGCGATAGCCGGAGTCCCAGACGGTTTCCTCCGCCCGGATGCTCGCTTCGAGCGGCCAGAGCGTCTGGTCGTCAAGGTTGAGCGCACGGCGAGTAGCGTTCTCCAGACGACGGACACCCGCCGCGCCCTCCACGCTCACGCGAGGCAGATAGAGCCCCTGCGCCTGTTCACGTTCGAATTCGATCGCTTCCTTGTTCTGGATCGCCTGGTTGATTTCCGGATGGCTGTCGATCGCGGCCGCGATCGCACTCTTCAGATCCGTGGTCTGGGCCCAGCCCGTGCTCACCATAGCCGCCGCACAAAGGGCGATCAGGCTGCCGCATGTCTTGCGCATGATAGTCATGCCTTCCTCCCCTTAATTCGCGCTGGCGGTGATTTCGACCCGACGGTTCATCGGTTCGCGCACACCATCGGCGGTTTCGATCTTCAGCTGGGTTTCGCCCAGACCGGTGACGATCATGGCATCGGTCGGGATGCCGCCCTGGCTCATCAGGCTGGCGACATTCTGCGCCCGGCGCATCGACAGACCGTCATTATAGCGATTGCCCCCCGACGTGTCGGTGTAACCGGTGACGCCGAAGCGCTTCCACCCGCATTGCGCAGCCGTCTGCGTCAGCGTGGTGATGGTGTTCGCCCCCTCTGGCAGCGGCGTGTCCATGTTCCAGTCGAAGAAGATGGACACCGCCGGTGCCGTACAGTCCAGCGCGGGTGGGGCTGAAGCTGCCGACACCGGCGGCGGTGGCGGCGCCGAGAGGCGTGCCACAAAGTCGTCGCACTTGTTGATGCTGTCCGCATCCTTCGTGCCGGATTTGATGAAACCGATGGCGATGCCGCACTGGTTCTTCGCCTCGACGGCATAGGTCCAGCGGCTGTCCTGCGCGGCGCGCAGCGTGGGATCGCCCACGCCCTTGACCGCCGTGTCGTAACGGCTGGTCAAGGCGTCCCTGAGTTCCGATTTGCCAAGTTGCAGCAAGGGCGAAGCAGGCGCCGCCCAGGCTGTGGTCGTCAGCACGGCGGTTGCCAGTCCGGCAGCCGCCACCCTCCCCAACGCATTTCCCATATTCATTCTCCCCAATGTTCCCCGCGAGAAAATTCCGGATTGATCAGCCATGGGCGACCGCCATTGCTTCATGCGCAACCATCGCCGCTTCGAAGATGGCGGTGGCCGCTGCCATATGGCCGCTATCCACGGCTTCGCCCGCAACCGGGGTCAGCAGCAGCGGCACCGCCGCATGCTCGCCACCCGGCAGGGCGGCCAGCAGCGCATCGATCTGCGGCGCGTCATGGGCGCCCAGCGCTTCCTTCACGACCTCGGCCGCATTCGCCGCCGGAACGGCCTGCTGCGCCGCCGCCAGAACTGCCGCCGCATTGCCGTCAAAGGCAGGCGGCAGATTGATCGACTGCGCCAGCAGACCCTGATGATCGCCAAGGTCGGGCTGAGGCGCCTGAGCCATTTCGGCCGGTGCATGGGCGTCGCCGCCCGATAGCGTGGCATGATCCGGCGCAGCGTCTTCGCTGCCATGACTGGTCTGCGTAACCGGCTGGTCATGAGTCGCCTGATCGTCCGTCCCTGCGAGCGAAGTCGGCTGGCTCTCCTGTAAGGGGGCCGGTTCGGTCGCGGTCGTGGCCGCCGGCGCGGTTTCGGTGACCTGGACGTTATCCGTCGTAACGGGTGCCGAATGCTCCTCGGTCGAGGTTTCGGCCACGCCCGCAACCGCCACCAGACTGGCGGCGACCAGTGCCTGATTGATGCCGCTGGCAGGGCTTTCCGTCTTGGCGGCGTCGCTTGCCCTGGCGCCGGTGGCGAACAACACGTCACCCACCGTGCCTTTGCTACCATCCGTGCGGACGAAAGTCGCTTCGCCCAGCACGGTGACGTCGCCATTGGCGGCGGTGTAGCTCTTTCCGTCGGCGGTCAGTTCGATCGCGGCGATTCCCGCAGCGGCGAGCGACTTGAACTCGCCCGCATCGACCTGGCCATTGCCGTTCGCATCCTGCCACACGCCGAACTCGGCAAAGGCGGCATCCCTGGCATCGAACACGCCGTCGCCATTGCTGTCATAGGCCAGGCGCAGGCCCTCCAGATCGCTCGCCGCGCCGGGCGCATCATCGGAGAAGACGATGTCAAGGCCGCCGCCCGTCGCATGGGCGAGCAGGCCGTCGTCGGGGGACACCCAGGCGGTGTTGACCGCGCCATTGCCATAATCATGGCTGACGCCCGCCGACAGGCCGACAAACTCCAGCCCGTCGCCGTCCAGATCGATCGCGACCGGCGGGACGGCAACCGGGTTCAGCGTGACGCTGACGGAGCTGTTGACGCTGTCGCTGTCGGCATCCGATGCGACGATCGCATGGTTGATGTTGATCGGCGTACCGCTGTTCAACGTCTCGACCGAGAAAACGCCCAGGTCGAAATCATTGTTGGTGTGCGGCGATTCCACCAGCACCGCGTCGAAGCCCTTGGCGCCGACGATCTCATATGTGTCGTTCGCCTGAAGGCCCGTGATCGTCACGCTGCCCGATGCGAAGGTGACGCCGATCGCGCCCTGATTGCCCGTTCCGGTAAAGCTGTAGACATTGCCGGTGCTGACGTCGGTGACGATCACCTTGGTGATCGCGACGAAGGTTTCGCCTGCTTCCGCCGAAGTCGACGAAAAGCCCAAAACCTGATCATTGTCGGCATCGATCGCGGTGACCTTGATCGAGACGGTGTTGTTGGGATTGCCGCCGACCTGCGCGATCTTCTGTTCGAAGCTGATGACGCTCTGATGATCGACATAGGCAAAACCCGTCGTGGTGCCGGCGCTGGCCGTCAGGGTCTTGACCAGGTCGATGCGAACCGCCTCATCGGGGTTTACCGACTGGTTGTTGACGCCGATCGAGTCACTGTCGGTATTGACCGACCCTCGCACGCCCGTGGCCCCCCGGCCCGAGAACAGCACATCGATCGCATCAGTCGTATCGACGCCCAGCCCGCGATAGTCGGTATTGCCCGCCTTCGCCGCACTGAAGCTGCTGATCGAAATCTCGCTGCCATTGGTGATCGTGCCGTGAAGGTCGAACACATATTTGTCCGTCCCCGGTTGCAGCGTGACGGTATAGCCGATGTCGCCGTCCGCCGTCTTGGCGGTCAGCACATTGGTGCCGTTGCCGAAGATGAACAGGTCCTCGCCGTTCAGCCGCAGCGTCGCGCCGCCGGTATCCTTGGCGAGCGCGCCTTCGGTGATGTTGAACAACACATTGCCCACGCCGTCAGCCCCCGCCACATTGGCGAAGTTGAGGTTGAAGGCCGTTGCCGCGCTATCGTTGTTCGCCACCGCTCCCGCCGTGGGCGTGAAGGCGCTGGGCATGTCGTCGTTGAACGAGATGTTGAGCTGCCCGATGGCCGAGGATGTCGGATTGGTCGTGGCGTTATAATCGCTGTCGGTGACGAGGAAATTGAGGCTGACCGACGCGTCATTCTCGTTCCCGCCCGCGCTGTGCAGCACATTGTCGAGCAGCGTCACGGTGTAGACGCCTGTCGTCGGGTTCACGACGACCTGGAACAGCACGGTGCCGACACGACCACCGACGGTGGTGATGGTCGCCGTCAGCGTGTTGGTGGCGCCGTTCCAGCTATAGGATACGCTATCGGTTCCGACTGTGCCGGTGGTGCCGTTGAGGTTCGAGAAGGTGACGCTGCCGCCGCCATCAGGACCGAAGGTGAAGGGCAAGGTACCGCTGAAGCTGGCTTCGCTGGGGCCCGCGGCGCCAGTATCGCCCACATTGGCGTCGACATCGCCGGTCGTGCTCAGCGGATTGCCGCCGGTCAGGCCGTCATCGTCCAGCTTGGCAGCGGTATTGTCCGCCGTCGGCTTGTTCGCGTCGCCTTTGAAAGTGAACTTCAGCGTTGCGCTGGCCGTGTCATTGTCGGCGTCGCGCATCACATAGGTGAAGCTGTCGACCGTTCCCGACGGGACCGAAACCTTCGGCGTATAGTTGTAGCTGCCGTCCGAGAAGATCTGCAACGTGCCGTAAGAAGTGATGATGGTCTGGCTGCTGCCCGCCGCAATGGCGGTGCCGTTGATCGACACTACGGCTCCCGGCGTGTCCGCGCCAACCTGATCGTTGGTCAGCACATTGCCGGTGGACGCCAACGCCTTTTCGATCGTCGTCACATCGTTGTCGACGGCGATCGGGCTGTCATCCTCGATCGTTACGGCAATGCTGGTGGCGACCGTGGCGGTGCCATCGCTGACGTTCACGGGGACCGAGAAATTCTTGAGGTCCTCCGCGTTGATGCCACCATGATCGATCGACTGGAGCAAAGTCACCGTATAGGCGCCCGCATTGGTGATCGTGACGGTGATCACCTGCACCGCGCCGACCGAGCCGGTCAGCGTCTGGGTGCCGACCCCGCTCCAGGTGACGGGCAGGCCATCGGCGGTCAGCACCGCGCCCGGATTGCCCAGCGTCATGCTGATCGCATCGCCGTCGACATCGGTTGCGGTGATCGTGCCATTGGCCACCGCCGAATTGGTGGTGTCGTCCGGCAATCCGGGCGCGGTGTCGGCATTGGCGCCGCTCAACCCTTCTTCCGAGACGACCGCAATGCCGCTGCCGACCTGTGGCGCGTCATTGGTGCCCTGAATGGTGATGGTCAGCGTGGCCGTGGTGCTGTCGCCATCGCCATCGGTGATCGTATAGGTGAAGTTGTCGGACAGCGTCTGGCCGTCGTCCAGATGCTGGACCGCCGCGAGGCTGTTGTTCAGCGTGTAAGTGTAGCCGCCCGTGGCATTGAGGACCAGCGTGCCATAGCTGCCGAGAGCGTTTCCGCCAACCGTGCCGCCCGTCACCGCCGTCACGGCGCCGCCCGCCGCAGAGCCGTCGGCGCCCAGTGAGTCCGCGCCCGCCGGATTGCCGTCACTGCCCACGCCGGTCAGCACATTGCCGCTGGCGCTCAGCGTGACATCTTCCTTGACGGCATCGGTGTCGTCCGCCGCGACCGGCGTGTCGTCATCGACATTGATGGTCAGCGTGCCGGTGGCCGTATCATTGTCGGCATCCGCGACGCGATAGCCGATGTCGAAGCTGACATTATTCTCGTCTCCGCCCGCCGGGTGGACGATCGCCGCATTCTGCACCACCGAATAGGCGCCCGTGACTGGATCGGTCAGCGTCACGGTCAATACGGTGGTCGTGCCCTGCTTCACCACCAACACGGTGCCGTTGCTTTCATAAGAGAAGCCGACAGGCGCTCCCGTGCCCAGCAGCGTGATGCCGCCGGCGCCGTCAGCGCGATAGTCGTGCCCCAGCGTGCCGGTGGCGTTGACGCTGTTCGCATCGTCGCCGGTGCCATTGGCATTGCCGCCGAGCGCATCATCGTCCAGCTGCACCACCGGATTGGCGCTGACGACCGGCAGATCGTCGGACACGCTGACCGAGACGGTGCCGGTGGCGGTGTCGCCATCTGTGTCCGTCGCGATCACCTGCACCGAACCCAGCTGGACCAGATCGTCCACATTGACGCCCGGATGCGTGTCATAATTGTCGTTGAGCGTGGCCGTCACGGTCGCGACATTGCCGGTGACCGACAGGTCCAGCGTCACCACGACGCCGCGCTCGTCCGAACCGGTGATCTGCGTGTCGGATACCCGCACCCAATTGAGGTCGCCGGTCAGGCTGCCAGTGCCTCCGAACACGGTCGAGGTGATGGCGTCCGAACCGGGCGTGAAGGTGATATTGCCGCTGACGGAATCCGCATTGCCCGCGCTGGTGCCGCCTGCCAGATTCTGATCGTCCAGCGGCAGGTCGATCGGACCGCTTGCGGTCGGGATCGCGCCGTCGGTGACCGTGATCGGCTGCACGGCGCTCGACTGGTCCCCGTCGCCATCGGTGATGACATAGGAGAAGCCCGCGCTGACGCCGCTCGCATTGTTGAGATTGGTCGACGGGTTGAAGGTCCACGCCCCCGCTGCCGTGAAGGTGTAGGCGCCGAAGGCCGTGCCGACATTGGTCGTGCCCACGGCGTTGATTGCCGTCGTGACGCCGCCGATCGTAACCGAAGTCAGGGTGGCGCCGTCGGCTCCGGGCGTGTCGTTGGTCAGGACATTGCCGCTAATGTCGGCGCCATCCTCCGCCACGGTCTGGACCGCATCGTCCACGGCCTTGGGCGTATCATCGACCACGTCGATGGTGATGGTGCCGTTGGCGATATTGCCCGATCCGTCGACCGCCTGATAGTGGAAGACCTCCACGCCCGTCACGGTCTGGACTCCGTCATTGGCCGTGGGACCGTCGACCGGAGAGGTCAGCGTGTAGGTGTAGCTGCCATTGCTGTTCAGCTGGATCTGGCCATGGCTGCCCGTCGCCGGGTCAGTCAGCGTATAGCTGACGGCGCCCACGACATTGAGCTGGCCCGTCGCCGTTTCGGTGGTTTCGTCCGGCGTGCTGCCGGTGACGCTGCCCGCCGCGATGTCATCGCCGGTGATGCTGGTGTCCAGCGCCGCTTCATAGACGGTCTGCGTCTGATTGTCCGCCGCCAGCGCGACATTGGCGACATTGATGGTCAGCGTCGTGGTCGACAGGTCGCCGTCCGCATCGCGGATCGTGTAGACGAACACGTCATGCTGATCGGCCGAGATGACATTGGGCGTCGCGTCATAGCGATAGCTGCCATCGGCAAAGAGGGTCAGCGTGCCATAATCGCCCGCCACCGCCGTGCCGACATCGCCGCTGACGGGGCTGGCGGTATCGCTGCCCTTGGCCACGCCCACAACGCCCGGCGCATAACCGTCTGCGCCCGGCTGGTCATTATGGAGCACGCCATCGGCGGCCGAAACGATCAACGAACTGCCTTCATCAACCGAACCGCTGTCGGCTACCGCAATCGGCGCGTCATCCAGCACGGTGACATTGATCGTATCGGCAGGCGAAACATCGCCGTCGCTATCGGTCACGCGCACCGCAAAGGCGTCGCCCGCCTTCGGATCGGCCGCGCCGCTGATGCCGTCGCCATCGCTGGTGATATTGTCAGGATGCGTCGGATCATTGACCGCCAGCGTATAGCTGTAGCTGTAATGCCCGGCCCCGTCGGAGGTCACGGTCAGCGAACCCGCCGCCCCCGCAACAACCACCGGCGTTCCCGCCGTCGCCGCCGTCACATCGACCCAGGCGCCATTCTTGTCCTGTACCTCAACCCTGGTCAGCGCATCGCCACCGGTCGCGATCGTCATGGAACCGGTCGCCGTCTCGCTATCGCCCACGGCCTGCGTCCCGCCGGGCAGGCCCGCTTCGGACACGGTCATGTCGGACACGCTGACGGTCGGCGTCGAATCCTGGAGCAGATTGATCGTCACCGTCGCGGTCGACTTGTCCCCATCGCCGTCGGTGATGGTGTAGGTGAAGCTGTCGCTGCCTTCCGCTCCCGCATTGGGGGTATAGAGGAACACGCCATTGCCCTGATAGACGGCGGTGCCATGCGCCGGGCCGGTTTCAAGCACCACGCCGCTGGCAAGGTTCACGCCGTCGGCTCCGGCCGTATCGTTGGCAAAGATATTGATCGTGACCGCCGCATTTTCGGTCAGCTGACCGGCACTATCGTCCACCGCCGTCGGCACATCATCAACCACGGTGACGTCCAGGCTGGCGCTATCGGT
Organism: Sphingobium sp.; assembly: GCF_032153725.1. Taxonomy (GTDB): domain Bacteria; phylum Pseudomonadota; class Alphaproteobacteria; order Sphingomonadales; family Sphingomonadaceae; genus Sphingobium. The sequence goes on along the minus strand of NZ_JALDYQ010000022.1, from coordinate 38,439 downwards.
CGAACCGTCCGTATCGGTGACGACGACCGCAAAGCTGTCCGTCAGGCTGCCGTCATTGGCGCCCGTGTGCAGCAGCGTATTGTCGTTGAGGACATAGCTGTAGCTGACCGTCCCGCCGATCACATCGCCGTCTGCGCCAATGGTCGGCGTGAAGCCGGTGACGCTGAGCGTGCCATAGGCATTGGACAGGGTCACGCCGCTGACGAAGCCGTTCGCGCCGAAGATCGCCTGCCCGCCAACCGTGATCGTCGCCACGCCGTCCGGCGCGGACAAGGTGAAGTTGCCCGTCTGGGTCAGTGCCGCCGCATTTTCCGAGCTGCCCCCCGGCAGGTCGTTTTCGAAGACGGTTTCCTCAGCGCCCTCGCCATCCAGGCCGTTGATGGTCACGCCATCGTCATTGCCCTGGATGGTGATGGTGATGGTCGCGCTGCTGTGATCGCCATCGCCATCGGTCAGCGTGTAGGTGAAGGTTTCCGTCAGCGACTGGTTCTTGTCCAGGCCCTGGACCACGCCATTTTCATTGTTCAGCGTATAGGCATAGCTGCCGTCAGCCTGGATCAGGAGCGAGCCATATAGCCCCGAAAGTGGTGCGCCGATCGTTCCGCTCGCTTCTCCGAAGGCAATGCCGGTCACATGCGCGCCATCGGCGCCCGGCACGTCGGCGACGCCATCCGTCAAATTGGAGTCCGTGCCGCCCGATCCGGTGATGACATTGCCATCAGCCACCAGCGGACCATCCTCGCGGACCGAGTCCGCATCGTTCACCGCGGTCGGCACATCGTCGACGATGGTGATGGTCAGCGTGTCGGTCGCCTTGTCGCCATCAACATCGGTGACGGTAACCACGAAGCTGTCCGTCACATTGTCGCCGGCCGTGTTCGTCGTCAGCGTGTAGGAATAATCAATGCTGCCTTCGCTGAGGCCGGTGATCGTCAGGATGCCCTTGTCGGTGACGATTTCCTGACCCACAACGGTGATCGGAATGCCGTTGATCGCGACTGTCGCGGGACCATCCGGCGCGGTGTAGGTGATCGTGCCGTCGGTCGTTTCGATATCGCTCGCCGCGTCGGAGCCCATCGGATCATTAAGGCCGGCTTCATCTACGATCGTCCCCTCGCCCACCTTGGGGATGGAGATGATCATGACGTCGCTGTCGGCGATGTCGATCCGCAGCGTGGCGGTGGAGGTATCGCCGTCGCCGTCTCGCAGCGTGTAGCTGAAGCTGTCACTCACCCCGCCCGGCGTTCCCGCCGCGCGGACATAGCTGTAGCTGCCGTCGGCGCTGAGTGTCAGCGTACCGTAAGTGCCCTCGAACGTGCCGATGGTCGACACCACCGCGCCGTCCGCGCCCTTGATGTCGTTGGCCTCGACATTGCCGGTGATCGGACCATAGGTGCCGGCGGCAACGGTTCCGGCATCATCATTGGCTGTCGGCACGTCATCGACGATCTGCACGTCGACGCTCGCATTGGCGGTCGAGCCGTTACGGTCGGTCGCCACCACGGCGAAGCTCTGGAGGATGCTGTCCGCGCCTGCCGCGCCGTGGCCCAGGCTGTTGTCAGTCAGGACGAAGCTGTAAGTGAAAGTGCCAGCAGTCGGCACGCCGCCCTGCGTCGCGGTCGCGGTGAAGCCCGTGATGGTGAGCGTGCCCACCGAAGTCGTGACCACCTGTCCCGCGACGAAGGACCCGTTGGTCAGCACCGATACGCCGCCGACCGTGACGCCCGACAGGCCGTCGGCGCCGCTGACGGCGAAGGACCCCGTCTTGGTCAACCCGGCCGCATCGGGCGAGCTGCCGTCGCTCAGGTCATTTTCCAGCACGACGACTTCGGCGCCCTCGATCCCCGACGCGCCATTCAGGCCCGTGATGGTGATGCCGTCATCCGCGCCATTGATGGTGATGGTCAGCGTCGCGGTCGACGTGTCGCCATCGGCATCGGTGATCGTATAGCTGAAGCTGTCCGTCAGCGTCTGCCCCGGCACCAGGAACTGCACCGCCGCATTGCCGTTGGCGAGCGTATAGCCATAAGCGCCCGACGCGGTCAGCGTCAGCGTGCCGTAAGTGCCCTGGAAAGTCCCAGTGGTCGATACCACCGCGCCGTCCGCGCCCTGCACGTCGGCAACCCCGTCGGTGGTGTTGGCATCGCCGCCGCCGCCGCCCGTCAGGACATTGCCGTCGGCGACCAACGGGCCATCCTCGGTCACGCTGTCCGCGTCATTGATGGCGGCGGGAGCGTCATCCGCGACGGTGATGGTCAGCGTCGCGCTCGCCTGATCGCCATCATTGTCGGTAATGACGACGGTGAAGACTTCCGGCGGCGGCGTGCCCACCACATTGTCGCTCAGCACATAGCTGTAGCCGATGGCATCCTGCGCGATCGACGTGATGGTAAGGACGCCGAGCGGCGTTGCGATCGTCTGGCCGACCGTGGTGATCGCCGTGCCGTTGATGGTGACGCCCGCCAGACCGTCATTGGCGGTGATGGCGATCGTACCCGTGGTGCGCTCGCTGTCGCCTGCCGCCGCAGATCCGGCCGGTTCGTTGCCGCGCGGGCCAAGACCGGCCTCGCTCACTCCCGCGGTCGCGGCAGCGGCGCCAGCGGGCTGGTCGGGCGTGACGATGACGACCTCCGGCTCTTCATTGGGCGCGATCGGCAGGATTTCCCGTTCTTCGGGCTGGGTGAATTGCAATTCGGTCGGCGGCAGCAGGTCGCCCAGACCATGGGGATCGCCCACATTGCCGTCCGGACCCAGGAAATTGCCGCCCGAACTGCGCGGCGGACCGGCAGCGGGCTGCGGCTCCTCCCCGATCAGCAGCGCGGCCAGGTTGACGGACGGGATTTCGACATCGCCCACCACCAGCCGCGGCATGATCACCGCGCCGTCCAGGATCACCATGTCGGTGCCGTCGGGCAGATGGACGATCAGATTGCGTCCGGCTACCTCGATCTGGTCGATATCCGTTCCCGCTGGCAGGACCACGACCCCTTCGGCATTGGGCGCGACCGTCCGCATGGGTCCTTCATGATGATGGCCCTTGCCGGGATGGACAGCCTTGCCCCTCGCGGCCAGCGCGGCCGCCTCCGGATGCGGCATCTGTTCGGGATTCTGGGCCTGCTGATGGTCAGCGGCATTTTTGCTATCCCAATCGCGCTCGAAATCCATTGTCCATCCCATCTGTCGCCATGGGGGCATGGAAGGAGCACGCAAAAGGGCTGGCCCCGAATGCACGATGCATGTGGAGCTGATGCCTTTTCTGGACCTTGTGGCAATCAGCGGATCAGCTATTGCCCTTAGTCAACGTTCTCCCGCCGGCAGGACCCTTTGCCAAGTCGACTGCCGCCCCGGATTAACCATCTGCATTTATGTTTTTACTGACCCGATGACCGATCTTATTCGCCGCCTGCGAAATGAGTCACGCAGATTCAACTTTTGTTAACCATTTTAATGCGATAGATGCCAAAAAATGACTTATGGATTATTACTAAAGATATAGATTTTATCGCAATTGCATATTCAACGACATATATCCGCCCTTTGGCTTGGTTAATAAAAAAGGCTTAGGACATATGCGACTCGGACGAGTTCATTCGCGCACAGGGTAGTCCATCCACGCCAGGGTGAGATGCGCGGGTGCTATTCAAGATGGATGAAAGAATATGCGGAATGGAAACGGGCGACCGGCTTGCGAAGCCAGCCGCCCGTCCGAATTGCGACCCATAGACTTATCTTGCGGAGCCGTGCCTGCCTTTCCTCGGCTTCGTCCAGTCGGCCTGTGACTGGCGATAAGCTATGGAAAATCAATCCCCCTCCGACGAGAATCAGGAATAACGCTCGCGGTATTTTTAACAATTAACCCGATGACTTATATCTAAGGTTAATTTTTCATGAAAGCTTTCCGAAATACAAGGGATATCCGCGATCAGGGGTGATTTTCCGCCGCCTCTTCCATGGCCGGTGACATCATCTTTTCCACATCATCCCCCTGCCGCGCCTGTTTGGACTCCGGATTTGGGTCATTCACCGCCGTGCCTGCCGCGGCATCAGCCTGTTTCGTGGGCGCTGATGGTGGTGTAACGTGCAAGGCCGGCTTCGGCATGGCGGCAACGATCTGCTCCATCCGCCGGCTACGCGCGCTGGTCACGCCGGTCGTTCGCCGAAAACTGATCAGCGCATAGTCGGCCAGCGGCCCTGCCGCATCATAACGTTCCCGGGCCATGTAGAAATCGACCAGATTTTCCACGGCAAGCTGCGTATTGGGATCATCTTCTCCCCGCGTGCGCAAATAACTGTCGAACACACGCCGGAACAGGCTTTCCGCCTCTTTGAAATGCCCGGTCGAATCCAGTTGCAGCGCCAGGTCGTTGGCCGAAATCAACGCGCGCGGATCGTCCACGCCAAACAACTCGTCTGCCAGCATCAGGCCCCTGCGCGCCGGATCGATCCCCTCGGCGGGCTTACCCGACGCATAGGCCGCCTGAGACGCCGCCACCAGCTTGCGCCATTCCTTTTCCCGCGCTTCGGTGACGTCCGGCACGTAAGGCGCCTGTGCCTGCGAGAAGGTGGTGAGGCAGAGCAGCAATGCTCCCCCCGCTATCCAGACCCTCTTGCCGCCGCTCAAGGCCATGCCTCTCTCCCCGCGCAAATTTTTCGGATGCTATGCGCAACAGGTTTAAGAAAGTGCAAGCAGGCTCCTTAGCCGGCCAACGCCTCGACCAGGGCCTTGACCTTCTTCTGGCGCCATTGCGGCAGGGGCGCGATCAGCCAATAGGCCAATGGCGAGGGCACCATCTCCCCGACCTGCCGAACCCGCCCCGCCGCAATATCCGCCTGCGCCAGCAAAAAGGGCACGCAGGCATGGCCGAAACCATTGGCGGCGGCCTCGATCGCCAGCCCGGCATCAGCTACGCGGATCGTCGCAGGGACGTCGCCCTTCGGACAACCGGGCCATTCGATGCGATGATCGGGTCCACCCTCGGCCGCTTCAACGGTGACGAACGCGGCCTCTCCCAATTTGATGCCTTCATTCTCGCCCGGCCCTTCGGCAAGGCGCAGGGCAAGATCAAGATTGGCTTCGGTGAAATCCAGTGTCTCGTCCGCCGCCACCAACGCGAATTTAAGGTCAGGCTGGCTGGTCGCATAGCCCGCAAGGCGCGGCTGGAGCCATTTGGCGGTGAGGTCGCGCGGCGCCGCGATGGTGAGCGAGCTACTGGACTGGCCCGCCTGCATGGCACGCACCGCTTCCTCGAACTCCAGGAAACCGGCGCGGAGCGCTGCAAGACCTGCTTCGGTTTCCGGCGTCAATTCCAGTCCCTTGGGCGTGCGTCGGAACAATACGACGCCGAGCAGGTCCTCCAGCGCGCGGATTTGCTGCCCCACGGCGGCCGGCGTCACCGCCAGCTCGTCCGCAGCGCGGGTGAAGGACAGATGCCGCGCCGCTGCATCCAGCACACGCAGGCCGTTGAGCGGCAAATGGGTGCGCTTCATTCAGCCACCGCCGGCGCGATCAGCGCGAAATGGGGGATGGCGATGTCAAACGTCTCGCCGCTCGCGCCGATCATGTGATAATGACCCTTCATCGAGCCTGTCGGGGTGTTGAGCGGGCAGCCGGACACATAATCATAGCTCTTGCCTGGCTGCACCACGGGTTGTTCTCCGACCACGCCGTCTCCATCGACCCGATGCTGCGTACCCCGCCCATCGGTAATGATCCAGTGACGGGTCAGCAGCTGAATCGGCTGATCCCCGTCATTCTCTATGCGAATATGATAGGCCCAGAACCATCGGCCCCGGTCCGGCTCCGACTGTTCGGGCAGGAAGGTGACGGCAACGTGCACGTTGATGTCGCGCGTGGTCGCGTGGAAGGGGAAAAGTGCGTTCACAGGCTAAGAAATGCGCCTTTCACCCCCATTTCGTCAACGGCCTATCGACTTCAGTGCGCGATCCAGATCCTCGATCACATCGTCCGGGTCTTCCAGCCCGATATTGAGGCGCAGCATGTCCTCGGTGATGCCGACTTCCAGCCGGGCCGCTTCCGCCATGCCATAATGGGTGGTCGAAGCCGGGTGCGTCATCAGCGAGCGCGAGTCCCCGATATTGTTGCTGATGTCGACAAGTTCCAGGCCATTGAGCAGGCCATGCGCCTCCGCCCGGCCGCCGCCGACATACAGCGAGAAGATCGGCCCGGCCATCTCCATCTGCTTACATGCAAGGGCGTGCTGCGGATGGCTTTCAAGGCCCGGATAGAGCACCTTGGCCACGCGGGTTTCGAGGAATTTTGCGACCTTCAGCGCATTGTCGCTCTGGCGCCGGATGCGCAGGTCCAGCGTCTCCAGCCCCTTCAGCACGACCCAGGCATTGAACGCGCTGAGGGTCGGCCCGGTATTGCGGTGGAAGGGCAGCAGCGTGTTGATGATGAATTCTTCCGTGCCGCAGATCGCGCCCGCCAGCACACGGCCCTGCCCGTCCATCATCTTGGTCGCGCTATAGGCCACCACGTCCGCGCCAAACTCCATCGGGCGCTGGAGCGCGGGGGTCGCAAAGGCATTGTCCACGACGCTGGTGATGCCATGCGCCCTGGCAATGCCGCAGATCGCGGCCATGTCCGCCACATCCATGGTCGGGTTCGCGGGGGTTTCGAAGAAGAAGACCTTGGTGTTCGGTCTGATCGCCGCTTCCCACGCCGCATTGTCGGTCGCATCAACCGTGGTCGCCTCGATCCCGAATTTGGGCAACAGCGTATCGGTCAGCCAGCGGCAGGAGCCGAACAGCGCCTTGCCCGCCACCACATGGTCGCCCGCCGACAGCTGGCAAAGCAAGGCCGCCGTCATCGCCGCCATGCCGCTCGCGGTGGAGCGGCAGGCTTCCGCGCCTTCCAGCAGGGCGATGCGCTTTTCCAGCATCTCCACGGTCGGGTTTTGCAGGCGGCTATAGGTCATGCCCTGCTGCTCGCCGGCGAAGCGCATCGCGGCGTCCTCCGCGCGGTCATAGCTATAACCGCTGGTCAGGAACAAAGCCTCGGAGGTTTCACCCCATTCGCTGCGCGCGCTGCCGCCGCGCACCGCCAATGTGGCCGGACGCCAGTTTTTGGTGATTTCGGGATTTTGCCCGCTCTTGCGCTTCATCTCTTACGTCCTCAGACCAAAGCCGCCAGCACGGCATCGCCCATTTCGACCGTGCTCATCGTGCCGCCCAGATCGAAACTGCGCGCGCCATTGGCAAGAGCCCTGGCGACGGCGGCCTCGATACGGTCGGCCTGTTCCGGCAGGCCCAGCGAGTAGCGCAGCATCATGCCCGCCGACAGGACCGTTGCCAGCGGATTGGCCTTGCCCTGACCCGCAATATCGGGAGCAGAGCCATGGATCGGCTCGTACAGGCCCTGATTGCTGTCGTTGAGCGTGGCCGACGCCAGCATGCCGATCGAGCCAACGCACATGCTCGCCTGATCGGAAAGGATGTCGCCAAACATATTGCCGGTGACGATGACGTCGAACTGGCCCGGATTGCGCACCAGCTGCATCGCGGCATTGTCGACATACATGTGACTGAGCGCGACATCGGGATAATCCGCCGACACCTCGATCACCACGTCGCGCCACAGCTGACTGGTTTCCAGCACATTGGCCTTGTCCACCGAACAGAGCTTGCCCCGGCGCGCGCGCGCCGCCTGAAAGCCCTGATGCGCTATCTTGCGCACCTGCTCTTCATTATAGGACATGATGTCATAACCTTCGCGCAGGCCCTCGGGCGTCTTGCGCATGCCCTTTTCGCCGAAATAGACGTCGCCATTGGTTTCGCGCACGATCAAGAGGTCAATGGCGCCCGCCACTTCCTGCTTGAGCGCGGAAGCATCGACCAGCTCCGGAAAGACCTTGGCCGGACGCAGGTTGGAGAAAAGCCCCAGTTCCTTGCGCAGACCAAGGATCGCCTGCTCCGGACGCAGATGGCGTTCCAGCGAGTCGCAGTCCGGATCACCCACCGCGCCGAACAGGATCGCGTCAGCGCGCCTGGCAAGGTCCAGCGTTTCGGGCGGCAACGGATGACCGACCGCCTTGTAAGCCGAGCCGCCAACCAACCCTACTTCATAGGTCAGCCCATCGATAGCCAGCGCATCCAGCACGCGCTTCGCCTGAGCGACGATCTCGGGACCGATACCATCTCCGGGGAACAGGGCGATCAACATGGGGCAACTCCTTCAAACGCGTCGCCGCCCCTTATGAAGCCCCATGCTCTCATGCAACCGCTCTTTTCAGCCTGTCCACCAGCCGTTCCCGCGCGGCCAGTACGTCGACCCGCCAATCCGTCAGCACGGACCGTTCCAGAAAAAAGCCCGTCAACCTCAAACCATCCAATATGGCAGGCCAATCCCCGGCTCCTCCCTCCAGCAGAAAGCCGGGCAAAGGCAGCAATCGGTCCTCATAGCCGGCCGCGCCGGCCCGGCTGACGGCGGCGGCGCTACGGGGACTGACAAAGGCCAGATCCTCCCTCCCCCCCGTCGCGGCGCAGCGCGAGAGATCCAGCCCGAAACCAAGTTCGGCCAACAGCAACAGTTCATAACGGATCAGCGCCACTGCCCAGCCCCTGGCCGCCGGCGCCGCCTCAACCGCTCCCAACACTCCGTCCAGCGCCTGATAGAGCGCGGGGCAGGGCGTTCCCTCCATCAGGGCCACCGCCGTCAATGCGCAGACCCAATCGATCGCCGCCGCCGGCAACGGTTCCGCCAGAAGGGGCGCACGGCTCTGCTCCAGCTCGACGGTCAGCCCGGCCAGCTGTTCTTCCGTGCGCGCGCGGAACTCGGCCTTGACCGCATTGCCAGGCAATAGCACCGGACGCAGCTGGCGCGACCGCCCGCCCCGCACATAGCCCGCGAGCAGACCATGATCGGGCGTCAGCAAGCGTGCGATCGCGCCATGTTCGCCATGCGACCGCAGGGCACATACCAAGGCCGGGGTGATCAGCGTCGCCATTCCTCCTCCATATCGGTCCAGGAGCAGGAGCGCCATCCATGGTCTTCATCGCTCGGGATGTGCCGAAATCGGTCAAAATCCTCGCGCCGGGCCGATCCGGCTTTTGATATATGTTGCTTTTCTTTCGGCCCGTGCGCACAATTATCGACGGGACTTGTCGGGGGACAGATTTCGCCATGTATCATACACCCTTGGCGTCATCTTCCATGATGGACCGCCTGGTGCTTTGGCTGGGACGTTCGCCGACGCTGGGATTTGCCATATCCCGCGTCGCCTTTTCGGCTGCGGCCACATGGCAGGTCGACGCCATGTTCCTCAGCGAACCGGATTTCTCCCAAACCGCGCTGTTATTGAAGGCGGGCGTATGGACGTGGACAGCTGTCAGCATCGCGCAACATTCCCTGACGCCCCCGCTGGGGCTGTTGCTGCGCCCGATTTCCCTGATCTTCGACCTGATCGCCTTCCTGACCGTCATCGTGCTGTGCGAACCTTTGCAGATCGCGGCCCTGGGATGCCTTTTCTTCGTCGCATGGTCGGCGTCCGACCGGTTCGGGCGGAGCGCCATCATCGTTTTGGGGCTGTGCCTGGTTTTCGCCTTCATCGCCCGCGGCTATTATGAAACCTGGGCATCGGCCCGACATGTGCCCGCGGTGGATCGCGCCATCGACAGCCTCACCATCGTCATCGGCTGTATCATCGCGGCATCGATGCTGAGCATGTCCCTTCTGGAACAGCGGCTGGTCAGTTGGACGGAGCGACTGCAAGGCGTCGGCCTCTCCTTCCAGAAGTCGCTGGCGCAGTTCCTGGTGGAGCAGGTGTCGCAGTTGATGAACTCCCGCTATTGCGCGTTCGTCTGGGAAATGATGGACGATACCGCCGTTCATTGCGACGTCATCGACGGCAACGGCGTGCGTCATCTCACTCTGCCGCAGAAACAGATTGACGGCCTGACCAACGTGTCTCCGCGGGAGGCGCCCTTTCTCTATTCCACCCAGTCACCCCGTCTGTTGCTGCGCAGCCGTCTCGGCATATTGCGGAACGAACGGGCCACGGACCTGACCGACGCCATATCCGACGTGTTCGGCCTCGGTCAGGGCGCGAGCTTTCATATCCAGGCAGGGGAATTGCGCGGGCGCCTGTTCATCGGAACAAGTCATGGCTGGTCGCCCGCCCTGCTGTTGCGATGCCTGCGCATACAGGAGGGCATCGACCTTTTCCTCGAACGCCATTTCTTCTTCCTCGCCTGGCGTCAGCGGACCTTTGCGGAAGCGCGTCAGGCACTGAGCCGCGACCTGCATGACAGCGTGCTTCAGACGCTGGCGGCGCTGCGCGTGCGGCTGGTGACCACGATCCATGGCCTGTCCGCACTGGACGCTCCAGACCAGCTGGCGGAACTCAAATCGATGGAGGAACTGGTGACGGCGGAACAGGCCCATCTGCGCCGCCTGCTCAGCCAGCAAAATCCCGTCGCGGCCGACGGCGATGTCGATCTGGCGCGGGAGGTGGAACGCTGCTGCCGCTTCATCGCGCTGCAATGGGCGATCGATTGCCGCCTTAACGTTGTCGAGCGCTCGATGGCGGTATCGGCCGAGACAGCAGCGGAGGTCGAATTCCTGATCCGCGAAGCCGCCGCCAACGCCGTCAAGCATGCCAATGCGCGCCATATCACCGTGTCGATCGCGCAGGTGGATGATGAAATACTGATCGCGCTGAAGGATAATCCAGGCCCGCAGGCCATCGCCAGGGAAAGCTATACCGGCGACTTCGAACTCCAGTCGCAATCGATCATGAAGCGGCTGGGCAAGATTGGCGGAACGGCATATTTCCATAATTTAAGCATGAATTCACTAATCTCGATCAGACTACCCTCCTCTTTACCAAGGTCCCCGATATGATGGCCCAGATTGCGATAGTCGACGATCATCCGATCTTCCTGGACGGCATGGCGCAGTTCCTTAACTCCCATGGCCATGACATCCTGTTCTGCGCGCGATCGGTGGAAGAGGCGCTGGAGCGGATGCAATCAGGCGAGCCGGACCTGCTGATCCTGGACGTCAGCATGAAGAGCGGCGGCGGCCTTGCGATCCTTTCCGCCATCCGCGACAGCGGCAGTACGGTGCCGGTCATCTTCATGACGGTGCATATCCGCCCGGAACAGACGCTGGAGGCAATCAAGCTGGGCGTCGACGGTGTCGTGCTGAAGGACAGCGACCCCAATGAGCTGCTGTCCTGCATTCGTCAGGTCATGAACGGCAACAAGAGCATCGCGCCTTTCGTCATGGAACAGGCGCTGGTGCACAGCATTTCAGCGCCCGCCAGCGAAACCAATGTGCTGGCGGTGCTGACGGACCGGGAGTTGGAAATCGCGGGCCTGATCCGCGCCGGCCTGCGCAATCGGGAGATTGCCGGACGATGCGGCCTGACCGAAGGCACGGTGAAGGTTCACCTCCACAGCATCTTTCAGAAGCTCAACATCAAATCGCGCTCCGAACTCATCATCATGATGATGTCGATGGACAGCGAAATTCCCGCTGTCGGGATGGAGCATTAGGGCCGATCGACATTCAAGGATGGCGGTCGCAAAACTTCAGCGCAATCCGTGCACGAAATCAGGTAGCCGCGCCATGCCACTGGGGTTCGGCCCGGCCAGATACACTGCCATGATCGTGCCAAGCGCGATCGCCACGCCATAGGGGATCGGCCCCTTCCTTTCAAAAAGCGCGATGGACGAACCCGCCCGCACGCTTTGCGGCACCATCCGGCGCCCCGCCATGATCACCAGAGCCAGCACGCCTCCGCCCACGGTGATATAGACGAACCAGGGTATCGCCCCCATCCAGTCGAACCAGAGCGCGCAGGCACTCATCAGCTTGATATCGCCGCCACCCATCCAGCGCAGGGCGAACAAGCCGCAACCCACCGCGAAGACCCCCAGAAAGACGGTGCCGTTGCGCCAGATGTCATTCTCCCACCCTGCGACCGCGACCCAGACGGCATAAAGGCTGACGACCAGCAATGGAAAGATGTTGGATATGCGCAGCCGCGCCATGTCCTCGATCGCCGCGGCAACCAGAACGAGAGAGAGCGCCAGCAAAACCATGTCCTTGATCATTGCCGTGCCCCCTCCATGGTAGCCAGCGCATCCGCCGCCTCCGGTACGAAGCTGTCCGCCTCCGTCATGGCACGGCTGAGATAGGCCTGCGCCTTCGGCAAATCGCCCATGCGCATCGCGACCTGCCCCGCATTGTTGAGCCGCCGCGCCCATTCATCGGCCGTGTCGGCAGGACGGCGGCGGATATCCCGCCCCGCCATGACATAGGCGGCATCCCCATTGGCGATGACCCGCGCATCCTCCGGCACCAGTTCGCGCGCCCTGTCGAAGATCACTGCGGCCTTGTCCGCCTTGCCCTGCTTGAGCAGCGAAAGACCGTAATTGTTGAGAATCTGCGCTGGCTTGTCCGTCCGCTGGAAGGCCTGTTCATAAGCGGCGGAGCTGAGGACCCAGGATTGCGCCTGATCATGGGCCACGCCCAGCGCATTCCACGCCCGCCAGCGATTGGGACAGGCGCCGACAGCCCGCCGCAGCGGTTCCAGCGCTTCCTGCGACCGGCCGAGCCGCAACAGCGCGATCCCCCGCCCCTCATCCACCCGACAATCCTTGATTCCGCTCTGGCTGAGCGCGGCGAAGCGCGCGGCCGCCTCCTCATCCCGCCGCTTTTCCAAGGCCATGCGCGCAGTCGCGATCGCGATCGCCTGAAGATCTTCCGGCCGCCCCTCAGCACGCCATTGCGGCAGCATCGCATCTGCCTGGATGATCCGCCCGCCATCGATCGCCTCATCCACCAGTTGGGCATAATCCAGCGGCGGCGAGGACCGCATGGCGGGAAGCGCTCCGGCAGAAGGCGCAACCGCCGCCAGAAGCAGCGCCCATATCATCCCCGCGCTCCCTTCCGCCCGTTGGGCCGCATGATGCTTTTCCAGAGTCGCTCGAACAGGCCGTCGCGGGCCTGCGCATCGGGCTTCGTGTCCTCCACGGCGGGATCGACATCGCCGCCCGCCATCCGGGCGAGCTTCGGCAACACCTCCGGCACCGGCTTGGCAACGGTAATGATCGGCGCCACCAGTTGAGGTTGCGCTTGCGTCTCGGCAACAGTCACGATCCGCGTCGTCAATTGGGGCTTGATCCGTCCCGCCGGGGCCACTGCTTCCATCGTCCGCAGCCGCACTTCACCCAGCGAAACGCGCTCCAGTTCCACGCCGGCCGTTCGCACAGGCGGCGCGGCAGGAGCAGCGGAAGCAAGCTGTGCCAATGTCGGCCGCGCGGCCATGGCCATGCCCGCCGAAGCGGCGCCGGCCTGCGCCAGCAGCGCGTCAGCCTCGCCCTTCAATCCCTGGGCCGACAGGCTGCGCGCGAAGTTGCGGGCAATGCGTCCATCCTGCGGCGCGCGCGCCATGGCCAGTTCGAAAAATTCGCGCGCCAGATCATGCCGCCCCATGGCCGCATAGCTGATCGCCACGCCATTCAGGCCATGCGCATCCGTCGGGTCATTGCGCACCGCACGGCGAAAGGCATCAAGTGCCAGCGCATATTCCCCCCGTGAAAACAACAGGTCGCCGCGCTTCAATGCATCCTGTGCCGGGCCGCCGGGCTGCTGATTGACCGGCCTGATCGAAAGGACGCCCTTTTGCGTCGACCCACACCCCGTCGTCGCAACGATGAGAGCGACTGCCGCTACGCCTCTGTTCATGAGCCCCCTCCCCTAACAAACCTGGAACGACTGATCTGCGTCCATTGGATCGAAACCCGCCCTAATGACTCATCACCGGCAATATATCCCGCACCACCCGGACCACCGCCGGCAGCATCAGCACGCCGATCATCACCGGCAGCATGCAGGCGACCAGCGGCACCGACAGCAGCACCGGCAGTCGATGCGCCTTTTCCTCCGCCCGCATCCGCCGCTTTTCCCGCATTTCCGCCGCATAGATGCGCAACGTCTGGCCGACGCTCGATCCCAGCTGATCGGACTGGATCAGCAGGGTCGAGAAAGACCGTATCTCGTCCACATCCACATCATCGGCCATCCGACGCAAGGCATCCTGCCGGCTGCGTCCCGCGCGCAGTTCCAGCACCACCTTGCCCAGCGCCGCCGACACCAGCGGATGCGACACGGCCAGTTCGCGGCCGACCCGGTCCATCGCCGCCTCCAGCCCCAGCCCCGCCTCGACGCAGACCAGCATGAGGTCCAGCGCATCGGGAAAGCCATGGACGATCGCTTCCTGCCTGCGCCCCGCCTTCGCGGAAATCCACAGGTTCGGCAGGTAAAGCCCCAGAACCGCCAGCAGGGATGCCATGAAATAGAGCTTGAGCGGACTGGGCGGCTCGGCCTTGCCGAGAGACAGGAGAACGAAGATGGCAGGGAGGGCGAAGGTCAGGACAAGCCGGCTGAAGGTAAAAAGCTTCGGCGCCTCCGGCGACATATACCCCGCTGCGATCAACCGACGGCGCAAGCTGTCATTATTGCTGTCGACCAGTGAAATGCCCATTTTCTCGACGCGGTCGACCAGCTTCTTCCATTCACTGTCGTTCCGCTCGGTGCGCAGGGTCTGGCCGCCGCCCTGAGCGGTGCTGCCGGCATCCCCGACCAGATCGAGCCGGCTGCGAACCCGCGCGTTGCGCAGGATGATCTCCGACAGGCCGAAAACCAGCGCGACGATGGCAATGAACAACAACCCCAGAATGAAGGGCCGCAACTGGATCAGGAGAGCCGGGTTCAGCATCGCATCACACCTTCAAATCGACCATGCGGCGTATCGTGAGGAAGCCGATGATGTAGAGGACGATCAAGCCGGTGAAACCGACGATGAACATGCGTTCCTGCGCCACGTCCAGGTAGAATTTGGGATTGACCAGGAACAGGCCGACAAAGGCCAGGATCGGCAGCGCCGTCAGCATGACCGCCGTCATCCGCCCTTCCGAACTCAGCGCGCGCACCTTCATGAACAGGCTGGCCCGTTCACGGATCACCCCTGAAAGATTTTCGAGGATCTCCGCCAGATTGCCGCCCGTCTCGCTCTGCACCGACAGGGAGATGACGAACATATGCATCTCGTTCATGTCCCAGCGCTCCGCCATCCGCTGCAACGCATCGCGCAGGTCGGCGCCATAGGTGACTTCATCGACAACGATGCCGAATTCGCTGCCGATCGGATCGCGCATCTCCTTGGTCAAGAGGTCCAGCGCCGCCGCGATCGGATGCCCGGCGCGAAGGCCGCGGACGAAGGTGTCCAGCGCGACCGGAAACTGCTCCTCCATCTTCTTGCGCCGCCGTTGGGCCAACCGCGTCAACACCATCATCGGCAACGCGATCCCCAGCGCGCCCGCAAAGGCCGCCGCCATCACCAACAGGCCCGGCGTCAGGGCATAGCCCGCCGCCATGCCGCCCACCATCACCAGCAGGAACAACACGCCCGCCGCGATCAGCATCAGCATCAGCACCGTGCGCGCCGGATAGGTCAGCCCGGCGCCATGCAGCACCCGCATCACCCCAAGACCAGCCCGCCCGAACAGGGTGGAGCGATCGAAATTGACCGCCTCGTCGCTCCGCCGCAGCTTGGAGAGGACCGTGCTGCGCTCAAAGCCCGCGGCGATCATCTTCAACCGCCGGTTGACCACGCGGTCGGTCGTCGCCCGGGCACGCAGCCAGCTCGAAATGCCTTCGATCGTCAACAGCACCGCCGCGAACAGCAGGACAAGGACGAACAGGCGGATGTAAAGCGGGTTCATCAGTGTATCACCGCGTCAGGACGGAACAGTTCGGCCGGCAGCGTAATGCCCCGATCGGCCAGTTCGCTCATGAATTTGGGCCGGATGCCCGTAGCCTCGAAATGGCCGCGCACCATGTTGTTCTCGTCACGCCCCGTCATCTTGAAGCGGAAGATTTCCTGCATGGTGATGACCTCCCCTTCCATGCCGGTGATCTCCGACAGGCTGAGCAGACGGCGGCGGCCATCGGCCAGACGCCCGACCTGCACGATCACGTTCAGCGCTGAAGCGATCTGCGCCCGCGCCGATCGCGGCGAAATGTCGATGCCGCTCATGCCGATCATCTGCTCGACGCGGGACATGGCATCGCGCGGCGTGTTGGCGTGAACCGTGGTCATCGAACCATCATGGCCGGTGTTCATCGCCTGGAGCATGTCGAATGCCTCCCCGGCGCGGACTTCGCCGACGATGATGCGGTCGGGCCGCATGCGCAGGGCATTCTTCACCAGATCGCGCTGGGTCACCTCGCCGCGTCCCTCGATATTGGCGGGGCGGGTTTCCAGCCGCGCAACATGGCGCTGCTGCAATTGCAGTTCGGCGCTATCCTCGATGGTGACGATGCGCTCATGCTCGTCGATGCTGGCCGACATGGCATTGAGCAGCGTCGTCTTGCCCGAACCCGTGCCACCCGAAATCAGCACATTGCGCCGCGCTTCCACCACGGCCGAGAGGACCTGCGCCATCGGCGCGGGCACGCTGCCCAATTCGGTGAGCCGCGCCATGCTGATCGGAATCTTGGCAAATTTGCGGATGGAGAGCAGCGATCCGTCGATCGCCAGCGGCGGCACCACCGCATTGACGCGGGAGCCATCAGCCAGGCGAGCGTCGACAAAGGGCGAAGCCTCATCGATCCGCCGTCCGACCGCCGCCACGATCTTCTGGATGATGCGCAGCAGATGCTTTTCATCCTTGAACCGGGTCGCGGTTTCGACCAGCCGGCCGTTGCGCTCCACGAAGACGACCTTGTGACCGTTCACCAGGATATCGGTGATGCTGTGATCCTTCAGCAGCGGCTCAAGCGGCCCCAGCCCCAGCAGCTCGTCAAGAATATCCGACACCAACCGCCTGCGCTCTTCCAGATTGAGCGCGTGTTTCTGAAGCGCCAACTGCTCATGGACGATCTCGCCCACCTCGACTTCCACCTGCGCACGCGACATGGTTTCCAGCGCGGAAAGGTTGATGATGTCGAGCAACTTCTGGTGCAGCGCGACCTTGAGTTCGGTGTGCCGGTCCTCTTCCCAGTGCACCAGTTCCGTCTCGGTCGGCCCCACCTCGTCGCGAATGTCGCTCCGTTCCCCTTTTCGAATCTGCCACATCAGCCCTTCTCCGCCTGACGTTCGGCCTCAGCCGTCTGTACGCAACAATCGACTATATCCTGCAAATCCTTGCAGATGCGGCTGCGCGCCTTCAGTTCCTGAATCAACACCCCCTGGTCGAGCGCCGAACTGACCAGCGGAAAATCATTGGCGATGCTCAGCTTCACCGGATGATCCAGTGCCGCCGCAGCATCCTCCAGGCCGATGGCGCGGAAGAATTTCTTCTCCACGCGATTGGCGATGACATGGATGCGCGAGGGATCGATATCCTGATCGCGCAGCAGCGAAATCTGCCGCCGCGCCTGCCGCAAACTGGCGATGGTGAGTTCGCACACCAGGAACACGACCTGCGACCGCGCCACCAGCGACATCGACCAGTTGGTCCAGTTGCCCGGCAGGTCCAGATAGACGGTTCCGAAATTGCGCTGCGCCAGTTCCACGATGCGGAAGACCTGATCGGCGTTCACCGCCTCGATAGGCATGATCTCGACAGGCGCCGTCACCACGCGCAGTCCGGTCGAGGTTTCCACCGTGACGGTACGCAGCAGCTCATTATCGACGCGATTGCCTGCATTCAGCAGGTCCGCCAGCGTCAATGGCGAGGAGATGCCAAGGAAGGTTCCGGCATTGCCGAACTGGATATCGAAATCGAACAGGCAGACTTCGCCACCGCCCTGCTTTGCCGACCGGGCATGAAGACTGGCCGCCTGCGTGGCGATGGTGGTTGCGCCGACGCCGCCAACGCTCTTGATGATCGAAACCAGCTGCCCGGTCTTGACGTCATCCTGGCGGGTGGCGGCAATGCGTCCGCGCAAATCTTCCAATATGGCGGCAAGGTCATGGGCGCGCAGCGGCAATTCGATGACGTCATTGATCCCGCTGCGCAGCAGAGCGCGCACGACCGGAATCTGCGCATCGCGCACCGCCGCCACCAGCATCAGCTTCGGATGGGCCGCGCGCAGCCCCGCGAGCCGCACCATGGAGGCTTCGTTGACGGGCTGCACCTCTATGATGATCGCCTTGGCGTCGGCGGCCAGTTCCGGCGGCACCGATGCGCTTGCAGGCAACATGGAGAGGGTGAGCGACTGGCCGGTCAGGCGATCGCCCAATATGTCGGACGCCTGCACCTCCTGCTCTGACAGGATGAGGTGAAGCCCCTCATCCCCGATATTGAGGGTCCAGTTCTCGGCGGGTTCCGCTGCGTTTGTCACGATGCCCAAGATCTTATCCCTCAATTTGCCCTGTCCCCATTGCCGTCTTCCATTGTCAGGACGGCGCTGAAGCTGGGCAGTGTAATCGATGCATTGAAAAGGGCGAGTGCGATAGGCTGAAAAGCCATGTCTCTAATTCTTACCGTTACCAACGGCGCTATATCCGGCCCGTTCGGATCTCCCGAATAGCCGATACCGGAATTATTATATTGAACTTCGACATTGGCCGCGCTGAGTTCAGGGAGGAATGCCCGCATCCGGTCAACGATGTTCGTGAAGGCGGTCGTGTTATATGGCGTCGTCAGAGAGGCGCATGCGCTACCGCTGCATGAACCGCACGTTGTGGAATTGCATGTCATCGATGAAAAATATGATGTGCCGATCGATGACCCCTGAGGAATACTGCTGGCGCCTGCGGCAAAGCTGTAAGTTGCAATGCCGGTTGCCACCGGATCAGTCGTGACGGCGTAACGGACGCCCATCTGGGTAGCCTTTTCCGCACGGTTCCAGGTCCACATCAAGCGCCCAACATCGATGATGCCGAGCAGGAAGATGAGCAACAGCGGCAAAACGAGCGCGAACTCCGCCGCTGAGGAAGCCCTGCTGTCGCGGATCAAG
This sequence comes from Sphingobium sp., assembly GCF_032153725.1. GTDB lineage: Bacteria > Pseudomonadota > Alphaproteobacteria > Sphingomonadales > Sphingomonadaceae > Sphingobium. Next base: position 19,502 of record NZ_JALDYQ010000022.1, on the reverse strand, counting down.
GCGGTGATCAGCTTTCTCATAGCCCCATCACCGGCGATTCAGAGCTGGCATTCAGATACAGGGTGCTGCTGTCAAACCCCAACTTATTGAATAGTGATTGATATTGAAGCCGATGAGCATTGTTGGTCGACGTTGCCACCTTCACGACGGGAACGTAGCTCATCCCTTCATAAATGCCCGAAGGGCTGACACTGGCGGGATCGACGCAATCATAGGTGACCTTGATCGATTGTGGATCCGTCCACCCGTTAAGCCGCGCACTGCCGCCGGTCAGTTGCCCGGTTCGGACCAGATTGCGCGTATCCGACTCCACCGTACCTCCCGGAACGTTATCGGTGGATGCAGTCGTGCAGCTGTAATTCGAGAAACTCAGCCTGCCGGCATAACGGGCGCCATCCCTCACCGCCTTGATCACGACATGCTCGCTCAGAAAATAATTGCCGAGTTCGAAGGCACCGAACATCAATGCGATAAGCAATGGCGTCACCAACGCCATTTCGGCGGCGGAGGAACCGGACTGCTCCTTGAAAAGGCGCGCAAACATCGCTCCCCTCACTCTATCAGGCGCGGAACATCGCGCCGCGTGATCTGAGGAGTGCCACCGCCTTGGCCAGTGCCCGATGCGCCGATGACTTCTACGTAAACATCATTCTTGCTCGTGTAGGAGGTGGAACAACCATTTTTATTGCCGTCGCATTTTTGACGATCAATGCTTGGTTCCACCATGAAGACGTCAATATAGCCCGCTACCGGAATCGTCTTCTTGCCATTCAATCCGGGAGTTTGCGAAACGCGGCGGCAATTTACGACGGCGGCCGTGAGGCGGCGTCTGTCGATATTGTTCGTGTTGGGCACCACGCCCGGAAAGTTGCACTTGCCTGCTTGGGGAGTGCTGTAAGCGGCCAGGCTCGCATTGCCCGAGGTTACCTGTGTCGTCAATCTGGTGGCCGCATCCTGCGCCTCCCACAGGTAGGTTTGATAACGGGTGACACTGGGTCCCAGACCGGTGGTATTCTGCCAATCAAGGCCCGGATGATTCGATCGGAAATAGGCGGCCCTGTCCCATACTCCGTTGCCGACGCGCGAAGTATAGTTGGTCGCGCCGATCGCATGCATCCTGTCACGCGGAAAACCCATTATCTCCGGCGTAATGGAAACATCGAGGTCGTTGGCGGCTGTGGTTGGCCGGTAGCGCTTGCTCGCATAGTTGACGTCCGTGGCGGGGTTCTCCACCCACGAGCACGCAGAACCCCGAACTACGTCCTTGCGTACGTTTGTAGACGGCGAACAAGGCGGGCTCTTGCATGCGGAATTATTGCCCGGCAGGTAATCAAACCGCATATTAAGGGAATCGCGAACTGCGTTAAGGATGTTACCCGTTTCCGTGGTCACGTTTGCCGTTGGCGCGCAATTGGCAAACAACGCATTCGAAGCAAGAGCCTCAGCGACGCTACTCGCGCCTCTGCCTGCCTGATCAACGAAGCCGAAATTACCCGGCCCCCATTGTGTGCCGCCTTCTCCCATCACGATGCCAGTGCCGGAAGGGATCGAAACCGTATAATAGGGATCAGTGTTGCCAATCGGTTCGTCGGGGTTGCAGATGAAGAAAGGCACGGCGCCACAAATCGCTGAATCGACACCTGCATAGGCGGTCCCGGAAATCGGGCCGGACGAAATCGCCGAAACTATCGGTGTCAAAGCATAGAAGGCGGACCGTGCGCCTACTGTGACTTCCACGAAATTAGCCGTGGCGTCGCTGGTGGCTGCTACGGACTTGTCCTTGTTTTCGTAGAATCGGATTGATCCCGTCGCATCGCAGGCAGGCTCATCCGCAATCGTTATGCGGGACGCCACGCCATCATTCGCGAAACGGCTGTCATTGATAATCAGGTTCCTCGCCGCATTGGCCGCCCTGCTGCACGCTCCGCTCGCCCCGTCAAGCTGGCTTGCCGCCGCGAGTGCCGCTTGATCCGCCGCACTCTGCAACTCGCTGTCCATGCCAGCGAGCCGAGCATAATCAAAGGCAATCCCGCCCGCCGCGATCAGCCCGAAAAGCGACAGCGCAACCGTTGGCGCCACCGCGCCGCTGGTCGACTGCAACAGTCCTTTCCGCTGGGCAGACATCGGATCACTCCTCCCTCGATCAGTTGCCGCCGCCAGAACCACCACCGCCACTACCGCCGCTACCGCCACTGGTCGTGCGGATCGACTTGGGCTGTTTCACCTTGTCGGTGCGATAGCGCTCCGCCGCCGCTGCGGAGGTCTGGCCATTGCCGCCCTCGGTCAGAGCGCCCTCATAATGCGGATCGGGATTGATCACCTGCATCGCATAATTGCTGCGCACCGCCCCGCCGAAACTCGGGTCATTCGCCGTGCAGCCCGCCAGCAACGGCAGCAGCAGCGCCGATCCAAAACAGATTCCCCGCATCGTCACCCTCCTGCTCACAGCTCATACCCGCTGGGCGCCTTGCCCGAAGCGGGCGCTTCCTTCGCCGGCGCTGGCGCATTCCTTGGCGCTTCGGGCGGCATGGCGTCGGGGTCGAGCGGATTGATGCCCACCGCCTTGTCCGTCCTCCCCATCAGGAACAGGTCCAGCTCATGCGGCGGCCTGACCCGATCGGTAGGCAGGCGCACATCCTCCGCCCGCATCGGCTTCACCAGCCGCGGCGTCACGATGATGACCAGTTCGCTCTCGCTCTTCTGGAAACCGCTCGACCGGAACAGCGCGCCGATGATCGGGATGGAACCCAATATCGGGAACTGCCGCACCGTATCCTGGAAATCCTTGCGCAGCAGCCCCGCCAGAGCAAAGGACTGCCCGTCGCGCAACTCCAGCGTCGTGCTGGCCCGGCGGGTTTGCAGACCCGGAATGGTAAGGCCGTTCACCGTCACCGATGCGGACGGATCGATGGAGCTGACTTCCGGCTCCACCACCAGATTGATGATCCCATCCTCCAGCACGGTGGGCGTGAAGCCCAGGCTCACGCCGAAAGGCTTGAACTCGATGGTGATGGCATTGCCGCCATTGCCGCCGGTTCCACTCCCGCTGCTATTGCCTTGCGACACCGGTATCGGGAACTCGCCGCCCGCCAGGAAGGATGCGGTTTCGCCCGACAGCGCCACCAGCGTCGGCTCCGCCAGCGTGGTCACGACGCCCTTGCGCTCCAGCGCGTCAAGCGCGGAGGTAAGGTTGAGGCTTCCCACCGAATAATTCGCCGCGCCGATGCCGAAGCTGTCGAGTATCTTGCTCAGGTCCACGATCGGCCGCCCATTGGTGTCGGACAGGATCGCGGAGGACTGCGCCGCATTGCCGATGCCGCCGACGACCTTGCCGCTGTCGGACAGGAAAGCGGTGTTGATCCCGAACTGCTTGGCTGCGCTGCGCGTCATTTCGGAAAAGCGCACCTCCAGCATCACCTGCTGCGCCGCGCCGACCGACATCATGTTGACGACCTTGTCGCCCGCATAGGTCTTGGCGATCTGCACCGCCCGGTCGACCGCCGCCGCGCTGGATACGGTTCCCGTCAGCACCACCGAGTCATTGGAGATGCGCGCGCCGATGGGCTGCCCCGGCATCAGGTCGGACAATTGCCGCTTCAGCGTCACCACATCCGGCCCCACCGCCACATCGACCACCGCGATCATCATGTTGCGGTTGTCGTAGAGCGTCAGGCTGGTCGTGCCCATCTTCTTGCCCAGCACATAGACCGACCGGTTGGTCATGGGCAGGATGTCGGCAATTTCCTGATTGCCCACCATCGCCTTTGAAAAGGGCCGGTCGACGGTCAGCACCTGGCTCTTGTTGAGCGGCACGTCGAGCTGCCCGGCGTGATTGGCGTTGCTGACGTTGAGCGAGGCGATCTGGGCCTGCGCCTGCATGGCGGGGAGCGCCACCCCGGCGCCCAGCGCCAGGGAAAAGGCCAGCAACCGGGCGGACTTAGCGGGAACCATAGCGCTTCACCTCATAGCTGGTGCCGGTCGTGCCGCGCACGATCTCGACCGATGCGGTTGACGGCAGGGCGTTGCTGTTCTTCGGCACCGCGCGGCGCGCGGGGCGGAACGCCGACGCCGGACGCGGCGGCAGATAGGCAAGGTCGGCAACGCGGGCGCGCGGACCGGCATAGCCGCCGACATAGGCGCCGTCGCGCAAATCCTCTATGCCCACGGTCTGCACGGCAGGATTGGGCTTGTCGGTCAGGTTGCGCAGTACCAGCGTCAACTGCCCGGCCTGCTGCGCCAGCACCAGCTTCTGCGCGTCGACCTGGTTGACCTCCAGCGTCGCGGTCTTGCCAATGGTCGGGTCCTTGGACGAGTCATTGGCGTTCTGGTCGATGGCGATCACGCGTGTCCCTTGCAGAAGAACGTCGGTGATCTGCTGGCTTCCGCCCACCGCATCCTGAAGCGTGCGCGTCACGAAGACGTCGACGGTATCGCCCGGCAGCACGAAGCCGCCCGCCGCCGCCACATCACTCACCCGCACCGCGACGGCGCGCATTTCGGGGGAAAGCACCGCGGACATGGTCGCGCGCCCGCCTTCGCCGGAAAGCTTGGAAGCGAGGATCGGTTCGCCCGGCTCGATCTGCCGCAGCACGACCCGGCCCTTGCCGAGAGAGGTCAGCTGAACCGGATCACGGAAAGCGCCCGGCGGCACCGAACTGGCGGGCCAGTCGACCGCGCGTATCTTTTCAGCTGTTATTGCTGCTCCGAAGGGCAGCGCCACAGTCGCCACCACGACTTTCGCCGTTCCGCCATCTGCCTGCTGCACCTTTTCGGCACGGCTCAGATAGGAGTTCGCGATGAATACGGCTGCCAAGCCTAGCAGGATTGCAAGGCCGAGGACGATAAGTGATCTGCGCTGCCCCACGACAACTCCCCCCGGAATGTGGAGTCAATTATAGCCGGCCAACAATTCTGTCGGCCGGCTTTTCAATGCTGGCCGTTAATTAGCAAGCCGTGGATGCGCCCGCAGCGGTCGATGCGTCAGCAGCTCCGGAGATGCAGCTTGCAGCGTTCTCCATCGCATTCTTGATCTTGTCGCCGAGCGTCCACGCTGCAACGGCAATTCCAGTGCCAACAATCGCCAGGATCAGCGCATATTCCGCTGCCGAAGCACCGCTCTGATCATTCCACAGATTTTTAAAGAAAGTCATGTCTTTTACCCCTAATAGACCGGAAATGACTTCCCGGCTGCTCTTGCAAAGTCCTGCGGAGGGGCCTGTCTACCTTGCGACCCTGACGGCGGATTATCTCCACTCGACAGGCAGTTGGCAGTTGCCGCATGACTTGAGGCCTAAGTTGATCCAAAGCCGATCCATGTCAACAGGGTAAAAAATATGTAAATTTTTCAATATCTTACATTCATATTTTGTTAACCATATTGGAAACGATCGATTGTTGCCAAAAGTAAACAAAGTCTGATTTTTAATATATCTTTAGTTATATATCCAAATACAAGTAGTAAACATGTCGAAAGTTATTTTAATATAACTTATATTTCTACGAATAAAATGAAATGATCATGAAATATATCCCCATTTTTACCTTATTTTTTCTTGGAGAACGCCAAAGTATTTTTATGACTTAAAAATGAAAATAACCATATAATAATCCTCGGAGGCATATCCGGATTTACAAGCGCTGCCCCATGGCTCGGCAGCTTCCCTACCCCCAATCCACCCGCAACTTGCGAGGCCAAAATTCACCTTAAGGGGAAAGGAGAGATGTCCAGAATATTCGACTCGGCGCGACTCGGAAACGAATCATCGCGCCCAAGCCCCTCAACCCATGGCAATTTATGGTTATTACTCAGCCGGAAGCGGCTCCGTCAGAGGCTGCTCTGGCGCAACCATGCTGTTCTCACGCCCATCCCGCCAGCGAAGGAAGACGCCGCTGAGCCACCACAACAGCACCGTCATTCCGATGGCGACATAACCATCCACAGCATAATGATAGCCGGTCAACACCGACCCGATCATGATGACGGCACAGAATGAGCCGAACACGACGCCTGCGAGACGGGATACTTTGCTGGCCCAGAGCGCGAATAGAAACGCGGTATGAACATGAATTGACGGCATGGCAGAAATACCCGATCCCAGACCATTGCCGTTGGTCGCCTGTATCGCCAACAGCTTCGCCTGCACTTTCAGGGTCATCAACGGCGTGATCTGATCGACGGCTTTCAATTGCGCCATCAGCGGTTCGAAATGGGGATTGCCATGGATCACGGCCACGAAGCATGGCCCGGCGGACGCCAATAACATGGCAAGACCGTTGCCGATGATCGACCAACCCAAGACCAGCGTCATCAGAAACTGGCTTCGCAAGCGCCGTCTTTCCAGATCGAGCGCGATCAACGGCACCCCGATGTAGAGCAGCGTAATCCACGCCTGATAGAGAACATTGATCAAATATACGGCGGTGGGCGATCGGAGGAGCCATGTAAAAAGCTGCCAAGCGTCGCCTCTATGGATCAGCATGTCGGCCCGGATAAAGGCGTGATCCCAGCTAAAATCTGTATAAAGGCCGATCGATTTCTTCATTGCAGAGAATATCGGCCAGAAAACAACCAAGCCTAGCAGGAAAAGAGACGACGCAACCACCCGCCGAACCGGCTGATAATGACGATAGAAGTTGCGGAAAAATCCGATAGGAAACCCCGGCCTGTGCCGGACCAGCAAATACAGAATCTGCAACGGAAGGCAGGCAGCCAGACATCCAAGAATCAGTGCTGCGTTTAAATGAATCGAAGCAAACTGGATATTGTCCCGCCCAGTCATCCACCAGACAACCGAGCATATGGCCCAATAGACACCGATATAGATCACGATCGGCGCATCATCGCGCCAAGTCTGCCGGATCATGCGCGTTCCCCCCGGAACTTATAACCGCCCTATGGCCATCTTGCGGAAAGAAACTGCGCTACCGGCCAAATGTCAATCGGAGCCTTTCACCTGTTCAAACACTGGCCCGATGGCGGAAGGTCACATTCACCCTCTCCGAGAGCAACAGATAGGGTAGCCAGATCGCCGCGCTGATCAGCACCTTCTTCACATTGCCCGTCAGCATGTCCAGCAACGCCATGTCGACCGCATGCGGCACCCTGTCGATCCCCGCCACAAGTCTGGCGATCCCCAGCTGCGCCAGCAGATCCACGCCCCACACCATCACCAGAAAGCGCGGGAACAGCGGCGCCAGCCGCAGCGCCATCGCAAAGGCGAACATATAGAGGCTCGACAAAATCACCACATCGGCCAGCATCACGCCATAAAGGCTGACGAACCATGGCGGGGAAAAGCTGCCCAGCGCCGGGATGGAACTCAGGAACTCCAGCGTCCGCACCGGCACGTTCACGGCGATGCCCACCAGCAGGGAGGCCATCACGCCGTAGAGGCCGAACTGCGACATCTCCCGCGCTTCCAGACAGTCGATCTTACGCCAGCGCCCGACCTGCGCCAGCCGGAAGGCGGGCTGCGCATGGACATGCCCCGCCGGAAACAGCTTCAACCCCAGCAGCAGCGCCCCCACCGGCGCGCCCACAACCAGCAGATAGGGCAACAGCCCCGCCCCGCTCGCCCAGGGCGTCGCTGCATAGGGCGTCGCGGGAAAGGCCAGTCGCAGGCCGCAGGCAAAGGCCGCCGCCACTATCCAGACGGCCACGATCCATTGCAGGTTGACCTGCATCGACAGGACGACCGCCACGCTCTTGCGATAGAGATGGTCCTTCACCACTCGCACCATGGAAACCGGACCTCCGCCAAACGCTGAACCTGCCGCGACTATCGGCCATCTTGGTAAACGCTCAGTAAATGCACGACCGCGTGGAAAGTTCTGCGACGCGTGAGGAATATGGTGCGAGGATCGGAAAAGATAAGAGGCATAGCGGGCAAGCGTCCGGGAGGCGGGGGTAAATGGCCATTTGTAGCCGTTAAGCGCGCTGTGTTCCTGCGAAGGCAGGAACCCAGTCCCGCCCTCGCCTCGTCATCACAACGTTTGAACTGGGCTCCTGCCTTCGCAGGAGCACGGTGCGCTTCAGGGAAGGGTCGGTAAGCGGAACGACCACCTTCCACCCAAACCAGCCATTGCGATCCTCGCTCACGCAGCTATCTCTGCCGCATGTCCGGCCCTCAATCTCCCGATCGTTTTCACGAAGACAAGGCGACCTTCACTGTCACGGGCAGCCAGCCCGATATCGACGCGGGCGTGGAAGCGATCCGCACGACGTTGAAAACCCTGCCGACGCGTCCCGGCGTCTATCGCATGCAGGACGCGCGCGGGGACGTGCTCTATGTCGGCAAGGCGCGGGCTCTGCGCAACCGGGTCACCAATTACACCCAGGTCGATCGCCTGCCAAAGCGGCTCCAGCGGATGGTCGCGCAAACACGCTCCATGACGATCGTAACGACCAATAGCGAGGCTGAGGCGCTGCTGCTGGAAGCGCAACTGATCAAGCGCTTCCGCCCGCCGTACAATGTGCTGCTGCGCGACGACAAAAGCTTTCCCTTCATCCTGCTGCGCGAGGATCATGACTTTCCCCGCGTGCAGAAGCATCGCGGCGCCCGCAAATATAAGGGGCGCTATTATGGCCCCTTTGCCAGCGCCGGATCGGTGACGCGGACCATCAACGCGCTCCAGAAGCTGTTCCTGCTGAGAAGCTGCACCGACAGCTTCTTCGCCAATCGCTCGCGGCCCTGCCTGCTCTATCAGATCCGTCGCTGCTCGGCGCCCTGCGTCGGGCGGATCGACGGGGCCCATTATGCCGAACTGGTCAAGGATGCGCAGGATTTCCTCGGCGGCAAATCAACCGCCGTGCAAAAAAAGCTGGGCGCAGCGATGGAGGCCGCGTCCGAGGCGCTGGACTTCGAACAGGCAGCGGTGCTGCGGGATCGGCTGAAGGCGCTGACCTTCATCCAGGGCAGCCAGGCGATCAATGCCGAGGGGCTGGGCGATGCCGACATCTTCGCGCTGGCGACCAAGGGCGGGTCGATGTGCATCCAGGCCTTCTTCATTCGCGGCGGGCAGAATTGGGGGCATCGCAGCTTCTTCCCCGTCCACACGGCCGAAGTCGCGGAGGATGAGGTGCTCAGCAGCTTCATGGCGCAATTTTACGAGGAAGTGCCACCGCCCCGGTTGATCCTGTCCGATCGCGCGCCCGCCGAATGCCAGCTGATGGCGCAGGCGCTGAGTGAACGGATCGGATCGAAGGTGCGGATCGAGGTGCCACAGCGCGGCGACCGCACGCGCCTCATCAAGCAGGCGCAGCGTAACGCCGTGGAGGCGCTCGATCGCCGCCTTGCCGAAACCACGACTCAGGCCAGGGTGCTGGAGGAGATGGTGGAGACGTTCGGACTGGACGGGGTGCCCGACCGGATCGAGATTTACGACAACAGCCATATCCAGGGCAGCCATGCGCTGGGCGCGATGGTGGTCGCGGGCCCGGAGGGTTTCCGCAAGAACGCCTATCGCAAGTTCAACATGAAGAATCCGGAAACCTCGCAGGACGATTTCGCCATGATGCGCGAGATGTTCGAGCGACGCTTCGCCAAATTGGCAAGAGATGGGACAGCGCAGGAAGACCCGGATCGCGACAGCGGCGAATGGCCCGATCTGGTGCTGATCGACGGCGGCAAGGGGCAGTTATCAGCCGCCCGCGCGATGCTGGAGGACATGGGCATAGAGGATGTCTGCATGATCGGCATCGCCAAGGGCCCCCATCATGGCCGCGAGGGGCGGGAAGTCTTCCATATGCCCGACGGACGGGAGATCATATTTCCGCTGAACCATCCCGTGCTGTTCTATCTCCAGCGGCTGCGGGACGAGGCGCACCGTTTTGCCATCGGCGCCCATCGGCAGAAGCGCAGCAAGGCGATCACCGTCAGCTCGCTGGATGAGGTGCCCGGCATCGGTCCTTCGCGCAAAAAGGCGCTGCTGATGCATTTCGGCACGGCCAAGGCGGTGAAAAGCGCCGCGCTGGAAGATCTGCTCAAGGCGCCGGGCGTTTCCAAGGCGGTCGCGCAACAGGTTTATGATTATTTCCACGGCTGACTGGTGGATCGCCATTTGACCGCGACATGATTTTCCTATCCATAAGAGGTTGCCTGAAAAGAACATAAAGGCCTCAGGGCGAGATGGGGGATGTACATCACGCGATGAATGGGCGAAGCGAACCCACGATGCGCTTGAGCTGGTGGGACAGGCTCGCCCTGTCGGCGCTTCGTCCGTGGCAGACGCTGGATTATACGCGCCTGCTGCTGGCCGTCATCTACACCGTCGTCAGCTTCGCCTTTTCCAGCGCACGATCCTGGGCGGAGGCCGCCGAGCATGTGCTGATCCTCCTGATGCTGCTGCTGGCGCTGTCGGCGGTATTGTTGTCGTCCCGATCCTGGGTGACGGACATGCGGATTCGCAGGCCGGTCATCTTTCTGGATGCCTTGCTGTTCCTCTCCCTGATCGTAGTGACCAACCCGTCCAACAGCCCCTATTTTTCGGGCAGCTTCTTCGTCGCGGTCGAAGTCGCGCTGATCGTGCGGCGACGATTCCATCTGCTGGTCGCCCTGATCGCGGGCGCGGCGGCGATCGGCTCGACATGGATCGATGTGATCGCCATTCTTCCCTCGGAGCCGGAGGGGGAGCGGATCGCGCTGCGGGCCTGCTATCTTGCGGTGGCGATCCTGGCGACGGGCGTACTGCTGGGACCGCGCCGGGAAACGCTGCTGGAGTTCGAGCGGGGCAAGAGGTTGCTGGAGGGCGCATTGCCCGCCGCCAGAAGCGATCATGGCCCCTTTCTCCTTCAGGCGCTCAGACTGGCGACCGGCGGCGATGCCGTCGCGGTGCTGTTCCGCATGGCCAGCCATGAACCTCTCCGCTTCGCCAGCAGCACGGCGCGGGAGATGGCTTCGATCGGCTTCGGCAATCTGCTGGCGGCGGATACCGGCTGGCACGACCGTTCGCGCGATGCATCGATTGCGCTGTCGGCCGATGGCATTTGCAGGCTGGGCGCGCTGTCGGCCGGTGGGCAGGCGTGGACGGCGCTGCTCGGCGCGGAAACGGTGCTGACGGTGCGGGTGATCATCGGCACCTTCGAAGCGGTGGGCGCGGCCCGGCTGGACGATCCCTGCCATGAGGATCGAGCCGCCATCGCGCAGCGGGTGTTCGAGAGCGCCTGCGAGGAACTGACGGTCCGCAACAGCCTGGACCTCGCCCATGTCATCGCCGGCGCGCGCGAGCGGGAGCGGTTGCAGCGTGAATTGCATGACAGCGTGTTGCAGGCGCTTGCCAGCATTCGTTTCCAGATCGCGCCACTGCTGGGCGGCCGGCCGGTCGAACCGCGCCCCGTCATAGAGAATGTCGACCGCATCGCGAAGGACCAGATCGCCACCATCCGCTGGATCATCAATCCCGAAGTGGATGAGGAGGATTTCGCCTATCTGCCGGAAACGCTGGCGATGGTGGTGCGGTCGCTGGGCGAGCAATGGGGGATAGGCTGCAATCTGAAGGTCGAGGACGGCAATTGCGCCACCAGCGCGATGATCGGCAGGGAACTGAGCTTTGCCGTGCGGGAGATCGTCGCCAATGCGGTGCGCCACGCGCGGGCGAGCGCGGTCGACTTCGCGCTGGAGCCGGACGGCAACCGTATCGCGCTTCAGGTGAGCGACGACGGCGTGCCGAACATGGCGCGGCTGGGATCAAGCGGAGCGGTGCCGTCCCGCTCCCTGATGCGGCGGATACAGATGCTGGGCGGCGAGGTGTTCCTACGTAATATCGGGGGACGGACGACGATCCGGATTACCGTTCCGCGAAAGTGATGGGCTGGTGGCTTCAGGTCATTCCTCCTGCGCTGCCCTCAGCCAAGCACCCAAACAACAAAAAGGGCCGGTTTGACGATGCGCCCCGGCCCATTTTTCTCGATATTGAAAAGACCTCAGACGCTGGAACCAAGTCCCTTGATCGCATCGTCGATCAGCGCCTTGTCCGCCTTCGCATCATGCCCCTGGGCAATCAGCGTCGCTGCCGCACTGGTCGCGGCGCTCACCGCCTTGGTGCGAATGCCGGCAACCGCCGCGCGTTCGGCCGCGCCAATCTTGTCCTCGGCCATCTTCTGACGACGCGCCACCAACGCAACGGCATTCGCCTTCGCGTCCTCCAGCAGCGTCTCCGATTCATGCTCAGCCGATTTGCGCATCGCGGCGGCCTCGCCAGCGGCAGCCGCCAGCTTGGCTTCATATTCGGCCTTCAGCGCTTCCGCCTCGGCCCGCAGCTTGGATGCTTCCTCCAACTGGGTCTTGATCTGCGCGATGCGACCGTCCAGCGCGCCGCCGATCAGGCCGGGCACCTTCTTGAACAACAGGATCAGGATGAACACTGCCATCGCCAGGCTGACCCACGCAGTGGCATCCATGCCAACCGCCTTGGGATCGCTGTGCGGCGCCACGCCTTCATGGGCGACGGTGCCGACCGGCTCCATCCCTTCCGAATGGATCGCCTGATCGAGATGCGGAGCGTCCGCCTCGCTATGCTGTGCTGCTGCCTCAGCCATGGGCCAGTGCCGCCTTTACTGCGTTGCGGGCTGCGTCATCCGACGCGTTCACGCCGGAAATGCGAGCCACCATGTCGCGCGCTGCATCAGCGGCGACGGTTTCAATCTCTGCCATGGCCGCGTCGGACGCAGCCTTGATACGGGCTTCGGCCGCGCCAATCTGGCTTGCAATGTCCGCGTCGGCGGCGGCAAGCTTGACTTCGGCAGCCTTGGCCGCTTCCGCCTTGGCCTTGGCCAGGGCTGCCTGAGCAGCAGCCCGACTTTCGGCGTCACGCACGCGATAATCCGCCTCCGCCTCGTCGGCGCGGGCGAAAGCCGCCTTGGCGGCATCCAGATCGCCGGTGATCTTCGCGTCGCGCGCATCGGCCGTCGCCTGAACCTTGGGCACCATGCCCAGGCCAATGACGAAGAAAACGAAGCCGAAGGTCAATAGCAGCCAGAAGATCTGCGATGAGTAAGTTTCGGCAATTTGCGCGATTTGAGGCATTTTTCGGTCCGTCCGATCAGGCGCGGTCAATCAGAGGACGGGCATGGCGGCCGATCAGCCAACCTGCCCGTCCCAAAAGCGGCTTGCTTAGGCCACGAACACCAGGATCATGGCGATAACGAACGCCAGCAGACCCAGAAGTTCCGCAGCGGCGAAACCGATGAACAGGCGGCCCTGCTGACCGTCAGCGGCACCCGGATTGCGCAGCGCGCCTTCAAGGAACGAGCTGAAGACGTTGCCCACACCGAGGGCGGCAATGCCCGCACCGATCGCGGCCAGGCCAGCACCGAGCAGCTTTGCAGCTTCTGCGTCCATGTCTAAACTCCCTTTTCTAAACTCTAGTCAAACGTTGAGGAAAAATCTTAGTGCAGGTTCTCGGCATCGTTGATGTAAACCGAGGTCAACAGCGCGAACACATAGGCCTGGATCACCGCCACCAGAACCTCCAGAGCGCTGATGCCGATCATCAGGACGAAGCTGGCGGCGCCGACGGTCAGACCCAGCGCAGGGCTGGCATTGGCGCTGTTGATGACGAACCCGGCGAGCACCTTCAGCAGCACGTGGCCAGCGGTCATCGCGACGAACAGTCGCAGGCCAAGGCTGAACGGACGCACCATGAAGGAGACGAGTTCGATGAAGAAGAGCGGCACCACCATCAGCGCCGGGGTGCCGTGCGGCACGAACAGCGAGAAGAAGTGCAGGCCATGCTTGTAGAAGCCCACCGCCAGCACGATCGAGAAGCTCATGATCGCAAGCACGCCGGTCGCGGTGAAATGGCTGGTGAAGGTGAAGGGGTGCAGGCCGACCAGCCCCAGCGGCAGCAGGCCCAGCAGGTTCGCCAGCAGGATGAACATGAACAGCGAGAAGACATAGGGAATGTACTTCTTGCCGCCCTCGCCCACATTGGCGATCAGCAGGCTCTTGATGAAGCCGGTCATATATTCGACCGCCATCTGCCAGCGGCCGGGGACCAGCTGACGCTTCATTCCGCCGACGACGAAAATCCACAGCACCACAGCGGCGGCCACCATATAGAGCGCGCTGTTGGTGAAGGCGATGTTGAAACCACCGATCGACAGATGATCCGTACCGAACAGCGGTTCGATCGCAAACTGGTGCATCGGATCGATTTTGCCGGATTCTGCCACGCTGGACCCCTGTAACGTCTAAGCAATCGGACTAAGACAAAAGCGTCCCTATTGGTCGGGACGCTTCGTCGTCGTCAATCTGATGATGTTCCTGAAAGCCGCCACGATCCCAAGACCGAGGAATGCCAACAGAAGCCAGGGGGATGTCCGCAGAAAGTAGTCCAGAGTCCCACCTACCACAGCACCGCCAGCAAGACCGCCGATCAGCTCCGCGAGAACCCTGTTGCCCAGGCGCGAACCATCGTCCGCCTGTTGCACCTGTGTCCCCTGTCTGACCTTTTCGGCGTGTTCGGCCTGCGCGATCCGTTCCTCTAATGAGGTGATCCGCGCGTCCTCCCCCGCCGGGTCCTGCCCCGGTGCATCCGCTGCCATCAGCCATCCTTTCCGTTAAGGCTTTACGACCCAACGTCAGGCGGCATGGCGCTTGCGGCTGCACCCGTCAAGGCGCGGCCCGTTTAGAAAGGGCTTTCAGGAGTGTCAACCGTCGTTGGGCAGGAGAATCTCCCTGCCCGACAATGCTGGGTCAAAAGTCTAGCGGCAAAGGGAAAATCAGCCGGCGGTGGCACAATAGCCCGGCAGCGCGATCGGCCCGGCACCCTTGGTCTGCCATGCGCCGGCGCCGATGCGATAGACCTGGCCCGGCTTCACGCGGCTGCTCAGGGTCTGGCATCCGGTGGCGGCGGCGACATCCTGCACCGTCACGCCGCGCTTGCCGGCAAGGTCGGTATAGGCTGCGCGACGCTTGATGTTGATCGATTCGACCTCCGAACGAACAGCGTCGCTCACTGATCCCGCGATGCCCAGATAGCCGTCGGCCTGCTCGCCAACCGCGCCGGATGCCATGGCAGCGGCAACCGCTCCCGATTGCGCCCGCGCGGGAGAGGTCATGGCCAGCCCTGTCGCCAGCACGACCGCGACCGACGCGGCGATCATAAAAAATTTGCGTGTCATTGCGGGAACAACTCCGGGTTATTCTGGATCAAATCCTGCGCATCGCGTTGAAGGCGTACAACCACCTCCTGCTGCACTTTCACATTGAGGTTGATTTCGATCGGCTTGTCGGGCGCCTTCACCTGGATGCAGCCCCCCAGGGCCAAACCGGCGAAACCCGCCGTCAAGATCGTTCGCTTCTTCATTTCTGCTCCCCATTTCGCACAGTGTCGCTTTCAGCAGGCTGAACTGCAACCCTTTCGCGCATCTTCTCCTGCATCTGGTCGCCTATGCTGTTTTGTATGAGCGTTGACGGATCGATAAGGGATTGGGCGGTTCCCAAAAGCCCCCGGAAAGGCGCCGCGATCCGCACGTTGAAGATGAAGGGCAGGCCCGTGAAATTCCGCGCCAGCCCCGCCGGCGCCCCGCCGATCTGCCCGCGATTGACGCCATTGAAAACGACATTCGTCACCATTTCACCATCCAGCGCGCCATCCATCAGGATGGTCAGGCATTTATATTGCAGATTCTTGAGCGCATCGAAGGCCAGCCGCCCCATCGCACCCAATTGCTCGTTCGACACCGGCCCTACATAAGACAATGTACCGGACTGGCGCGTGGGATCGCACGGGATGGTCGGCAACACGCCTTCAGGCATGGTCAGCGGCGGCATGCCCTGCTGCCGCGCGACCAGCACGCCCCCCGCCACGCGCCCGCCCTGCGCATTGAAGATCAGAGGCATGATCCCGTCGAACGTTCCCGTCGCGGAGATATTCTTCAGATCCATCGCCTGGATGAACGCCCCGGCATCCAGACCCATCACGCGGAACGTCAGATAGCGGTCGACATCGGCGCTGAAATCCATGGTGGTCGGCAAAAGCACCAGCTCGCCACCTGAAAAGGGCCAGCCTCCACCCTCGATCCGCACCTTCTGCCCCGCTTCCAGCCGATAGTGCACGACGCCGTCGCGAACCTCGACGCCCGGATTGAGCGACCTGATTCGCACTTCCTGTCCCGGCGCGCTGACCAGTCCCAGCAAATCGGTAAAGCGAAGCTCGCCCGACAGTCCTTCGACCGGACCGAAGGCGGCGGCCAGACTGGCATTATCCGTACGGAACAGCCCGTCACTCGTCACATGGGCGCCGGTCCAGCGGATATGCCCCTCCCCGCTCACGGTCGCAGCCACATTGGCCACCACGCCCAGCGCCAGACGGGTCACGTCCTCAGGCTGGAGCATAGGACCAAAGGACAGCCCCGGAACGACAAGATCCGCCTTGCCGCTGCCATTGCTCAGATCATGCGCGATGACGGTCCGCGCGACCAGCGCATCATTGCGCGACGCGCGCAACGATCCCGTGGCGGCGATCTTCCCATTCTTCAGGGTCAGCGCGAAATCGGGCACGTTCAGCGGCTCGAACCGTCCCGGCGCCTGCGCATCGCGCACCGTCATGCCGGCTGCCAGCTTCAACGCTCCGTTTGCAAAGCTCCAGTCGCCGGCGCCATTTTCGACAATCAGCGGCACCCCGCCAATCCGTCCACCCGCGCCGGTCAGCCTACCGCCCAGTCCCTTGCCCGCAACCTTTCCATTCAAGGTCGCAGCGCTCAACCGAACCGGCGCATCCTCCGGCCCGATCGCCAGCGCCGCATTGACGAGCCCAAAACCATCCTGCCCCATCGCAAAGCGCGCCGTATCGGCGGAAAGGCGCAGCGGACTTTCGCCGCTCTTGCCCACCAGCGCCAGCTTGCGAATCTCCGCCCCACCCCGGACCCCGCCCGGCCCCATCGCGAACAAGGGCTGCCGCCCGATCGGACAGAGAGTCTGCCGCGTCCTCCCGACAGAGAAGCTGCCATAACGGGCCTCGATCAAGGAAACCGGCACGCAACGCGGATTGACGGCAAGCATGCCATCGGCGCTCATCTGCCCTTCGACCGGCGCCACCAGCCCTCGCAGCCGCCCGCCGGGCAGCGGCCCATCCAGCCGCAGCTCCGTCGAAAAGCGCGTGTCGCCCTTCGGCCCCGCCACGAAGCGCACCGGCTCCAGCGACAGTTTCGCGCCGTCCGCCGCATAGGGTTCAAGAAACAGCTGTCCGCCAAAGCCGCCCCCGGTTCGCCGCGCCAGCCGCAACGCCGCCCTTGGCAGCCCGCCGCCTTCGGTCGTCACCCCGCCGTCCAGCGCCCAGTCGACCGCCGCCCCGCTTTTGCCCGGCCAGCCGATCGTCACGCGGCCCGCGGACGGAATCGCGACCCGCGCCCCGCTGCGCGCCGAAAAATGGGTGTCGGTGAGGACCAGGCTGCCAATCTTCCCGCGTTGCGCAAAGGCCAGCGTGGCCTGTAGGACATTGTCCTCTCCCGCCCTCCGCACCGCATCGGCCAACCGCGCCGCCAACGGTCCCAACGGCGTGCCAGCGGTCGATTCGCGCACGCCCGCCAAAGGATCGCGCCCGGCGAGCCGCAATTGCCGCGCCGACAACCGCCCCTGAAGCCGTGTCCCATCCCTGCCTGCATGCCAGGCGCCGCTGAAATCCGCAGGGCCGGCCAGCCCCCCCGCTCCCGACAGAGCCGCCACCCCGATTCGCGCCTGCCCTGCCGTCGCCGCCGCCGTTCCATCAAACGCGATTCGTCCACCGGGTTTTGCGAGCACAACGGCATGGGATTTCAAGGCATCGCCCGCCAGATCGACATGACCGCTCCAGCGATCCAACGCCTTGCCGAACCAGACGTCCACATCCGCGACCGGCCGCGCAATCGCCGTCGCCGCATTGCGACAGGCCAGCGCCTCGCCCCGCATCGGCCCCCTCAGATGCGGTCGCCCGTCCCGCATGGCGACATCCAGCATCGCCCGCATGTCGGCCATGCCACAACCGGCGAACCCCGCATTGGGCATGGCCGCCGCCAGCTTCCCACGAAAACCCGATCGCAAATTGCCCTTGCCGTCGATCTGCATGCCCACGGTTCCGGCATCCGTGTCCAGCCGCAATCGTGCATCATTCAACGCCAACACGATATCCGGCAGGCTGAACGGCGCGGTGGATTTTGGATCGCGAAACTTGTCGACCTCTCCCAGATTCAGCGCTCCGTTGCGCAACGAACCGCGCATTCGGACACCCCCCGCCCGCACCGCCGCCACCTGCGGCGTCAGCCCGGTAAAGGCAATGTCGACCTCCACCCAGCGCGCCGTAAGATCAGGATCGGCCGGATCGCCCAGCACGATATTCTCGATCCGCTGGGTGCGAAGGCCGATGGTCTTGAGGTCATAGCTGCCCTGCACGCCGCGCCGGTTAAGTTCGCGGCTGATGAAATTTTCGGCAATGGGCGCGCGCTGCGTCCAGAGCGCGGCGAGGATCAGCGCAAGCGATCCCGTCCCCACTCCAAGCCAGCGTAGCCAGCCCCGGCGAATCTCCTTTTCGCCGTCTTCATCTTCCATGCCTATGGCCAACCCCGGCTTTCAACGCGCTGTAGAGTGATTTCGAGCCAGATGGCATCATCTGGCGGCTCGGAAATCACGGAAAACAATGACTCTAGCTCGTAACGCCTACATAACATCCGACACAGCTTAAATATCCTTGCCCGATAAATCCGCAATGAATAGCGTCCCGCTCCGCGAACGGGGGACGGATAAGACATTGCCTGAAAAGGATTTGCCGGAAACGGACTTGAAGACGGCCCATGACGGCGTCGGGCATCGCGCGCGGCTGCGCCAGAAGCTGGCAGACAGCGGCGGAGAAGCATTGCATGATCATGAACTGATCGAATATCTGCTCGCCCTCGCCATCCCGCGTCGCGACACCAAGCCGCTGGCCAAGGCACTGTTGCGGGAATTTGGCGGGATCGGCGGGCTGATGACGGCGGATTGGCAGGCGATCGCCCGCGTCCCCGGCATGGGCGACACCAGCATCGCCGCGATCAAGATCGTTCAGGCGACGACATTGCGAATGCTCCGCAACGAGGTGGCGGAAAGGCCGGTGCTGGCGAGTTGGCAGGCCTTGCTCGACTATCTGCGCGCCGACATGGCCTTTCTGACGGTGGAGCGGGTGCGGGTGCTGCACCTCAACAGCCGCAACATGCTGATTCGCGACGAACATATGGGCGACGGCTCGATCGATCAGGCGGCGATCTATACGCGCGAAGTGATCCGTCGGGCGATCGATCTGGGCTCGGCCGCGCTGATCCTGGTCCACAACCATCCCAGCGGCTCGCCGGAGCCCAGCCGTCAGGACATAGAAATCACCCGCCAGATCGCGGAGGCCGGGAAAAGGCTCAATATCGCGGTGCACGACCACATCATCATCGGCTCGCAGGGGCACGTCAGCCTGCGCGCGAAGGGGTTGATCTAGGATTGGGGGCAAGGGTGGAAGTCGGACGGTCCGCTTAACGCCCCTTCCCTGAAGCGGGGGGGGGGGGG
>NZ_JALDYQ010000148.1:0-3452 GCF_032153725.1 Sphingobium sp. | reverse complement strand
TGATATGGATGCTCTCCGCCTCCAAACGCTCCAAATGCGTCAATGTCCGCGTGTCCAACATAGCCTCTCCACGTTTTTGCATGCTGATAACGTGTCAGATCACCGACCATTTTTAGCCTCCCATATGGGAGGATAGAAATATCGCCTATGTGTACATTGGCCAGTGGAGGGCCGACGCTCCAGCTTTTGCCGGCAAGAAACTCGATCAGCATCAGCCGGCCTTGTTGGCCTGTCCTGGGGTCAGGCGAAGGGTGAAGCATCGGAACCGTGATGGCCCTTCGGCTGGCAAAACAGGGTAGGCGGGCGTATCTCGCAAGGCGATTTGCGGGAGATCTTCCGGATATGAAAGAAGCAGCTATCGTCGCCACCGCGCGCACGCCGATCGGCAAGGCGCATCGGGGGGCGCTCAACAACATCCATGGCGCGACACTGGCGGCCCATTCCATCCGCGCGGCGGTGGAGCGCGCGGGGATCGATCCGGGTGAAATAGAGGATGTGCTGCTGGGCTCCGCACGATGCGAGGGCGCGGTCGGCTCCAACATAGCGCGCCAGGCGGCGCTCCGTGCCGGCCTGCCGATCAGCGTGTGCGGCGTGACGCTGGATCGCAAATGCTCCTCCGGCCTCCAGACCATCGCCTTCGCGGCGCAGCGCATCCGCAGCGGGGAAGGGGGCATCTATGTCGCAGGCGGCGTGGAAACGGTCAGCCTGGTCGATCCGCACCGCAATATCTTCCGCAACAAGGATGAGTGGCTGCTGGAGCACAGGCCCGAAATCTACATGGCGATGAACCTGACCGGTGATATCGTCGCGCGCCGCTATGGCGTGAGCCGCGAGGCGCAGGACGAATTCGCCGCACGCAGCCAGGCCCGCACCGCCATCGCGCAGGAGCGGGGCTGGTTCAATGAGGAGATCGTGCCAATCACCACCACCAGGAATGTGGTCGACAAGGCGCTGGCCGTGCTGTCCCAGGAAGAAGTCACGCTGACGAAGGATGAATGCAACCGACCGGGCACCGATGTGGAAGGGCTCGGCAAGCTCAAGCCTCTGTTCGAGGGAGGGTCGGTGACGGCGGGGAATTGCAGCCAGCTCTCGGATGGCTCCAGCGTCTGCGTGATCATGGACGCGGACGAGGCGGCGCGGCGCGGCATACCCATCCTCGGCCTTTACAGGGGCATGCAGGTGATGGGCTGCGAACCGGACGAGATGGGCATCGGACCGGTCTTCGCGGTTCCAAAGCTGCTCGATCGGCTGGGCATGAGAGTGGACGACATCGACCTTTGGGAACTCAATGAAGCCTATGCGAGCCAAGCACTCTATTGCCGTGACCGGTTGGGGATTGATCCGGACAAGGTCAATATCGATGGCGGCGCGATCGCGGTGGGCCATCCCTTCGGCATGACCGGTTCGCGCATGACCGGCCACGCGCTGATTGCAGGCAAGCGTCTGGGCGCGAAGAACGCAGTCGTCACCATGTGCATTGGAGGTGGCATGGGCGCGGCCGCGTTGTTCGAGATCGCGCGCTGAAGGCTAGAGTGATTTCGAGCCGGATGGCATCATCTGGCGGCTCGGAAATCACGGACAACAAAGAATAACTAAAGTCATCCCGGTTCCATCTGACCAGAATGACTTTAAGGCAACTGGCGAGCGGAGCAAGATGATGGGAGACGAAAGCAGTTTTCATGGCCGGGCGGTGCTGGTGACCGGCGCCGCGAGCGGAATCGGCCTCGCCATATCGAAGGAGCTGGCCGCGCGAGGCATGCGGGTCATGCTCGCCGACATCGACGAAGACGGGCTTTCCCGGGCGCTGCCCGATGTGCCGGGCGCCCATGCGGTGGTGCTGGATACGCGCGATCGTGCCGCGTGGCAGGCCGCATTGGATGAGACTGAGCGAGAATGCGGCCCGCTGGCCGTGATCGTCGGCAATGCCGGTGTCGCCGGGAGCAGGCTGTCGCTCGCGGAAACGAGCGTGGACGCCTGGGAATGGTCGCGAAGCATCAATCTGGATGCCTGCTTTCATGCCCTGAATCTGGGGCTGCCGCGCCTGGCCAGAGCGGACGGCCCGACGCATTTCGTGGCGACCGCATCGCTTGGGGCGCTTCTGGTGCATCCGGGCAATGGCGTCTATTCGGCGGCGAAGGCTGGCGTGGTCGCGCTGTGTGAAGCGGCCCGGGCCGAAACCCGTCAGACCGATACCCGGATCAGCGTGCTTCTGCCCGGCCGGGTGCGGACCGCGCTGGTGGAAAAAAATGCGGCGCGCGCACCCAGGGGGGTGGCCATTGGCGAGCGTGAGCCGGAACTGGAGCAGGCGATGCGCGAAAGCCTCGACCCCGGCGAGGTCGGCCGGCTGGTGGCGGATGCCCTTGGCACGGATCGCTTCTGGCTCTTCACTCATCCCGAACTGATGGGCGCGGTTCGCGACAGGGCAGAAGAAATGGCGGCCGCGATGCGCGGATGACGCTGAACGGGCGCAAGGCATGACGAACTGGAGAAGAAGATGATCACCCTTTACGGCTTCGGAAGCCCCAATGTCCTCAAGATCGTGATCGCTCTGGAGGAAATGGCACTGCCCTGGCGGTTCGAGATGGTCGACATGTTCCGGGGCGAGCAGTTCACGGATGATTTCGGCGCGCTGACTCCCAATCGCAAGGTACCGGTGATCGTCGATGAGCAAGGGGTAGGGGGGCGCGCGGTGACCCTGTGGGAATCGGGGGCGATTCTCATCTACCTCATGGAGAAGACGGGGCGTTTCCTGCCTGCTGGGGTGCATGCGCGGCTGGCAATGTTGCAATGGCTGATGTGGCAGATGGGGGGAGTCGGCCCGATGTTCGGTCAGCTTGCCCATTTCCGCCTCTATGCGACCGATCCGGATCATGCCTATGCCCGGGCGCGTTATGCGACGGAGGTGAAGCGGCTCTATGACGTGGCCGAGCGGCGTCTGGGTGAAACGCCCTTTCTGGGTGGCGAGGATTATGGCCTGGCCGACATGGCAGCCTGGCCCTGGTTCCACCGCTGGGAATCGAGAGGCGTGGATATCACGGCGCTGCCGGCCGTGCGACGTTGGATCGAGGCGATCGCCGCGCGCCCGGCCGTGCAGCGGGCCAAAGCCTTTTTCGACCCCCTTGCTCCCGCCGACATCGATCGTGAGATGCGCGACAATGGCGAAGGCGTGGATCGCTACGTCCAACGCGGCCGCTGGTCCCGCCCGGAGCTGTGATGCTGGCGGGTCCCAGCGCCAGGATGCGATGGCCAGAAACCCGCCGATCGGTTGAATGTCAGCCGCGCCGGTGGCCGGGTTCGATCGGGTATCCCGGGGCCATATCCGTTATCAGCTGAAGAGCCCCAGGCGCTGACAAGCGCTCTGCGATGATCAGGTTTTGGAGGGGCGCGGCTGCATCCTCCCTTTACCCGATGGTACCGAGGAGAGTACCGACCTCGTAGGTTTCGCCGATTTT
>NZ_JALDYQ010000001.1:0-195255 GCF_032153725.1 Sphingobium sp. | reverse complement strand
CGCGCTCCTTGCTACGCCATCACGCCGAAATCACTCGGTTCTTCGAGCCGTCCAGTTAGTTGATGGGCGATAGTATCAGCGATGGATGCGTCAGTTTCGGTCTTATCTTTCCTGCGTTCTTCGATTGCGACTTCATCGAAGATGTTCAATGGTTCGACGAGAGTGACGACGTCCCGTGCGATCACGTGGCGATCCAGCAACTGACGAATCCGCTTTTCGTAATCGCGCCAATCGACCCGTTCGGCGTACCGAAGGCTGACGGCGGCGCGTAACGCAGTGAAGCGTCCCAGGTCATCTTTCCAACGCTTTAGGAGCTCCGGCTTCGTGGCCTCGACAAATGCTGGTGAAGCGAGCGCCACGGAAAAGGCCCGCGCGAACGCCGAAAGGCGTTCATAGAACTCGGCTCTTATCGCCTCATCGGCGAGAAGTCGCGCGTAGGCTTCGGCATCAAATGTGTTCGATACGGATTTAAACACGTCCAGCAAGGCGGCATGGGCGCCTGGCACCTTATTTGCCTCGTCCCGGATTGCCAGTACGCTATTTGCAATGTCTTCCTGGCTGAAGCCCTGGAGGGCGTCGTAGCTGGCGAGCGCGGCGCCGAGATCCTTCAGGACGCCTGTATAATCGATAATGAAGCCGAAGGGCTTCTCCGGCGCGCCCTCTTCGTCGAAGACCCGATTGACGCGTGCGATGGCTTGCAGCAGGCCGTGCTCTTTCAAGCGGCGAGCTACATAGAGCACGGTGTTCCGTGGGGCGTCGAACCCTGTGAGAAGCTTGTCGACAACAATAATGATGTCAGGTTCGTCCGGTCCTTTGAATTGTTCGACGATGGTCCGGTTATAGGCATCTTCGCCACCGTAGCGCTCCATCATTTTCCGCCAGAACGTCCGGACGAGATCGTCGTCGGCTTCATCGACTTCGTCCTCGCTTTCGCGCATTTCTGGAGCCGAGATCACGACCTCGGCAGTCACGACCCCAAATTCGTCGAACAGCTTCTTAAGCAGGATCGCCGCCCTCTTTGACGATGCCGCAAGTTGCCCCTTCAGACCGGTTCCCTTGAAGCTCGTCGAGAAATGCTGCCCGACGTCGAATGCGATGGACTGAAGTCTCGAATCCACGCCCTCGATCTCACGAGCGCGACTCATCTTTCGTTTCAGATCGGCACGCTGGTCGTCGGAGAGGCCGCGGGTGTGAACTTCGAACCAGCGATCAATCTGCGCGTCATCGACGTCGGTGACGACCTCTCGCCCCTCATAGAGCAATGGTACGACGGCCTTGTCCGCCACAGCATCGCGCATGGAGTAGGAGGGCTGCACTAGATCGCCGAACTTGGCGAAGGTGCTCTTTTCCTTCTTGGCGATCGGCGTGCCGGTGAAGGCGACGAAGCAGGCGTTCGGAAGCACCTCGCGCATATCGCCAGACGACGTCGTGCTGGAACCATCTGCCGGGACCGGCTTGCTCGCCATTCTGGCATCGACGGCTGGTGGTTCGTTGATCCTGAACGAACTCGCGGACGGGCGCGCCGATCTCCTCAGCTCCCTCTTTCCGGCCGTTGGTGTCTCGCGCTTCGACGCCGCGCAGATCGACGATCATCTCGATCCCTCAGACATCCCCTCCGTTGTGCTGATGAACCCGCCGTTCTCGGCCATGGCTAATGTTTCGGGCCGCGTTGCCGACGCTGGCTTCCGTCATATCGCCTCGGCCTTGAACCGGCTTGCACCTGGCGGCCGGCTCGTGGCGATCACTGGCGCCAATGTCGGGCCGGACCTCCCGGATTGGCGTGACGCTTTCGAGCGCCTGCAGGAGCGCGGCACCATCGTGTTTAATGCAGCAATCGCCGGCTCGGTCTATGCCAGGCACGGCACTACATTCCCGACGCGCTTGACCGTCATCGACAAAGCGTCCGCCGCTGATCCGTCCGCGTGGCCAGCATCGGCTGGCATCGCGCCCGATGTCGCGACGCTGCTCGACTGGATCGCGCGGGACGTTCCGGCCCGTCTGCCCGTCACGTTGCCCACAGCTCCCGCAATGCGCCCAGCCACGGCGCCAAAGACGGTACGCGGCCATCTCACCCGCTCTGCGACCATTCGCCCCGCGCCCGCCATCGACCCAGAAGGCGTCGAGCTTCCCTATCGCACGATCGACTGGGAGCCTGCCGCAGGCGCGCACCTGACCGACGCGATCTATGAAGAATACGGATTGCAGTCGATCCGTATTCCCGGCGCGCAGGCGCATCCGACCAAGCTCGTGCAATCGGCCGCCATGGCGAGCGTTGCCCCGCCCAAGCCGAGCTATCGCCCGAAACTGCCCGCCAACATCCGCAGCCTTCTGTCGGATGCGCAGCTCGAAACGGTGATCTATGCCGGTGAGGCGCACGGCGACTATCTCGCCGGGTCGTGGACGGTCGACAAGACCTTCGACCTCGTGCAGGCCGCGCCCGCCGATGCCGTGGGTAGCCGATAGTGACCCGTCTCCATGCCCGCGCATTTGCGCTGACCTTGCTGCTACCCGTATGCGTGCTGGGCGCATGCGATAATTCCCAGGCCAGTTCCCAAGAGCCTGCGACAAATGCAGTTCGAATAGCCCAAAATGCCGCGTCCCGGCCTGCCGCGAAGGAACAGGTTCTCAACGAGCCGGATAAAATTTCGCTTGAGATGGCCGATCGCGCCTGCAAGGCAGAGGACTTCAAGGCATTCTTCGATGTTTTCATCGTGTCGAAGTCCGTTCGCCAGAAATATAGCGCGTCGCAGATCCGCTACGCGGTGCTCGGCCCACACGGAGAGAAAATTTCGGAGCGGACCTTTGATGCGGCGAGCTATTCGAGCTTCCCGGTCAAGATGCTGGACTACTACTACAAGCCGGTGAAACCGGCCCGCGCCGGCGATGAGGACGAATATCTCGATCTCCAGTTTAACCAGAGCCAGAACAACGACGTTTCCGTCGAATGGTCGCGCGTCCACTATGACGGCCAGTCCGACGGCGGTGACGATCTCGGCAACCCGCTTGACGCCAACGGCAAGCCGATCCCGAAGGGCGCGCATCAAGACCCGGAGGGCCAGCTGCTCTTCCACCC
This sequence comes from Sphingobium sp., assembly GCF_032153725.1. Taxonomy (GTDB): domain Bacteria; phylum Pseudomonadota; class Alphaproteobacteria; order Sphingomonadales; family Sphingomonadaceae; genus Sphingobium. The sequence goes on along the minus strand of NZ_JALDYQ010000001.1, from coordinate 192,182 downwards.
GGCCGCCGACTGCTGGGAACTCTCTGAGGACATCCGGTGGGCGCGGAAAAAGTGACGATGCCGCGCGTGAATTTCTCCAACAGAATCTTCGTCGCCGGAGTGACCGCGCTGGCCATCGTTGCAACCGGCATCGGCATCCCAAGAAGTTTGGGCAGCGCAATGGCTCAGGGACTCAACGCCTCCATAGGTGTTGTACCGGTCAGCAAGGAGGCGGAGGCCATGCGCGCGCTCCCCGAAAAGGAGCAACTGGCCAAGGCATTCGAGGCGGCGTTCGGCGGCGGCAAGGAGCGTGTCGAACTCGATAGCGGCGCGACCATGGTCTACGAACCGGGCGCACTGGCCTGGACCTTGTCAGGCGCCATCCTCCTCAGCCCCGGTATTGTCGAGCATGGCGGCCCCACCGATTTCGGCGCGCTTGCGGTCCATTATCTGAAACCCGAGGGAGCGGCCTTCAAGGTCATGGGTGCGTACCCAGACGGTATCGAGGGGAGCCTCATGGGTGGCCCGCCGCAATGGGTGGTGTCGACGGATTTCGGCGATAATCCGGTAGTGGTGACCGACATATTCGGCTCATGGCAGGGTGTTTCATGCACCACCACTGCGCTCTACGAGCTTGGTGGCGGGGAGCCCATATCGTTGGGGGCGTTCCGGTCCGGCTACGACAACATCGGGGCCGTGGGTCAGGGACCGAAGGCTGTGTCCATCACGGGGTCGATCCGCAATATCGTGAAGGGCAAGTCTTTCGAGGTGCATTTCGACGGAACCTCCCGCTTCAAGCAGCTCTTCGCGCGCAATGGAACGAAATACGTGAAAGTCGGCGGGGACGGCGAACTGCCGAACTGCTGATGAATGTCAGGCGCTAATGGAGGCGTGGATCGAATGAGGCTTGAACGGATCTGTTATGGTGCTTGCGCAGCGGCGCTGGCGGCTGTCGCCGTCACTGTCGTGATATTTGCGCCTGGTGAAGCGGCGCGCGCCGAAGGCCGCTGCCCTCCTGGCTACTATCCTGTCGGCGGCGATAGGGCATCTGACTGCGCGCCGATTCCAGGCGCTCAGAATGATGGCAGTGGTCTCGAAAACAGCGGTGCGGTATCGATACCCAACCGGGCGGACACCTATGGCGCCATCGTTTGGAGTTCCGGGAGTGACGGCGGCACCCTATACAACGTCACGACAGGCGCCTTGAGCCGCGAGCAGGCCCAAGCGAGCGCGCTGGGTCAATGCAGGAGCGAGGGTGGCATCGACTGTCGCCTCGCTCTCGATTTCTCCAATGGCTATTATGCTGTGGCCGTCGCCGGGAAGAACGAGGCAGCGGTGGACTCTGGCCCAACGGAACGAACAGCCAAGCGGAAGGCGCAGGCTGCTTGCCAGAGAATCTATAAACGCAGTTGCCGGATCGTCGAGACAGGCGAGAGCCTTCCCCGGTAGGAACGGCGTTACGCTGCTGCTCGGAACAGCAAGTTGAGATGGTTGCGTGCCCCCGCAACCATCTCAAATTGCGATACCAAATCGCCTAAGTCAGCCGCCCCAACCGGGCGGCTTTTTTGCGTCCGCAAGTTCAGATGGTTGCGCCCTCCCGCAACCAACGCAAAGCATTACTTTCGACATGAGTCTCGTGGGTCCCCCAAGATCGGACCTATTCACGAAAATGATTGATGGCCGCTCCATAACGACCACGCTTCGCTTCTGGCCAGCTGGCGTCTTCATGGGTTGGAAAAATGCTAGGTCCCTACCGCAATCATCGAAATCTGCCGACCATAATCGGGCTCGCCGCGATGGCATGAGCGGCGATAGCTGTAAAAGCGATCCGGTTGGCTATAAGTGTCCTCGTCCAACAGCGTAATCATACTGATGCCGGCGGCCGCCAGCCGCGCGGCCACATAGGCTGCTATGTCGAATTGGCAGTGCCCCTCCCGCCCAGAGATGAAAAAACGATCGTTCTTCGCATCCGCCGCTGCAAAGCGGGCTGCGAAATCCAGCGTAACTTCATAGGACGAACGCCCGATGCATGGCCCGATCGCACAGGCGATCCGGTTGCGCGAAGCGCCCAACATTTCCATCGCAGCGATCGTCCGATCTGTCACGCCGCTCAAAGCGCCTTTCCATCCCGCATGCGCTGCGCCGACGACACCGGCGGACGCATCGGCAAAGAGGACCGGCACGCAATCTGCGGTCAGAATCCCCAATATCAACCCCGGTCGATTCGTAACCATCGCATCGGCCGCGGGCCGATCGTCCGCCGGGATGGGCGCCGTGACGGTGATCACATCAGGTGAGTGCACCTGATGCACCGTCACCAGCGTCGCGCCCGGCAACAGTGCATCGCGCGCCAAATCCCGGTTGCGCAGCACTGCATCGCGCTCATCCTCTGATCCTAAACCGACATTCAGACCCTCGTGAATCCCTCTGGAAACGCCACCCCGGCGTCCGGCGAAACCATGTACGACATCGCCCAGGCTTTTCGCTCGTAGCAATTCAACCATGCTTCACTCCCTTGGATTCCTATGGGAAGCGCTTTTGGACCATGTCCGAAATGCGCAACATACTTGCGCGCGCCGGATTAGACGATAGTCTCCGCTTCATCACAAAAGGGGAGAGGCCGCAACGGCCGCCCGGGCAAAAGACACAAAGATAAAGGGCTCCATCATGATTTTCGGGCGCATAAAGCCTCTGGACGCCATATTGGCCACGGCCGAGAAAAAATCTCTCGTACGGACATTGGGGCCGATCCAACTGACGCTATTGGGTGTCGGTGCCATCATCGGCACCGGCATTTTCGTTTTGACCGCCGCTGCGGCCCAAAAGGCCGGTCCGGGCATGATGTGGAGCTTCGTGATCGCGGGGGCCGTCTGCGCTTTCGCGGCGCTTTGCTATTCCGAACTCGCATCGATGGTGCCGGTGTCCGGCTCCGCCTACACCTATACCTATGCCGTCGTTGGGGAGCTGCTCGCCTGGATGGTCGGGTGGGCGCTCATCCTGGAATATGCCGTCGCAGCAAGCGCGGTATCTGTCGGCTGGTCCGGCTATTTCATGGGGTTGCTTAAAAGCATAACCGGGCTGGAACTGCCACGAGCGCTATCTGCGGGGCCGGTCTGGACGATGAACGGCCTCATCCCCCACGCTGATTTCAGCCACGGCGTCATCAACATCCCCGCGATCGTCGTGGCGCTCGCGGTGACGGCGTTGCTGGTCATCGGCACCACCGAAAGCGCGCGCGTCAACGCCGTGCTCGTTGCCATCAAGGTGGCGGCGCTGACGGCCTTCATCGCGTTGACCCTACCGGTACTCGACACCGGTAATTTCTCGCCTTTCGCGCCCAATGGCTGGTTCGGGCCGGAAGGCACCAGCGGCATGGGTATTGTCGGTGCGGCCGCCTCGATCTTCTTCGCCTATGTGGGCTTTGATGCCGTTTCGACGGCCGCTGAAGAAACCAAGAACCCGCAGCGCAACGTGCCCATCGGCCTGATCGGCAGCCTTGCGCTTTGCACCGTTTTCTACCTTCTGGTCGCTAGCGGCGCGATTGGCGCGATCGGCGCGCAGCCTGTGCTGGGACCCGATGGATCGATCGTGGCGCCCGGGTCGCAGGGCTTTACCGCTGCCTGTGCCATGGCCGCTCACGCCAAGGACCTGGTCTGCTCGAATGAAGCGCTCGCCCATGTGTTGCGGGAGATCAACTGGACGGTCGTGGGCAATGCGCTCGGTCTTGCCGCCAACCTCGCCCTGCCGTCGGTCATCCTGATGATGATGTTCGGCCAGACCCGCATCTTCTTCGTCATGGCCCGCGACGGCCTGCTGCCGGAAAAGCTCGCCAGCATCCATCCGAAGTTCAAGACGCCGCATGTCGTCACCATGGTCACCGGCATATTCGTCGCCATCGGCGCGGCCCTGCTCCCCGTCGGCCAGCTGGCGGATATTTCCAACTCCGGCACGCTGTTCGCCTTTTTCATGGTTTCGATCGCCGTGTTGGTGCTGCGCGTGAAGGAGCCGGCGCGTGCCCGCCCATTCCGCACTCCGCTGGTGTGGGCGATTGCTCCGACCGCAGCCTTCGGTTGCGTCTTCCTGTTCTTCAACCTGCCTGTCGATGCACAGCTCGTCCTGCCGGTCTGGGGTGGCTTCGGCCTCTTCCTCTATTTCCTTTATGGCTACCGCAAAAGCCATGTGGGGCGCGGTCTGATTGAAACGCATGAACAGGATGTCGGCATCCCGCCGCAACCGGTGCCCCCCATGCCGGGCGCGCCGACACCGGGTGGCCAGGACGCCTGATCCAATGAAAGGGGCGGATGATACTGCCCCTTTTTTCGTCGAATGCTCCCCGGCGGGCAGCGTCCATTCCTGGCTGATCAAATGCCGGGACTAAACACCTAATGCATGGCTTCGAATTCGGGATCACGCAGGGCCGCGCGATGGGGGCGGGTGAACAACTTCCCGTGCTCTGCCCAAGCGACGATCAGCAAAGAGACTGCCCCGAAAATCATCAACCCCAGGGTGAGCGGCAGCGTCGTCCCGTCAAAGGCACGGCCGACCAGGCTGCCGAGCGTGCTGGACAAGGCCGTGGTCAGAAAGGCCTGAAAAGAGGATGCGATGCCCGCGCCTTTCGCGAAGGGTTCCATCGAAATCGCGCTGAAGTTGGACGCGGTGAAGGCGATCGTCAGCATCGCCGTGGCCTGAAAAGCGATGAAGCTGATGATGGTTTCATGACCTGTCAGGATCACCCCCAGGTGAGCGCCGTTGATCAGGACCAGGCATAGCAGCGCCGTCTGGCTCAATCGCCGCGCGCCGAAGCGGGAGACGAGTCGACTGTTGAGCAGGCTGCCGATCCCCATGCTCCCGGCAATGGCCGCGAAGGCGAAGGGAAAAATCTTCTGCGCCCCGAAAATGTCGAAGAAAATTTGCTGCACGGACAGGATGAAGCCGATCAGGCCGCCCGTCACCACGCCGCTTGCCAGCATATAGCCGATTGAACTGCGTGTGCGGGCGACGGTTCCAACCGTCCGTAAAAGGCTAGCTGCGCTTATCCGCAGGCGATTTTCCGGCAACAGCGTTTCCGGCATTCGGCTCATCATCCACAGCAGGATCAGCGTGGCCAGGATCGTCAGGGCCCAGAAAATCCAGCGCCATGGCGCAATCCACAAGATTGCCTGACCGAAAGCGGGCGCCATGACCGGGATCAGCATGAACACCGCGAAGATAAGCGACATGACGCGCGCCATGGCGTCACCCCTGAACCGGTCGCGGATGATGCTGACGGTGATGACGCGGCTTGCGCCTGCAAAGAACCCGGCGCAGGCGCGTCCGGCCAGCATCATGGTGAAACTTTGCGCGCCCGCGCAGGCGATGGAGGAAAGGATGAACAGCACCATCGTGCTTCCCAGCACTCGCTTGCGCCCGAATCGATCGGACAAGACGCCGAACAGCAGCGACCCGACTCCCAGCCCCAGAAAATAGACGCTGATGATCAACTGCCGGTCATTGGGGTGCGGAATCGCCAGATCGCGGCCAATGTCGGGCAGGGCAGGCAGCATCGGGTCGATCGACAGCGCATTCATCGCCATCAGGCAGGCGCAAAGCATGACGAATTCGCGGAAAGCTATGTCCTTTTTTGGCTGCGCTGCGACGATTTCCGGATGATGGGTCATGCTGGCGGCTATGGGGACAATCAGACCCGCGCGCTACCCCCTTTGGCGCCATCCAGCTGCGTTAACCCTTCCCTGCCACCTATTACGGGCATTGGCCTGCTGATCGCTGCAAAACGCGTTAACCATTTTTTATCCGCTGCCGGTGCAGCCTGTCCTCGTCGAAAACCATCAAGTCGAAATCCATCAGGGGGAATTCGGTCATGGCCAATGGTCTGAAGAGCGCGCAGTTTCTGATGCAAAGCCGTCTTTCGGATGCGGCAGGCGAATCTGCGGAAACCTGTTTCGATCTGGGCGTGGCCTATAGCTGCGGCACGGGCGGTCTGCCCGTCGATCTGATCGAGGCGCATAAATGGTTCAATCTGGCAGCCCTCAAGGGCAGCGAGGAAGGCCAGACCCTGCGTGCGGAAGTGGCTGGGGAAATGTCGGCGCGCGAAATAGCGGAGGCCCAGCGGCAGGCGCGGGCCCTGATCGCGACGGCGCAGCGACGTGCCGCTTAGAGCGATTTGCTTCCGTTCGCCTGGATAATCCCTCTAGGCACCCTTGCGAAACGGCGTCCGTTCGGTCAGCCAGAGCCGGTCGCGCTGCACGCCCTGCCGCTCGGCCGCCAGGAAATCGGCCACGGCCCGGCGAAAGCTCGCATTGGGAATGAAATGCGCCGAATAGGTGGGCTCGGGCGCATAGCCCCGCGCCAGCTTGTGTCCGCCCTGCGCGCCCGCCTCCACCCGCTTCAGGCCCCGGGCGATGGCGATGTCGATCGCCTGATAATAGCATAGCTCGAAATGCAGATTGGGCACCTCCTCGGTACAGCCCCAATAGCGTCCGTACAGCGTGTCCGCCCCGATCAGGTTGAGCGCCCCGGCAATCGGTCGGCCCTGGCGCAGCGCCAGCACCAACAGCACCCGGTCCGCCATGCTTTTGCCCAGCATCGAGAAAAAGGCACGAGTCAGATAGGGCCGTCCCCATTTGCGCGCGCCGGTGTCCTGATAGAAGGTCCAGAACATGTCCCAATGCGCCTCGATCAGTGCCGCGCCGGTCAGATGCACGATCTCCAGCCCCCCGACCGCGCGTTCGCGTTCCTTGCGGATATTCTTGCGCTTGGCGCTCGACATATCCGCCAGAAAGTCGCTGAAGTCGCGATAGCCGCGATTGGTCCAGTGAAACTGACTGTCCTCCCGGATCAGCCATCCCGCCGCCTCGAACATCGGCACCTGATCGGGCGCGATGAAGGTCGCATGGGCGGAAGACAGCGCATTGCGTCCCACCACGTTTTCGATCCCCGCGATCAGCAGGGGCGCGAGCAATTCGTCGCGCAGCAGGAGCCGGGGACCGGGCACCGGCGAAAAGGGGGAGGCGACCTGAATCTTGGGATAATAGCGCCCGCCTGCCCGTTCCCAGGCATCGGCCCAGCCATGGTCGAACACATATTCGCCTTGGCTATGGCTCTTGCCATAGAGCGGTGCGGCGGCGGCGATCCGTCCGTCCGGCCCGTCAATGACCAGCGGCAACGGTTGCCAGCCGCTATTGCCGCCGACACTGCCCGATCGTTCCAGCGCGGCCAGAAAATCCCAGCCGATGAATGGATTGGCATCTCCCGCGCAGGCATTCCATTCCTCACGCGGCAAATCGGCCACGCCGCCGGCGATCCGCGCCACGCACTCAGTCACGCGATGCCTCGAAAATGATCTGGTCCGCATGCAGAGCGGCGCGAGCGTGCTCCGTATCGGTACGCACGGTCCAGCTCAGCACGGGCAGCCCCCGACGACGGGCGCGCACGGACAGGGACGAAGGCAGGTCGCGAATATCACAGGCGATGAAATCGGGTTTGGCCGCCCAAAGTGCAAGGGCGCGGCCCACTCTTCCACGCCAGCCGCGCCTACGCTGCTCGGTGACGACCAGTCCGCGCGCGACATCGGGCCGGTGGCGCCGGAACCAGCGCATCGCCGCGGGATTGAAGCTCATGACCGCCGCCAGCGTCAGGGGACGCCGCGCCAGGTCGTCGGAAACCGCCGCACAAAGGGGGGCGACCCGTCGTCCGTCCACCTTGATTTCGATGAGCAGGGGGATGTCCGTCCCGCACAGGTCCAGCAGTGCCCGAAGGCGCGGAACGCCGCCGCCATCGGGCAGCGTCAGCCGGTCGATGTCTTCGGCCTCATGATCGCAAACCTTGCCGGCTTCGCCCGTCATACGCTGAAGCGAGGCATCGTGGAAGACGACCGCCACGCCGTCGCGGCTCAGCCGGACATCGCATTCAATGCCCAGATTTGCGGCAATGGCGGCCGTGAAGGCCGCCATGCCATTTTCGCTGACCTTGCCCCCGTGCGGTCCGCCCCCATGCAGTCCACGATGGGCGAAGGGGCGCGCGGTCAGGAATGCCGGGGCGTCAGGCCGGACGGACAAGGACGATGGCATCGATCTCGACCACTGCGCCCAGCGGCAGCACTGGAACGCCCACCGCGCTGCGGGCGTGCTTGCCTGCCTCGCCGAAGACCTCGACCATCAGTTCGGACGCGCCATTGGCCACCTTGGGCTGGTCGGTGAATTCGGGCGTGCTGCTGATGAAGGCGCCCAGCTTCACGATCCGCTCGACCCGGTCGAGACTGCCAAGCGCGGCCTTCATCTGGGCGATCAGGTTGAGGCCGCAGGCCCGCGCCGCTTTGACGCCATAGTCCAGGTCCCGGTCTTCGCCCAGGCGACCGGTCATCAACTGGCCCTCGGCCAGCGAGATCTGCCCGGAAATATGCAGCAGGCCATTGGCTTCCACTGCCGCGACATAGGCGGCGACCGGCGCGGCGGCGGCGGGCAGGGTGATGCCGAGTTCGGTCAGGCGGGCTTCGATGCTCATGCGGATGCTCCTTATGGGGTGAGGAAGTTGTCGGGCGCCGGCCCCTCGGCCAGCCGGGCGGCGATCCACGCTTCGGCCGCCGCCCAGTCGTCGATCCGGGCATGGGCCAGAGGGGCCGCGCCGACTTCGCGGGCGATTTCCGGTTCGCCCACCATATGCAGGCGCCAGACGCCGGGCGCATGATCTGCCACGGACGCGTGATGTTCGGCCAGATCGTCGATGAACAGGGTGACGCTGGGCTGGCGTTCCGCGATGATCGCCGTCAGTGGCGGACCCTTGCCGCCCTGATTCCAATGAACGGGCAGATCAAGGCCATGGGCCGCGAGTTGCTCCTCGCGCTGCCGGTGATGGCGTTCGGTGATGTTGGTGAGGACGACGATGTCGGCGATCCGGCTCAACCGGTCCATCGCCTCGACCGCGCCCGCGATCGGCGCCTGGCGGTGCATTTCCGTATCGAAAAAGCCGATCAGCAATTCCCAGACCAGCGCCCGCTCCAGCGGCTTGCCGCTGTCCTTATGGCGCAACGCCTCGGCAAAGCCGCGCTCGCGCATGTCGAAATGCACGTCATGATGTTCGTCCAGCCAGGCGCGGAATGGCACCACCATGTGCAACAGCACCTCATCGCAATCGGTGATGATCAGTGGACGGGTCATGGCTGGAGCGCTCCCTTGGCGGCGATCAGGGCTTCGGGCGTGCTGTCGATGCTTTCGGCGCAAGCGATCAGGTCCGGCTCATGATCGGCAAGGAAGCCCAGAACCGCGCTCAATATCGCCGCATCGTCCACCCCGGCGCGCAGCGTGTCGGCGTCCAGCCCGGTCAGCGCCAACAGCCGGTCGGCCCTGCGGTCGTCGGCCAGCGTCCAGGCCAGCGCCATGAGCGCCAGCACGGATGGTTCTCGTGTCTCGCTTGGGCTATGCTGCTTGCCATGGTTAATGTCGGGACGCATGATTGATCTCAACGAAGGGCGGGCTTAGGGAACGCGCTTCCAAATATTGTTGCGGATTTCTCCAAACGCGGGTGACTGGTGGCAAAGCGCGTGCTCGTTGTCGAGGACAACGAACTTAATCTCAAACTTTTTTGCGACCTGCTGCGCGCGCACGGGCATGAAGTGCTGCCGCTGCGCGATGGGCGCGACCTGCTGGCACAGGCGCGGGAGTTCCACCCGAATCTGGTGATCACCGACATCCATCTGCCGCATATCAGCGGCCTTGACCTCATCATTTCACTGAAGCGCGACGCGCAGCTGTCGTCGGTGCCGATCATGGCCGTGACCGCCTATGCCGGCCATGGCGATGAGGAGCGGATTCGTGGGGCAGGCGCGCAGGCCTATGTTTCCAAGCCGATTTCCGTGCTGCGTTTCGTCGAGCAGGTGAACGCGTTGCTGTAAGGCATGGAATTGGCGGACATCTGCCGGCTCTCCATCCTGTCACCGCCTGGTCGCAAGGCCGGGGACGGAAGGCAACAAGGAAAGGCCCGTTCCCCCCAAGGGGACGGGCCTCTTCGTTCGGGTGCCCGGCACCACGAACCCCAAATGTCGTCAGGCGGCGAAAGCCGCCGTCAGATCACTTGATCTTGGCTTCCTTGAACTCGACATGCTTGCGCACGACGGGATCATATTTCCGGAAGCTCAGCTTCTCGGTCTTGGTGCGCGGATTCTTCTTGGTGACGTAGAAGAAGCCGGTGTCAGCCGAGCTGACGAGGCGAATCTTGACGGTTGCTGGCTTGGCCATGGCCTTAGTCCCTGGTCGTGAATATCGTGAAAAAGAAGAGCGGCCCCCAAACCTCTTGCAAGGAGGGGACCGCCCCGTTTCAGCCGCGGCTCATGAGGGAGATTCGGATTAATGTCAAGGCTCGTGGCCGAAAGCTGCGGCGCATGCTACACTTTACGCGGCCTTAACCGGCTCAACATATGATGGAGTCGGAGCCAAAAGACGGGGGAGTCTCTCATGCGACATGATCCGATGTTGGTCATTCTTGCCGATCTGCTGTGCCGGGTCGACGGACTTGCCGGGGAACGGGGGCATGTTTCGGTGGCGCGATTGCGTGACGAAATCGACCAGATTCGCCATATCGCGCGCGCCTTTCATCTCGATACGGTCGAATGTCTGGCAAGCACGCTGCAATCGGCGCTCTCGCTACAGGGCGCCGGGCCGGTGGTGATGTCCTATCTCGACCTGATGCGCGACGCGCTCGCGGCGGAAATGCCCGAGGCGGATGTCATCCCGATGCCCATGGCCGCCAGGCCCATGGCGGGACCCGGTTCGCATCTGACCGCCTGACCGACAAGACGGCTGCCGAATGGACGCATTGCTGATCGCGCTGCTCGGCTGCCTGTTGAGTGAGATCGGAGACAAGGGGCAGTTGCTCGCCCTCGCGCTGGCCACTCGGTTTCAGCGCAATGGCGCGGTGATCGCGGGGGTCGCCGCCGCTGCCGTCGCCAATGCTGCCATCGGCGCAGCGGCGGGCATCTTCATCGCGCCGATGCTCGGGTCGGACGCGCGGCTGTTGTTCCTCGCCTTGGCGTTGATCTTTCTCGCCATCGGCATGATCTGGCCGGTCAAACAGCCTGATCCGCTCGCCAACTGGCAATTGGGACCGTTTCTGACCACCGCGCTCGGCCTTTTCATCCTCGGCTTTGGCGATGGCGCGCAATTCCTGATCCTGGGCATCGCCGTCCGCACCGCCGATCCTTTGCTCGCCGCGACCGGAGGCGCCATCGGCATCATGGCCGCGACCATCCCCATCGTCCTGCTGCGCGAGGCCATGCTCAAGGCGCTTCCGCTCCGTGCCATCCGGATCGGTGGCGGCGTTCTGCTACTGCTGGCCGGCCTGTCCGTGGCAGTGTCGGCGCTGCATCTCGCCTGATCGAGCCTCTCCATCAGACTGAACGACAATTTCCGTGCGAAATTCGTGGGTTGTCATGGCACCTTAACGGCACCGGATCATTATATGTCCGAAACCAAGTCCCCAACAGGAGCCAAGCATGACAGCCCCCGATCTGAAGACCCCGACGGACCTGCGCAGCAACGCGACGAAGTCGGTCGCGCAGGCGCTGAACGGCGTGCTCGCGGACAGCTATGCGCTGTATTTCAAGACCAAGAACTTCCATTGGCACGTCTCGGGTCCGCATTTCCGGGACTATCATCTGATGTTCGATGATCAGGCCACGCAGATTCTCGCCACCACCGACCTGATTGCGGAGCGTGTGCGCAAGACCGGGAACACCACGCTGCGCTCGATCGGGGACATCTCGCGCCATCAATCGGTGGTCGACAATGACGCCGATTATGTCAGCCCCGGCGATATGCTGAATGAGCTGCGCGCGGATAATCTGAAGCTGGTCGAAGCCCTGCGCGCCGCCAAGGCCGCCGCCACGCAAGCGGGCGACAACGCGACCGAAGGCATTATCGACGACTGGACCGACCAGGCCGAAGAGCGCGCCTGGTTCCTCTTCGAGGCCGGACGCAACGCCTGACGTGACAAAGCCCTCCAGCGCAAACTGGAGGGCTTCCTTTCCCCTTGGCGGTCGTGCTCCTGCGAAGGCAGGAGCCCAGTCCCGCCCTGCGCTCTTTGGTCCGCCGTTTGAACTGGGTTCCTGCCTGTGCAGGAACACGGGGTGTATGTTTACTCCTCCCTAATCGCCTCGATCGCGACGATCGTGATCGCCGCCGGCTTGCCGCCGAAATCGATGGCCTCGCCTTCCTCGGCATCCATCATCGCGCGGGCGAGCGGTGCGGAAAAGGCGATGCGCCCCTCCGCCGGTTCGGCCTCGTCATCGCCAACGATGGCGATCTGCTTTTCCTTGCCATTGAGGCGATAGGTCACGCGGCTGCCGAAAGCGACCGTCTCCCCATCGGGCACCGGCCGCAATTCCGCCGTCGCAAGGCGCGTCCGCCAATAGCGCAGCTCGCGCTTCAGCTTCTTGGCATCCTCCTCGGCCATGCCATCGGTTTCGACCGCTTCCAGCGCCTCCACCTTCTCCCGCGTCAGCCGCAGCCCACGCGCCGTCACCCAGTTGGGGCCGGGCGGCAAGGGAATCTCGAAAGTGGGTTCCAGATGCTCCTCGTCACTATCGCGACGAAAGGCGACACTCATTGCACTCTCCTGTCAAAACGCCCGTTGGCGCTGACACGAGGTCGAAATTGCCATGCTTCTTTTCAAGGGAAGGTCCGGGCTTTCGACATCGTCCAGCCCGAACAGGCTGGTTTCAGTCTTCGTCGAACAGTCCGGCCAACTGCTCCACCATGGTCCCGCCGAGCTGTTCGGCATCCATGATGGTCACCGCGCGGCGGTAATAGCGCGTGACGTCATGGCCGATGCCAATGGCGACCAGCTGCACGGGCGAGCGGTTCTCGATCCATTCGATCACCTGTCGCAGATGGCGTTCCAGATAGGTGCCGCTGTTCACCGACAGGGTGGAGTCATCGACCGGCGCGCCGTCCGAAATCACCATCAATATGCGGCGTTCCTCATTGCGCGCCAGCAGCCGGCTGTGCGCCCAGAGCAGCGCCTCGCCGTCGATATTTTCCTTGAGCAGCCCCTCGCGCATCATCAGGCCCAGATTCTTGCGCGCCCGGCGCCAGGGTTCGTCGGCCTTCTTGTAGATGATGTGCCGCAGGTCGTTCAAACGCCCCGGCATCGGCGGACGCCCCGCCGCGAGCCAGGCCTCGCGGCTCTGCCCGCCCTTCCACGCGCGGGTGGTGAAGCCCAATATCTCGGTCTTGACCCCGCAGCGCTCCAGCGTGCGCGCCATGATATCGGCGCTGATCGCCGCAATGGAGATCGGCCGCCCGCGCATCGATCCCGAATTGTCGATCAACAGCGTCACGACGGTATCGCGGAACTCGGTATCCCGCTCGATCTTGTAGGAGAGCGAGCGCGTCGGATCGATCACGATCCGCGCCAGCCGCGCCGCGTCGAGCAGCCCTTCCTCCTGATCGAAGTCCCACGACCGCGATTGCTGTGCCATCAACCGCCGCTGCAACCGGTTGGCAAGCTTCGTCACCGCGCCCTGCAAGCTCACCAGTTGCTGGTCGAGGAAACCGCGCAACCGCAACAGTTCATCCTCGTCGCACAGATCCTCGGCGGTCACGACCTCGTCATGCAGAACGGTATAGGGCTTGTAATCGAAGCCCGGCGGCAGGTCGCCCATTGGTCGGTTCGGGCGGACCGGCATCATGCCTTCCTCGCCCAGGTCGTCGGCACCTTCGTCGCTGTCGGCGTCGAACTCGTCGCTATAGTCGGTTTCGCCCTCTTCGGTGTCGCCGTCCTGATCTTCGGCCCGCGCCTCGGCAAAGGCGTCGCTGTCGCCCGCCTGATCCTCGCCGCTGTCCCCCTCTTCCTGTTGCTGCTCCTCGTCCTCGCCCTCTTCCTGGGCTTCTGAATCATCGGTTTCGGGCGGCACGTCGCTGTCGATCAGCTGGAGATGCTCCAGCAGGGCCGAGGTCAGCTTCTGAAAGGCACGCTGATCATCGATCGCAAGTCCCAGCGCATCGAGATCGGCCCCGGCCTTGTCCTCGATCCACTGTTCGACCATCGCCAGACCCGATGCGGCCTCCCTGGGCGCCGCCTGCCCGGTCAGACGCTCGCGCACCTTGAGCGCCAGCGCCGTAGACAAAGGCACCTCATCGGCGGAACGCGCCCGGCGGATCGGATCGGACTTCAACCGCAGGTCCAGCGCATGATTGAGGTTCGCCCGAACCCCCTCCATCGCCCGCGATCCGATCGCCTCGACCCGCGCCTGCTCGATCGCATCATACACCGCCCGTGCCGTCGCATCGGCAGGCGCGGCAGCGCCATGCACCTTCGCATCATGATGGCGCAATTTCAGCGCATTGGCATCGGCAAAGCCCCGCGCCAGCGCGACCTGATCGGCGGGCAGGTTGCGCCCCGGCGTCGGCACCTTGATCGCCTTGCCGACCATATGCGGCGTGTCGGCGGTGAAGTTCACCTCCACCTCCGCATCGCGCGCAATCGAACGGGATGCGCCGGACAGCACATCCTTGAAGGCATCGAGGGGCGAACGGTCGGCCATCAGCTGAGCAACATCCCGCGCATGGCGTCGCGCGCCGCCGCGTCCACGCCCAGCACATCGTTCAGATAGCCGTCGACGCCGCCATGCTGCTCATCCAGCGTGGCAAACAGCGTGTCCAGATAGACGCCTTCCGCCCTCAGCACCGGCTCCAGCGCCTCAGCCCTGGACAGGCGAGCCCGCGCCATCAGCGTGTTGCGCTGGCCGAGCAGCCAGTCCCAATCGGCATGGGCGTTGGTCGCCAGATAATCCTCAACGATGGTCGAACGCGGCACACCCAGCGCCGCCAGGATCAGCGCTGCGCCGACCCCGGTGCGGTCCTTGCCCGCCGAACAGTTGATCAGCAGCGGCAGGCGCCCTTCCACGATGCGCGCGAACATGGCCTGGTAGGATTCGGCATGGTCCACCGGAATGATGCGATAGAGCGCGATCATCGTCTGCCGCATGTCGTCGGCCGTCGCGCCGTCGCGCTTCAGCATTTCGCCGAGCAGGCCGCTGCTCTCGGCATAGTCTCGGCAGAAATAGTCGACCTCCGCCCCGTGCCAGCGCGTCGGCTCGGCGGATCGCTCGTTCCCCCGGCGGAAATCGCAGATCGCCTTGATACCGAGCGAGCGCAGATGCGCGGCATCGGCATCGGTCAACAGCGCCATCGTCCCCGACCGGTAGAGCATCCCGCGCTTCACGCAGCGCCCATCCGCGGTCGCATAGCCGCCAAAGTCGCGCAGGTTGAACGCGCTCTCCAGCGGCAGGCGGCCTTCCGGCGTCAGGGTAACAGCCTCGCTCACGGTCGCTCCCCCTCGCCGACATAGGGCACGGCAATGGTTTCGATCTGCGTCTCGACCTCGCTCATCAGCTTGTGCACCGGGCATTTGGCGGCGACGGCGATCAGCCTGTCATGCTGCTCCCCGCTCAGCGGCCCGGTCAGCGCGATGCGCGTCGTCAGCCGGTAGACGCCCTTGCGCTCCTCGCTATTATCGCGAACCACGCCGACATGGATGCCCTCGACCGGAATGCCGTTGCGCTGGGCGTACCAGAGCATGGTCATCGCCTTGCACGCGCCCAGAGCCGAATCATAGAGATCATGCGGGTCCGGTCCGGCATCATGGCCGTCCGGCGCGGTCATATCCGCGGTCAGCTCATGTCCGCGAATGCTGATCCGATGGGCGGTTCCGCCCGCCGGATCGATCCGTTCGACGACGATCATGTCACGCCACCCGGTGAGCAACGCTTTCGGGCAGGTCCTTGCCGAAGACGCGCTGATAATATTCCGCCACCAGCGGCCGTTCCGCCTCATCGCATTTGTTGAGGAAGGAAAGGCGGAAGGCAAAGCCGATATTCTTGAAGATCAGCGCATTCTGCGCCCAGCTGATCACGGTGCGCGGGCTCATGACGGTCGAAATATCGCCGTTGATAAACCCCTGGCGAGTCAACTCCGCCACCTTGATCATATTCTCGACTTCCTTGCGGCCGCCCTCATGATCATATTCGCCCGACTTCGCCAGCACCACCTGCGCCTCGGTCGCGGCGGGCAGGTAATTCAGCGCCACCACCAGATTCCAGCGGTCCATCTGACCCTGATTGATCTGCTGCGTGCCGTGATAAAGGCCGGTCGTGTCGCCCAGACCCACGGTGTTGGCGGTTGCGAACAGGCGGAACCAGGGATTGGGCCGGATGACCCGATTCTGGTCGAGCAAGGTCATCTTGCCGTCGGTTTCCAGCACGCGCTGGATCACGAACATCACGTCCGGGCGGCCCGCATCATATTCGTCGAACACCAATGCAACAGGCCGCTGCAACGACCAGGGGAGCAGACCCTCGCGGAATTCCGTCACCTGCTGCCCGTCCTTCAGGACAATGGCGTCGCGCCCGACCAGATCGATACGGCTGATATGCGCGTCCAGGTTGATGCGGATGCACGGCCAGCGCAGGCGCGCGGCGACCTGTTCGATATGGCTCGACTTGCCGGTGCCGTGATAGCCCTGCACCATCACGCGGCGATTATAGGCAAAGCCCGCCAGGATCGAGAGCGTGGTGTCCGGGTCGAACACATAGGCGGGGTCGAGGTCGGGCACCCGCTCGTCGGCCTCCGAAAAGGCCGGGATCTTCATGTCGACATCGACGCCGAAGACTTCGCGCGCATCCACTTCGCGGTCGGGCGATGCCAACAGCGTTTCGGCGCGGGTATCGGGCTGGACGTTCGGAATGTCGGTCATTTGTCTTCTCTTGCAACAGTCTCGTCGGCCCTGCCCTAACCATCAGGGACGGCCCTGTCGATAGAATGGAGCCTTAAACCGCGGGGATCAAGCGGCCCATTCGGCCAAATTGGCCTCCTGTCCGATCAGCGCCAGTCCATGCGCGATAGAGGTCAATTCACCGCCGGTCGCGATATGGCCTTGCCCGAAGCGCCGGTCGAAAATCCGCCTGATGGCCGGGATCAACGACGTTCCACCCGTCAGAAACACCCGATCGATGCTCTCGGGTCCAACGCCGGCCTTGACGAGGGCCTTGTCCACCGTAGCCTCGATCCGCGCGATATCGGGCGCGATCCAGTCTTCGAAATCGGCCCGCGTCACCTCTGCCTCTATGGCCAGCCCGCCACCCTCGAATGTGAAGGTCGCACTCTCCACCTCCGACAGCCGCCGCTTCAAGGACCCCACCGCATCATAAAGCGGATAGCCCAATTCCTTCTCGATCACCGTGATCATCCGCCCGATCGCCGCCGGATCGTTCGCCGCCTTCTGCAAGCGCGCCAGCTCGTCCATCGTCCGCCGGTTGCGCATCAGCGCCAGCCGCGACCAGTCGGCAAAGTCCGCGAAATAGCTGCGCGGAATCTCCAGTTCCTTGCCGAAGCTCTGATAGCTCCCGCCCTTGCCCAGCATCGGCAGCACCAGATGATCGACGATCCGATAGTCGAACCGATCCCCGGCAAGGCCGATGCCCGCCGACCCCAGGGGCACGCAGCGCCGCGCAGCCCCCGGCGCCTCGACCCGCACGATCGAAAAGTCGCTGGTGCCTCCGCCAAAGTCCGCCACCAATATGGTCGCCGCTTCGGTCAGGCGGCTGGCATAGCTGAACGCGGCCCCCAGCGGTTCATAGACATAATGAATCTCGTCGCCAAAGCCGGCGAACATGGCGTCATAACGCCGCCGGGCGAGCGCCTCATCGGGCCGCGCGCCCGCATATTCCACTGGCCGCCCGACCACGATCCGCTCCGGCCGCCGATCCAGCGGCCCACCTGCATGACCGACCATGCGGGACAGGAACATTTGCCCCAGTTCCTCGAACCGAAAGCGCTTCTCGAACACGCTGGCGCTTTCGAAGATCGGGCTGGCGGCCACCGACTTGAAGCTTTGCAGGAAGCGGCTGTCCTCCGGGAACTCCAGATATTCCGCAATCGCCCAGGGTCCGGCCTCATGCGCCATGCCGCCCTTCGCATCGCCGTCATGCCAGAAGCAGAGGGCGGATCGGAACACCGCGCCGGTCGCCTCCTTGCCCGCAAATTCGACCAAGTCCGACCCGCCATCCGCGGCGAGCGCGGCCACGCTGTTGGTCGTGCCGAAATCAAGGCCCAGGGCGCGGGTTGTCATAGGAAACTCCGGGGGGAAAGGGCCGGCGCCTATGGCAGCAGGATTACAACACTGCAACCCCGCAGCTCGGACTGACGTGCTTATGCGAAAGCCTCAGCCTTCCTAAGCAGTTGGTAAGCCTCGATCACGCCCTGCAACATCGCCTCATGGCTCCGGTCCCCGCCATTATGATCGGGATGAAAGCGCCGCAGCAATTCGGTATAGCGCTGCCGCAACGTCTTGCGGTCCGCGTCGATCGGCAGCCCCATCACCTCCAGCGCCCGGCGGTCGTCCTTCGACAGGAATTTACCGTCCTGCCGCATTTGATTGTCGGCCCGCGCCCTGGCCACCCGTTCCCTGAATTTCGCGCCAATGGCATCCAGCGGGTCCTGAAAGTCCGACCATTTGGGCGGCGGGCTGGCGGCGTTGGAGGAAAAGGCCCGCGTCTCCCGCTCCCACCCCGCATAGGGGCGCTGGGCGGCGGCGATTTCCTCCGGGCTCATGCCGGTGAAAAAATTATAGCCCTGATTGAAGGCCCGCACATGATCCAGGCACAGCCAGCGCCAACGTGGGCCTTCGTGATGGGAACCGGCATTGCCCGATCCGCTCCCCTCCAGTGGCGGCGCGCGAAACTCGCCCGGCTCCCGGCAGCCGGGCACCGCGCAGGGGTGGTCGCTTTCCACGCGGCCATGGAAACGGTTGAAACGCCGGGTCGAGAATGGATCGCTGGTCAAGATTGTCCTGATGTAACTGCGGGCAAAGGGCCTATATAGGCGCCATGACCGACGCTTTTAAAGTAGATGGGCCAAAAGGCCCTGTCGCCACCGAAATCGAAGCCCGGCTGCGCGCCGCCCTGTCCCCCGAACGGCTCGCCGTGATCGACGACAGCGAAAAGCATCGCGGCCATGCCGGCCATGACGGCTCGGGCGAAAGCCACTTCACCGTGGAAATAGTCTCCGGTCATTTCGTGGGACGCAACCGGGTGGCCCGCCAGCGCCTCGTCAACGCGGCCCTCTCCGACCTGCTGCGCGAGAAGGTCCACGCCCTCGCCATCAAGGCCCGCGCGCCCGGCGAGGCATGACACATTGAGTGCCGCCGTGCGTTGTCCTTCAAAAAGGAGGAACGGCGCATGGCCTATGATTTCTGGTACTGGTCCACCATCCCCGGCCGCGGCGAGTTCGTCCGGCTGACTCTGGAAGCATGCGGCATCGCCTATCGCGACCGCGCCCGCATCGACGGCGACGAAGCGCTGATGGCCGACATGGAACGCCACGACGCCGGCCCCACCTTCGCCCCGCCCTATCTGGTGACGGATGGCCGGACGGTGGCGCAGACCGCTAACATCCTTTTCTACCTCGCCGAACGCCACGATTGCGGCCCCACCGGCCTGAAACCCCGCTACTGGCTCGCGCAGGTTCAACTCACCATCATGGACATGGTGGTCGAGGCCCATGATGTCCACCATCCGGTCGGCCCCAGCCTTTATTATGAGGATCAAAAGGCCGAAGCCCTGCGCGCCGCTCATGGTTTCCGGGCCGGCCGCATCCCCAAATTCCTCACCTATTTCGAACATGCCCTGAGCGCGGAAACGGGCCCCTGGCTGGCGGGCAGAAGCTGGAGCTATGCCGACCTTTCGCTTTTCCACCTGATAGCGGGGTTGCGCTATGCCTTCCCGCTGCGCATGGCGACGCTGACGCCTTCCTTCCCGCGCCTGGCCGATCTCCACGATCGGGTTGCGGCGCTCCCCGAATTGCAGGACTATCTGGCCAGCGATCGTCGCCTGCCCTTCACCACTGAAGATATCTTCCGCCATTATCCCGAACTGGACGCAGCATGACCCCATCCGACCCGATCATCCAGACCATCACGCCCACCACCCATGATCTGGGCGATTTCCGGGTCCATCGCTCGCTCCCGGCGAGGGAGCGCACCATGGTCGGCCCGTTCATCTTCTTCGATCA
Source organism: Sphingobium sp. (assembly GCF_032153725.1). Classification (GTDB taxonomy): domain Bacteria; phylum Pseudomonadota; class Alphaproteobacteria; order Sphingomonadales; family Sphingomonadaceae; genus Sphingobium. Next base: position 172,146 of record NZ_JALDYQ010000001.1, on the reverse strand, counting down.
GGCCGGACCCGCCCGCATCGCGCCGGGGCAGGGAGTGGACGTGCGCCCCCACCCGCATATCAACCTCGCCACCGTCACCTATATGTATGAGGGCAGCTTCCTCCACCGCGACTCCCTTGGCACGGAGCAGCTGATCGAGCCGGGCGCGGTCAACCTGATGACGGCGGGCAGAGGCATAGTGCATAGCGAACGCTCCCCTGAGGGGGAGCGCGCGAAACTTTCCAGACTCTCCGCGATCCAGACCTGGCTGGCCCTCCCCGACCGCGACGAGGAAATGGACCCGGCCTTCGAACATGTCAGCGAAGGTGGCCTGCCCATCATCGACTGCGGCCACGCAAGAGCGCGCGTGATCATGGGCAGCCTCTGGGGCGAAACGTCGCCCGTCACCACCTATGCGAAGACCATCTACGCCGACATTCAGCTGTCCCCCGGCGGCTCGGTCCCCATCGATGCGGAAGCGGATGAGCGCGCCATCTACGTCTCCGGCGGCGACGCGGCCCTCGACGGCATGATGCTCCAGCCCCAGACGCTCTACGTCCTGCGCCCCGGCTCCCGCGCCACGCTGATGAGCGTCGATGGCGGCCGCGTCATGCTCTGCGGCGGCGAAGCGTTCCGGTCACCACGCCATGTCTGGTGGAATTTCGTTTCCTCCTCGACCGACCGCCTGATGCAGGCCCGCGAGGATTGGGAAGCCATGCGCTTCCCCCTGATCCCCGGCGACGATCAGGAATTCATCCCCATTCCCCAGGGGCGGCCGAAGACGGTCAGCTATCCCTGATCCGCATCGTCATTCCCGCCTCTGCGGGAATGACGAAATTCACTGCACAAAAGTCAGCGACAAATTCTCGGCATTTTTGGGAATATCGATCCGACTCTCATTGATCGACGCTTCCTCGCCCGGCTTCAGGCTGGTCCGGTCCGCCTTGGTCGTCCAGCTGAACACCAGCCGGTTCTGCCGATCCCGCAACTGCACCAGCACCGGCGGCACCGGCAGCGCCTGCTTTCCGCTGTTCACGATCCGCGCGCCAAAAGCGAAATATTCCTCGCCCGTCGGCAGCTTCCGCCGCTCGGCCGGCTTGGAAAGATAGAAGAGCAGATCCGGATCGCCCTCTTCAGGCACCAGCCCCAGATTGATCGCCCAACTCGGCGTCCCGAAATACCAGAGCGCCCCGCCCACGGCGCCCACCGCCAGACAGAAAGCCAGCGCGGCATAGGTCCACATCTTGAGCCGATTGCGCCGGGGCTTCACCGGTGCCGGAGCAACGTCTGCCGGGTCATCGCGCGCACCCGCTTCGGCGCGGCCATAGATATTGTCGAACCGGTAATCCGGCCTGGCCGCGACCGGCGGATCGGCTTGCGCAACAGGTTCCTCTTCCTCTCGCACCACCGGCTCGCGAACCACCGGCGCCACGACTTCCTCCACCGGCGGCGGTGGCGGCGGAGGGGCCGGCGGCGCAGCCACTTCCGGCGCACCCGCCGTCACCAGCGCCTCCTCACGCGGCGCAAGCGCGGGGCCGTCCTGGAACCAGCTATGTTTGCAGGCGGCGCAGCGAACCTGGCGGCCGTTCGGGCCGACGGCGCTGTCCGGCACGATATAGCGCGTGGCGCAATTGGGACACACCAGGATCATGACGCTTCATAGGCATGAGTTGGATTCAAGGGCAAGCGGCTTCAACATGCGCGCGACTCGCGGGACGAGGCCGGATGAGCTTCGGGATGGGCTTTACGGCCGCCTGTCCCTTGTGCCATGGCTGTACCCAGGGGAAGCAGGGAGCGCGCGGGCGCCAAAATCACGCATGTCGGCCATCGTCCAGTTCGAAAATGTCGGCCTGCGCTATGGTCTGGATAGCGAGACGCTGTCCGATGTCAGCTTTTCCCTCGCCAGCGGCGGCTTCTATTTCCTGACCGGCGCGTCCGGCGCGGGGAAGACCTCCCTCCTGAAACTTCTTTACCTCGCCCAACGTCCCAGCCGTGGCGTCATCCGCCTGTTCGGGGAGGATGTGGTGACGCTGCCGCGCAAGCGGCTGCCCGGCTTCCGCCGCCGCATCGGCGTGGTGTTTCAGGATTTCCGGCTCGTCCCGCACCTCTCGGTCTATGACAATATCGCCCTGCCGCTCCGCGTCGCGGGTATGGAGGAAGCCGATATCGACGCACCGGTCAGCGAAATGCTGAACTGGGTCGGCCTGGGCGATCGCGGGCAGGCGCGTCCCGCGACCCTGTCCGGCGGGGAACAGCAGCGCGTCGCCATCGCCCGCGCGGTCATCGGCCGCCCGGAGATCCTCGTTGCGGACGAACCGACCGGCAACGTCGACGCCGACATGGCCCGCCGCCTTTTGACCCTGTTCGAAGCGCTCAATCGCCTTGGCACCACCATCGTCGTCGCCACCCATGATCTGCCGCTGATCGCGCAGGTGTCGAGCGCGCAGATGATGAAGCTCGACAGGGGCCGCCTGTCCGATCCCACCGGATCGCTGCGCTATCCGCCCAAGCCGCAGGCGGCCGGCTGATGGCGCCCCCCGGCCGCATTGCCGACCGCCGCGCCGCCGCCGCCGCGCGCCACCGGCTGCTGCCGGAGGGCAGGGTAGCCGGCCCCATGCCATGGATCATCGCCATCATGATGTTCCTGACGATCCTCTCCGCCGCCGCTGCCCTTGGCCTTGGCGCAGCGGTGCAGGCGATGGGCGCCGATCTCGCCGGCCGCGCCACGGTGCAGATCGTCGAGGCCAATGCGCAGCAGCGCGACCGCCTGAGCGCCCATGTCGCGCAGGCCCTGCGCAAAGTCGGCTACGTCAGCGCCGTCAAGCCCATCGCAGCCGCCACGCTGGCCGATCAGATCCGCCCATGGCTGGGGCAGGATGCAGCCAGCGGCGACCTGCCGATCCCGGCGCTGATCGATATCGAACTCACCCCCGGCCAGACCGATGCCAAGGTCGGCCGCCTCCGCCGCCAACTCAGCGCCGTCTCGCCCAAAATCCGCATCGAACCCCATGCCGCCTTTCTGGCGCCGCTCGCCGGGCTGCTCTCCGCACTTGGCTGGCTGGCGGCCGGAATCGTGCTGCTGATGACGCTGGCGACCGGGGCCGTGGTGGTTCTTGCCGCCCGCGCCGCCCATGACAGCCATCGCGGCACCATCGACGTGCTGCACCTGATGGGCGCGACCGATGTGCAGATCGCCCGGCTGTTCCAGCGCCGCATCGGCCTCGATGCGCTGTTCGGCGGCGCATTGGGCTTCACCGTCGCGCTGCTGGTGATCGTGCTGCTGGGCACGCGGCTGCTGGCGGCCGGCTCCGAACTGCTGAGCGCCATCCATCTGCCCTGGGCCGGCTGGGCGATCCTCGCCGCCATTCCGGTCGCCTGCGTGGCTCTGGCGACGCTGGCCGCGCGCTGGACCGTGCTGCGGTCGCTGGGGCGGCTCTTATGATCGTCCGTTTCATCGCCGTCACGCTGCTGGGGTGGATGCTGGGTTTCGCCTGGTTCGCGATCTTCCTGCCGCAACCGCTCGACGGCCGCCAGACCGACGCCATCGTCGTCCTGACCGGCGGGGCGGGGCGCATCGACCGCGGCCTTTCCCTGCTGCGGGACGGCGCGGCCAAGCGGATGCTGATCTCCGGCGTCGACCGCTCGGTCCGCCCGGTCGAACTGGCCGCGCAATATAAGGCGCCTGAACGGCTCTTCACCTGTTGCATCACGCTCGGCCGCGAAGCCATCGACACCCGCTCCAACGCCATCGAAACCGCCCACTGGCTGGAACGGCGCGATTTCAAGACAGTGCGCCTCATCACCACCGACTGGCATATGCGCCGCTCCGCTCTCGAACTGCGGCAGGCCTTGCCCGGCCGGGTCACGCTGGTCTACGACGCCGTGCCCAGCCGCCCCAGCCTGATGATGCTGGTGCGTGAATATAATAAATATCTGTTGCGCCGTGCCGCGGCGCTGATCGGCATCTGATGCTCACCGCCCTGCGATCCCTGGCCTTCATGCTCGCCTTCTATCCCGGTTCGCTGCTGTTCGTGCTGGCGGCCATGGCCAGCAACCTGGTCGCGCCCCAATCCATCCCTGCCATCGCCACGGGCTGGAGCCGCTTCCACCGCGCCTGCGTGATCTGGCTGCTGGGGCAGAATATCCGCGTCGAGGGGGACCTGCCGAAAGGCCCCTATCTCTACATCCTCAAACATGAATCGATGTTCGAGACGATCGATCTGCTCTGCCTGCTCGATCGTCCGGCCATCGCCGCCAAGCGTGAGTTGTTCGATATCCCGCTCTGGGGCGGCATCGCCCGCCGCTACGGCCTGATCCCGATCGAACGCAGCGCGGGCGCCAGCGCCTTGCGCGCCCTGCGCGCCGCCGCCAGGGCCACGACGGCGCAAGGCCGCCCGGTCTGCCTTTTCCCTGAAGGCACCCGCGTCCCTCACGGCGAAAGCCCGCCACTCCGTTCCGGTTTCGCGGGAATCTATGCCCTGCTGAAACTGCCGGTCGTACCGATCGCGATCGACAGCGGCCGCGTGTCCCCGCGCGGCCGGTTCATGAAGCGCGCCGGCACCATCACCTACAAGGTGGGCGAAATCGTCCCGCCCGGCCTCGACCGCAACGAAGCCGAGGCGCGGGTGCATGCGGCCATCAATGCGTTAAATCCATAACTTGAACCCGGTCACCCTCGCCCGGAACGGCAGGGGCCGGAACACGCGCGTTAATGGCTGCGTCCGAAATCCGGCTTGGGATCATCCTGTCCCTGCTCGATGATCGACCGCCGGATCGCCCGCGTCCGCGTGAACAGGTTGAACAGCGCGTCCCCGTCATTCCAGCGGATCGCCCGCTGCAAGGCTGACAGATCCTCTGAAAAGCGCTGGAGCATCTCCAGCACCGCGTCCTTGTTCGCCAGAAACACATCGCGCCACATGGTCGGATCGGACGCCGCGATGCGGGTGAAATCACGAAAACCACCGGCGGAATATTTGATCACCTCCGACTGGGTCACATCCTCCAGATCGCTCGCCGTGCCGACAATGGTATAGGCAATGAGGTGCGGCAAATGGCTGGTCACCGCCAGCACCAGATCATGATGGGCCGGGTCCATCATCTCGACATCCGCGCCCACGCGCCGCCACAACTCGGTCACGCGCTCCACCGCTGTCGGATCGGCGTCCACGGGTGGCGTCACGATGCACCAGCGCCCCTGGAACAATGAGGCAAAGCCCGCCTCCGGCCCACTATTCTCGGTCCCCGCGACGGGGTGAGCCGGAATGATGGTCTGCCCGGGCAATGCGGCGCTCAATTGCGCCAGCACGTCGGCCTTGCACGACCCGACATCGCTGACGATGGCCTCCGCCGGCAGGTCGTCGGCAATCTCCGCCGCCGCCGCGCCCATGGCCCGCACCGGCACGCACAGCACGACCAGATCGGCATCCGTCACGCTGGCGCCCGCCGTATCCGTCACATCGTCGCACAGGTCGATGGCCCGCGCGACGTCCCGCACCCCGGCATCGGCATCATAGCCCGTCACCCGCACGGTCGGCATATATTCTCGGATCGCCCGCGCCAGCGAAGACCCGATCAGGCCCAGCCCGATGATCGTGACCCGCGAAAAGGGTAGCATCAGGCCGCTTCCGCCATGGCGCGCAGCCTGGCCGCGACCCGGCGCATCTGATCCTCGGTGCCGATGGTGATGCGGAGGCCATTGGGCAGCCCCTGTCCCGGCAGCCAGCGGGTGGCGAACCCTTCGTCCCACAGCCCCTTCATCGCCGCTTCGGCGGTCAGCCTGCCCTCGAACAGGATCAGCAGGAAATTCGCCTTGCTCGGCACGGCGCGCAGCCCATGGTTGGACAGCGAAGCCACTTCACCCGCCAGCCATTCGCGCCACTTGCGATTATGCACCCGGCTCGCCTCGACCCAGCCAGCGTCGTTGACCGCCGCCACCGCCGCGGCCTGCCCCGCCGTCGTCACATTGAACGGCGCCCGGATGCGATGCAGCACGTCGATCACCTCGGCGCTGGCATAGCCCCAGCCGATCCGCTCCGCCGCCAGCCCATAAATTTTGGAGAAGGTTCGCGTCACGAACATATTGGGCGCATTCTTCGCCAGCTCCAGCCCGCCATCATCTTCATCCGCATCCAGATATTCGGCATAGGCCTGATCCAGCACGAACAGGATGTCCGGCCGCAGCCCCGCATGCAGCCGCGCAATGTCTTGCGCTGACGTCATGGTGCCGGTCGGATTGTTGGGATTGGCGAGGAAAACCACCTTGGTCTTCTCGGTCACGCTGGCAAGCAGCGCATCCACATCGGTCGCATAATCGGCATCCGGCGCAATCACCGGCGTCGCGCCCACGCGCCGCGCCGCGATGTCGTACACCGAAAAGCCGTAACGGACGTAAAGAACCTCATCCCCCGGCCCGGCATAGGCGCTGGCCGCAATATGCAGCAATTCATCCGACCCGGTGCCATAGATCACCCGCGCCGGGTCCAGCCCATGCGCTGCCGCGATCGCTTCCCGCAGCTTCGTCGCCCCGGGATCGGGATAGGTGGCGAGGTCCACCGTCGCCGCCACCAGCGCCGCCCGCGCCGCGTCGCCGGTCCCCAGCGGATTTTCATTGGCGGACAGCTTCACCAGCTGGCGGCCGTCATCGGCGGCCGATTTGCCCGGCACATAGGGCGAAATACCAAGAATCCAGTCTTTGGGAGCAGGCTTTGTCATGGCCCGCGCTTTAGCGTCATCGCAGCGAAACGCAAAGCGCTTGAACGAACCGGCTCGGCCATGGGAGCATGATTTGCTATGGCACAGGCGTCAGCAAAGGCTCGCCCGCTGCCCAGGCATCCAGATTCGCCAGCACCAGATCGGCCATCGCCTTGCGCGTCTCGACCGTCGCGCTGCCCTGATGGGGTTGCAGCACCACATGATCCATGGCCAGCAGCGCTTCGGGCACATGCGGTTCGTTCACGAACACGTCCAGGCCGGCGCCCGCAATCCGCCTTTCCGCCAGCGCCGTCACCAGCGCGTCCTCGTCGATCACGCTGCCCCTGCTGATGTTGATGACCACCCCCTCCGGCCCCAGCGCGTCGAGCATCGCCGCATCGACCAGCCCTCGCGCCTCCGGCCCGCCCGACGTCGCAACGATGATCACATCGCTCTGACGCGCAAAGTCGAGCGCATCGGCCACATGGCGATAGGCCGCGTCTGCCACCGGCCGCCGGTTGTGATAGAGAATCTCTCCCGCCACCGGTTCGAGCCGCCGGGCTATGGCGCGCCCGATCCGGCCCAATCCCAAAATCCCGATCCGCTTGCCGGTCACCCGCCCGCACAGCGCGGGCTTCCCACCCCGCGCCCAATCCCCGGCGCGCACCATGCGGTCATTCGCCGCCATATGGCGCACCGTGGCATAGAGCAGGCCCACCGCCAGATCGGCCACATCGTCCGTCAGCACGTCGGGCGTGTTGGTGACGCGGATGCCCTTGGCCCGCGCATGATCGATATCGACCTTGTCATATCCCACTGAAAACAGCCCGATCATCTCCAGCTTCGGCAAGGCGTCCATGATCGCGGCGGGCGCCCCGACCGAGCCGAAGGACACCAGCGCCCGCGCCGCCCGCGCGTCAGGCGACAGTGCGTTCAGATCGGCATCCGCCGCCACCGCATGAACGACAAAGCGCCGCGCCAGCGCCTCGTTCAAATAGGGATAGAGCGGACCATAGGCGACGATGGGGACGGGAGCATTATCGGTCATGACCGCGATGTAGTTCAAAGGACAGTCGATTGACAGAGTCCGGCCCCGGTCCTAGCCCGGATGGATAATGGCCAGCGCGTCCTTTTCCGATGATATCCGTTTCGGCCTGCGCCGTCAGGCACGCCTGACCGGGCCTCTGCAACTGGACAGCGGCGCGTCGCTCGGGCCGGTCGATATCGCCTATGAAACCTATGGGCGGATGAATGCGGACCGCTCCAACGTCATCCTGATCTGCCATGCGCTGACCGGCGACCAATATGTCGCGTCGGAACATCCCGTCACCGGCAAGCCCGGCTGGTGGTGGCGCCTGGTGGGCGAGGGGAAACCGGTCGATCCGGGCCGCCATTTCATCATCTGCGCCAATGTCATCGGCAGCTGCATGGGTTCCAGCGGCCCCGCCAGCCCCGATCCCGCGACCGGCGAACCCCATGCGATGCGCTTCCCGGTGATCACCATAGCCGACATGGTCCGCGCGCAGGCGATGCTGCTCGACCATCTCGGCGTCGATCGCCTGGCAGCCGTCATCGGCGGCTCCATGGGCGGGATGCAGGCGCTCAGCTGGCCGACCCTTTACCCCGGGCGCGTCGAAAGCTGCATCGTCATCGCCTCCACCGCCCGCCACAGCGCGCAGAACATCGCCTTCCACGAAGTGGGCCGCCAGGCGATCATGGCCGACCCCAACTGGCGCGGCGGCGACTATTATGCCGATGGCGCGATCCCCAGCGCCGGCCTTGCCGTCGCGCGCATGGCCGCGCACATCACTTATCTTTCCGAAGCGGGCTTGACCGAGAAATTCGGGCGGCGATTGCAGGGGCGTGACGCCAAGACCTTCGGTTTCGATGCAGATTTCCAGGTGGAAAGCTATCTTCGCCATCAAGGGCTGAGCTTCGTCGAGCGCTTCGATGCCAACAGCTATCTCTACATCACCCGTGCCATGGACTATTATGACATTGCCGAGGATCATGGCGGCAGCCTCGCCAAGGCCTTCGTCGCATCGAAAGCGCGCTTCTGCCTCGTCAGCTTCGACACCGACTGGCTCTATCCGACGGCGGAATCCCGGATCATCGTCCATGCCCTCAATGCTTCAGGCGCGCAGGCGAGCTTCGTCGAGCTTTCCAGCCCCTTCGGCCATGACGCCTTCCTGCTGGAATGTCCCGAACTCAACCGTGTGGTCGACGGCTTCCTGAAGGGCGGCCGCGCATGAGCCTGCTGCGTCCCGATCTCGCCCTGATCGCCCGTACCGTCTCCCCCGGCGCCAAAGTCCTGGATGTAGGCTGCGGCGACGGCGCATTGATGGCTGCCCTCCGCGATGCCAAGCAGGTGGATGCCCGAGGTCTGGAAATCGACCCGCAAAATGTGGCCGCGGCCGTGGCGCGGGGCCTCTCCGTGGTGCAGGGCGATGCCGACACCGATCTGGCCTATTATCCCGAAGCCAGCTTCGACTATGCGATCCTCAGCCAGACGCTCCAGACCACCCGCCATCCGGATCGGGTGGTGGAGGAACTGCTGCGCATCGGCCGTCAGGCCTTTGTCTCCTTCCCCAATTTTGCCCATTGGCGCGGTCGGCTGTCGCTCTTCTGGGGCGGGCGCATGCCGGTGACGCGGCTGCTGCCCGACACATGGTATGACACGCTCAACATCCACCATGTCACGGTCGACGATTTCCGCGCGCTGGTGAAGGCGCGCGGCTGGGCCATCGACGGCCAATGGTTCCTCAAGGGCGACCGGGAAACCACCCACGCGAACGCCAATCTGTTCGCGGAACATGCCGTGTTCCTGCTGCGGCGTTGATCGGAACGGAGTGGATGGTGGACGGTCGGCTTAGCTGAGCATTCCTTAATAGACGCCGTGTTCCTGCGAAGGCAGGAACCCAGTTCTGCCCTCACCTCATCATTGCAACACCTGAACTGGGCTCCTGCCTTCGCAGGAGCACGTTACGCTTAATGTCCGATAATGACCAACAGCAGCCCTATCGCGTTTATCTTTCCCTGGTCGCGCTGAACTTCACCTTGGGATGGCGTTCCTGCTGATAGCCGATGTCCCAGGCGCTCTTGGCCATGAAGACGAGATTGCCGTCGCGATCCTTGGCCATATTGGCGCCATTGAACGACACCAGATCCTTGATCGCGGCATCATCCCCCGAAATCCACCGCGCCGTGTCGAAGGGCGAAGCCTCCAGCCCCGCCGCGACCTTATATTCCGCCTCCAGTCGCGAAATCAGCACGTCCAGCTGCAACTGCCCGACCACGCCGACGATCCAGTTGGACCCGATCTCCGGATAGAAAACCTGAATCACGCCCTCTTCACTGAGGTCATCCAGGGCCTTCCGCAACTGCTTCGTCTTGGTCGGGTCCTTCAGCGCCACGCGCCGCAAAATTTCCGGCGCGAAGTTCGGAAGGCCGGTGAAGCGCACCCCCGCCTTCTCCGACAATGTGTCCCCCACCCGCAGCGTTCCATGGTTGGGAATCCCGATGATGTCGCCGGGAAAAGCCTCATCGGCAATCTCGCGGTCCTGCGCGAAGAACAGGATCGGCGAATGCACCGCGATCGGCTTGCCGCTGCCGCTCGGGGTCAGCTTCATGCCACGCCTGAACTTGCCCGAACACAGCCGCATGAACGCGATCCGGTCGCGATGCTGGGGGTCCATATTGGCCTGCACCTTGAAGATGAAACCGGTGACTTCGCTATTCTCCGGTTCGACCGGGGCAGGCTCCGCAGGCTGCGCGCGCGGCGGCGGCGCATGAGCGGTCAGCGCATCGATCAGCTCGGTCACGCCGAACAGCTTCAACGCCGATCCGAAATAAACCGGCGTCAGATCGCCATGCCGATAGGCGGCCAGATCGAAGTCGGCATAGCCACCGACCGCCAGCTCCGCCTCCTCGCGCAGCCGCGCCAGCCCCTGATTCGACAGCGACCCGGCCAGAGCCTCATCATCGATTCCGGAGAAAAACGCCTCTTTCCCCTCAAACTCCTTGCTCGCGCCCGAAGGCTGCCGCAGGCGATTCTTCGCGAAGTCGTAAATCCCCTCGAACTCGCCGCCCATGCCGACCGGCCAGCTCATCGGGCACACGTCCAGCGCCAGCGCGTCAGCCACCTCGTCCAGCAGGGCAAAGGCGTCGCGGCCCTCGCGGTCCACCTTGTTGACGAAGGTGATGATCGGCACGTTGCGCAACCGGCACACCTCGAACAGCTTGCGGGTCTGCGGCTCGATGCCCTTGGCGGCGTCGATCACCATCACCGCCGAATCCACCGCCGTCAGCGTGCGATAGGTATCCTCGGAAAAATCCTCGTGCCCCGGCGTGTCGAGCAGGTTGAACGTAACCCCGTCGCGCTCGAAGGTCATGACGGAGGAGGTCACGGAAATCCCGCGTTGCTGCTCGATCTTCATCCAGTCCGACCGCGCCCGCCGGTTCGCCCCGCGCGCCTTGACCTCACCCGCCAGGTGAATCGCGCCGCCTTCCAGCAGCAGCTTTTCGGTCAGCGTGGTCTTGCCCGCGTCCGGGTGCGAAATGATGGCGAAGGTGCGACGGGAAGGAATGCTCATGGGCGGCCATATAGCGATTCCCCGGGGATTCGCCAGCCATGCCTCAGCCAGCGATGCCGACGTCCATGCGAAACCGCCGTTCCTCGCCGGGCGCGAGCCGCATGATCCCCTGCTTTTCCCACACATCGCCGGCAAAGCCGACCAAATCCGCCATCCCCGCCCAGGGCTCGACACAAAGATAATGCGCTCCCGGCTTCTGCCACAGTCCCAGCCAGGGCGTATCGGGAAAGTCGATCCGAAGGCCCGTCCGCCCCGGCGCGCCCCAGAACAGACTGCGGCTCTCCAGCCTGTCCCAGATCAGCGCATCCCCTGCGAACATCGCATGGGTCGGGGCCAACACTTCGCCTTCGACCGGGGATGCGATGCGCTCCAGTCCGATCAGCCCCGGTTCTTCGCCCACCGTCCGGATCGGGGCGGGCTCGGCCTTTTCGAACAGCACCCGATGCTCCTCAACCGCGCCGCCAAAGGGCAGGGGCCAGGCAAAGGCGGGATGATAGCCGAAGGAAAAGGGCATGTCCGTGGCGCCCGGATTGGCGACCACCGCCGCCATCCGCAGCGTCCGTCCCTCGACCGCAAAGCGCATGTCCAGCCGGAAATCGAAGGGGTAGACCGCCCGCGTCTCCGCATTCGCCTCCAGCCGCAGGGTCACGGCATCGGCTTCCCGCTCCACCACGGCAAAGTCCATCCGCCGGGCAAAGCCATGCTGCGGCATTGGATATTCATTGCCCTCGAAACGATAGACATCCCCCCGCGACCGCCCGACAAAGGGAAAGAGCAATGGCGCATGCCCCGTCCACCAGCGTGGATCGGCATCGGTCATCAATTCGCGGCCGCCCTCATCCCTGATCGACCATAGCTCCGCCCCCAGCGGATTGATGGCGGCGCTCAGGCCCCCCGAACCGATGGTGATGAACTCGTCCGCCATATGCCGCAAATCTCCTTGTCCCACCGGCATAGCGGCGAAGCAGGCGCGGAACCACGCCCTATCTCAACGGGTTGAAGAAGAAACAGGGAGAAAATCGGATGAAATGGATCGGCGCGGCCGTGCTGCTGTTCCTCTCGACCGCTGCTTCGGCGCAGGAACAGGAAAAGAAGGACGACACGCTCAAAAAGGCCGGCTCCATCGCGACCCAACCGGCCCGAGACGTCGGCATCGACAAGGACAAAATCCCCGAAGTCCTGCAAAAAGCGGTGGAAGACCCCTATGAGCGCCCGCCATCCCGCACCTGCAAGGGCATCAAGGCCTCGCTCGACGAACTGAATGCAGTCCTCGGCCCCGACTTCACGGTCGGGGAGAAAGCGAATGAAAACCGCACCGGCAAGATCGCCGAAGCGGTTGGCAAGACGATCATCAATTCGCTGATCCCGTTCCGCGGCCTGGTGCGCGAAATCAGCGGCGCCGCCCCTGCCGAACGCCGCCTGCAAGCCGCCGTGACGGCCGGCGTCGCCCGGCGCGGCTATCTGCGCGGGATGGCCGCGAACAAGGGCTGCAAGATCATGAGTCCGCCGCCGACTCCGCAGGAAAATGCGGAGGACGCCGGGAAATAAGCAATGCGAGCGCAAAGGCCGCTTCGGCGATCAATGCCAGGATATCCGCCTGAATCACCATCGCATGGGCCAGGTCGGGCGCAATCAGCGCGACCGATCGCACCACCATCTGGATGAAACCGCCCAGCGCCAACCCAAGACCGATCACCCTGGGCAACCGCCCGGACCGAAAGGCCAGCAGCCCGATCAGCAACAGATAAAGCCCGATAAGAATCCGCCCGACACCCTGCACGGCCTCCCGCAGATCGAGCGAGAGCTGCACCAGCGAATGCACCTCCGCCAAGCCGATCCCCGGATGCGGCGCGCCGTCCAGTAGCACCAGCGGGGCCATGGTCATCACCCCGCTCGCCGCCAGCGTCGCGATCCCGATCAGCGAGATCATCGCCGCCACCCGCGCCAGATTGCGCGCCACCGGCGCAAACAGCGCATAGAGCAGCGCCGTCGCCACGATCATCGCGCACAGCATGGCGACATCGGCCGCTTCACCGGCGCGATAGAGCCAGGGATAGTCTCCGATATTCCGCGCCGTCTCGCGCCCGTTGCCGGGCACGACCAAAGCCGCCCGCGCCACCGCATCGCCAAGGACACGCGCCGCCATCGCGCCGAGGGTGAAGAGTCCGGCGATCCGGGCTTTCCCTTCAACCCCGGCGAACAGCTTCATGCGCGCCCCCTCAAGCCCGGAGCGTTCCGCCCAGCTTCTCGGCCGCCTTCACCACCGCGGCGCTGATCGCGTCCAGTTCCTCCTGGGAGAAGCTCTTTTCGCCTGGTTGCAGGGTGATTTCGACGGCCAGGCTCTTCTTGCCCGCGTCCACGCCCGGCCCGACGAACAGATCGAACAGCCGCGCCTCGACAATGGCCTTCTTGTCCGCGCCCTTCACCGCGCGAACCAGCGAATCGGCATCGACCGTCTCGTCAATGACGAAGGCGAAGTCCCGCTTCACCGCCTGCAATGCGGGCGGCGCATAAGGCGCGCGCATGAAGCCGCTGGCCCGCTTGGCCGGAATCGCGTCGAGGAAGATTTCGCCCGCAACCACCGTGCCGGTCAGCCCGAACTGCCGGGCGAGGCTGGGATGCAGCACGCCGAACTCGGCCAGAACCACTTTGGGACCCAGCCGCAAAGTGCCCGATTGCCCCGGATGATAGGCGCTGGATGCACCCCCGAAATTTTGGAGATTCGCCACCGGCGCGCCCGCAGCGGCCAACAGGGCAATCACCTCGCCCTTGGCGTCAAAGGCGGAGAAGGGCTGCGCCTTGCCCGTCTGCCAGCCACGCGACGCTTTCTCGCCCGCCAGCACGAAACCGACGGTCGCCCGCTCCCAACTCCCATCATTCTGGCCGGCAAAGTAGCGCCGCCCCAGCTCGAACAGCCGCACCGAAGCCGCGCCGCGATCCATGTTGCGCCGCGTGGCCGAGAGCAGGCCGGGCAGCAGCGAAGGCCGCATGACCTTCAGATCCTCGGAAATCGGGTTGGCCAAAATCCAATCTGGCGTCCAGTCGCCGCCACCGACCGAAGCTGCTTCCTTCGCGGAAATGAAGGACCAGTTGATCGCCTCGGCCAGCCCCCGCGCCGCCGCCGTCCGGCGCACGCGCCGTTCGACCATCTGCTCGCTCGTGGCGGTGGGTTTCGCAACGCCCGGTGCGCGGGGCAGGGGGGTGGAGGGCACCTGATCCAGCCCGACGATGCGCACCACTTCCTCGACAATGTCGGGCCAGCCATCGACGTCACGCCGCCAGCTCGGCACGCTGACCGTCCAGTTGGCGGGCGTCGTCACCGGCACGCCGTCCTGATATTCGAAGGTGGAATCATGGCCGGTGATGCCGAAGCCAAGGCTTTCAAGGATGCGCTTCTGCTCATCCTCGGCCACGTCGACACCCGCCAGCGCAAGGCATTGCGACGGCTCATAGGTCACGGTCTTGTTGGCGACCGGCGGCGAACCCGCCCGCGTTGCCTCGCTTGGGCTGCCGCCGCAAAGCTGCGTCACCAGATGGGTCGCGATCGACAGCCCATCGTCAAGGAAAGCCGGGTCCACGCCCCGCTCGAACCGCCCGCGCGCATCTGAGGTCAGCGCCAGCTTCTGCCCCGTCACCGCGATCCGCTCCGGCGTGAAATAGGCGCATTCGATCAGCACGTCGGTCGTGCCGTCCTGCGCGCCCGAATGCTCGCCGCCCATGATGCCGCCAATATCGTGCACCGTCTCATCATCGGCGATCACGGTCATCGTCTCATCGACGGTGTAGCTCTTGCCGTTGAGCGCCAGCACCTGCTCGCCCGAACGCCCCCGGCGCGCCACCAGCGGCCCTTTGAGCGTCGCCATGTCATAGACATGCAGCGGTCGCCCAAGGTCGATCATGATGTAATTGGTGATGTCGACCAACGTGCTGATCGGTTTCTGTCCAATGGCCTTCAGCCGCTTCGCCATCCACTCGGGCGAAGCGCCATTCTTCACGCCCTTGACCGTCCGGGCGAAGAATGCCGGACAGCCATCGCTGTCCTCTACCCGCACGTCCGGCCCCGGCCCGACGCCTTCGACGGTCGGCACGATAATCGCGTTCAGCGTGCCCAGCCCCGCCGCCGCCAGATCGCGCGCAATGCCGCGCACGCCCATGCAGTCCTGCCGGTTGGGCGTGATCGACACGTCGATCACCGGATCGTCGAGGCCAGCCCATGCGGCATAGACCTGCCCCACCGGCGCATCGGGGTTCAGTTCGATGATCCCGTCATGATCCTCGCCCAGTTCCAGCTCCCGGAACGAACACATCATGCCGTTGGATTCGACCCCGCGAATGGCGGTCTTCTTCAGCACCATGCCGTTCACCGGCACCACCGCGCCCTCGGTCCCGAACACGCCGACAAGACCCGCGCGCGCATTGGGCGCGCCGCACACGACCTGCAACGCGCCGTCGCCCGCATCCACGGTCAGCACCTGCAACTTGTCGGCCTGCGGATGCGGATCGGCGGTCAGCACCTTCGCGATGCGGAAGGCGCCCAGCTTCTCCGCCGGATTTTCCACGCCCTCGACCTCCAGCCCGATATTGGTCAGGCCCTTCAGGATCGTCGGCAGGTCGGCATCAGTCTTGAGATGCGTCTTGAGCCAGCTCAGCGTGAACTTCATGCGCCCACTCCTCCACTCAGCGTCGGCACGTCCAGGCCCATGAAGCCATAATGTTTCAGCCAGCGCAGATCGCCGTCGAAGAAAGCGCGCAAGTCGTTCATCCCATATTTCAGCATCGCCAGCCGGTCGACGCCGGTGCCGAAGGCAAAGCCCTGCCACTCATCCGGGTCCAGCCCGCACGCCTCGATCACCCGACGATTGACCATGCCGCTGCCCAGCACTTCCAGCCAGCCGCCGCCGGGGCTGTCGCCATCGCCGCCGATCACCCGCTGGCCGTTGGTCAGCGTATAGCCCACGTCCACCTCGACCGAAGGCTCGGTAAAAGGGAAATAGCTCGGCCGCAGCCGCAGCACGATGTCCTCCCGCTCGAAGAAAGCCTTGAGGAAGGTTTCCAGCGTCCATTTGAGGTGCCCAAGGGTGATCCCCTTGTCGATCACCAGCCCCTCGATCTGGTGGAACATCGGGGTATGCGTCGCGTCCGAGTCCGAGCGATAGACCCGCCCCGGCGCAATGATGCGGATCGGCGGCTCGCCATTCATCATCGTGCGGATCTGCACTGGCGAGGTATGGGTGCGCAGCAACATCTTTTTCCCCGCTTCATCGTCGGGGAAATAGAAGGTGTCATGCATCGCCCGCGCCGGATGCGTCTCCGGGATATTGAGCGCGGTGAAATTATGCCAGTCGTCCTCGATCTCCGGCCCGGTCGCGACGGAGAAGCCAAGGTCCGCGAAAATCTCCGCCAGTTCGTCCATCACCTGAGACACGGGATGCACCGACCCCTGGGCGCCCAGATCGACGGGTAGGGTCATGTCGATCTTCTCAGCCGCCAGCTTCGCGTCGAGCGCCGCCTGCTCCAGCGCGGCCTTCTTGTCAGCCAGCGCCGCCGTCACGCTTTCGCGCAGGTCCTGGATCGGCGGGCCTTTCTCCAGCCGCTCCTCCGGGCTCATGGGACCAAGGGTCTTGAGCAGCCCCGTCACCACGCCATTCTTGCCCATGGCGCCCACGCGCAGGTTCTCCAGCGCCTCCAGCGCCTCCGCAGCCGCGATGTCGGCGATCAGGCCGGCTTTCAGATTGGCAATCTCACTCATAGTGCTTCGTCATTCCCGCGAAGGCGGGAATCCATCTCCCGTCCTATCCCAATCATTTGACGCTCTTGTCGATGCGTCGGCTATCCAATGGTTCAAACCCCAAATCGAGCGCCAAATCCCGCCATTCGGCATTGCTCTGCTCGATCAAGTCGATTTTCCATTGCCTGTTCCATTTCTTGATCTGCTTCTCGCGCCGGATCGCTTCTTCCATCGAACCATCGCTTTCGAACCAGACCAGCCGATGCACGCCGTAGTCTTTTGTGAAGCCTTCAATCAAGCCGGAACGGTGCTGATGCAGCCGCTGAACGAGATTTGATGTTACGCCGATATACAGCGTGCCATTCTTATGGCTGGCAAGGATATAGACTGTTGGATCGAAGTCGCGTTGCATGGCCAGTCCCGGAGATGGATTCCCGCTTTCGCGGGAATGACGACGGTGGTTACGCTCGCGTGCCCAGCAATGCTCCGCCAAAACCGATGAACATCACCCCGGTCCCCCGGTTGAACAGCCGCTGCCGGTTGGCGGGCGCCAGCCAGCGGGCGAGTTTCACTCCGCCCAGCGCATAGACGCACTGCCAGCCGAACTCGATTCCGACGAAGCTCGCCACCAATATCGCCAGCTGCGGCGCAAAGGGCAGGGCGGTATCGATGAACTGCGGAAACAGCGCGGCGGCGAAGATGATCAGCTTGGGATTGGACAGCCCGGTCAACAACCCGGTCCCGTAAAGCGCCCCCAGCGACCGCGCCCGCGTCGCGCCCACGCCCTCATCGCCCACCGGCGCGCGCCAGGCTTTCACGCCCAGCCAGATCAGATAGGCCACCCCCGCATAACGCAGCATGTCGAACAATCGCGGCGAAGCCTTGAGCAGCGCCCCGACCCCCAGCGCCGAAGCGATCAGGCACAGCAGGATCGCGCTCAACAGCCCCGCCATGGTCGCCAGCGCCCGGCGCGGCCCATGATGAATGCTCTGGGTCATCACATGCAGCATATTCGGTCCCGGCGTGGCCGAGATCAGGAAAACCGCCGTGACATAGAGCCACCAGACATGCATCGACATGGGATCAGACCTCCGGAAAAAGGCAGAAAACAAAAAGGGCGCCGAAGGCATCTGCCCCGGCGCCCCTTGACGATCCTGGGATCGATCCGGCTCAGGCCGCGGGCAGCGCAGCCTTCGCCTGGGCGATGATGGCGCTAAACGCCTCGCCTTCGTGCATCGCAATGTCGGCCAGAACCTTGCGGTCCAGCTCCACGCCGGCCAGCTTCAGGCCGTGCATGAACTGCGAATAGGTCAGGCCCTCGGCGCGGACGCCGGCGTTGATGCGCTGGATCCACAGGCCACGGAAAGTCCGCTTCTTGACCTTGCGGTCGCGATAAGCGTACTGGCCAGCCTTTTCGACAGCCTGACGGGCGATGCGGATCGTATTCTTGCGACGGCCATAATAGCCCTTCGCCTGATCCAATATCCGCTTATGCTTCGCCTTGGTGGTCGTACCACGTTTTACGCGTGCCATGTGCCTCTACTCCTTACTTCAGGCCGTAGGGCGCCCAGAGGCGCACATGAGCCACGTCGGCGTCGGACATGACCGAGGTGCCGCGGTTCTGGCGGATATATTTCGCATTGTGCGAGATCAGGCGGTGACGCTTGCCAGCGACGCCGTGCTTGACCTTGCCGGAAGCGGTGAACTTGAAGCGCTTCTTCACACCGCTCTTGGTCTTGAGCTTGGGCATTTTCGTCTCCTTTTTCAGCGCGACGATTACGGACAGCCACGGCAGCCCTGGTTAGCCGGGCGGTCCTTCCTGAATATCGCGAAGGGCGGCCCATAGTCGGCTACGCACCGAAAGGCAAGCGATTCGGACCCAAAATCCTTGCCCGGCGTTGAACCGCCATGGCCGACGCCGATCCCCTGCGGCCGGACCATCCGGCGAGCGAAGTGCTGCAACCCCGCGGCGCGCTTCATCATCTGCATCGTGTGCGCGAAGGCTGGCGCAAAATCCCTTGGCCGTTCCGCATCCTGCTCTGGATCGTCGGCATCATCTTCGCGCTCTGGCTGATCCTGTTCATCACCAAGGGCCGCTTCCTCAAACACCCGTTCGAGCGTTTCCTCACCCATCGCCTCGAACGCCCGGTGGATGTCGGCGGCGATTTCCAGCTCTATTTCGATCCCGTCACCATCAAGTTCCGCGCCGAACAGATGACGGTCGCCAACACCAACTGGGCCAGTCGCCCGGATTTCTTCCGCGCCGACCTGATCGACAGCCGCATCGCGCCCTTGAGCCTGATCTTCGGCGACAAATATAAGGTCCGCTGGCTGGAACTGCGCAATGCGGCCACCGACCTCGAATGGTCCCGCGACGGCAAGAGCAACACATGGACCTTCGGTGATCCCAACAGGAAGGGCGAGCCGTTCAACCTTCCCCTGATCCGCCGCGCGCTGCTGGCCGGCACCACGCTGCGCTATCGCGACCCCCGGATGCAGCTCCGCACCGACATCGGCTTCGAAACGGTGAAGGCGCAGGACACCCGCTTCGCCAGCGACGTGCGCTTCTCCGGCACCGGCACGATGCGGGATCGCCCCTTCACCCTGCGCGGCGGCCTGCTCTCGCCCAATGAGACGGTGACCGGCGGCAAGAACAGCCTCGCCCTCCATGCCGAGGCAGGCGCCACTATCCTCGAAGTCAGCGGCACCCTGCCCGGCGCGACCGAGATCGAGGGCGCCGACCTGCGCGTCATTACCCACGGCCCCAATCTCGCCCGGCTGTTCGACTTCCTCGGCGTCGCCATCCCTGAAACCCGCACCTACCGCCTTGCCTCCGCGCTCACCAAACAGGGCGGCGAATGGCGTTTCACGCATCTCAAGGGCCGTTTCGGCGACAGCGACCTGACAGGCCGCCTGACCGTCTCGCTCCCCCAAAACCGTCTATTGCTGAAGGCCGACCTCGCCACGCAGACGCTCGACATTCTCGATGTCGGTCCTTTCATCGGCTACAACCCGCAAAAACTGGAGGCGCAAGGGGCGAAGGGCACGATCAGCACCGTGGGCGGCACTCCGCGCATCCTCCCCGACGCTCCGCTCCGCATCGAGGCGCTCCGCAATTTCGATGCCCGGGTCAAATATGACGTCCGCCGCATCCGCGCCGAGCATGTGCCGATTTCCAATATCGGCCTCACCCTCGCGCTGGACCGCAGCCTGCTGACCCTGTCGCCGCTGACTTTCGACATGTCCGGCGGCCATGTCAGTTCCGACATCGGCATCAATGCGCGCGGCCATCCGGTCCACACCCGGTACGACATCCGCCTCTCGCCCACGCCGATGGGCAAGCTGCTCGCCCGCTGGGGGGTGGAGGAATCCGGCACGACCGGCACGATCAAGGCGCGCGTCCAGATGGCGGGCCTGGGCGACACGCTCCATGATTCGCTCAGCACGTCGAACGGCCGCATCGCCGTCATCCTGCCCGCCGGATCGATGTGGACCCGCAACATCCAGCTGTCGGAACTCGACATCGGCACCTTCATCACCAAGATGTTCGCCGGCAAGCTCAAGAAGCCGGTGCAGATCAATTGCGGCCTCATCGCCTTCACCGTCCGCAACGGCGTGGCGGCGGCTGATCCGATCATCATCGACACGCAGAAGAATGTGCTGCTGGGCCGAGGCGGTTTCTCCTTCAGGAATGAAAGCCTCGACCTTGCCTTCCGCGCCGACGGCAAGAAATTCAGCCTCTTCTCCGGCCAGTCCCCGGTCGGTCTCGACGGCTATTTCGCCAGGCCCCATATTGATGTCATCAGTCCCCAGCTGATCGCGCGCGGCGGGGCGGCGGCGACGCTGGGCATTGTCGTCAGCCCGCTCGCCTCGGTCCTCGCCTTTGTCGACATAGGCGACGCGAAAAGCGCCGCCTGCGGCCCGGTCCTTGCCGGAGCCACCGCCGCAGCCCAGCGTACCAGAGGGGGTAAAATCCGCGATGATGTCGGCCATGGCACCACTGCGAAGGACGAAGCGGGCAAGGACGAAGGGGCCAAGGACGAAGCGGGCAAGGGCAACACAAAGGAAAAAAAGAGCCAGAAGAAGAAATTTCTGGGCATCTTCTGATCCGTCTGCAAAGCGCCTATCGTCCCATATGTCATCAGGGAGAGGGTCGACAGATGAACGAAGCGCAAAGCCCCAAGGCCATTAGCCCCACTGGAGGTGTCGTTCCGCACCTCACCATCGCCAATGACAAGGCTGCCGAAGCCATCGCCTTCTATTCCCGCGCCTTTGGCGCCACCGAACTGATGCGCCATGTCGCGGAAGGGCGCCAGCGCATCATGCATGCCCATCTGCGCATCAATGGCGGATCGCTGATGCTCAACGATCATTTCCCCGAAATGTCCGGTGGAGCCCCGGCCGAGGCGCCGAGGAGCGTGACCCTGCATCTCGCGGTGGACGATGCCGATGCCTGGTGGAAACGCGCGACCGATGCAGGCGCCAGCGTCCGCTTCCCGATTGAGAACCAGTTCTGGGGCGAACGCTACGGTCAGCTGACCGACCCCTTCGGCCATGTCTGGTCGATCGGCGGCCCGATCAGGGAGTGAGGTCTTGGAGCTTGAAGCTGTGCGATAAAAAGGAACCAGAGCAGGCGATATGCGTCAGGTTTAACGCAGCCTGCTCTAGCTTTTCTCGAACATCAGCTTCATGCCCGTCCTCGGGCGGATCGTCAGGCGGCTGATCGGTTCGGGCCTGAATCCATCCGGCACCGACAGGCGATAGCGGCGCACCACGCTTGCGATCACCGTCATCACCTCCTGCTGGGCGAAGCCGGCGCCTACGCACACTCGGGGTCCCCGGCCGAAGGGGAACCAGGCCTGCTTCACCATCTCCGCATTTGCCGGGTCTTCGAAGCGGGCGGGGTCGAAGCTGTGAGGGCAGGCCCAATTATCCTTGTTGCGCTGGGTCAGCCAGGGGGCGACGACCAGCATCGCCCCCTCCTCCAGCTGCTTGTCGCGCATCGGCATCGGGCAGGTCACCTCGCGCGGGAAGAAGGCGACCGGCGGATAGAGACGCAGCGTTTCGCGGAAGATGTTGCGGATATGCCCCATATCCTTGAGCATCGGCGCGGCAAGCGGGGCGTCCCCGGCGATTTCCGCCACCTCGGCGCGGGCGGCGGTCTGGATATGGGCGCATTCGGCCAGCATGTAGAGCGCCCAGGTCATGGTGCTGGCGGACGTCTCATGACCGGCGAGGAAGACCGTCGAAACCTGATCCATCACCTGTTGCAGGGTGAAGGGCGCGCCGGTTCCGGGGTGCTTGGCCTCGATCAGGGATTGGAGGATGTCCTTGTGGGGCGCTTCGCCGCGCTGGTGGAAGCCCTGATAGCGGGCCTCCACGATCGGGCGGAAGACGTCGTGGATCGCCCTGGCGGGCTTGAGCGACCGGGCTTCGAACCAGCGCGCCGGGAAACCGTAGAGGCGCAGCATGGAGGCGCTGTGGGCGAGGCGCTGGAACCTGCCGAAAGCGGTGTGGATGATGTTGGAGCGGCGCTCGTCCAAGGCTTCCGAGAACAGCGTGCGGAAGATGATGTCGGCCGCAACATGGGTCATCATCGGATCGATATCGACGGGCCTCGCTTTGTCGGCCGCGTCGAGGCGGGCGAGCAGATCGTCGGCGGCGGCCACCATCAGCGGCATGGAGCGATTGAGCGCCGTGTGGGCGAAGGCCGGATTGACCATCGCGCGCTGGCTTTCCCAATCCTCGCCATTGGCGGAGAAGACCGAATTGCCGATCAGCGGCGAGAGGTTGCGGACCAGTTCGCGATGCTTGGGATAGGCGGTGCCGCCGCGCAATATCTGGTCCACCAGCGGCAGTTCATTGGCGATATACATGGTCTGGCCGGGCATGCGGATTTCGCCCAGCTTCATCGTGTAGCTTTTCTCGAAAAGGACGTGAATCCAGCTGTGCCAGCCACGCAGGAATCGTTTCATCAGGCCGCGCTTGGTGCGGGGCGGCTCGGGATAGGGCGGGGTGAAGGGTTTGGTCACTGGATGGCCCTGAACGCGGCAATGGCATCGTCAATCGTGCGGCGGCCGGCGGTAAGGCTGACATAATCGACCGGCGAGAGGCGGTCGCCCACGCGCAGATAGTCGAAATGCGCCTCATATTTGTTCGACCAGCCGCTGTGGTAATTTTCCGGATCGTAGAAAAGATGGAAGCGCGGGGAGAGCAGCTCCACCCGGGCGGCGCATCGGTCCGAGACGAGGCGGATCGGGTGGACGTCATGATAGGCCGCGCCGTCCGGGGGGGCGGAGAAGTCGACGAGGCGGAAATGCTTGTCGTCCAGGGCCTTGAGGTCCTGATGATACCATTTCGCGTCCTTGCGGAGCGCGATGACGGGAACGACCTGGCCCAGCGTCAGGACCGTGAAATTGTCGGGCAGCGGCCTGTCTCCACGCAGTTCGAGGATGCGGCGCAGGACGCTCATCGCATAGATGGTGCCGTTGCTGTGCGAGGCGAAGATGACCTCGTCATGGGGACCGTCCATTTCCTCCACGATGCGGGCGGCGAACTGGTCGAGACGGGCGTTCATCTCCGCGCCGGGGCCTTTGGCGGCAACGCTGTGGTTATAATACATGAAGCGCAGCAGCCACGGCACGATCAGCTTGTTGAGCAGGCGGCCCGACAGAGCCACGCTGGCGCCGATGCCGATGAGGGCGCAGGCCCAGAAGGGGAGCAGTGGCGAAAGCAGCAGCGCCGGGATGAGTGCGAGGGCCAGTGGGATCAGCACCGCCAGCAGCGGCGGGTAGAGGATGGTGATGACCGGACCCTGCCGTAATTTGCGCATGCGCAGGAACTGCATGTGGCGGGCATGGGCGCTGTAGGTGGCGATGGAGCGCCAGGCCAGAGCGAGGGGATTGCGAATCCAGACCTTGCCGACCAGATCCTCCCAACGGAGGAATTCATAGTCGGTTTCGACCCCGGCGCTGTGGTTGGTGACGGTCCAGCGGGCGGACGAAGCCGGGCCGGACCGGCGCGCGCTGACCTCCACCTGCTCGCCCGACAGGCGCGTGTAGCTTTCCGCCTGCTCACGGTAGAGCTGGTGGTAGAAACGCACCCCGCGCGGGTCGAATCCGCCGAGGTAGAAGAGTTTGCGCTTGAACTTTCCCATGGCCCCTGTTCCACATCGGGCCATGACGACACCCGAACGCGATTACTGCTATTTCATAGACCACCGCAAATACAACCGAAACATCGGCTGTCGGCGCCATGACAATGCCTATGGCATCAATGGCGGCGGCAGCGAGCGGGACCGATGGCGGGCGGACTTCGCTTTTTACCGGCATATGAAGGGGGAAGGCGATCCGATGGCGCTGCCTTCGCTGCTGGCGTGCCTCGCTTTCGGGTGGTTCTGCTGGAATTATCATGCGGGCAAGGGACTATGGCGGGGGCAACTCTTGCGCCGGTTCGCAAAAGCGCCGAAGTGAGCGGGATGAAAGCCAAGCATGTTTCCATCGGGCCAAAAAACGCTGCTGTGACGATCGGCAACGACCTGCCCTTCGTCCTGATTTCCGGTCCCTGCCAGATTGAAAGCCGCGATCATGCCATGATGATGGCGGAGCGGCTGTCCGGTGCCGCTGCCAAGGCGGGCGTCCCGTTCGTCTTCAAATCCTCCTTCGACAAGGCGAACCGGACCTCGGTGGCGGGGCAGCGCGGCGTCGGGATCGATGCCGGGCTGGCGATCCTGGCGGAGGTGAAGGCGAGCTTCGGCTGTCCGGTGCTGACCGATGTGCATGAGGCTGGACAGGTCGAAGCGGCGGCGGAGGCTGTGGATATCCTGCAAATTCCGGCTTTCCTGTGTCGCCAGACCGATCTTCTGCTGGCCGCCGGACGGACCGGGGCTGTCATCAATGTGAAGAAGGGCCAGTTCCTTGCGCCCTGGGACATGGCGGCGGTGGCGCAGAAGGTTGCTTCGACGGGCAATGAGCGCATCCTGCTGACCGAGCGCGGGGCGAGTTTCGGCTATAACACGCTGGTCAGCGACATGCGGGCGCTGCCGGTGATGGCGCAGACGGGCTATCCGGTGGTGTTCGACGCCACCCATTCGGTGCAGCAGCCGGGCGGGCTGGGGTCGGCCTCTGGCGGGCAGCGGGAATATGCGCCGGTGCTGGCGCGCAGCGCCGTGGCAGCGGGAGTCGCGGCGATCTTTGCGGAGGCGCATGACGATCCCGACAACGCGCCTTCGGATGGGCCGGTGATGCTGCCGCTCGAATGGGTCGGGCCGCTGCTGGAGAAGCTGAAGGCGATTGATCAGGCGGTGAAGGGGTAACGCCTTCACCACCTCGGCATCAGGGCCGGGTCTGTCCCGTCCCGCGCACCAGCCATTTATAGGTGGTGAGCCCCTCCAGCGCGACCGGACCTCTCGCATGAAGCCGGCCGGTGGAGATGCCGATCTCCGCGCCCAGACCAAATTCCCCGCCGTCCGCGAACTGGGTGGAGGCGTTCCACATCACGATCGCGCTGTCGACCGCGTTCAGGAAGCGCTCGGCTTTTTCCACGTCTTCGGTGATGATCGCGTCGGTGTGGTGGCTGGCATGGGCAGCGATATGGGCGAGCGCTTCGTCCAGACCATTCACGATCCGCGCCGAGACGATGGCGTCGAGATATTCGGTGTCCCAATCCTCGTCCGACGCGGCTGTCACGCGGCTGTCCATCGCCTGCACCGCTTCGTCGCCGCGCACTTCGCATTTGGCGTCGAGCAGCGCCTTCACAATGGCGGGCGCCTGGGTAAAGCCCTTGTCGATCAACACCGTTTCGGTCGCGCCGCAAATGCCGGTGCGGCGCATCTTGGCGTTCACCACCAGCTTTTGCGCCATGTCGGGATCGGCCGCGCCGTCGACATAGCTGTGGTTGATGCCGTCCAGATGGGCGAGGACGGGCACGCGCGCCTCTTCCTGCACGCGGGCGACCAGGCTCTTGCCGCCACGCGGCACGATCAGGTCGATATATTCCGAAGCCTTGAGCAGGGCGCCCACCGCCGCGCGGTCCGTCGTGGGGACCAGTTGCACCGCATCGGCGGGCAGGCCGGCGGCGGCAATGCCTTCGGCCATGGCCGCGTGGATGGCGCGGTTGCTTTCCTTCGCCTCGCTGCCGCCGCGCAGGATCACGGCATTGCCGGCACGCAGGCAGAGGGCCGCGGCGTCGGCCGTCACATTGGGGCGGCTTTCATAGATGATGCCGATCACGCCCAGCGGCACGCGCACGCGGCTCAATTCCATGCCATTGGGGCGGACCTGGCTGTCGATCACGCTGCCCAGCGGATTGATGAGCGTCGCCACCTGATCCACGCCGGCCGCCGTCGCCTCCACCCGGTCTTCGTCCAGCCGCAGCCGGTCGAGCATGGCGGGCGACAGGCCGTTGGCCGCGGCGTTTTCCATGTCGCGGGCATTGGCGGCGATGATCTGCGGCGCCTGATCCCGCAGCGCCTGCGCGGCACGGCGCAGCGCATCGATCTTCTGCGCGTCATCGGCCGGTGCCAGCACGGCGGCGGCCGCGCGGGCCCGGGCGCCCATGGACGCTATCAGCATTTCGGGGGTCTGGGTCAGATCGTTCATGAAGTGTCTCGCCGTGTTTCGCGCGGGGCTTATCATGAAAGCCCCCGGAAGCGAAGCCGGCAACCGGACCATGGGTCGCAAAATGGCCCGGTTGCCAGCAGGCAGAAGAACTGCCTCAGGCGCGGAGGTAATGGCCGCCTCCGGCCGGCGCATACCCTGAATGGGGTATAGGCCGGCCGGAAACGGAAAAAAATTCCTGCAATTTGATGAGATTGGGAACCGAAACGATCAGGCCGCCTGGGCCAGCACTTCATCCTTCAGCGCCGTGAACATCCGGCAGGGCGGAATGTTGCGCCATTCGACCCGTTCCCGGATCTCCCCGAACAGAGGGGACAGCAGGCGGCGCACATAGGCGGAATATTGATAGACCAGGAACGCGCCGCCTGCCTTCAGCACGGCGCGGGTTTCGGCGCAGATCGCCTCGCCCACGCCCTCGGGCAGGGTCGAAAAGGGGATGCCCGACAGGACATGATCCGCCTGAGCATAGCCGGCTTCCTTGATGAAGCGGCGCACGTCGGCGGCGGAACCGTGGACGACGCGCAGCCGGGGATCAGTGATCTCCGCCTCCAGATAGGCGACGAAATCCAGATTGAGGTCGATCGCAAGCAGCGTCGCGTCGGGGTGCAGCCTTTCCAGAATGGGCCGCGTGAAGGTGCCGACGCCCGGCCCATATTCCACAAACAGCCGCGCCCGCTGCCAATCCACGCCCTCCAGCATGGTGTCGACCAGCATCTGGGAGGAAGGGATGATCGACCCGATCATGCCGGGGTGCTTGATGAATTGCCGGAAGAACATGCCCCACTGTCCCAGAAAACTGGGGGGCTGTTTTCCGATGCGAACCGGATTTTTCTTCTTCAACGGAATGGAGGCCATTCATTCTCGCCTGTCTGCCTTGACCTGACCGACTCGCAAAAATCGCGCGGCCTTGCAAGCGCCTTCGCGGCCAGTGGCGTGGAAAAGCGGGGCGGGGAAGATCGCGCGCCTCCCCGCCCGCGATGGATCAGTCCTTGACGCCGCGCGCGCGCAGCATGCCGGGCGCGACGAAGCCGATGGGATCGACCTGCATCACGCTTTGCTTGAGCGTCGCCTGGATCTGCTCATATTCGCGCTCCATTTCGGGCGTGACGGAAGCGCGGGTGTCCTCCAGCGCCGCCTCGAAATGGGTCTGGTCAACCTTGTCCACCGACAGCGACTGGCGCAGCGCGATCAGGCCGGCGCGGCGGACCAGATCCTCCAGATCGGCGCCGGTGAAGCGTTCGGTCTTCTCCGCCAGCAGGTCCAGGTCGACATCCTGCGCCAACGGCATCCTGGCGGTGTGGATGCCCAGGATGCGCCTGCGTCCGGCCTGATCGGGCACGGGGACATAGATCAGCTCGTCGAAGCGTCCCGGCCGCAGCAGCGCCGGATCGATCAGCGTCGGCCGGTTGGTCGCGCCGATGACGACCACCGATTGCAACTCCTCCAGCCCGTCCATTTCGGCGAGGATGGTGTTCACCACCCGCTCCGTCACCTGCGGTTCGCCCAGGCCCCCGCCGCGCGCGGGGACCAGGCTGTCCAGCTCGTCGATGAAGATGACCGTCGGCGCCACCTGCCGCGCGCGGGCAAAAAGACGGGCGATCTGCTGTTCGCTCTCTCCATACCATTTGCTCAGCAGGTCGGACGATTTGGTGGCGATGAAATTCGCCTCCGCCTCGCGGGCGACCGCCTTCGCCAACAGGGTCTTGCCGGTGCCGGGCGGGCCGTAGAGCAGGAAGCCCTTGGCCGGGCGGATGCCCAGGCGGCGGAAGGCGTCGGGGTCCTTGAGCGGCAGCTCCACCCCTTCCTTGAGCCGCATCTGGGCATCGTCCAGCCCGCCAATGTCGGCCCAGCCGATATTGGGCACCTGCACCATCACCTCGCGCATGGCGGAGGGCTGGACCCGCTTGATCGCGGACATGAAATCCTCCCGCGTGACGGACAGTTCCTCCAGCACGTCTGGCGGGATCGTCCCTTCCTCCAGATTGAGGCGCGGCATGAAGCGGCGCACCGTCTCGATCGCGGCCTCGCGGGTGAGCGCGGCCAGGTCGGCGCCGACAAAGCCATAGGTCATGCGCGCCAATTCGCTGAGATCGACCTTGTCGCCCAGCGGCATGCCGCGGGTGTGGATGCCCAGAATCTCGCGCCGCCCGCGCTCATCCGGCACGCCGACGATGATTTCGCGGTCGAACCGGCCGGGACGGCGCAGCGCCTCGTCGATCGCCTCCGGCCGGTTGGTCGCGGCGATGACGACCAGATTGGTGCGCGGCTCCAGCCCGTCCATCAGCGTCAGCAATTGCGCGACCAGCCGCTTTTCCGTCTCGCCGGTGACATTGCCGCGCTTGGGCGCAATCGAATCGATCTCGTCGATGAACAGGATCGACGGGGCGGCCTTGGCCGCCGCCTCGAAAATCTCGCGCAGCTGCTTTTCCGACTCGCCATAGGCCGACCCCATGATCTCCGGCCCGTTGATCAGGAAGAATTCGGCGTCCGATTCATTGGCGACGGCGCGGGCCAGCCGGGTCTTGCCGGTACCGGGCGAACCATGCAGCAATACTCCCTTGGGCGGATCGACGCCCAGCCGCTCGAACAATTCGGGATAGCGCAGCGGCAGTTCGACCATCTCGCGCAGCTGGTCGATCGCCTCGGCCATGCCGCCGACATCGTCATAGGTGACGTCGGCGCGGCGGGATTCGCGCGGCTCCTCATATTCGGCCCTCAGCTCGACCTCGGTTTCATCGTCGATCTGGACAAAACCCTTGGGCACGGTGGACACCACCACCAGCCGGATTTCCTGAAGGGCATAGGCCGGCGCGGCCAGCATCTGGCGCAGGTGCGGCGGCATGTCGCCGGGGGGCACCTGTTGCTGTCCCGCGGTGGCGATAATATCGCCGGACGCGAGCGGACGGTGGAAGAACACTCTCTTCAGCGCTTCGGGATTGCCCTGCAATCGCAAATTATTTTGTGCAGGCGCGAAGACGACGCGCTGGGCGGGGCGAGGATCGACCTTGCGGATTGCCACGAAATCGCCCGATCCGACCCCCGCATTGGCCCGTTGAAGCCCGTCGAGGCGGAGCACGTCCAGCCCCTCATCCTCCTTATAGGGCCGCACCACACGGGCCGGCGTAGAGCGTTTGCCGGCGATCTCGATCACATCGCCTTCGGCCAGATGCAGCTCCGCCATCACGGCCAGCGGTATCCGCGCAAGCCCGCGCCCGGCGTCTTCCGGCCGGGCATTGGCTACCTGTATCCTGCGTCCCTGGGTTTCTTCTTCTGCCACCTGGCTTCCCCGTTCTTGTCGCTGCGTAACGAGATAGGAAACGTCGCAGCCAAGGGAAAGGGCCCCCATGCCGCTCCCAAAGGAATAAAAAAAGGGCCGACCCGAAGGCCAGCCCTGAAAGTTTATAGGAGAGGATGCCTGAAAGGCCTTTCCTATGTGCAGTGCGGCATGTACTTTCGCAAGTGCGAAAAGAATCGAGGAGTTGCAATTTTTGCATCTTGCCAACCGCCCTTTTTTCCTGCTCAGTGAAATAAGGATGCTGGAAAGCCGGATCGCCCGTCGCCTGAGAAGAAGCAATGACGCGTCGCAGCGGATCGGCCGGATGAACATGATGGTTTATGCGTAGATTGCCGCCCCTTACGGCCCTGGAGGCCTTTGTTCAGGTCGCCCGCCTCGGTTCGGTCAAGGCGGCGGCGGAGGAACTCGCGCTCTCCACCCCCGCGCTCAGCCGCCGCGTGCAGGCGCTGGAGCGGTTCATCGGGCGTCCGCTGTTCGACCGCAAGCATCAGGCGCTGGAGATCAACGCCGACGGGCAAAGGCTGCTGGACGATATCGCCCCCGCGCTCGATGCGCTCAATCAGGCGCTGGAGAATATCCAGAGCGGGGGCAATCAGCTGCGTTTGCGGCTGGCCGTGCTGCCGCTGTTCGCGACCCAGCGGATCTTCCCGCATCTGGGCGCGCTGCGCCAGCGCCATCCGCAGCTGCATATCGATATCGAAACCACCCCCTATGCCGTGGCGCGGCTGGGCGAGGGGCTGGACGCGGCGATCGTGCTTGCCAAGGATATCGACCCTGCCCTCTATGCCCATGAGCTGGACCATGACGAGGTCTATCTGATCGGGCGCAGGGCGCTGCTGGAGCCGCCCCATGCGCTGACGCAGCCGCAGGAGCTGGCCAACCACACCGTGCTGCTGCATCGCGACATGACGCTGGCCTTCGATGCATGGAAGGATGCGGTGGGCCTGTCCGAATTGCAGCCTTTGGCGATCGACAATTATGATTCGGGCCAGCTGATGCTGGAAGCCGCCGCGCAGGGGCTGGGCATCGCGGTGATGCACGCCAGCCATTATAATGACGCGCAGGATACGCGACTGGTGCGGCTGTTTCCCGATACCCGGGTCGAAAGCCCCTATCGCTATTATTTCGTATGCCGCCCACGGGCGCTGCAAACGCGCGCGGTGCGGATTTTCCGTGACTGGCTGATCGGCGCGGACATATAATGAAGGCTGATCAACGCCTTGCCGGTTTCGGCTTGGCGCGCTCTTAACCTTGTTTAACAGGCGCCGTTATAGCGAACATGACTGGGGCAACATCTTCCACCGCCAATGCGCAACATGGTCTGACCGACCGCCTGGCCCGCTGGGCCCGTGGCCTTTCGGGCAAGGCCGATGAGGAAATGGAGGAGCCGGAGACATCGCAACGCGCCAGGTCCGGCAGCGCCGCCAATCGCGAAATCACCCGGCGGCGCAAGCTGTATCAGGATATTGGCGACTTCCTCTTCGCCCATGATCTGGACCTGACGCCGCTCAATTTCGGGGTGGCCCATGATTTTCTGACCGGATCGCATATCGGCGTGGAAAAGGCCGTGAAGGCCGTGCTGACCGAACGGGGCAGGATCACCAATGGCTGGATCGAAACGGTCGCGGCCGAGCAACGCGGCGATGAGGTCACGCCCGAAGCGCTGGCGTCGATGCTCGACAAGGTTGAGGAAAATCTGTCGCAATTCACCGGCCTGATGACCGAATCGCGCAATTCGGCCAAGGATTATGGCGCGGCGTTGCAGGAAGAGGTGAAGGGCCTGTCCGCCAGCGCGGACAATCAGCCGGTGCTGGCGCGGCTGGTGTCGCTGACGCGGTCGATGGTGGAAAAGACCCGGCAGGTGGAGGGGCAGCTGCGCGACAACCAGAAGCAGACGCAATTGCTCAAATCCAGTCTGGAAACCGCGCGCAGGGCCGCCGAGCATGACCATCTGACCGGCCTGCCCAATCGCCGCGCCTTCGAAAGCGTGCTGCGCGACGAGTTGAAACGGGCGCGGGACGAGGGGCAGTCGCTGGCCGTGGCTTTCTGTGACATCGACCATTTCAAGCTGATCAACGATGCCCATGGCCATGATACCGGCGACAGGGTGCTGAAATTCGTCGCCGGGCTGCTGTCCAAGGCCAGCAACGACCAATGCCATGTCGCGCGTCATGGGGGCGAGGAATTCGTCATGTTGTTCCGCGGCAAGACGGCGGCGGAAGCCTGCGAGGCGGTGGACAGCGTGCGGCAGGACCTGTCGACGCGGAGCCTGGTCAACCGCGCCAATGGCGAGCGGATGGAGCGGGTGAGCTTTTCCGCCGGGGTTTCCAATGTGCTGGCCTATGAGGACCCGCGCGCTGCGCTGAAAGCGGCGGACCGGGCGCTGTATCTGGCCAAGGAGCATGGCCGGAACCGCGTCTATCTCGCGGCTGAGGTGGATTGATACGCTCCTCTCCCCCCCGGGACGGGATTGTCATCAAAAATCCGGCTTTTCATAATGGGGCGGGGGTGTGATCACCTCCATCCGTTCCGACAATAACGGGCGGAAGGACGGGCGGGACTTGAAGCCGGCATACCAGCGCTTCACTGTCTCATGCCCGGCCCAGTCGATGCCGCCCAGATAATCCGCGACCGACAGGTGCGCCGCCGCCGCAATGTCGGCCAGGCTCAGCGTGGCCCCCGCCATCCAGCTGCGATGGTCGAGCAGATAATCCATATAATCCATATGGACGTTGGCGCGCTTCATCGCCTCCCTCAGCACCCGCGCATCCGGCGGCGCGCGCTCGATCAGGCGCTTCTTCATCCGCTCGTGCAGCAGGGGACCGACGACATCGCCATAGAAATTCTGGTCGAAGAAAGCGGTGAGCCGCCGCACTTCCGCCCGGCCCGCCGCCGTGCCGGAGATCAGCGGGAATTTCTCGACCGTTTCCTCGAAATATTCGCAGATCGCCTGGCTGTCGATCAGGGTGATGCCCTTTTCCTCGTCCACCATCACCGGGGTCGTGCCGGCCGGGTTCAGATCAAGAAATTCATCGCGCGCCTCCCACGGCGATTCGCGCACCAGGTCGTAGCCCACGCCCTTTTCGCCCAGCAGCAGGCGAACCTTGCGGGAAAAGGGGCAGAGCGGAAATTGGAAAAGTTGCCACATATTGCCTTCCTGTTAAGCCGAGCGTGGCCGGGCGAAAAGCGGCAAATGGCATGATCCTGCCAATTCCCCGCCGATAATGGTGAAAACTACGGCAGCCGAGGAACGATCCGGGCTTCCTGTCACCGCCGCCAATGTCTAGAAGTTCCGCGACGCAAGGTTTTCGCAAAGAAAGGGATGCTTGAATGTCGGACGATTTTTTCCCGGTACCTGCTGAATGGGCGGCCTCCGCGTTGTTCGACCGGGATGGACGCGCGGCGGATTATGAGCGGTCGATCCACGATGCCGACGCCTATTGGCTGGAGCGGGCCAAGCGGCTGGACTGGGTGACCTTTCCTGCCAAAGCCAATGAAAGCAGCTTTGCGGAAGCCGATTTCGGCGTGAAATGGTTCGCCGATGGCGTGCTGAACGTCAGCGCCAACTGCATCGACCGGCATCTGGCCGAGCGGGGCGATCAGGTCGCGATCATCTGGGAACCGGATTCCCCCGAGGCGGAACCGCGCCGCTTCACCTACAAACAGGTGCATGAGGAGGTTTGCCGCTTCGCCAATGTGCTGAAGGGCGCGGGCGCGAAGAAGGGCGACCGCATCACCGTGTACATGCCGATGATCCCTGAGGCTGCCTTTGCCCTGCTGGCCTGCGCGCGGATCGGGGCGATCCATTCGGTCGTCTTCGGCGGCTTTTCGCCTGAGGCGCTGGCCGGGCGGATCATCGATTGCGATTCGACGCTGGTCATCACCGCCGACGAAGGCCGCCGCGCGGGCAGGCAGGTCCCCCTGAAGGCCAATGTCGACGCCGCGCTCAAGGAATGTCCGGGCGTGAAGACAGTCGTCGTCGTCAAGGCGACCGGCGGCGCGATCACCATGGCCGAGGGCCGCGACCTCTGGCTGCATGAGGAAGCGGCCAAGGTTGCCGCGGATTGCGCGCCGGAGCCGATGAAGGCCGAAGACCCGCTGTTCATCCTCTACACCTCCGGCTCCACAGGCAAGCCCAAGGGCGTGCTGCACACGACCGGAGGCTATCTGCTCTGGGCCAGCCTGACCCATGAGCTGTGCTTCGACTATCGGCCGGGCGACATTTACTGGTGCGCGGCGGATATCGGCTGGGTCACGGGGCACAGCTATATCGTCTACGGCCCGCTGGCGAACGGCGCGACGACTTTGATGTATGAGGGCGTGCCGAACTATCCCACCCCCAGCCGCATCTGGGAAGTGGTCGACCGCCATCAGGTGCAGACCATCTTCACCGCGCCCACGGCCCTGCGCGCGCTGATGAAGGAGGGCGACGATTTCGTCCATTCGACCAGCCGGAAATCGCTGCGCCTGCTGGGCACCGTGGGCGAACCGATCAATCCGGAAGCGTGGCGCTGGTATCATCATGTCGTGGGCGAGGATCGCTGCCCGATCATCGACACCTGGTGGCAGACCGAAACCGGCGCGGCGATGATCGCGCCGATGCCGGGCGCGACCGATCTCAAGCCCGGCTCCGCGACCTTCCCCATGCCCGGCGTGGTGCCGCAGATCGTCGATGGCGAGGGCCATGTGCTGGACGGCGCGACCGAGGGCAATCTGGTCATCGCGCAGAGCTGGCCGGGGCAGATGCGCACCGTCTGGGGCGATCATGAACGGTTCTTCCAGACCTATTTCACCACCTTCCCCGGCAAATATACCACCGGCGACGGCGCGCGGCGCGATGCCGACGGCTATTACTGGATCACCGGGCGCGTCGATGACGTCATCAACGTGTCGGGCCACCGCATGGGCACGGCCGAGGTCGAAAGCGCGCTGGTGCTGCATGAGGCCGTGGCGGAAGCGGCAGTGGTCGGCTTCCCCCACGATATCAAGGGGCAGGGCATCTACGCCTATGTGACGCTGAACAGCGGCGAGGAAGCGACCGACGAACTGCGCCAGACTTTGGTGAAATGGGTGCGCAGCGAAATCGGGCCGATCGCGACGCCCGACGTCATCCAGTTCGCGCCGGGTCTGCCCAAGACAAGGAGCGGCAAGATCATGCGCCGCATCCTGCGCAAGATCGCGGAGGGAGAGGTATCGGCGCAGGCCTTGGGGGACACAAGCACACTTGCCGATCCGTCGGTGGTGGATAATCTGGTGGCCAATCGTCACGGGTAGGAACTGAAGGGGGTGCCGGATGGATCGCTACAACAGGGTTGCTCGCGCGCTGCACTGGATCATGGCGATCCTCATCCTCTTCAACCTCTTCCTGGGCTTCGCGCATGACGCGCTGCCCAGCGACTGGAAGGTCATGCCGGTTCACAAGTCGATCGGGCTGACCGTGCTGGCGCTGACGCTCCTGCGCATTCTCTGGCGACTGATCCACAGGCCGCCGCCCCTGCCCGCCGAAATGCCCGCCTGGGAGAAAGCGGCGGCGCATGTCACGCATTTCGCCTTTTATGCGTTCATGCTGATCATGCCGCTGACCGGATGGATCATGTCTTCAGCGGGCAACCGGCCCCTGAACTGGTTCTTCCTGTTCGACGTGCCGAAATTCGCCGTGTCGAAGGGCGATGCGATCGTCGGAGTTTCAGGCGGAACGCATGAGGTCATGGGCTTTGTCTGGGCCGCGCTGATCCTGGTGCATGTGGCCGCGGCGCTGCGCCATCATTTCATCCTGAAGGACCGCGTGCTGCTGCGGATGGTCTGATCCGCGCGCCGACAGGGGTGGATCCATCCTGAACGGAAATGAGCGCTCGCCATTAATTATTAGCAGCCTAATGATGATCGTGGCCCTGCGCCAGCGCCTCCAGCACATCATCCAGCCGCGCCGGATCGCCCAGAGCGATCACCTTCCCGTCACTGTCATGCGTCAAGGGCTCTCCCGACCAGTCGCACATGCGCCCGCCCGCGCCTTCGACCACCGGCACCAGCGCCGCCAGATCGTGCAGCTTCAACCCCGCCTCGACCACGATGTCGACATGACCCGAAGCGACCAGCCCATAATTATAGCAGTCCCCACCCCACACCGTATCCCGGCACTGACCTGCCAGCCGCGAGAAATGCTCCCCCGTGCAACCGGGGAAAAGCTGCGGCGCGGTCGAAGCCAGGATCGCCTGATCCAGATCGCGGCAGGCGCGCGCCGTCACCGGCTTGCCGTTGAAGGTGGTCGGCTGCCCCATCATCCCGGCCCAGCGCTCCCCGGCGATCGGCTGGTCGATGATGCCGATGGTGGGCCAGCCCGCCTGCGTCAGCGCCACCAGCGTCCCGAAAATCGGCCGCCCGGCGATGAAGCTGCGCGTCCCGTCGATCGGATCGAGAATCCACACCCGCTCCGCATCCTCGCGCGTCGCGCCATATTCTTCGCCGATGATGCCGTCCTGCGGCCGTTCCTTCTCCAAAATTGCCCGGATCGCCGCTTCCGCCGCGCGGTCGGCCTCGGTCACGGGCGACTGGTCGGATTTGAACTCCATGTCGTAGCGGGCCCGGAAAAAGGGGCGGATCGCCGCGCCGGCGGCATCGGCTAGGCGGTTGGCAAGGGCCAGGTCATCGCGGGTCGTCATGGCGTTGGACCTAGCGGCAAAGGCGCGGAAAGGCTAGGCTCAGCCGCGACAATGAAGGAGGGAAAGATGCCCGGTTCACCCGTCATCCCATGCCTGCGTTATGTCGACGCGCCCGCCGCCATCGCTTTTCTTTGCGCGGCCTTCGGTTTCGAAGTCCGCGCTTCCTATGAGGATGAGGCCGACCCCCATATCGTCCACCATGCCGAACTGGTGCTGGGCGAAGGCATGGTCATGTTGGGCAGCGCGAAGGACGGGGATGGCGAATCGCTGTATAGTTGGACCACCCCACGCGATCTGGGCGGCGTCACCGCCTGCATCCATGTCGTCGTGCCCGATCCCGACGCCCATTGCCTCCACGCCCGTAATGAAGGTGCGGTGGTGGTGGCCGAACCGCATGACAATATCGGCTATCCCGGCCGCGGCTATGAAGCGCTCGACCCGGAGGGCAATGTCTGGAGCTTCGGTTCCTACGATCCCTGGGCGGTTTCCCTCTCGAGCGCGCTACGTTGAATCAGACGCGGGACGCACGCTCCGGTTTCTTGTTTCCGCGACGTCAGGCGCAAAACCGGTTCCCACTTTTGCGCACGATACTCTAAACCTTCGGCAATCCCGTCCGTCTATTCTTCCGATAGCTATTGAGGGAGTCGCACATGGCGCTGGTCGGCTGGATCATGAGTTTCGTGGCCCTGTTCGCCGCGCTGGCGCTGCGACAGGATTTGCCGATCGGCGGATCGGTGATGCTGTCGAACCTGCTGATATTGCTGGCCCTGATCGCCTGTCCGATGATCTGGCGGGAAAAGCCGCTCGGCATTTCGCGCGGCCAGCGCATCCTCGCCGCGCTGATCCTTTTCCTGAGCGTTCCGCTGCTTCTGCTCCCCGTCGCCTGAAAGTCGCGCCGCGCGACTTCGAACAAAAAGGCCGCCGATACGGACATCGGCGGCCTTTTTGTCTTGAAGCGAGCGCGCTCAGTCGAACAGGCTGGACACCGAGCTTTCGTCCGCGATGCGCTTGATCGCCTCGCCCAGCAGGGGGGCGATGGGCAGGTGACGAACGCTCTTCGCGCCGTTGACCGCATCGGTGCCCTGGATCGAGTCGGTGATGACCAGTTCCTTCAACTCCGACGCCTCGACCCGCGCCACCGCGCCACCCGACAGCACGCCATGGCTGACATAGGCGACCACTTCTTCCGCGCCCGCCGCCTTCAGCGCGGCGGCAGCGTTGCAGAGCGTACCCGCCGAATCGACGATATCGTCGATCAGCACGCAGAAGCGGCCCGAAACATCGCCGATGATGTTCATCACTTCCGATTCGCCGGCCCGCTCGCGCCGCTTGTCGACGATGGCGAGCGGGGCGTTGTCGAGCCGCTTGGCGAGCGCCCGTGCCCGCACCACGCCGCCGACGTCGGGCGACACCACCATGATGTTCTTGCCGCCGAAGCGCGCCTGGATGTCCGCCGACATCACCGGTGCGCCGAACAGATTGTCGGTGGGGATGTCGAAAAAGCCCTGGATCTGGCCTGCATGCAGATCAACCGACAGCACGCGATCGGCGCCCGCCGTGGTGATCAGGTTCGCGACCAGCTTGGCCGAAATCGGCGTGCGCGGTCCCGGCTTCCGGTCCTGCCGGGCATAGCCGAAATAGGGGACGACCGCGGTGATTCGCTTGGCCGACGCGCGCTTCAGCGCGTCGATCATGATCAGCAGCTCCATTAGATTGTCGTTCGTCGGATAGCTGGTCGATTGCAGCACGAACACGTCTTCGCCGCGGACATTCTCATGAATTTCCACGAAAACCTCTTCGTCGGCGAAGCGCCGGACGCTCGCGTCGGTCAGGGGGATTTCGATATAATCGGCGATGGCGGCCGCGAGCGGCTTGTTGGAATTGCCGGTCATGAGCTTCATGGCCAAAACCCCCAGAACTAAATGGCGTGACGAATTGATGACGATGCGAGAACGCCGCCCCTTTAGCGGCGCATCCCCCTGCTGAAAAGGCGCTTTTGCGCCTTGCGGAAAAATGCTCTACGGGCGCTGATCATGACCGACAAACTCGTGATAGCCCTTGCCCAGATGACGCAGTCGGTGGGCGACTTGTCCGCCAATGCCGATGCGATGCTGGAATGGCGGTCGCGGGCCATGGAGGCCGACCTCATCGTCTATCCCGAACTCCAGCTGATCGGCTATCCGCCCGAGGATCTGGTGCTGAAACCCGCTCTGGTCGACCGCGCCAACCACGAACTGGACCGCCTGGCCCAGGCCACGGCCGATGGCGGCCCGGCGATGCTCGTCGGCACGGTGGTCGCCTCGCAGGGCGTCCTGTTCAACGTCGTCGCCCTGCTGGAAGACGGCGCCGTCACTGCCATCCGGCAGAAGCGCGAATTGCCCAATTACGGGACATTCGACGAAAAGCGCTTGTTCGCTCCCGGCCCGCTGCCCGCGCCGATCGACTTCCGGGGCGTGCAGATCGGCGTGCCCATTTGCGAAGATATCTGGTTCCCCTTCGTCACCGCGCATCTGCGGGCGGAGGGCGCGGAAATCCTGATCAGCCCCAATGGCAGCCCGTTCGAGGTCGACAAGGACGACCGCCGCATCAACGCCGTCGCCGGCACCCGCGTCCGCGAAACCGGCCTGCCACTCATTTATCTCAACCGCGTCGGCGGTCAGGATGAACTGGTGTTCGACGGCGCTTCTTTCGTGATGAACGCGGACCTCAGCCTCGCCCAGCAACTCCCCGACTGGGAGGAAGCGCTGGTCCTGACGAACTGGGAGAAATGGGACGGCCAGTGGGTCTGCCTCCCCGGCGAGCGCCACGCCCTCGATCCCCGCCCGGCCGATATCTACAACGCCATGGTCCTCGGCCTGCGCGACTATGTGAACAAGAACCGCTTCCCCGGCGTGGTGCTGGGCCTGTCTGGCGGCATCGATTCCGCCCTGTCCGCCGCCGTCGCCGTCGATGCGCTGGGCGCCGACCGGGTCTGGTGCGTGATGATGCCCTCGCGCTTCACCAGCCAGGAAAGCCTGGACGACGCCGTCGAATGCGCCCGCCTGCTCGGCGTCCGTTACGACACCATCCCGATAGAGCCCGCCGTCGCGGCCTTTGACTCCATGCTGGCCGAAGTCTTCACCGGCCGCCAGCGCGACCTGACCGAGGAGAATATCCAGTCCCGCATCCGGGGCGTGACGCTGATGGGCCTGTCCAACAAATATGGCCATATGCTGCTCACCACCGGCAACAAGAGCGAGATGTCGGTCGGTTACGCCACCATCTATGGCGACATGGCGGGCGGCTATTCGGTGCTGAAGGACGCCTACAAGACCACGGTGTTCGACCTCTGCCGCTGGCGCAACGACAATGTCCCCTCGTTGGGCGAGGCTTTCGGCCCCAAAGGCCCGGTCATGCCCGACCGCGTCATCACCAAGCCGCCCAGCGCCGAACTGCGCGATAATCAGAAGGATGAGGACAGCCTGCCCCCTTATGAGGTGCTGGACCCGATCCTCTACGGACTGGTCGAAGAAGAACTCTCCGTCGAACAACTGGTCGCCCGTGGCTTCGAGCGCGACACCGTCGCCCGCATTGAGCGGCTGCTCTACATCGCCGAATATAAGCGCCGCCAGGCGCCTCCCGGCGTCAAGCTCGGCATGCGCAATTTCGGCCGCGACCGCCGTTATCCCATCACCAACGCCTTCCGGACTCTATGACTGTCATCACCCGCTTCGCTCCGTCACCGACCGGCAACCTCCATGTCGGCAATATCCGCGCCGCGCTCCATAACTGGCTGTGGGCACGGAAGAGCGGCGGCCAATTCCTGCTGCGCCTAGACGACACCGACCTTGAACGCTCCCGCCCCGAATATGCGGACGGGATCAAGGCGGACCTGCAATGGCTCGGCCTTCATTGGGACGGCGAGGAGAAGC
The DNA here is from genome assembly GCF_032153725.1 of Sphingobium sp. GTDB lineage: Bacteria > Pseudomonadota > Alphaproteobacteria > Sphingomonadales > Sphingomonadaceae > Sphingobium. The sequence goes on along the minus strand of NZ_JALDYQ010000001.1, from coordinate 131,675 downwards.
AGTCCGACCGCTTCGCCCTCTATGAAGCGCAGTTCGAAGCCCTCAAGGCCTCGGGCCATGTCTACCCCGCCTATGAAACGAGCCAGGAACTGGACCTGCGCCGCAAGGTCCTGCTGGGGCGCGGCCTGCCGCCGGTCTATGACCGCGCCGCCCTGTCCCTGACCCCGGACCAGATCGCCGCCTATGAAGCCGAAGGGCGCCGGCCCCATTGGCGCTTCAAACTGGATCATGACCAGCCCATCGCCTGGACCGACCTGATCCGGGGCGATCAGCGCTTCGACCCGAAGCTGCTCTCCGACCCGGTGATCCGCCGCGCCGACGGAAGCTGGCTGTACATGCTCCCCTCGGTGATTGACGACATCGCCATGGGCATCACCCACGTCCTGCGCGGCGAGGACCATGTGTCCAACACCGCCACCCAGATTCAGATGTTCACCGCGCTGGGCGCAGGCCTGCCCGCCTTCGCCCATGAAGCCCTGCTCACCGGCAGCGAAGGCAAGCTCTCCAAGCGCCTCGGCTCGCTCGGCGTCGCGCATTTCCGCGAAACCGGCCTGGAACCCGCCGCCATTGCCTCGCTCCTCGCCCGCCTCGGCAGCTCGCAGCCGATCGAGCCTTTTGTGGACATCCAGCCGCTGATCGACAGCTTCGATTTCGCCCATTTCGGCCGCGCGCCCGCGCGCTTCGACGAGGCGGAACTGGCAACCCTCAACCAGAAGATCGTCCACCTCCTGCCCTACAGCGCGGTATCCACCCGCCTGCCCGATGGCATGGACGAAACCGCCTGGGACGCCATCCGCCCCAATCTGGAAACGGTATCCGGCGCGGCCGACTGGTGGCGGATCGTCACCGGCCCGATCGACGCCCCCGCACCGGCGGAGGAAGATCGCGACTTCCTCGCCCTCGCGCAGGCCGCTCTGTCGGAAGCGGCGTTTGACGCCACCATCTGGCGCACCCTCACCGAAGCGCTGAAGGCGCAAACCGGCCGCAAGGGCAAGGCGCTGTTCCTTCCCCTGCGCCGCGCGCTGACGGGCATGGATCACGGCCCCGACATGGGCCAGCTCCTCCCGCTCATCGGTAAGGAAGAGGCCCTGTCCCGCCTCCATTGCTGATCAAATGGCGGCTATCGGCTCACCCGTTGATTTTGCTGTCCTACAGGCCGCCTCAGAGCGTATCGCGATCCCGCTCTTTGAACCGTGAACCCGCGCCACGAACCGCCGCTTTCCCGCAGCTTCCATCGTGTCACCTGTGTCACCCAAATCCTATGCGGGTGGCTCACCCCTGATCCGTCCGACCATCGCCTGCCCGGCGTCTCTCTGCCGCGCATAGCGCCGCTTCAGCACCACGCTCGCCACCAGCAGCGGCGCGCCCGCCATGATGCACGCCCCCCCCAGCATCGGCGGCCAAAGCCCGAACAGGCTGTGCATGTTCAGCGCGGAAGGCGCCAGCAGCAGCAGAAACCCCGCCGTCAGCAGCCACAGGCCCCAGCGGCGCGGCCGGACAGCCACCATGCGCATCTCATGCCGATGCGCCTTGCGTCCTTCTTTCGTCGACAGATCGGGATGCTTCATCGCCGGCAATAAAGCGGAAAAGCCGACAGCCTGTCCAGCGTCGCAACTAAGCGATTTCGAGTGAAATGATACATTTCACGGCTCGGAAATCGCGACGATCAAACAAGGCTTCCGTTCGCGCGCCGCATCGGCTACACGCAGAACCATCCCCGGGGGACCGTCCACAGACGGTTGAGAGGCGGCTGACGTGGCCGCGACCCGCTGAACCTGATCCGGATAAGACCGGCGTAGGGAGGGAACGGCTTGTTCGCATGAGACAGCCCGCGCCCGTCCTCCGCCCAAGAGCGCAAGAGGAGGACGGCGATCATGGACAGCATTTCCGTTCTGACCTTGCGTCTGGCCGAAGCCATCGGCCTCTACATGATCGTCATCGGCATTGGCGGCCTGACCGCGCCCCAGCGCTGGCGGCAGATGATGGACGATCTGGAACGATCGCCGGGCCTGGTGATGGCACTTGGCTTCCCGGTGTTCGCGGTCGGCGCGGCGCTGGTGCTGATCCACAGCATCTGGACCGACCCCCTCGCCATCATCGTCTCGGCCATTGGCTATGTCGCCCTGATCGAGGGCGCCCTACTGCTCGCTGTCCCCGGTCCGCTGATCCGGATCGGTTTCTGGTCCCTCAAATTCATCCGCGTCTGGGCGATCGTCTCGATCGTGCTGGGCGTCCTCCTCTTCCTCGCAGGCCTGACGGGCCGCGCCACTATTACCGCCTGAAAGGACGAACCTATGGCAGATGTCGATTCCTTGATTGAACGGGCTTCCACCGGAAGCCCTGAGGCCCGCACCGAGATGCGCGTCACCACCGGACCCATTCGTGGTTCCCGCAAAATCCATGTCGGCCCGCTCAAGGTCGCCATGCGGGAGATCGACCTCGAACCCGGCAGCGGCGAGCTGCCCGTGCGCGTCTACGACACCTCCGGCCCCTACACGGACCCCAACGCCCGCATCGACATCATGGCGGGACTTCCGCAACTCCGCCGCGACTGGATCATCGGCCGTGGCGATGTAGAGGAATATGACGCCCGCGCGATCCAGCCGGAAGATAATGGCCTGAAAGGCCCTGACCGCAGCGGCGGCGTCCAGCCTTTCCCGAACACCGTCAGGCGCCCGCTGCGCGCCAAGCCGGGCATGAACGTCTCCCAGATGCACTATGCCCGCCGCGGCATCATCACGGCGGAGATGGAATATGTTGCCGAGCGCGAAAATCTGGGCCGCGCCCGCCTCGCCGAATATGTCCGCGACGGGCAGGACTGGGGCGCGGAGATCCCCGATTATGTCACGCCCGAATTTGTCCGTGACGAAGTCGCCCGTGGTCGCGCCATCATCCCCAACAACATCAACCACCCGGAATCGGAGCCGATGGCGATCGGCCGCAACTTCCTGGTGAAGATCAACGCCAATATCGGCAACAGCGCGGTCGCCTCCGACGTCGCGTCCGAAGTCGACAAGCTGGTCTGGTCGATCCGCTGGGGCGCGGACACGGTGATGGACCTGTCGACCGGCCGCAATATCCACGACACCCGCGAATGGATCATGCGCAACTCGCCCGTGCCGATCGGTACCGTGCCGATCTATCAGGCGCTGGAGAAGGTCGGCGGCATTGCCGAGGAACTGACCTGGGACATCTTCCGCGACACGCTGATCGAGCAGGCCGAGCAGGGCGTCGACTATTTCACCATCCATGCTGGCGTGCGCCTGCCCTATATCCCGATGACCGCCAAGCGCGTCACCGGCATCGTCTCGCGCGGCGGGTCGATCATGGCGAAATGGTGCCTCGCGCACCACAAGGAAAGCTTCCTCTACGAGCATTTCGACGAGATCACCGAGATCATGAAGGCCTATGACATCGCCTATTCGCTGGGCGATGGCCTGCGTCCCGGATCGATCGCGGATGCCAATGACGAAGCCCAGTTCGCTGAACTCTACACGCTGGGCGAACTGACCAAGCGCGCCTGGGAACAGGATGTGCAGGTGATGATCGAGGGGCCGGGCCATGTCCCGATGCACAAAATCAAGCAGAATATGGATAAGCAGCTGGAGGCCTGCGGCGAGGCGCCCTTCTATACGCTTGGGCCGCTCACCACCGACATCGCGCCGGGTTATGATCATATCACGTCCGGCATCGGCGCCGCGATGATCGGCTGGTACGGCACGGCGATGCTCTGCTACGTCACGCCCAAGGAGCATCTCGGCCTGCCGGATCGCGACGATGTGAAGGTGGGTGTCGTCACCTACAAGCTCGCCGCCCATGCCGCCGATCTGGCGAAGGGCCATCCCGCCGCCAAGGTCCGTGACGACGCGCTCTCCCGCGCCCGCTTCGAGTTCCGCTGGCGCGACCAGTTCAACCTGTCGCTCGACCCGGATACGGCGGAAAAATATCACGACCAGACACTTCCGGCCGAAGGCGCCAAGAGCGCGCATTTCTGCTCCATGTGCGGCCCCAAATTCTGCTCGATGAAGATCACGCAAGAGGTGAGGGACTTCGCGGCGAAGCAGAACCAGCCCGCCGACAGCTTCATCGCGGCGGAAGAGGCTGAAAAAGGCATGGCCGAAATGAGCGAGGCGTTCAAAAAGCAGGGCAGCGAAATCTACCTGCCTGCCGCCGAATAAGGACCAGTGGAGGACCGCCGTCCCTCGGCGGTCCTCCCCATGCCTTTCCCGATTGCCCCGATCCTGCGTCATGATTATGATATCGTGGTGAATTTTGAATGATCGGGGATAGGAGGCATGAAAGGGAGATTGGGCGCGCAGCCACTCTCGCCGCTCGGTGAGGGGCAGGCCTTTATCGACGCCATCAGACAGGCGGTGGACCAGAGCGAACTCGCGCTGCGGCTGGACCAGATCAGCCGGGAGCTTGGCTTCTCCCATTATGCGCTCATCCATCATGTCGACCACCGCAGCGCCGGCGAAACCATGATAAGGCTGGAAAATTATCCCGAATCCTGGGTCGGCACTTTCCTTGAAAAAGAGCTTTACAGCTGGGACCCGATCGTCGTGGCGAGCAACCGGACCAACGCCGCCTTCGCCTGGTCGGAGGTGGCCGACATCATCCGGATCACCAACCGCCAGCGCGATGTCATGAAAGCCGCCGCGCAAGAGGGGCTGGGCGACGGATTTACCGTCCCCATCCACATGCCTGGGCAGGTCAGCGCCTCCTGCAGCTTCGCCATGCGGACGGGACGGGCCTTGCCGCATCATCATCTGGGCATGGTGCAACTGGTTGGCGCCTTCGCTTTCCAGACGGCTCGGGCACTGACGGAAAAAGGAGCACTCCCCGTTGAGCGGGTCGCCCTGACCCCCCGGCAACTCGATTGCATCGTCCTGGCGGGGCGCGGCAAAAGCGATTGGGAAATCGGGCGCATATTGGGGCTGAAGGAGGACACGGTTACCGAATATCTGGACGCCGCCCGGACCCGCTACGGCGTGGCACGTCGTATCCAGCTGGTGATGCGCGCGCTTCAGGATGGCCATATCGCCCTTTCCGATCTCGTTCAGTAACCCCCTCTCAAGGGGGGACGCGGAAACCCGCCATTTTGGACATATTTCATCGCCTCAAGGAGAGGCGAATGGTCCCGTTTTCCAAAATTTTTCGCCGCAGCAGCCAATGCATCCGTGGAAGATGGTCATGACCTTCTCCTGTGTGCGTCCGCCCGCCTCGCAGGATGCGGCCGCCAACGACCCCCTGCCTGATGTTGGCGCCTATGCGCGCAAGCTGTTGGGGCAACGCCGCCGCCGCGACCAGATTTTCGGGGTCGATCTGTTTGGTGAGCCGGTCTGGGACATGCTGCTGGATCTGTTCGCCAGCACCAGCGAAGGGCGGGAGGTTAGTATATCCAGCCTCTGCATCGCATCGGGCGTGCCCACCACCAGCGCGCTACGCCATATCGCTATGCTGGTGGAACGGGGTTTGCTGTTGCGGCGGCGGGACTTCCGCGATGGCCGGCGCGTACTGATGGAACTGTCCCCAGCATTGCAGGAGCGGCTCGGCCTTCTGCTTCTTGGCTGGATGGAGGATGGGAGTGAATGACGGGCTTTGGATGGCCGCGGGGGAAGTCCAACCTTGGCAAGTATCAAGATAGCGTCCACTGATGCAAGGAATGATCTGTTGGGTTGGGCGCCCCCCCGACGGCATCTAGCCCGCATTATTCGTGACGACGTTCTTTCCATCCGCCCGGGGCAAAGATTGCCAGATGGGGGTGATCGGGACGAGCGATCGTGGCGCGTCTATTTCACCGCAGATGTTCGATAGGTTTGCGAGATTGAAGGACGGGGTTCTGGGGCTGGGCGGCAGGGCCGTACGGGCTATGTCGGGATTAGCCTGAGCGCTGCGGCGATGACGCGGGCCGCGACTTTGAGTAGTCTCAGGCGCAGGGTCGCGAACTGGGCGGTGGCCAGCGCGGTGGCCTTGGGCGGGCAAGGTCATGATGGTACGCGTGATTGCATCGCGTACTGCGTCGGCCCCATGTCCTGTAAGCGCTGGCCCATTCTTAACACTTGGGCCAACACCATGACCTTCCATTCGCGGTAGGTGCTGCAACATCGTAAAGCGCGTCGTGCGCTCGACCAGCGTGCCTATCGCCGAACTGCCCAGGCCCAAAATGAGATCGCCTTCCCAGTGGCCCGGCACTGCCCGATCGTCGGCCTCAGCGGGACGTTGGCTTATCATGATATCGCTTGAAACGAAGTTCTTGCCACGCAGGGCGGTACGTCCGTGCGGCATTCGTAAGGTCCGTCCTGTTCTCAGGCAGGCAGTCAACTCGCGACGTAAAGCGCCTGATAATAGCTTTGTGACTGATGCGCATTGTCTCGTCATTCGGGAAATCGATGATCAGGCGCCTTGCAACCTGTTCCGGTTTGGGGCGGAGAGCGGACCGTTCGGCATGCCACTGGGCCACGGTTGCACGATAACTCGAACGACCACCGCGCGTGGCTGCATTGCGGCGAACCTCACGCGAGATCGTCGAAGCAGAACGATCAATCCGTCGACCAATCTCCCGCAAGCTATAGTTCTGCACGAGGAGCAGCGCTATCTCCTCGCGCTCCGCCAAGGAAAGATATCTTCCCGACAGCGGCTTCGCTGTCTCCCTGAACATCGTTGGTGGCATACCGCCGGCCTCCCGGAACCATCTGGTCCCTACAGGTTGTGAGAATCCGGCCTTGATACCAGCTGCTTCGCTACTCATTCCTGATCCGACAGAATCAGATTGGCTTTTTGTAGTCCCCTCGGAGGAAGAGGTAGATTCCACCATCCCGAAAAGACTTTGATTCGAGGATGTTCTTTCCCGGCCGACCTTTGCGATCAGGGTGATCGTCCGCGTCCGATGCAGAATCGTTGAAACCCGATTTTTCCCAAAGTCCGTCCCCAAATCCGGATATCCGTATATCGGGATTTTTGGTGTTCGGGAAAACCGAAGATTTAGAAAATCGCAGATTTCTGCGATTTCTGGAGCGGGCGAAGGGATTCGAACCCTCGACCCCAACCTTGGCAAGGTCGGCATCACCTGTTTTCCGGCATCTTCCTCGTTACTGCCGTTCCCGGATTTTCGCCATTTCCTAAACTCCAGAGTTTCTGCGGTTATTGGCCGATATGGGGGGTTAAAACCGTTGCGAGTGGGGATAGGGTGGGGATTGACTTTTGGGCGATTTTGACATATAATTACACTATACCCCACTGAAATCCCCACTGCGGATTTGAGGGCGTATCTCCCAAAAATCAAGCCCGAGAGGAATGACAACGAATGACGGAAACCCGACTCCCGGTCGGTCGCCCTGGCCGATATACGAAGTATGAGAAGCTGTTGGCTTCGCTGCCCGCCAAAATGGCTAAGCGCCCCGCTTACTGCGACGGCATCGGCCTGTTTCGCGGGAGTCGTGGCGTAACGGTGTGGATCAAAATCAGACTTCCCCACGGGGGCGTCTATAACGGTCGGACAGTGCCTGTAGGAGGCTCCATAGAGCATAAGGCAGGCAACAAAGCGTCTTGGACGTGGCAGCAGATTGAAACGGAGCGTGAGCGCCTACAGGGGCGAGCAGATAGGGGCGAGCCACTGGAAACCGCTCAGGTCCAATCGTTCAACACCTATGCAACGGACTGGCTGACGCGGAAGCAATCGACACTGAAAGGCTATGGCATCGTCAAAGGCCACGTCCATTCGGCGCTCATGCCCAGCTTCGGCAAGAAAGCATTGGACGCGATCAGCGTTGCGGATGTGAACAAGTGGATTGGCCACCAGCGGACCACACTCGCACCCGGCACGGTGCAGCGGCAGATGGCCACATTCAACGCGATTATGAACGATGCCGTCCGTAGCGGGGTGATCGAGCGCAACCCTTCATCACGCGCCGACAAGATTAGAGGCGTTGAGGCACGACAACGGTTCGTTACTGAGCAGGAATATCAGACGATATTGGATACCTGCGAACGGATCGAGCGGGAGCAAGAGGACAAGAAAGAGGTCACTCCACAACAGAAGCGGGGGTGGCTGCGTCACTTCGTTTCGTGGGCTTACAACTCTGGAATGCGCCGTTCGGAAATCGTCGGGCTGACATGGGCCAATGTTAGAGAGGTCGAGGCCGATCATATCGTGGTGGAGGTGTTGAACAGCAAAAATGGCAAGTCTCGCCATGTCAGTTGCACCCCTGAAATGATCTTGATCCTCGCGGCGCTTCGCATCCTGCCGCGCGAGGATGGCGACAACAGGCTCTTCCCTCTGTCCCTTACCACGGTGAAGCGGTCATTGACGGCGTTGTGGAAGGCGACGGGCTTAAAGGATGTGCGGCTGCATGATCTTCGCCGTAGCCATGCCACCATTCTTGTTGGCAAGGGGTTTGACGTTCGCACCGTCGCGGGGCGGCTTGGTCACACAGGAACCGCGATGCTGGCCAAGCACTACGCGGTGGATCGCGGAGACAAGGAAGCGGCGGCGGCATTCGCATAAGGGCGGCGGGACTAGCGGAAACTAGATAAAGTCTAGCAAAGTCAATGCTGTCGGAAGGAATGGAGATTGCAATTCCGTTCTCTTCCAGCCCGAAATGCCAGTTTTCCCTTGACAAATCGGTTAAAATAGGGTAATATTATTATAAGGATGGGAGGTTTCTCCTATCCTTGTTTCACTAGACCAATAGCCAAATGCTCCGTTCGAGGCCCCGCCCCGCACGGGGCTTTCGCTCGTCCATAAAAGGGAGATGCGATGCAGATCGAACCTGATTTTTACACTGATAAGGACGTTGCCCGGAAGCTGAACCTGTCAACAAGTTGGGTGAGGGTGCAGCGGCACAAACGCGCCAAGGGCCTTCCTCACACACTCAATGTGGATGCCCGCTATATCGGCACCTGCCCCCGATATGTTCGGGGAGAGATCGAAGCCTTCGTTGCAGCTATCGCAGCATAAGGGGCGGGAACCATGTTTTATGACAAGGCTATGCTGGGGGCGGGTAACACCGCCTCCCCAGCCCCTGCGAACACACTACAGGCGATTTCTGACTTCGACATAACCGAACCCGCCCGCCCTGCTCATCGCGGCTCCAGCGCCTTCCCAGAGGCCCAGAAAGGCACATGGTTTGACGAGGGGTACGACTTTCGGGAGCCAGTCGGCACGGCCATGACTACGGCTGTACTGGCAGCAATTGCGATAGTCGATACCCGTAAGATCAAGCGGTGTGACGAGGATCAGCACAACCACGAGATGCTTGTCCGCAAGCTGATCGCCAATGCCATCCGCTGCACCAGCTTTCATAACCCGGCCTTGGTCGCGGTGCAGCTTCGTGCATCTGCCTACAAGGGCAAGCCGGTCTGGCTCAACGGCAAGGCAATGGCCCGCACCACGAAGCTGCTGGCCGATGCCGGACTGATTGAACGGGTGAAGGGCAGGCATAAGGTTGCGGCAACTACGCTCACGGCTTCTCCTGCCCTGCTGTTCATGGCGTTGGAAGCGGGGGCAACAGAGCAAGCCCTAATCTACCGGATGCCAGGCGACCGGACTCTCCGGCTTCGCGAAGGAAACCGGGATACCGAATTGATGGCCTTCGGCTTCAACAAGGATCGACGGAGTTGGGCAACTCGGCTGGAGGATTACAGCGCATTCTTGGGCGAACAGGACATTGGCGTAGCCCTGTCACCTGAGGAGGTGGCACACCTCACGGCCCGGATGAACAAGGAACGGTCCAGAGGGAAATTGGCATACGTCAAGCCCGAACTGCTCAGGAAATGCCTGTATCGGCAATTCAACAATGGCAGTTTTGACGATGGCGGGCGGCTCTATGGCGGCTGGTGGATCAACTGCCCCAAGGAATTGCGGAAGCGGATCACCATCAACGGAAAGCCGACCGTGGAACTCGATTTCTCCGGTTGCCTGATCCGAATGCTCTATCACTTGGACGGCATAGACTATCAGGACGACCCGTATTTGCTTGCTCCGTTAGTGGAATGTGAGGACGCCCACGGTCTGGGTGAGGCTCATTTCCGGGAGCCGGTCAAACGGATGATGCAAGCCCTCATCAATGGGCGAGAGGGAAAACGAAACGAGCGCATACGGATGCCCAGCAGGCAAACCTTCCGCCCCTACTTCTCGCGGATCGAGGTGGCGGAGATGCTCAAGGCGAAACATGCCCCGATTGCTGGCTCATTCTTTTCAGAGGCTGGCATCAAGCTGCAACGCCGTGAGTCCGATATTGCTCTCGACATCATAACCAACCTGAAAGCGAAAGGGATAACCTGCCTCCCCATTCATGACTCGTTTATCGTTGACGCTGAACAAAAAGATGAATTGAAGAATGAAATGATCTTTGTTTATAAATCAAGTGTTGGATATAATCCTATTATAAAGTAATAGGATATCGGATTATCACTAGAAGAAATTCTTCATCTAATGGAACCGCAAACTACGACTTGACCTTGCACATCTCGTCATAGAGCGCCCTGCCAACGGTTTCCGGTATCACGCGGATAGGTGTGTCTGGCGCGTCAAACGATGACAGGACTCTCCCACCCGCGTCATACTCGGCAGACTGCAACTCTCGAATGGTCTGGCTCTCGCATTTAATTTCATACAGAAACTTCGACGTTCGGGCCTTGATTGTCCGGTTTTTGGAATGGTCCGCCATCACCCAGACCTCCACACGGTCGCTGTAAACTGTCTCTGATTTTATGTTGTAGGAATAGACACTGCCCGAGCCGCTGGAGGTGTATTCCACCCAAGGATTATCGCGCCACGCTTCCTCGAACCCCAATCGAATATCCTCGATTGCCAGCCCATTTGGCCCGATCAATGATAGGGCATGTCCTAAGTAGCTGACGGTGTATTCGGTCGCGACCTTGCCTCGATCAGAGAAAGCGATCTCAGGCGTACCAAAGTGCGCCCAATCTGGTGTCCCTTTCGGGATCGGCTTCGAGGAAATCAGCGTCATTGGAACTGGCAGAATAGGAACGCCCCCAACATCGCCAACCTTAGCTGCCGTGGGATTGCTTCCATCTCGACCGGCGAGCGTCGCCCGAGGAGCCACCGGGATGGGTGTGAGCTGACGGCTAACATAAGGGACCGGATAGGCAGGCTCCGGCTGGCTAAAGTCTGGCCTCGCATACGTCCATTGCGGGCGGCTCATGTCGGGAGTTGGGTAACTACGGTTCGGCTGGCTCATGTCCATCGTCTGACAGGTTGTCATGCTTCCGCCCATGCTCATGCAATTGGACGAACTCATCGCACCGTTCGGTCCCATCGTATCAACGTGGGTCATCCCGCCACCCATATCCATCGTCGTGCTGGTGGACTGGCCGAAAGCGTCCGTGGCGCAGACCAACGCTACAAGAGCGATAGCTGTTCGATACATTGACAGTCAGCCCCCGGAAAATCGCCACCTCAAAATGAGGTATAAATGCCCGTGGACTGAAAGTCATCATTTGTCGTCTATCCTGCTCGATGGACGAAGGGGCTATCCTTCATGAATTGGGCAAACGGATCAGGACGCAGCGTAAGAGCATCGGCCTGACGCAGGAGGCGCTTGCCTTGGCGGCCAATGTGGATCGGTCGTATTACGGCGCTGTAGAGCGGGGTGAGCGCAACGTCACCTTCACCGTCCTATGTCGCATCAGTGCTGCCTTGGAATGCGATATTGCTCGGCTGACACAAGCGTTGCCGCCAGTGGTGTAAAGCCCTGTCACCAGACTACGGCCGACAGCAGCGCTTATATTTCTTCCCGCTGCCACAGGGACATTGCTCATTGACGCCGATTTTTCCGTTCTTACGAGCGAGCGCAACACGTTGCTGCTTACCGACTGCCCCACGCAATTGCGCTTTGGCGAGTTGATCCGCACTCAAGCCATCAAGCGACACATTTTGCCAATGAACGTCGATCAGCCGGTCCAGCCCGTTATATTCAAGTTCGATCAGCAACCGTTCGGCACCACCGTTCGACGCGACAATAGAGCGTGTGTAATCCAACGCCTCACCTTCGACGCGAGGCACGCTCGGAGACCAAGTGCAAACCGTGAAAGGCCTCTCTCCAGCGACCAGAAACGGGCGTTGGCGTCGTAGGCGAGAATTACCCTCAAGTTGATTGGCGATGCCGTCAGCGATCATTGTGCGCAACTCACCCCCGCTATCCAAAAGGAAGGAAGCGAGAAAGGCACGCCCCGGTTTAGGCGAGGAGGCCAACACCTCAATAATCTCTGCGAACCGGACAGGCATGTCCTGCTTCGGCGGAGCAGGCTCTTCACTGTTTATGACTGCGGAATAAAACTCGTCTATGGGTTCTCGATAGCCGTTAAAGCGAAGCTGTCCGTCCCTACCAGTGCCGAATTCACGGGCGAATTGGTCATAATTGTTCTGAGCTAGATATAGCCCGAGATGATCCATTTCGTCGTCTAGGTCTATCCGCTGGTTCGTCACCGACCGCATTCGCTGCTCAACGTAATGAAGAAAAATCAGCGGATTATTGATAACATCAGCATATACCCTGAGGTCATCGATCGACAGCGCCCAAACCGGCCTCGGCCCTAGCTCTAGTCCGACCTTGGACAAATGATGCGCTCGTGCAGCCAATTCCGTAAAGGCGTCAAGCGACATGGCCAGGATTGTGACTTGGCGGAAATCGGCACGTTTCAGCCTAGCAACCTCGGACCGCGCTTCATCGAAGATCGGCACTTCCGGGGCACTTTCCAGATAATCAAGAAAGCGACTGCCTTGTGTTGCTGGCGCAGCAAGGAGATTTCGAAGTGAGGCGAGGTGCGCGTCCAGATCGGTAGCCGGAGAGGTGTAGGTAAAGGCACCTGCCTTCACCTCAAAAACGAAAAGGTGATCGTCGTAGATTACCAGTCCATCACATTCGCACCATTGCTGTTTGCCTGCCCCGGTACGCCATTGATAGGTTATGGGTGCGAAGCTCTGGTTGCCGGGAAGCAGCTTATCAAAGTAAGTGATCGGAATGGCTTCGCTGGCTTCCTGCTGACCGGCATTCCATTGCTCCCGATAGTCCGGCTCCAGCTTCAAAATGAGGCGCTGAAGCGCTCGATAAATATTATCGAATAGCCCCCACATCTCGAAGCACATTGCCTGCCCGTCTATACGGATAAAAGGGCGCTTCATCGTCGGCCAGACACGCAGAGGCCAACCCGCAAACTCACCCGCAGCCATGAACTCCTTATCTTCACCCGGAGACCAAGTAAGTGCGTCGATCAATGGCTGAGGTAGATCAGTAACTTTCGCAACATCGAATAGGTCTAGGCCCGCAACTTCGCCCATGACCGCATCACGCCGGGCCGCAAAGGCTGGATCGCCAAACAGCTTTTCCCTGACTTCCTCAATGCTCTGCGCCTCACCCGACTGGATAAGTGCTTCCATTCTTGGAATGCTGTCCTCATGCAGCTTCTTAAGCGCCAACATGGACATAGCGGCTCCGCCGCTCAGCTTGCGCAAAATCTTATCCAGTTCCTCCGCGATACCCGCAGCGGACATGCCAAATAGCCGGACAAGAACGTCTGAATGCGGCGCTAGCAGTTCGGCCAGCGCTATATGCTCATGAGGTTGATAGCGCTTTCCACGCACATGCATCCACATGCCTTCCGCACGAAAGCGAAACTCCTCCAGTTCCATATCGAGTTGGGGGTCCGCCGCACGCCGAGATGCCGTGAGACAGGTCTGATACTCAATCGTGATCCGGTCAAAAAGCGTTTTGACGTTGCTCCCCAGCCGGTCCCAAGCCTCCTCGCTAACATCGCTGGGTTGTTGTTCAGTGGGCGGGACAGAGGCGATCAAGCTTTGAACGTAGTCGAGCATTCGGATCGCTCCAGCCTGCTCGACGGCATGGGTTCCTTGGGTGATCGCTAATCCGGCAAACTCCCAATAAGCCCGATGCAGCAACCGACCCGGAGGTAACTCCGCGACTTGACCAGCAATTTGCAAAACAAGCTCGTCGATTTCCCGAACGACCTCAGGAAGCCGAGCGACCATACGCTGCTGAACATCGGCGAATTGCTGAGGTGCCATTCGCGAACGCCCAACCATCGTTTTGCCGAAGCGTGCGAACTCGAAAGGCCCAGCCGCAAAATAGTCGTCCGGCGTCGGCCCTGTGATCCCGCTCTTTCTGCGCTTGCCCATTTCACCCCGACAAAATCATGCTCCGTCACCGGAGGCTTATCCGAGTCAAAATGTACACTCTTTGTTCTGAAATGGGAACATGGTAAGGCTCGAATATGGGCACATTCCAAAAACTTCTCGATGATCAGATTGAGCGCTTGCCGCGTGCTATCTTGACGCAGCTCGTTGAGGAAAAATTGGAGAAAGTGGGTAGGAGTGACGCTGCGCTGGTTGAGAAGATCACGAACCATATTCTGAACGGCGAAGAGCATTTTGAATGGCCCGATGACGGCCCCGATGTGACACTCGAATTTGGCGACGAGGATTTTGCAAAGCTAGAAGAACTGTCCGAGCGCTTTACCGCGAACCTGCCTGATCTGATTCAAAATTCTGCCGAGTCCATAGGCAAGTCTGTCGCGGATGAATGCAAAAGGACGTGGCAAGACCATCGATTAAAAGTCGAAGATGAGCTTGTAGGCTTCAGACAGCGTTTGCGTCAGCGCTGGAGCGAGGGTTTAGACGGCCTAGGCATCTTGTTGCAGATGGCTCGTGAGCAATGCGAGGAGTTTGATGCTCGGATCGCAAAATCCAAAATCAAACGCGGCTCATTGCGGAACGAGGCTTTGTCGCGGCTCCATATGCGCGCCTGCCAAGTCACCGCTGAGATAGTCTGTCTGCTAGAAAACGGCTTTGCCGACGCAGCTATGTCGCGCTGGCGGACCCTCTATGAAATCTCGACCGTCGCAACCTTGATAGCTGACGGCGGCGACGAGCTAGCCGACCGATACCTCGCCCACGAGATAGTCGAACGAAAAAAGTCAGCCGACGAATTTCAGCGCTGCGCTCCCGCCTTAGGCGAAAGGCGCATTGGGCAAGCTGACTATGATGCGATCAAAAAGGAATATGCCGTTGCGCTCCGAAAATATGGCCAGCCCTTCCGCGAGAGCTATGGATGGGCGGCAGGCTTTTTTGGCTGCGCGAAGCCTAACTTTAGGGATTTGCAAGCCGCCGCCGACCGGGCCGACATGCATATCTACTACAAGCTATCGAGCCATGGCATTCACGCCGGGCCGAGCGGCCTCACTACTCGTGTAGGGCTTCTCTATGAAATGCAGTTCGCCGGGGCGACCAACGCGGGATTAGAGATGCCGGGAGCAAATGCAGCATATTGCATTGTGCGGATGATGGGGCTGCTTCGATCAGAGCCTTGGGAACTGGACGACTTGGCGATGATGAGAGCCACAATTTCTCTACGGGATGAGACTTGCCGAGCCTTTGAACGCGCCGCAGCCAAGCTTGAACGAGACGAAGCGCGAGAGCGTCAACGGGTCGGACGCCTTGCGGAGCGTCAATTCGCTTCTCGGCAAAAGCGCCGCCCTATCAGGCAACATTGAAGATGCAGCAGCCTCGGCCCGAACAGGAAATCTTTGACGACCTACGCACGTTGACAGCGAGACCGGGCTTCGCCCACGTCATCGCCTACTTTTGCCTCCGCGATAATTTCACATGGTATCATGATGAAATCACCGCCGAGGATATGCAGCATCTCTACTCGCGCTCCCGTTTGATCAGGACCGAGATATTCACGCTGATTGGCCTAATGGTACAGGCCGAACCAGATTATGCGGCCCCGCCACCCGAGAACGCTATTTCCGTAGCAGCGCGGGCGGAGGAACTCCTTGAGGAGTTGCATCAAAGTTTAGGGAAGCCTCTTAGGGTTCCAACCGACAACCCGCCAGCCTTGGACACTTTCCTTGCTTGGTGGGGGACTGGCGACGCCATGCGCGAACCAATTTTCTATGGCGGCGAGGCAGCCTTCTCCTTTCAAAATTGTGCTTTTGCGGCCGAGAAATACGCTGCAGATGATCCGTGGCTGGTGAACCACAAAGGTGCGACGATAGATGAAATGATCGCGGTCGCCATGGCAATCGGAGAGGTGCAGTATGCGAAAGCTACGGTGGCTCGGCGTGCCAGCGAGCTAAACCCGGTCGGTGATCAATTTTTGCCAGCCTTCGTTTTCTCAGTTGAAGATATTCAAGCAGCTATCGATCTACCTGCTGATAAAATCAAAGCGTGCATACATGCCTTCATGCTGGACTCAGGTTCGCGGAACGCCTCTTTTAATGCGTTGAATGACTATAATGCGATGAATGGATCACCCATTCTAGCTGTGGGAGAGGAAAAATATCTTCTGTTCCACTTCAACGCGCTTGCTGAGGCGGTTTACGAGTCCCCCCTATATTGGCTCATCGCGGATAAGGGGTACAAGGACACCGCTTTCAAACACCGGGGAGAGTTCACCGAAGCGTTCGCGCTGCGCCGACTAACCTCTGTCTTTGGAGCAAGGGTCTATCAGGGCGTCAACCTCGAAAGAAAGAAGGGGGAACGCTTAGGAGAGATCGATGTCCTCGTCCTTTTCGGCGATCGTGCAATCGTTCTTCAAGCCAAATCAAAGCGCCTTACGCTGGAAGCCCGTCGCGGCAATGAACTGAAATTGAAAGAAGATTTCAAGGGCGCTGTTCAAGATGCCTATGATCAGGCAATCGAATGTGCTGCTGCACTTTTTGATCCTACCGTGCAGTTGACGCACAACGGCGCGCCACTGAAGTTGGTCGCCCCGCTAAAGCAAATTTCTCCTATCTGCCTTGTGTCTGATCACTATCCAGCCTTGGCATTTCAAACCGACCAGTTCTTAGTTCGCCAAGAGCCTACGGGTGTGATCAACCCGCTTGTGATCGACGTTTTTACGCTCGATGTCATGGCTGAATTTTTAGATCGCCCGTTGCGGTTCCTCAGCTATCTTGAACTAAGAGCAATCCATGGCCCAAAGCTCCACGCTAGCCATGAAATGACGCTTCTCTCCTATCATCTGAAATATAATCTCTGGGCAGGCGGGCAGTACGATTTCATTGCTCTGGAAGATGATTTCGTAGCTGACACCGAGATTGCGATGGGCGCACGCCGGTTAGGGCTTCCGGGCGCACGGACACCCAAGGGCATCCTGACGGCAATCGATGACCGCGTTCTGGACCGCGTGATCGCTGAAATCGAAGCAAGCCCCATGGGGGCAATGATCGATCTGGTGCTGCTCCTGTATCAACTGAGCGGAACCGCGATGAAGGAGCTTGCCGACGGATTAGATCGCCTTCTTTCGCAAGCCGCCATCAAGGGCCAGTCCGATTTTTCGATTGGCTTCGCCGGAACCGGCTTAACATTGCACAGCAATCACCTACCTCACGCGGAGGCAGAGCGACGGCTAGAGGGGCACATGTGGCTCCGCAAATATAGGACACGATCATCCGCTTGGTATGGACTGAGCCTCTCTCCAAACGACGGGCGCATACGAACCGGGAAGAAAGTAGAGTTCCCTTGGGCGCGAGATGAAGAATTTGAGCGCCAGGGAGAACGGTTTGGGATCGGCCTATCGTTAGAGCGCGCCCCTAAGCTTGGACGCAATGATCCTTGCCATTGTGGTAGCGGCAAGAAGTACAAGAAATGCCATCTGCCTTTAGATGCGCCCTGACAGCCCAAGAGGCCCCCCACAACGCCAGTGGCCAAATTTTTCAAAATTTTTATGTCGCATGAGAGGTGGATTTCTAAGTCTGAAGGGGATGGACGATTTTACCCCTCCCCCCCGGGGCACCCCCTCATCGGTTCACGAAGCGAACATAGCGGGACATCTCGCCCGAGCGTCAAAAAGAACCCGCCGATGAGGCAACAGGTGGGGATTTCAAAGCTGTCGAGTGGGGATATGGTGGGGGATGAATTGGCTTCATCCATTCAAAGGTCCGTAAACCCTTGAAAATACTGGAGCGGGCGAAGGGATTCGAACCCTCGACCCCAACCTTGGCAAGGTTGTGCTCTACCCCTGAGCTACGCCCGCTCTGGCGGCCGGAGGAAGTCTCCCTCTCGGCGGGTGGGGGGCAACTAGCAGCGGCTTTCCCCCTCGGCAAGGGGGGAATTTCACAGAAAGGCATTTTTTCTCCGGGAAGCCGCATGTGCCATGGAGCGGAACACCATATTCCGATCTTGGCGCCGCATTGCGATCTGCTACTGTTTTTCCGATCAGTCTCCGGCGAACTGGCGGATATAATCCCTCCCCATTTCGTATCGCATGGTATCAGGAGGAATGCAGCCATGACCGCCAAATCGTTGACGCGCCGCAGCCTGCTCCAGGGCAGCACTGCCGCTGCCGCGATCCCCGCTTTGGGGGCGGCGCAGGCGCTTCCCGTCAGACACAAGGAAGGAGCGTCGATGACGCCGGTAGGATTGACCGTGAATGGCCGCGAAGCGCATCTTCAACTCGATCCGCGTACGACCCTGCTAGATGCGCTGCGGGAGCATCTGCACCTCACCGGCACGAAAAAGGGTTGCGATCATGGCCAGTGCGGCGCCTGCACGGTGATCGTCGAGGGGCGGCGGATCAACAGCTGCCTCTCCCTCGCGGTCATGCATGAGGGCGATCATATCACCACTATCGAGGGGTTGGGCACGCCGGAAAGGCTCCACCCGATGCAACGCGCCTTCATCTCCCATGACGGCTATCAATGCGGCTATTGCACGCCGGGCCAGATATGTTCGGCGGTGGCGGTGCTGGAGGAGATCGAGGCCGGCATCCCCAGCCATGCCACTGACGATCTCGACCGGGTCGCCTTTTCCGACCGGGAAGTGCGCGAGCGGATGAGCGGCAATATCTGCCGCTGCGCTGCCTATCCCAATATCATAGCGGCGATTCGGGATGTTTCCGGGCACGCGCCGGCGGAGCAAAAGGCATGAGGCCCTTCACCTACAGCCGCGCCGGCAGCGTCCAGGAAGCGGCAAAGGCGGCCGCGGACACCCCGGGCGCGCGCTTCATCGCGGGCGGCACCAATTTGCTCGACCTGATGAAACTCCAGATCGAAACGCCGACCCATTTGATCGATGTCAATCATCTCGGCCTCGACCGGATCGAGCCGACTCCGGAAGGCGGGCTCAAGATCGGCGCCATGGTCCGCAATACCGATCTCGCCGCCGACAAGGCGGTCCGTCGCGACTATGCGGTGCTGAGCCGTGCCCTGCTCGCGGGCGCCTCGGGCCAGCTGCGCAACAAGGCGACGACTGGCGGCAACCTGCTCCAGCGGACCCGCTGCCCTTATTTCTACGACACCCGCATGCCCTGCAACAAGCGCAAGCCCGGCAGCGGCTGCGGCGCGCTCAAGGGCATCAGCCGCAGCCTTGCCATCCTTGGCACCAGCGAGGCCTGCATTGCCCAGCACCCGTCCGACATGGCGGTGGCGCTGCGCCTGCTCGACGCCAGCGTCGACACGGTGAGCGCTGACGGCAGCCGCCGCGCGATCCCGATCGCGGACTTCCATCTGCTGCCCGGCGACACGCCCCATGTGGAAAATGCGCTGAACCCCGGCGAACTGATCACCTCCGTCACCTTGCCTCGGCCGATCGGCGGCACCCATGTCTATCGCAAGGTCCGCGACCGCGCCTCCTATGCCTTCGCGCTGGTGTCGGTCGCGGCGGTGTTCGGCAGGGACGGCCAGGCGCGCTTCGCTTTCGGTGGCATCGCAACCAGGCCCTGGCGCATCCCCGCCGCCGATGCCGCCGCCGCTTCCGGGGCCGCAGCGGTGGCCGAGGCCGCGCTCAGCGGCGCCCGCCCCACCGCGCATAATGCGTTCAAGCAGCAATTGACCGCCCGCACCCTCGCCTCGCTCTATCGTCAGAAAGGGGCCTGAGCCATGAAGTTCGACACGCCCGCCACCGCCAACCCGATCGATCGCGGCCGCGTCGTCGGCATTCCCCATGACCGGATCGATGGCGCGGCCAAGGTCACCGGCACCGCGCCCTATGCCTATGAGCGCCATGATGTCGCGCCCAATGCCGCCTATGGCTGGATCGTCGGATCGGCCATCGCCAGAGGGCGGATCAAGGCCATGGACCTGCGCGATGCCGAAGCCGCGCCCGGCGTCCTTGGCATCGTCACCCATGAGAATGCCGGGCCGCTGGACAAGGGCAATATGAACACCGCCCATCTGCTCGGCGGGCCTCAGATCGAGCATTATGAGCAGGCCGTGGCGCTCGTCGTCGCGGACACGCTGGAAAATGCCCGCCACGCCGCCCAGCTCGTCCGCATCGACTATACGCCGGAAAAGGGCCGCTTCGATCTGGTGGCGGAACGTGACGGGGCGGTCCCGCCCCAGGGCGGCTTCGGCGGTCCGGCGGATAGCAGGGCGGGCGATTTCGACGCCGCCTTTGCCGGGGCAGCGGTGAAGATCGACCAGAGCTACACCACCCCCGACCACAGCCACGCCATGCTGGAGCCGCATGCGACCACCGCCGCCTGGAATGGCGACAGGCTCACCCTGTGGACCGCCAATCAGATGGTGGCGTGGGGCGTGGGCGAAATGGCCAGGACGCTGAAAATCCCGCGGGAGAATGTCCGCCTCGTCTCGTCCTATATCGGCGGCGGTTTCGGCGCGAAG
This sequence comes from Sphingobium sp., assembly GCF_032153725.1. Lineage (GTDB taxonomy): Bacteria > Pseudomonadota > Alphaproteobacteria > Sphingomonadales > Sphingomonadaceae > Sphingobium. The sequence continues at coordinate 111,068 of NZ_JALDYQ010000001.1, read as the reverse complement.
CTGTTCCTGCGCGCCGATGCGTTGCTGGCGGCGCTGGGCGCGCGCCTGGTCGGCCGCCCGGTCAAGGTCGCCATCGCCCGGCCGCAAATCCCCAACAACACCACGCACCGGCCCGCCACCATCCAGCGCATCCGGATTGGCGCTGACAGCCATGGCGTGATCGACGCCATCGCCCATGATGTCTTGTCCGGCGACCTGCCCGGCGGCGGCGCGGAGACGGCGGCGCAGCAGACCCGTCTGCTCTATCGCGGCGCCAACCGGCTGACGACGCACCGTCTTGCGACGCTCGACCTGCCCGAAGGCAATGCCATGCGCGCACCGGGCGAGGCGGTCGGGCTGCTTGCGCTGGAAGTCGCCATGGATGAACTGGCCGAAGCCTGCGGCGTCGATCCGGTCGAACTGCGCATCCGCAACGATGTGCAATATGATCCCGAAGCCGGTCCGCAGCGCCCCTTTTCCAGCCGCAAATTCATCGAATGCCTCAGGCAGGGCGCGGATCGTTTCGGATGGGCCCGCCGCAACCCGAAGCCGGGGCAGGTGCGCGACGGCCGCTGGCTGATCGGCATGGGCGTCGCCTCGGCCTTCCGCAACAATCTGGTGGCCAAGTCGGGCGCGCGCATCGGCATCGATGCCACGGGCCAGGTCGTCGTCGAAACCGACATGACCGATATCGGCACCGGCAGCTATACCATCATCGGCCAAACGGCGGCGGAAATGCTGGGCGTGCAGCTGGAGGCCGTGACCGTGCGGCTGGGCGACAGCCGCTTTCCGGTATCGGCCGGCTCCGGCGGGCAGTGGGGCGCCAACAGCGCCACAGCGGGGGTCTATGCCGCCGCCATGGCCCTGCGCGCGAAGCTGGCGGAAAAAGCGGGTTTCCCGGCAGATCAGGCCCTGTTCGAGGAGGGGCTGGTGCGGTTCGGCAACCAGTCGCAGCCGCTGGCCGCGCTTGCCGGAAGCGAGGGTCTGTGGGCGGAGGACAGCATGGACTATGGCGACCTCGACAAACGCTATGCGCAGGCGACTTTCGGCGCGCATTTCTGCGAGGTCGGCGTCGATATCGACACTGCCGAAGTCCGCATCCGCCGCATGGGCGGGGCGTTTGCCGCCGGGCGCATCCTCAACCCCAAATCGGCGCGCAGTCAGGTGATCGGCGCCATGACCATGGGGGCCGGCGCGGCATTGATGGAGGAACTGAGCGTCGACAACCGCTTCGGCTTTTTCGTCAACCACGACATGGCCGAATATCTGGTGCCGGTGCACGCCGACATTCCCGAACAGGATGTGCTGTTCATCGAGGAACTGGACGACAAAAGCTCGCCGATGAAGGCCAAGGGCGTAGGCGAACTCGGCATATGCGGCGCGGGCGCGGCGGTCGCCAATGCGGTCTACAACGCGACCGGCATTCGTTTGAGGGATTATCCGCTGACGCTGGACAAGCTGCTGCATGCAGGAAAGGGGAGCGCTCTGGCTTGACAGCGCTCGGGGCAGGTTTCTAGTCGCGCCAAACTGAAAAAAAGGGGCGCCTGTCATGAAACTTCTGCCGCTGACGTTGATACTGTGCGCTTTGCCGGGCGTGGCCCAGGCGCAGGAAAATCCCGATATCGCGCGTATCGTGGTGACGGGCGAGGGACTTTCGCTTTCGCCCGGGACGCCGGCCTACGGGTCGGTGGAGATCGGGCGCGCGCGGCTGATGAACGGTGCGTCAGGGCGGATCGAGGGCATTTTGGGCGATGTGGCGGGCTTTCAGCAGTTCCGCCGCTCTGACAGCCGATCGGCCAACCCTTCCGCGCAGGGGGCGACGCTGCGCGCGCTCGGCGGCAATGCGTCCAGCCGCACGCTGGTGCTGCTCGACGGCGTGCCGATGGCCGATCCCTTTTTCGGCTATATCCCCTTCAGCGCGCTGGTGCCCGATCGCCTCTCGGCCGTGCGGGTGACGCGCGGCGGCGGGGTGGGGGCCTTTGGCGCGGGCGCGGTGGCCGGGACCATCGAACTCGCCAGCGCCACGCGCGACCAGCTTCCGACCTTCGGCGCCAGCGCTTTCTACGGCAGCCGGGACGCGAGCGAACTCTCCGCCAGCATCACGCCGGACCTTGGCGGCGGCTATGTCTCGCTCTCGGGCCGCTGGGATCGGGGCGATGGTTTCCAGACCACGCCTGCGAACCAGCGCGTCGCTACCACCGCGCCCGCCGCCTATGATGGCTGGTCGACCGGTTTGCGCGCCGTCGCGCCGTTGTCGGCCACGTCGGAAATCCAGTTCCGCGGCACCGTCTTTCATGACGAGCGGACCTTGCGCTTCAAAGGCGCGGACAGCATGAGCGAAGGGCAGGACGCCAGCATCCGTTATGTGTCGCGGGGCAGGTGGCAGGTCGATGCGCTGGCCTATATCCAGGCGCGCAACTTTTCCAACATCGTGATCTCGTCCAGCAGCTTCCGCAAGTCGCTCGACCAGCGCAACACGCCGTCCACCGGCATTGGCGGCAAGATCGAGCTGCGTCCGCCGGTCGGCGCGGCCCATGTGCTGCGCCTTGGCGCCGACACCCGCTTTGCCACGGGCGACATGTTCGAGGATGCGTATGACGCCAACAAGGCCGCCAATCCGGTAACCTTCCGCCGCCATGCCGGGGGCGAGCAGATCACCACCGGCTTCTTTGCGGAAGACGACTGGACCCTTGGCAAGCTGGTGCTGACCGGCGGCGCGCGGGCGGATCGCTGGTCGATCGGCAACGGTTTCTACCGGCAGGTGAGCGCCACCACCGGCGCCGTCATCGCGAACCGCTTTGCTGACCGCTCCGGCTGGCGGTTTTCGGGCCGGGCAGGGGCTTTGTATCGGATCAGTGATGCGTTCGCGCTGCGCGGCGCGGGCTATACCGGCTTCCGCCTGCCGACCTTGAATGAGCTGTACCGGCCCTTCGTGGTGTCATCGGCCACCTCTATGGTCACCACCCAGGCGAACCCCGATCTGGGCATGGAAAAGCTCAAGGGGGTCGAAGCTGGTTTCGACCTGACGCCTGCTGCGGGCCTGAGCATCTCTGCCACGGCGTTCTACAATCGTCTCGATGACGCCATCGGCAACATCACCTTGAGTTCGTCGGTCGTATCCGGTCGAACGATCATCGTGCGTGAAAGGCAGAATCTCGACCATATCACCGCCAAAGGGATCGAGCTGACGGCAACGGGCCGGGCAGGGGCCTTCCTGCTCTCGGCCTCCTATGCCTATAGCCACGGCACGGTCCATGCGCCGGGCATGGCCCTTGACGGCTTCGCCCCCGCGCAAAGCCCCCGCCATGCCGCCAGCGCAACGCTCGCCTGGGAACCGAAACAGGGCCCTGCGCTCTCGGCCACGCTGCGCTATGTGGCGAAACAATATGAGGACGACCTCCAGACCGACATTCTGCCGGACGCGCTGACGGTCGATGCGGTGGCCCGCCTGCCGCTCGGCCATGGCGTCACCCTGATCGCGCGCGGCGAAAATCTCTTCGATGAGCAGGTCGTCACCCGCAATGCCGGCGGCTCCATCGATCTCGGCACGCCGCGCACCCTGTGGATCGGCTTCAGCTTCAGGAGCTGAGGCTTGCCAAGCTACTGAAATCAAGCTGGTTGCGGCTGGTCAAAGCGGTATGAGGGGAGCCATGCGCTTCTCTCCGCGCCCTGAACGAAGGCGGGCCTTCCAAAAAATCATCAAAGGTTTGGGAATTTCCGCTGCTTGCGAAGAAAAATGGTGCTGCCGGTGAGGATTGAACTCACGACCTCAGCCTTACCAAGGATGCGCTCTACCACTGAGCTACGGCAGCACTATTTCAGCTCCATCTGGCTTATCGCGCCAGCGGAGCCGGGCCTATGGCCGCCTCCTCGCCCCATGTCAAGGCGGCTTGCGGCACAATATGCAAATTGCTTAAAGCACGCTCATGACAGATGGTCAGGACGAACGAAAAGAGCGGCTGGCGCAGGCGCTGCGCAACAATTTGCGCCGCCGGAAAGCGCAGGCGCGCGAATCGCGGGACACGGAAACCCCCCCGCATCCGGAGGACGCCAGGGGGTAGTCCACTCAGAGAGGCGCGCAGGCCGCTTCCAGCCAGTCGAGCGCCGCGCCCTCAAGCTGCGGCCCGACAACCTCCAGCACCTTGGCGTGATAGGCGTCCAGCCACGCGCGCTCCTCCCTCGTCAGCAACTCCACCGCGATCGCATGACGGTCGATCGGCGCGAAGGTCAGCGTCTCGAACCCCAGCATCTCGCGCTCGGCGCCCGGCACGTCGCGCGCCTCCACCAGCACCAGATTCTCGATCCGGATGCCATATTCGCCGGTTTTATAATAGCCCGGCTCGTTGGAAAGGATCATGCCCGGCTGCAACGCCTCATCCCCGCCGCCAAAGGTCGCGATCCGCTGCGGCCCCTCATGCACCGACAGGAAACTGCCGACGCCATGGCCGGTGCCATGGGCATAATCCAGCCCTTCGGCCCAGAGGAACTGCCGCGCCAGCACGTCCAGCTGCCCGCCGCGCGTGCCCTTCGGGAACTGCGCCCGGCCGAGCGCGATATGGCCCTTCAGCACCAGCGTGAAGCGGCGCTTCATCTCTTCGGTCGGCGTGCCGATGGCGATGGTGCGCGTCACGTCGGTGGTGCCGTCGCGATATTGCCCGCCCGAATCGACCAGATAGAGGCTGCCCGGCTCGATGGGGCGATTGGTCTTTTCCTCCGCCCGGTAATGCACGACCGCGCCATTCGGCCCAGCGCCGGAAATGGTGTCGAAGGACAGGTCCTCCAACAGTCCCGTCTCCTTGCGGAACGCCTCCAGCCTTGCCGCCGCGCTGAGTTCATCGACGCCGCCTCCTGCCGCCTCGACCGCGATCCAGTGCAGGAACCGGCTGAGCGCCGCCCCATCGCGCGCCTGCGCCGCCTTGTGCCCGGCAATCTCGACCGGGTTCTTCACCGCCTTGGGCAGCACCGCCGGATCGCGCAGGGAAAGCACCGTCGCCCCGCCCGCGTCCAGCGCCTCGAAAATCGCCGCCACCGCCCGTTCCGGATCGGCCGCCACGGTCTTCCCCGCAAATTGCGTCAGCGCCTGGGCGAACCGGCTCCTGTCATGCACCTGCACGGCATTGCCCAGATGCTTCACCACCGCCTCATCGATCTTCTCCGGCGCGACATAAAGGTCCGCCGTCGCATCGGCATGAACGATCGCATAGGCGAGCGCCACCGGCGTCCGCTCCACATCCTTGCCCCGGATGTTGAACGTCCAGGCCAGCGAATCCAGCGCCGACAGCACCGCCGCATCGGCATGCTTCGCCGTCAGCCAGTCGGCCATGGCCTGCCGCTTCTCCGCCGCCGGCTGCCCGGCATAGCGGTCCTCATGCACCACCAGCTTGGCGTCGCTGGGCGCCGGACGATCCGGCCACACCGCATCGACCGGATTGGTGTCGACCGCCACCAGCTCCGCTCCACGCTCGGCCAGCGCCTCGCTCGCCGCCTTCACCCAGGCGCGGGTGTGCAGCCAGGGATCGTAACCGATCCGCCCGTCCACCGGCGCATGATCGCCCAGCCACGCCGCCACGGAGGTCTGCGGCACGCTCTCATATTGCCAATGCGCCCCATCCACCTGTTCGCGCACCTGCAACGTATAGCGCCCATCCACGAAGATCGCGGCTTCCTCCGGCAGCACGACCGCGCTCCCCGCCGACCCCTGAAACCCCGTCAGCCACGCCAGCCGCTGGGCATAGGCGCCGACATATTCGCTCATATGCTCATCGGTCAGCGGCACGACGAAACCATCCAGCCGGTCCCGCGCCAGTTGCGCGCGCAAGGCCTTCAGGCGGTCTTCATAAGTGGACATTGCGGTTCCCTTGGATCAAACGGCCCTCTTGCATAGGGCGCCATGCGTCCAACATAAGCAGACCAAGGCACTTACGCCAGCATCAGGACCCTGAATGACCGCTTCGAACCCCTTGTCTCTTAGTGGGCCTCCCAAAGCCGAACTCCGCGCGCACAGCTTCACCCATCACGGCATCACGGTGGAAGACCCCTATGCCTGGCTGCGCGACCCCGGCTATCCGGAGGTGAAGGACAAGGACGTGCTGTCCTATCTGAAGGAGGAGAACGCCTTTTTCGAAGCCGCGATGCAGCCGCACAAGGCGCTCACCGACGCGCTGTTCGAGGAAATGAAGGGCCGCATCAAGGAAGATGACAGTTCCGTCCCGCAGAAGGACGGCGACTATATCTACTGGCGCGCCTTTGAGGTCGGCGCCCAATATCGCAAATGGTACCGCAAGCCTGTCGCCGGCGGCGAGGATCAGCTCATCCTCGACGAACCTGCCCTTGCGGAAGGCCATGACTATTTCCGCCTCGGCGCCATGTCGGTCAGCCCGGATGGCCGCTATCTCGCTTATGCGATCGACAATAATGGCTCGGAACGGTTCGAGGCGCGGATCAAGGACCTCGCCACCGGCGAAATCCTGCCCGAAATCATCCCCGACACCCTGTCCTCGCTGGTCTGGACCAGCAACAGCAAGGGGCTGCTTTATGGCATCGCCAATGACCAGTGGCGGACCGACAACGCGCGGCTCCACTGGCTGGGTCAGCCCGTCGAATCCGACATCGAACTCTTCCATGAGGATGATGAAGGCTTCCGCGTCTCGGTCGGCCTCACCTCCTCGGAAAAATGGATCGTCATCGCCACCGGCGACCATGTGACGACCGAAGCCTGGCTGCTCCCCGCGGACAATCCCACGGCGGAACCGCTGCTGGTCGCGGCCCGCCGGCCCGGCCGGGAATATGAGGTCGATGAGCATGAGGGCACGCTCTACATCCGCACCAATGATACCCACCCCAATTTCCGGCTGGTGAAGGCGACGCTGGAACAGCCGGATCAATGGGATGAGGTGATCGCCTCGGACCCGCATTTCTACCTTACCGACTTCACCCTGTTCAAAGGCTTCTACGTCACCGAAGGGCGGCAGGACGGCCTCGACCAGATCGAGCTGCGCGACTACGCGACCCATGAGCCCAAACGCATCCCCTTCCCGGAAGCCAGCTATTCCGCGTCGCTCGACGACAATCCGGAATATGACGTGACCAAGCTGCGTATCGGCTATGAATCGATGGTCACGCCCGATACCATCTACGACTATCATCTGGCGACGGGCGAACTCGAAGTCCTGAAAGTCCAGGAAATCCCCTCCGGTTATGACGCCACCCGCTACGCCACGGAGCGGCTGATGGTGCCCGCCCGCGACGGCACGCAAATCCCGGTGTCCATCGTCTATCCCAGGGACCTTCCCCGCGACGGCAGCGCCCCCCTCAGCCTTTATGGCTATGGCGCTTACGGCATCGCGATGGAGCCGGGCTTCTCCACCAGCCGCCTGTCGCTGCTGGATCGCGGCTTCGCCTTCGCGCTCGCCCATATCCGGGGCGGCGACGATCTCGGCCAGCAATGGTATCTCGACGGCAAGCTCGACAAGCGCGCCAACAGCTTCACCGACTTCGTGGATGTGGCCAGGGGCCTGATCGAGCGGGGCTACACGGCAAAGGGCAGGATCGGCATCTCCGGCGGCTCGGCGGGCGGCGAGCTGATGGGCGCGGTCATCAATAGCGATCCCGACCTGTGGGGCGCGGTGGTGGCGCATGTGCCCTTCGTCGATGTCCTCAACACCATGCTGGACGAAACGCTGCCGCTGACGCCGGGCGAATGGCCGGAATGGGGCAACCCGATCGAGGACAGGACGGCGTTCGAAACGATCCGGTCCTACGACCCCTACAGCAATGTCAGCGCGCAGGCCTATCCACCGCTAATGGTCACGGCGGGCCTCAACGACCCCCGCGTCACCTATTGGGAACCGGCCAAATGGGTGGCCAAACTGCGCGATACCAAGACCGACAGCAACATCCTGATCCTGAAAACCAACATGGGCGCAGGCCATGGCGGCAAGTCGGGCCGCTTCGAAAGCCTCCACGAAACGGCGGAGGAGTTTGCCTTCATCCTCTGGCAGCTGGGCGTGGCCGACTGATGCCCTCCACCTACACTTGCGCGTTCACCGCCGGCCCCGAGCATATCGATGTCCTCGGCCATGTGAACAACGCCGTCTGGGTCCGGTGGATGGAGCAGGTCGCCACCGACCACTGGACCCGTGACGCGGACCCGGCGCATGTCGACGCCTATGTCTGGGTCGTGACCCGCCATGAGATCGACTATCGCGGCAATGTGCAAGAGGGCGAAACCGTCACCGCCCGCACCTGGATACCGCAGGGGCCACGCGGCGCCCGCTTCGACCGGCACATGGAATTCACCGGCCCCGACGGCAAGGTGAAGGTCGCGGCCAAATCCACCTGGGCGATCATCGACCGGGAAACGGGCCGCATCCTCCGGGTTCCCCCGGAAGTCGCGGCGCCCTTTCTCGATTAGGGTGATTGCGAGCCAGATGGCATCATCTGGCGGCTCGGAAATCTAATGACTCTAAGCCAGCCGCCGCTCCTCCTGCCTCGTCTTCCACAGCGACCAGCCCACCCCCGCGCCGATCAGGGCAAAGGTGACGCCCAGACTCAGCACCGGCGGGAACTTGCCTCCATCCAGCAAAAAGTCCGCGACGAAGATCTTGGTGCCGATGAACACCAGAATCGCCGCCAGCGCATATTTGAGGTAATGGAAGCGATGCACCATCGCCGCCAGCGCGAAATACAGCGCCCGAAGCCCTAATATCGCCATCACATTCGACGTATAGACGATGAAGGTATCGGTCGTGATCGCGAAGATCGCAGGCACGCTGTCCACCGCGAAGACCAGATCGGCGAAGTTGATCACCACCAGCGCTAGCAGCAGGGGCGTCGCCGCCAGCACCATTTTCCCCTTCTTCGGGTCCTCCATGCGCGCGAAGAAATGTTCGCCATGCAGTTGCGGCGTCACCCGCATATGCTTCGAAATAAAGCGGATCGCTGGATGATTGCCTACATCCATCGGCGTGTCGCCCGCGACCATCATCTTGATCCCGGTGAAAATCAGGAAGGCGGCGAACAGGTACAGCACCCAATAGGCCTGATGCAGCAGCATCGCCCCGCCCGCGATCATCAACCCGCGCAGCACGATCACCCCGATGATGCCCCACAGCAGCGCGCGATACTGATATTTCGCTGGAATCGCGAAATAGGAGAAGATCAGGCTGATGACGAAGACGTTGTCGATCGACAGCGCCTTCTCGATGAAGAAGCCGGTGAAATATTGCATCCCCGGTTCCGGCCCGCGCACGAACCAGACCCAGCCGCCGAAAAGCATCGCGATGCTAATGTAGAAGAGGGAGAGCTTCAGGCTCTCCCTGATGCCGATTTCCTTATTCTCCTTGTGCAGGAAACCCAGGTCGAACGCCGTCAGCGCCACCACGATGGCGAAAAAGGCAAGCCAGAACCAGGCCGGTGTCCCCAGCCAGTCCATAAAGAGAAATTCCATGGGATAGCTCCTCTTTCAACAACAAAGGTTGATCGGAGAATCCGCCGCGAAGAAGGGGATGGTTTGCGCCAGGCCGTCAGTCGCACCGGAATGTCCGATGCGGTCCGACATCACGCGCTGCATGGAGATCAGCGCGCCAGAGGGGCCCGGTCCGCGAAGGGGAGGATAAGGGGGAAAGCCGGAAAAATCAACCGTGCGGCCTTTCCGACGCGCCAACCGTGCCCCGTCCGGGTTGAGCCTATTTTCTCCTGTCCTACAGCCGCCCAGATAAGCTATGCCCGCCCCGGCTCTTTGAACTGTAGGAACATCCGGCAAAACCGCGCTTTCCCGCACATCTCTGTCGTGTCACCTATGTCACCCGGATCCTATCGGGTGACGGACAGGTCCACCACCTCGAACATGTCGTCGATCCTTGGTCCGGTTCCCGGCTCGACCGCCATATCGTCCCGCTCGGTCGCCTGCCGCGTCCACATGGCGGCATAAAGCCCATCGGCCCGGACCAGATCGCCATGCCGCCCGCGCTCGACGATGCGGCCCTGTTCCAGCACGATGATCTCATCGGCATCGACCACGGTGGACAGCCGATGCGCGACGATCAGGGTGGTCCGCTTGCGCGAAATGTTGCGCAGCACGTCCTGTATCTCCGTCTCGGTCCGGCTGTCGAGCGCGCTGGTGGCCTCGTCCAGCACCAGAACCGGCGGGTCCTTCAGCAGTGTCCGGGCAATCGCCACCCGCTGCTTCTCCCCGCCGGAGAGCTTGAGGCCCCGCTCTCCGACCCGCGAGGCATAGCCCTGCGGCAGCCCCAGGATGAAGTCGTGGATGGAGGCTGCCCGGGCTGCCTCCTCGATCTCGGCCTGCGTCGCGCCCGCCCGGCCATAGCCGATATTATAGCCGACCGTGTCGTTGAACAGCACCATGTCCTGCGGCACGATCCCGATGGCCGAACGCAGCGACTCCTGCGTGACCTGCGCGATGTCCTGCCCGTCGATCAGGATGCGCCCGCCCTGAATGTCGTAGAATCGGAACAGCAGCCGCGCGATGGTCGACTTGCCCGCGCCCGAAGGCCCGACAATCGCCAGCGTCTTGCCCGCCGGCACGGTGAAACTCACGCCATGCAATATCTCGCGCTCGGGATCATAGCCGAAATGGACATGGTCGAAGCGCACCTCGCCTGCCTCGACATGCAGCATCGGCGCGCCCGGCGCGTCGGCAATCTCCGCTTCCGTATCGATCAGCTTGTACATCGCCTCCATATCGATCAGCCCCTGCCGGATCGTGCGATAGACCATGCCGAGCAGGTCGAGCGGCCGGAAAAGCTGGCTCAGCAGCGTGTTCACCAGCACCACGTCGCCGGTCGAGAACTGCCCTTGGCTCCACCCCCAGACGGTATAGCCCATGGCTCCCGCCATCATCAGGTTGGTGATCAGCGACTGGCCGATATTCAGCCAGGCGAGACTGTTCTCCGACTTCACCGCCGCATCGGCATAGCGCCGCATCGCCTTGGCATAGCGCGCCGCCTCGCGCTCCTCGGCGCCGAAATATTTGACCGTCTCGAAATTCAGCAGGCTGTCGACGGCATGGGCGACGGCATTGGTGTCCATGTCCACCATGTCGCGGCGGAGCTGGTTGCGCCATTCGGTGATGGTCCGGGTGAACCAGATATAGAGCCCCACCATCACCAGCGTCGCCGCGACCAGCCCGGGGCCGAATTTCACGAAGAAGATGACGCAGACCGCCGCCAGTTCCAGCACCGTCGGCGCGATGTTGAAAAGCAGGAAATAGAGCATCGTGTCGATGCTCTTCGTGCCGCGTTCAACGATCTTGGTGACGGCGCCCGTGCGCCGGTCGAGATGGAAGCGCAGCGAAAGCCGATGCAGATGCACGAACACATCGTCGGCCAGCCGCCGCCCGGCTTCCTGTCCAACCCGCTCGAAAATGGCGTTGCGCAGATTGTCGAACAGTACGCTGCCGAAGCGCGCGCCCGCATAGGCAACGACCAGCGCGACGGCGAGGCTGGCGCCGGACTCCATGCCCGGCGCCATCCGGTCGATCGCGCCCTTATAGGCGAAGGGCATGGCGAGGCTGACGACCTTGGCGACCAGCACCAGGGCCATGGCGATAACGACCCGCCGCCGCAGGGCAGGGGCATCGGCAGGCCAGAGATAGGGGAAAAAGCGCCGCATCGTCGCCCAGACGGGCGGAAGGGGCGAATTGTCAGGCGTCGATGGCGGCATGGGGGTTATGTAGGGCTTCTAGCCGCCGCTATCCAGTCAGAGAACAACAACGTGCTCCTGCCTGCGCAGGAGCACGCAGCTCTTTTTCCGCAGGCGCTTAATCCCGCAGCAGTTCGTTGATCCCGGTCTTGGACCGCGTCTGCGCGTCCACCCGCTTCACGATCACCGCGCAATAGAGGCTCGGTCCCGGCGTGCCGTCGGGCAGCGGCTTGCCGGGCAGCGAGCCGGGAACGACCACAGAATAGGGCGGCACTTCACCGATGAACACTTCGCCGGTGGTGCGGTCGACAATCTTGGTCGACATGCCGATGAACACGCCCATCGACAACACCGATCCCTTGCCGATGCGCACGCCTTCCACGACTTCCGAACGGGCGCCGATGAAGCAGTCATCCTCGATGATCACCGGATCGGCCTGCAACGGCTCCAGCACGCCGCCGATGCCGACGCCGCCCGACAGGTGCACGTTCTTGCCGATCTGGGCGCAGCTGCCCACCGTCACCCAGGTGTCGACCATCGTGCCCTCATCGACGAAGGCGCCGATGTTGACGAAGCTCGGCATCAGTATGACATTCTTGGCGATATGCGCGCCTGCACGGGCGAAGCTGCCCGGCACCGCGCGAAAACCGGCAGCGCGGAAAGCGGTCTCGTCCCAACCGGCGAACTTGGAGGGCACCTTGTCCCACCAATGACCCGCGCCCGGGCCATTGTCGATCATGGCGTTGTCGTTCAGGCGGAAGGACAGCAGCACAGCCTTCTTCGCCCACTGGTTGACCTGCCAGCCGCCAGCGGTCGGCTCGGCGACGCGCAGTTCGCCCTTGTCCAGCAACGCCAGCGCCTTGTCGACGGCCTGACGGACTTCGCCCTGGGTCTGGAGATTGACATTGGCCCGGTCATCCCAGGCGGCGTCGATGGTCGCGATCAGTTCGTTGCTCATGGCTGTTCCCCAAAGATATCCGCCAGAAACGGCGTCAGATGGTCGGTTTCGAAATCGATGAAATCGGGATGATGTTCGTGATTGCCCGCTTCCGAGCCGTTATTGACCCAGATGGTGGTCATGCCGATCGCCTTGGCCGGGCGCAGATTGCGCGCCATGTCCTCGAAAAAGGCGGCGCGAACCGGATCGACATGGTGGACGCGGCACAGCTCCGCATAGCCCGACGGATCGGGCTTCGGAATATATTGGCAGGCGTGGATGTCGTGGATCAGCTCGAACGCGCCGGTAAGGCCCAGTCTGTCCAGAACCCGCGTGGCATAAGCGCCGTCGCCATTGGTGAAGATCAGCCGCCGCCCCGGCAGCGCGGCGATATGGGCATTGAGCGCCTGGTCTACCTCCAGCCGGTCCATCGAAATGTCGTGGACATAGTCGAGGAAGGCATGCGGCTCGATCCCATGATGGTGCATCAGGCCGGACAGCGTCGTGCCGTGCTCCAGAAAATAGCGTTTCTGCGTCTGCTTCGCGATGGCCGGATCGCAGCCGAGCAGGCCCTGGATGAATTCCCCCATCTTCACGTCGATCAGGGCAAACAGGTCCGCCTTCGCCGGGTAGAGCGTATTGTCCAGATCGAAGATCCAGGTATCGACATGGGCGAGATCAGCGCGCATGGCCGCGCCCTAGTCCTCCCCGAAGGCAAGGGCAAGGGCGGCGTTACCCGCAGCCGGGCGCTGCGCTGTCCTGATAGAAGGTCTGCACCGCATCCCACGCGTCCTCGGCCGTCTCCACCCAGGTCAGCAGGTTGAGGTCCGACGGCGAGATCACCCCTTCGTCCGCCAGCGCCTCGAAATCCACCACTCGCGTCCAGAAATCCTTGCCGAACAGCAGCACGGGAATCGGCTTCATCTTGCCGGTCTGGATCAGCGTCAGCAGCTCGAACATCTCATCGAACGTGCCGAAGCCACCGGGAAACACCGCCAAGGCTCGTGCCCGCAGCAGGAAGTGCATCTTGCGCAGGGCGAAATAGTGGAACTGGAAGCTCAGCTCCGGCGTGACGAAGCGGTTGGGCGCCTGCTCATGCGGCAGCACGATGTTCATGCCGATGGTGGAGGCGCCCACGTCCGCCGCGCCGCGATTGGCCGCCTCCATGATCGAAGGCCCGCCGCCCGAGCAGACGACGAAGTGACGGCATCCGACCTCATTCACCGGATATTGCGCCGCGATCCGGGCCAGCTTGCGCGCTTCTTCATAGTAGCGGGCTTTTTTGCCCAGATTTTCGGCGATGCGTTTCTGTTCCGGCGTCGTTGCGGCGTCGATCCGCGCCTGCGCCTGTTCCGGTTCGGGAATTCGCGCGGAGCCGTAAAATACGAAGGTCGATTCGATCTTCGCCTCATCCATCAGCAATTGCGGTTTCAGCAATTCCAACTGGAACCGCACTGGCCTCAAATCCTCGCGCAACAGGAATTCGGTGTCCTGAAAGGCCAGGCGATAGGCGGTGCTGCTCGTTTGCGGTGTCTCCACCCCCTTGCGGGCATCGGCGGCTTCCTGCCGGGCGGGACGGAATTTGCGTTCTTCGATTTCTTTTCTGGTCATTTCCAGCAAGGTAGGATGCCAGGGCGGCAAAGCCAAGGCGCTTATCGGCAGAATCCCCCTTTGCCGCCCATATCAAAATGAAAATGGTCGTGATGCGCCGCGTTATAGTCGGGGCTGAGCACGGTGCGGAATCGCTTGCAGGCGCTGGCATGCACGATCTCCAGAAACTGGCGCGTCCGCTTGTCGCCGTTCCAGTCCCTTTCGATCGAAATCCGCCGCCCGTCGCTCAGCACGAAGGCGGACACGTCGATCGCATTGCTGTGCGCATGTTCGGACAGCTTCCCGCTGCCCGCGATGGGACGGCAACTATAGGTACCGAATGTCTCGATCTTCTCGATCTCCGCGCCCAGGATCAGCCGCGCGGCGGGCTGTACGCCATAGCGTGCCCAGGCCGCGAAATTGGCGGCGAGGCCGCAGGTCATGGCGCCCAGATTGGTCGCGGGCACGCCGATATCGAGCAGCTTGACACTGCCATAAGCGCTGCATCCGCCGCCGAAATTCTGGTCGGGCAGGGGGGTGAAGAGAACGGATTGCGACGTCAGTTTCGCCATGCACTGGCGCACCTCCATCGGCGGCGGCGCAACGGGACGCGCGGTCCTTGCCGGCTTCGAAGGCCGCTCCACCCGCCCACGCGGCACCAGATCGCCGCCGCAGCCCGTCAGCGCCAACATGGCCGCCGTCAGGGCCGCAAAGCCCATGCCGCGAAGGATCGCTTTCCCCCTTGCCCGCTCAAACATGAGGACAGTATTTACCACGTCCGGCTGACCCAAGGGTTAACGGCAACCTCCATTCGTCGTGTCCAGATATTCGGCTTGACTCTCCCGCCGGAGACTTTAGTTCGGCGGCCGGGCCACGCGGTCCCAACGCCGCGCGTGCTCTCTGTAAGGAGAAGCGTACATGACTGATATGATCGCCGCAGACGCCACTATTGCGCCTGCCGCCAAGCCCGCAACCCTGCCGGCTCGCCCCTATTTCTCTTCCGGTCCCTGCGCCAAGCCTCCGGGCTGGAGCGCCGACAAGCTGAGCGCTGAATCCCTCGGCCGCTCGCACCGTGCCAAGATCGGCAAGACCCGCCTCGCTTATTGCATCGACCTGATGCGCGAGCTGCTGAACCTGCCCGAAACCCACCGCATCGGCATCGTCCCCGGTTCCGACACCGGCGCCTTCGAAATGGCGATGTGGACCATGCTGGGTGCCCGCCCCGTCACGACGCTCGCTTGGGAGAGCTTCGGTGAAGGCTGGGTGACGGACGCCGCCAAGCAGCTGAAGCTCGATCCGACGATCATCCGGGCCGATTATGGCCAGCTGCCGGACCTCGGCACCGTCGATTTCTCGAACGATGTGCTGTTCACCTGGAACGGCACCACTTCGGGCGTGCGCGTGCCCAATGCCGACTGGATTCCGGCCGATCGCGAGGGGCTGACCTTCGCCGACGCCACCAGCGCGGTCTTCGCTTACGATATCGACTGGACCAAGATCGACGTCGCCACCTTCTCCTGGCAGAAGGTGCTGGGCGGTGAGGGCGGCCATGGCGTGCTGATCCTTGGCCCGCGCGCGGTCGAGCGTCTGGAAACCCACACCCCCGCATGGCCGTTGCCCAAGGTTTTCCGCCTGATGGCGAAGGGCAAGCTGGCTGAGGGCGTGTTCAAGGGCGAGACGATCAACACCCCGTCCATGCTGGCGGTCGAAGACGCGATCTTCGCGCTGGAATGGGGCAAGTCGCTGGGCGGCCTTTCCGGCCTGATCGCGCGCAGCAACGCCAATGCGGCGGCGCTGAACAGGATCGTCGAGGAGCGCGAATGGCTCGGTCATCTCGCCGCTGATGAGGCGACCCGATCGACCACCAGCGTCTGCCTGACCGTCGATGGTGCGGACGAAGCTTTCATCAAGAGCTTTGCGGCTCTGCTGGAGAAGGAAGGCGCCGCCTATGACGTCGCGGGCTATCGTGATGCCCCGGCGGGCCTGCGCATCTGGTGCGGCGCGACCGTCGAGGCGGCCGATATCGAAGCGCTGGGTCCGTGGCTCGACTGGGCCTACGCCACCGTCAAGGCTGCTTAACTTCTTATTTTACCGTCATTCCCGCGGAAGCGGGAACCCATCTCCCGACCGTCCCGCTTGACGCTTCTTATGGGAGATGGGTCCCCGCTTTCGCGGGGATGACGGGTGCATTTTCCAAAGGAAACCCAGATGCCCAAAGTCCTCATTTCCGACAAGATGGACCCCCGTGCCGCCGCGATCTTCCGTGAACGCGGCGTCGAAGTCGACGAAATCACCGGCAAGACCCCTGACGAGCTGAAGGCAATCATCGGCCAGTATGACGGCCTCGCCATCCGCAGCTCGACCAAGGTGACGAAGGATATTCTCGACCACGCCACCAACCTGAAGGTCATCGGCCGCGCAGGCATCGGCGTCGACAATGTCGACATTCCGGCGGCATCGGCCAAGGGCGTGATCGTCATGAACACCCCGTTCGGCAACTCGATCACCACTGCCGAACATGCCATCGCGCTGATGTTCGCGCTGGCCCGCCAGCTGCCCGAGGCCAATGCCCAGACGCAGCAGGGCCTGTGGCCGAAGAACGGCTTCATGGGCGTGGAAGTCACCGGCAAGACGCTCGGCCTGATCGGCGCAGGCAATATCGGCTCGATCGTCGCCAGCCGCGCGCTCGGCCTCAAGATGAAGGTCGTTGCCTTCGACCCCTTCCTGACCCCGGAACGCGCCGTCGAAATGGGCGTGGAAAAGGCCGATCTCGACACGCTGCTGGCGAAGGCCGACTTCATCACGCTGCACACGCCGCTGACCGACCAGACCCGCAACATTCTGAGCAAGGAAAATCTCGCCAAGACAAAGAAGGGCGTGCGCATCATCAACTGCGCCCGTGGCGGCCTGATCGACGAAGCCGCGCTCAAGGACGCGATGGAGGCAGGCCATGTCGCCGGTGCCGCCCTCGACGTGTTTGTGACCGAACCGGCGAAGGAATCGCCGCTGTTCGGCACGCCCAACTTCATCTGCACCCCGCATCTGGGCGCATCGACCGACGAAGCGCAGGTGAATGTCGCGCTTCAGGTGGCCGAACAGCTTTCGGACTATCTGCTCGACGGCGGCATCACCAATGCCCTCAACGTCCCGTCGCTGTCGGCTGAGGAAGCGCCCAAGCTTAAGCCCTATATGGCGCTGGCGGAGGAACTGGGCAGCCTGGTCGGCCAGCTCGAAGGCGACCGCATCCAGAGCGTCTCGGTCGAGGTCGAGGGCCATGCCGCCGAACTCAACCAGAAGCCGATCACCGCTGCGGTGCTGGCGGGGCTGATGCGCGTCTATTCGGATACGGTGAACATGGTCAACGCGCCCTTCCTGGCGAAGGAACGCGGCCTTGACGTGCGCGAAGTGCGTCATGACCGCGAGGGCGATTACCAGACCCTCGTCCGCGTGACGGTGAAAACGGAAGGCGGCGACAAGTCGGTCGCCGGCACCCTCTTCGGTCACTCGCAGCCGCGCCTGGTCGAGCTGTTCGGCATCAAGGTCGAGGCCGACCTCGCCGGGCACATGCTCTACATCGTCAATCAGGATGCGCCGGGTTTCATCGGCCGTCTGGGTTCGACGCTGGGTGAGGCGCAGGTCAATATCGGCACCTTCCACCTCGGCCGCCGCAATCAGGGCGGTGAAGCCGTGCTGCTGCTGTCGGTCGACGGCGCGGTGACCGAAGCGGTGCTGAAGGACATCTGCAACCTTGCCGGCGTCAAGACCGTGAAGCTGCTGCGCTTCGCCTAAGATGGTTCGGGCTGGCCTATTGCGTATAATCCGCTAAAGGGCCAGCCCATGACCATGATCCCGCCCGGCCTCCTCCCCGAAGGACTGTCAGACCGTCTGCCGCCCCAGGCAGAGGCTTCCGCGCGCCTGGCGCGTCGCGTGCTTGATACAGTCGCCACCCATGGTTATGAGCGCGTCATGCCGCCGCTCGCGGAGTTCGAGGACACGCTGGTCGGCCGCCTGAAATCAATGCGCGCGCAGGATCTTGTCCGCGCCATCGACCCCGTTTCCCAGCGAAGCCTGGCGCTCCGCCCTGACATGACCGCGCAGGTCGGCCGCATCGCCGCCACCCGCCTGGCGTCGGTGCCGCGTCCGCTGCGCCTCTCCTATGCCGGTCCGGTCATCCGCCTGCGTGCGAATCAGCTCCGCCCCGAACGCGAACGTCTGCAAGTCGGCGCCGAACTGGTCGGCAGCGACAGCGTCGCCGCAGCCGTGGAAATCGTGCATGTCGCCATCGAATCGCTGCAAGCGGCAGGCGTCACGGGCATCACCATTGACTTCACGCTGCCGGACCTGATCGACGGCCTTGCGGCAGGCCCGCTGCCCCTTGCGCCCGAAGAAATCGAAGCCGTCCGGACTGAACTCGACGCCAAGGATGCCGGTGCGCTCGTGGCGATCAGCCCGGCCGCCGCAGCGTATCTGCCGCTGATTGAAGCAACCGGCCCCTTCCACGCCGCGCTGGAACGGCTGGAGGCGCTCAACGCCCAGCTCGGCGGCGCTATCGACAGCCGTATCGCGGGCCTGCGCGCGATTGCCAAGCCGATCGGCTGGGACGTCACCCTGACGCTCGACCCGACCGAGCGCCATGGCTTCGAATATCAGAACTGGTTCGGCTTTTCGATCTTCGCGGACGGCTTCACCGGCGAGATCGGCCGGGGCGGCAGCTACGCCATCACCCGCGCCGATGGTTCCGACGAACCGGCCATGGGCTTCTCGCTCTACCCCGATCCGCTGATCGATGCGGGCTTTGGCAGCGAGGTGCCCAGGCGGCTCTTCCTGCCGCTGCATCATGATGCAGCCCGTGCGGCTGTGTTGCGTGCGCAAGGGTGGCACACCATTGCGGCGCTCACCCCGGATGAGAATGGCGAGGCGCTGCGTTGCACCCATTGGCTTGAAGGCGATGAGCCGCGCGCCTACTGACTTGACTAAAGGGGGCCAGCGCGGCTAACGCGCGCCCCGCAACAGGGCGACAAGCGCCCGATTTATCCCACCGGCATGCCGAGTCCCGTCGAAGGGCATGGCCGGTCCGCGCGGCGGGCGGAGGACTGTATCTGTGGCAAATGTGACCGTGATCGGCGCTCAGTGGGGCGACGAAGGCAAGGGCAAGATCGTCGACTGGCTGTCGGAACGCGCCGACGTCGTCGCCCGCTTCCAGGGCGGCCATAATGCCGGCCACACGCTGGTCGTGGGGGAGAAGGTCTACAAGCTCTCGCTGCTCCCATCGGGCATCGTGCGCGGCACATTGAGCGTGATCGGCAATGGCGTGGTGCTGGACCCCTGGCACTTCCGTGATGAAGTCGCCAAGCTGAAGGGGCAGGGTGTGGACATCACCCCGGAGAATCTCCAGATCGCGGAAACCTGCCCGCTGATCCTGCCCTTCCACCGCGACCTTGATGGCCTGCGCGAGGATGCGTCGGGCGCGGGCAAGATCGGCACCACCCGTCGCGGCATTGGTCCTGCCTATGAGGACAAGGTCGGCCGCCGCGCCATTCGCGTCTGCGACCTTGCCCATCTCGACGATCTGGGGCCTCAGCTCGACCGCCTGACCGCGCACCATGACGCGCTGCGCGCCGGGTTCAACGAAGCGCCGATCGACCGCGACGCGCTGATGGCGGACCTTCGCGACATCGCCAGCTTCATCCTGCCGTTCGTGAAGCCCGTCTGGCTGACGCTCAACAAGGCGAAGGCGGCGGGCCAGCGCATCCTGTTCGAAGGCGCGCAGGGCACGCTGCTCGACATCGACCATGGCACCTATCCCTTCGTCACCTCCTCCAACACGGTGGCGGGCACGGCGGCGAGCGGCACCGGTCTTGGCCCCAATGGCGCGGGCTTCGTGCTGGGCATCGTCAAGGCCTACACCACCCGCGTCGGCTCCGGTCCTTTCCCGACCGAGCAGGAAAATGACGTCGGCCAGCGTCTCGGTGAGCGCGGCCATGAATTCGGCACCGTCACCGGCCGCAAGCGCCGCTGCGGCTGGTTCGACGCCGTGCTGGTGCGCCAGTCGGTCGCGGTGTCGGGCGTCACCGGCATCGCGCTCACCAAGCTCGACGTGCTCGACGGTTTTGAGGAACTGAAGATCTGCGTCGGCTACAGGATCGGCGACCAGAGCTTCGATTACCTCCCCGCCCATGCGCAGGATCAGGCCAAGGCCGAGCCGGTCTATGAAAGCATCGAAGGCTGGCAGGACACCACGGCGGGCGCGCGCAGCTGGGCGGAACTCCCGGCGCAGGCGATCAAATATATCCGCCGTATCGAGGAGCTGATCGGCTGCCCGGTCACGCTCGTCTCCACCAGCCCCGAGCGCGAGGACACCATCCTCGTGCGCGATCCCTTCGCGGACTGATCGGCATGGCAGGCGACCGCTTCGAGCGCCACAAGCAGCCCTGGACAGCGGATGAGCTGCAAAAGCTCCACATGCTGGCGAAAAAGGGCATGGCGCTCAAGGCGATCGCCAAGGCCCTCACCCGCAGCGAGGAATCGGTGAAGGCCCGCGCCAAGCAGGACGGGCTGAACATCGCGAAGCTCCGCTAGGACTGGACGCCATCGAGCGTCGGTGCGACACTCCCTTAACCCATCAAGGGAGTTTGCCATGGCGCTCGACATCCTCGTCCTTTACGGCTCCTATCGCCGGGGCCGCCTCGGCATTCGTCTGGCCGATTATCTGATCAACGGCTTCCAGACCCTCGGTCATAAAGCCGAACTGATCGACGCCCAGGCGGTCGGCCTTCCCATGCTTGACCTGCGTTACAGCGATTATCCCGCCGGCGAAGCGCCTGCCGCCATGACGGCACTCTCCGAACGCCTCAGCGCTGCCGATGCATTCGTCTTCGTCGCGGGCGAATATAATCGCGGCGTGCAGCCGGGCCTGAAGAACCTTACCGACCATTTCCTCAAGGAATTCGATCGCCGCCCGGCCGGCATCGCCAGCTATTCGATGGGCCGCTATGCCGGGGTGAACAGCCATGCTGCCTGGACGGTGACGCTCAATGCCATGGGCATGACCGTTATTCCCGAGCGTCTCAGCGTCGGCCAGATCGGGGACACGCTGGATGCCGAAGCCCGGCCCCATGGCGAAAGCGGGGCGGCGCTGGAACGCGGCTTCGCCAGCTTTGCGCGCAGCCTGGCCTATTGGGGCGAGGCGGTGAAGAAGCCCTAAAGAAACCGTCGATCCACCGCGTCCGGCTTCAAACGGCCTGCCTCTCATCCGTCTCGCCAGCGGCGATCACCGTGGCCGCCACCAGATCGCCGGTCACGTTCAGCGTCGTGCGACACATGTCGAGAAAACGATCGACCCCCAGAACCAGTCCGATTCCTTCGGGCGGCACGCCCACCATCCCCAGGATCATCGCCACCACCGGCAGCGATCCGGCAGGCACCCCCGCCGTCCCGACACCGCCAAGGATGCACACGAACATCACCATCAACTGCTGCGTCCAGCTTAATTCGATCCCGAAAAACTGCGCGAGAAAGAGGACGGTAATCCCCTCGAACATCGCCGTGCCATTCTGATTGGCGGTTGCCCCGATGGTCAGCACGAAGCGCGCGATCCGCCGGGGCAGATGCAGTTTCTCCTCCGCTACCCGAATCGCCGTCGGCAGGGTGGCGTTGGAGGAAGCCGTGGCAAAGGCCATCATTGCAGCCTCCTGCACCGCGCCGAAGAAGCGCCAGGGCGATCGCCGTGCCAGCAGCGCGATCAGCAGCGAATAGACTCCGAACATCTGCAATCCCAAGGCGAGCAGCACTACCCCCACATAGGCGGACAGCCTTACCAGCAATTCCCAGCCGAATTGCGCGGCGAGATTGAACATGAAACAGGCGATGGCCAGCGGCGCGAGACGGATGATCAGCCCCATCAGCCGCATCGTCACCTCGAACAGTCCCTCCATGGCAGACAAGAGCAGCCGCGTCTGCTCGGTCTGCACCAGCACCAGCCCGATGCCGAAGAACAGGGCGAAGACCATCACCGCCAATATGTCGTTCGCGGCCATGGCCTTGATGATATTATCCGGCACGATGGCGATCAGCGCGTCCAGCCCCTTGGGCGTCTCCCCGCCGCGCGCCAATATCGCCTGCGCGCCCTGTCCCGCATGATCGAGCATCGCCCGCGCCTGCGCCGGATCGACCCCCGCGCCGGGCTTCAGCAGGTTCACGACCGTCAGGCTGATGGCCACCGCAATAGCCGACACGATCAGCGTATAGGCCAGCGTGCGCAGGCCCACCCGCCGCAGCGAGCGCATCTCCCCCATTTCCGCAATGCCCACGATCAACGCCGACATCAGCAGCGGAATGACCAGCATGAACAGCAGCCGCAGGAAAATCTGCCCGATCGGCCCGGTGACATAAGCGGTCACGCCGTCGACCCAGTTCGCCTCTGGCGCGGCGACATAGACCGCTAGCCCCAGCGTCAGCCCGATGCCGAAACCGGCAAGCATCTGCCATTGCAGGGCAAGCGGATTTCGCGCGTCCTTCGTCATGGCCTTTTCCGCTCCATGGGCCTCCAACCGCCGAGCGCTGCGGAAGGTTGCCCGGCCGCGCCACCATAATGGAAATTCATTACGCGGCCGACGAGTTTTCGCATATCCGCCGGTTCAGCCGGTCAGGAGCGTCCCATGTAACGTCTAGGACCGCTTTTCCTCGTCCACCATGTCGGAGGCGAGTTCCAGCCCCGCGCGTCCATGCGATGGCGTATGCGTGGGCGCCTTGGGATGGGGCACATATTCCGGTTCCTCGACCTCCAGCATCCCCTCCCATTTGGTGATGACGGAGGTGGCGATCGCATTGCCCAGTACGTTGGTGGCGGTGCGGCCCATGTCCATGAAATGATCGACGGCGAGGATGAAGGCCACCCCCTCCACCGGCAGGTCGAACTGGCCGAGCGTCGCGGCCACCACCACCAGCGAGGCGCGGGGCACCGCGGCGATGCCCTTGCTGGTCACCATCAGCACCAGCAATATGGTGATCTGCGTCGCGATCGGCAGGTCGATGCCATAGGCCTGCGCGATGAAGATGGTGGCGAAGGTCGAATACATCATCGACCCGTCGAGGTTGAAGCTGTAGCCCAGCGGCAGCACGAAGCTGTAGATGCGGCGCGGCACGCCGAACCGGTCGAGCTGCTCCAGCATCTTGGGATAGGCGGCTTCGGATGAAGCGGTGGAGAAGGCGATCAATATCGGTTCGCGCACATAGCGGATCAGCTTCACCATCCGCCGTCCAAGAAAGATCGAACCCGCCGCGAACAACAGCAGCCACAGAGCGATCAGCGACAGGTAGAATTCGCCCACCAGTTCTCCGAATGTCTTGAGCACGCCCAACCCCTCGGTCGTCACCACGGAGGCCAGCGCCCCGAACACGGCAAAGGGGGCCACGCGCATGACATAGCCGGTGACTTGCAGCATCAGCTCGACCATCGCTTCGATCACGGTGACGATCGGCTTGCCCTTGTCTCCGATGGCGGTCAGCGCGACGCCGACGAACAGGGAGAAGACGACGATCTGAAGGATGGAATTGTCCGCCATCGCCCCGACCATGGAGGTCGGGAAGACGTGCAGGATGAAGTCACTGAAGTTGAGCGCCTCCGTATTCACGCCCGATTCCGCGCCGGACCGCACCAGGTTCAGTCCCTCGCCCGGCGCGAAGAAATTGACGAAGATGAGGCCGAGCGTCAGCGAGATCAGGCTGGCGATGATGAACCAGGCGAGCGCGCGTCCGCCGATCCGCCCCAGCGCCGCGCTGTCGCCCATATGGGCGATGCCCGCGACCAGCGTGGAAAAGACCAGAGGCGCAATGATCATCTTGATGAGGTGCAGGAAGATATCGGCCAGCAGGTGGAAATAGCCTGCAACGTCCTTCGCCAGCGCCTTGTCTCCGCCGACCCAGAGGTTGGTGGCGAAGCCCACGATCACCCCCAATATCATGCCCGTCAGGATGAACGCCGTCAGTCGATTTCGCATGCAGTCCCTCTAACCCGTGCCCGCCACAGGACACCTAACAGGCGCCCGGCACACCCGCAATCACAGTGGCGCAATCACAGTGGCGCAATCGCAGTGGGCGGGTCCGCTTGCTCCCTTGAACGAATGACGTGGGATATTCCGCGCGCCTTTTGTTGGGCTATGGATAAAGCAGTCCTTCGCGCCAACCTTCGCCGCTGCGTTCGAACAGGCGGCGCTCATGCAGGCGATGCTCGCGATCCTGCCAAAACTCGATGCGCTGGGGCACGACCCGGAAACCCGACCAATGCGGCGGGCGTGGCACCGGCCCGCCCTCGAACCGCAGGCTGGCTTCCTCATAGCGGGCCATGAACAGATCGCGCGATTCCAGCGGGCGCGACTGATCCGATGCCCAGGCGCCAAGCTGACTATCACGGCTGCGCGTCGCGAAATAGGTGTCGGCGGTGGCGTCATCGACCGGCTCCACCGGCCCCTCGATCCTGACCTGCCGCCGCAGGGATTTCCAGTGGAACAGCAGCGCGGCGTGGGGATTGGCCAGCAGTTCGGCTGCCTTGCGCCCCTCGAAATTGGTGTAGAAGATGAAGCCAGCCGGCCCATGCCCCTTCAACAGCACCATCCGCAGCGAAGGCCGCCCGCGATCGTCGGCGGTGGCCAGCGCCATGGCGTTGCTGTCGTTGATCTCGGTTTCGCGTGCCTCATTGTACCAGGCGTCGAACAGGGCGATGGGATCGGTCATGGCGATGATTTAGGCTCCGGCGCCGCCTATGTCGATAAGCCTTTCCCATGCTTGAAGGCGCCGCTTGAAGGCCCTGCTTGAACGATTGCCCCGCTTTCGCCAAATAGGGCCGGAACGATGATTGTTTAGAAGGATGCACCACCGGCAATGGCCGACCCATATTCCACTTTGGGCGTCGCGCGCGGCGCGAACGAGGCAGAGATCAAATCGGCCTATCGCAAGCTCGCCAAGGAACTGCATCCCGACCGGAACAAGGATAACCCACAGGCGGCGGAGAAGTTCTCTGCCGTCACCAGCGCCTATGACCTGCTGTCGGACAAGGACAGGCGTGCCCGCTTCGACCGGGGCGAAATTGATGGCGAGGGCAATCCGACTTCGCCTTTCGGTTTTGGCGGCGGTGGGGGCGGTGGTTTCCGCGGTCGTCCGGGGCAGGGCGGCGGCTTCGAGTTCAATGAGGGCGGCGCGGATTTCGGCGATATTTTCGAAGGGCTGTTCGGTGGCGGCGCGGGGCGTCGTGGCGGGGGAGGGGGCTTTGGCGGCTTCGGCCGTGGCGGGCCGCCGCAAAAGGGCGCGAACGTGACCTATCGCCTGGCGGTCCAGTTTGTCGACGCGGCCACGCTGGCGCCGCAGCGGATCACGTTGCAGGACGGCAAGACCATCGATCTGAAGCTTTCAGCCGGCGTCGAGACGGGCACGCAGATGCGCCTTTCCGGCAAGGGGCAGCAGGGCCCCGGCGGCGCGGGCGATGCCATCGTCACGATCGAGATCAAGCCGCACCCCTTTTTCACCCGCGACGGCGACAATGTGCTGCTGGACCTGCCGATCACGCTGGACGAAGCAGTGAAGGGGGCAAAGGTCAAGGTGCCGACGGTTGATGGTCCGGTGATGCTGGGCGTGCCTGTGGGCGCGACTTCCGGCAAGACCCTGCGCCTGCGCGGCAAGGGCTTTACCGGTAAGGGCGGCACGCGCGGCGACCAGCTTGTCACTTTGCTGATCGACGTGCCCGCCGACGATCCGGCGATCCAGGCGCTGGTGGAAAGCTGGCAGGACGGCCGCGCCGTGCGGACCCATCTCGGCGTTTGAAGGGTTAGGGGGGAATGCCGCAACCGTCCCCTTTGTCCCCCGAATCCCGTCGCGAGCATATCGCGGAAGAGGCCCGCGCCCATTTCAACCGCCATATCGATCGGGTGCGGCCGGGCAGCCATGCCTTTGAAATCGCCAGGCGCGTGGTTGTCGGCACCTATAACGACGGTTTCATCCATGCGGGGAATCTTGCCTATCTGTCGCTGATGACGCTTTTCCCCTTCTTCATCGTCGCGGCGGCGGTGGCCAGCATCTTCGGCCGCTCGCAGGATGGGTTGGCGGCGGTCGGGGCCTTCCTCGAAACCGTGCCGCCCGGCGTCGCTTCCGTGGTGAAACAGCCGATCATCGACGTGCTGACCGCGCGGACCGGTCCGCTGCTGTGGCTGGGCGGGCTGGTCGGCCTGTGGACGGTCGGCAGCCTGATCGAGACGATCCGCGATATCCTCCGCCGCGCTTATGGCACCAAAAGCACGCGTCCCTTCTGGCATTATCGCCTGACCGCGATCGGCATCACCTTGATCAGCGTCTTTGCGGTGATGTTCGCCTTCTCCATGCAGGTCATCATCACCGGCATCGATCAGTTCCTGCATCAGATCCTGCCCTTCGCTGACGAAGCGATGCAGATCGTCACCCTGACCAAGCTGGTGCCGATGGCGATTTTATGCATCGCGCTTTACTATCTCTACGTCTCGCTGACGCCCAGCCTGTACAAGGACCCTCGCTTCCCCAAATGGCCCGGCGCGCTCGCGACGGCGTTCTGGTGGTATGGCGTCACGCTGCTGCTGCCGCCCACGCTTTCGCTGCTTGGCGGCTATGACCGGACCTATGGCAGCCTGGCCGGCGTGATGATCACCCTCATTTTCTTCTTCCTTGTCGGGCTTGGCGTGGTAATTGGCGCGGAATTGAATGCGGCGCTGGCGGAGTTCCCGGAAGAGGAAGCCGCCGCCGCCGCGCAGGTCGACAAAGGGAATGGGACGACAAGATGACAGGCTTGATGGCGGGAAAACGCGGTCTGATCATGGGGTTGGCGAACGATAAGTCGCTGGCCTGGGGTATTTCGAAGGCGCTGCGCGCGCAGGGCGCGGAACTGGCCTTTTCCTACCAGGGCGACGCGCTCGCCAAGCGGGTGAGGCCGCTCGCGGAGGAGTTGGGCTCCGACTTCCTGATCGATTGCGACGTTTCGGACATGGCCAAGCTCGACGCCGCCTTTGACGAGATCAAGGCGCGCTGGGGCAAGCTGGACTTCGTCGTCCACGCGATCGGCTTTTCCGACAAGAATGAATTGCGCGGCAAATATGTCGACACCAGCCTGGAAAACTTCCTGCTGACGATGAACATTTCCGCCTACAGCTTCGTCGCCGTTGCCAGGCGCGCCCGTGAACTGATGGCGGAGGGCGGCAGCCTGCTGACGCTCAGCTATTACGGCGCCGAAAAGGTGATCCCGCACTACAACGTCATGGGGGTCGCCAAGGCGGCACTGGAAACCAGCGTCAAATATCTGGCGATGGACCTGGGCCCCGAAAACATTCGCGTCAATGCGATCTCGGCAGGGCCGATCAAGACGCTGGCGGCCAGCGGCATTGGCGATTTCCGCTACATCATGAAGTGGAACGAACTGAACAGCCCACTCCGCCGCAATGTGACCATTGAGGATGTGGGGGGCGCCGGCCTCTATCTCCTCTCCGACCTCGCGTCGGGCGTGACCGGCGAAGTCCATCATGTCGACGCGGGCTATAATGTCATCGGCATGAAAGCCGAAGACGCGCCGGATATCGCGCTGGACAAATAAAGGGACGGGAGAGGGCAACAGCCCTTTCCAAGGAAAGGCAAGCATGAGCTTCAACACCTTCGGCCGCGTCTTCCGCTTTTCGACCTGGGGCGAGAGCCATGGCCCTGCTATCGGCGCGGTCGTCGACGGCTGCCCTCCGGGCCTGCCGTTGAGCGAAGCCGACATCCAGCCTTTCCTGGACAAGCGCAAACCCGGCACGTCCAAATTCACCACCCAGCGCCGCGAACCGGATGAGGTTCGCATCCTTTCGGGCGTCTTCGAAGGCCGGACCACCGGCACTCCGATCAGCCTGATGATCGAGAATACCGACCAGCGCTCCAAGGATTATGGCGAGGTTGCGAAGGCCTATCGCCCCGGCCATGCCGATTATGCCTATGACGCCAAATATGGCTTTCGCGACTATCGCGGCGGTGGCCGGTCCTCGGCCCGCGAAACCGCCAGCCGCGTGGCGGCGGGGGCGGTCGCCCGGCTTGTCATCCCCGAAGTCGATATCTTCGCTTATGTGAGCGAGATCGGCGGCGACGCCATCGACCATGCCCGTTTCGATGCCGGCGAGATCGACAACAACCCCTTCTTCTGCCCTGATCCGGTAGCCGCCAAGCGCTGGGAAAAGCTGGTCGACGACGCGAGGCTGGACGGCTCCTCGCTCGGCGCGGTGGTCGAATGCGTGGCGTCGGGCGTCCCCGCAGGCTGGGGCGCGCCGCTTTATGCCAAGCTCGACAGCGAACTTGCCGCCGCGATGATGAGCATCAACGCGGTCAAGGGCGTGGAGATTGGCGACGGATTCGCCGCCGCCCGCCTGCGCGGCGAAGAGAATGCCGACCCGATGCGACCGGGCAATGACGGCAACCCCGTCTTTCTCGCCAATCATGCGGGCGGGATCGCTGGAGGCATTTCCACCGGCCAGCCAGTCAAGGTCCGCATTGCCTTCAAGCCGACCAGTTCGATTCTCGTCCCGGTCGAAACCGTCACGCAGCAGGGCGAAGCGTCGCAGATCGTCACCAGGGGCCGCCATGATCCCTGTGTCGGCATTCGCGGCGTGCCGGTGGTGGAGGCAATGATGGCGCTTGTGCTGGCGGATCAAAGGCTGCTCCACCGCGCGCAATGCGGAGAAGGCTGATAAAGCGCCGAGGCGAGCCATAATTTCGGCAAAGACACGATTCCGACGAGACGACTCACCCATTCTGCGGTAACATCGCTGTCACAGATCGCCCGCGGGAGGGCGAGCGGCAGCGCGTAAGCCTGGGGAGCGTCATTCCTCTGTCAGCCTTCGGGCTAAGTATGGATTGGCGGTCAAAACGTCCCCTTCAGCCGCGAACACGGGCCAGCCATGTTCTCATGGCTGGCCCATTTCGTTTTTGCCTCACAGGGGGAGGCGGGCTCCGGGTCAGGACCAATTCGCCCGGAGCGGCCCTGTCCCGTTGCAAATCGCAACGGCATGATGGGGAAGAATGTCAAAGGACCGCCCATGACCAGCCTGCCCTTCACCCAGGTCGATGCTTTTGCCGACGCGCCCTTCACTGGCAATCCGGCGGCGGTCATGCCTCTCGGTCAATGGCTGGATGACGCCACGCTTCAGGCGATCGCGGCAGAAAACAACCTGTCCGAAACCGCCTTCACGGTGCCGACGCCGGATGATCCGGATGCCGACTATGCGTTGCGCTGGTTCACGCCGGAAGTGGAGGTCAAGCTTTGCGGCCATGCGACGCTGGCAAGTGGCCATGTGCTGATGGGCGGTCGTACCGCTGTCCGCTTCCGCACGCGTCACGCCGGCGTGCTGACCGTCTCGCGCGATCGCGACGGCTATGCGCTCTCGCTCCCCAACTGGGCGTCCGAAGCCAGGCCGTTGCCCGATCTTGCCGCGGCCATGGGCGGTGAAGTCCTGGAAACCCATATGCGCGAAGGCGGCTATGCGATCTTCGTCTATCGCGACGCCGCGGCCATCCGCGCGCTGGCGCCGGATTTCGCTACGCTTCGGAAAGCCGGAGATATTCTCCTCATTGCCACTGCTCCGGGCGAGGACAGCGATATCATCAGCCGGGTTTTCGCCCCGGGCGCAGGTATAGACGAGGACCCCGTCACCGGCTCGGCCCACTGCCTGCTTGCCCCATATTGGGCCAGGCGTCTCGATAAGGTCAAATTGACGGCCTGTCAGGCGTCCCGGCGCGGGGGACGACTGACCTGCCGCCTCTCCGGCAACCGGGTGGTGCTGACCGGGGCATGCCGCACAGTGATCGAGGGTCATTTCCTGCTCTGATCCCGGTTCTGTGTTTGGCACATAATGCCGGGAAAGCGCTCCAAAAGTTCTTAGCTGTCCGTGATTTCCGAGCCGCCGGATGATGCCATCTGGCTCGAAATCACTCTACCGGGAATAAAGTCCGATAAGCTTCGCCAGGCCGTCCTTCGCGGCGTCGCGCTCATCCTTCGTCGTGGACATGCCCAGCCGCACCACGGTCAGTCGCTGCGCAGGCGACACCAATATATATTGCCCGTCATGCCCGACGCATCCGAACAGGCTGGCGGGCGCGCGCCCCGGCATCAGGGCGCTTTCGCCGCTTTCCCTGTTCAGCCAGAGATGCGCGCCATAGGCTGCATTGCGGGGGGAGGGCGCGCGCATATAGTCGATCCACTTTTCCGGGACGATCTGGTGCCCCGCGACGCCGCGGCCATGGTTGCGCAGCAATTCCCCGAAGCGCGCATAATCCCGCGCCGTCATATGCAGGAAACTGCCGCCGATCATCGTCCCGGCGGCATCATATTCGACGGTCAGGCTATTCAGGCGCGCCGGAATCTTCAGCCGTCCGTCGATGAACATCTGCATCGCTCGCCGTCGCGCATCGGGATCGGTGCTGTTGGTCAGCATCCGCGCCATCAGATCGGCGAGGATGATCGTGCTGCCGGTCGAATAGGAAAAGACCGCGCCGGGTGCATGGGCAAGCGGCTTCGCCTCGGCAAAGGCGCCCATGTCCTGCGCCCCGTCGGTGAACAGCATCCGCACCGTGTCGGCCTCCGCCAACGGCTCCGCATCCTCGGCGTGATCGAGGCCGGACGTCATGGCCAGCAACTGCCGAAGGGTGATCCGTCCCCGCGGATCGCCCGGCTGGCCCCAGGCCGCCACCGGCACCGGCGAATCGAGCGCCAGCCGCCCGTCCGACACCATCAGCCCGATCAGCACCGCCGTCACGCTCTTGGCCGTAGACCAGGAGAGGAGCTTCGTTTTCGGCCCGAAGCCCGGCGCATAGCGTTCCGCGACGATCTGCCCATCGTGCATGACGACCAGGGCGCGGGTTTCGCCCGACGCGTCATCCTCGAACAGCGGGTCGATCGCCGCGCGGAGTGCTGCCGCGTCCACGTCCGAATCGCCGGTGACGTGATAAACCGGCTCCGGCCCGGCAGCGCGTACGCTCCACAGGCCGGCCACCGCCAGCATCGCCAAAATGCCGCCCACCGCGCCAAGGCGCTTTACGCTTTTCCGCTCAAGCTTCATAAGCCGCGGCCTTAGCATGGGATATGGGAAAGGGGAGTATGTCCGGTCGCCGAAAATGGATTTACGCCCTGGTGGCGTTGGGTATCGCAGGGACCGCCCTGTTCGCATGGAACTGGAGCGCCCTGCGCGCCCGGGCGCAGGTCGGCGCGGGCTTCGGCGCGCGCGTCACCTGCTCCTGCCGCTATGTCGAGGGGCGTTCGATGGACAGTTGCCAGGGTGACAGGGAGGCTGGCATGTGGGCCGTGTCGCTCAAGGACCTGCCTGAATCGCAATCGGTGAGCGCCGCCGTCCCGCTATTGGCTTCCCGCACCGCGCGCTATCGTCAGGGCTGGGGCTGCCTTCTCGAACCCTAGAGCAGGCTTTTGTTTTTCCGCGTTTCCGGGGCGGCAGGTGATCGACGGCGTCGATCGGCGTTTCCACTTGCCGCGAACGCCCTCCAAGCTGGCCCTCCGCCGATTGAACCGTTAGAGCCGTCCCCCATGCGTCCCGATATCCCGACCCTCCTCCACGACGTCTTCGGCTTCCCCGCCTTCCGGGGCGTGCAGGAACATGTGGTGGGCCGCATCATGGCGGGCCAGCCCACGCTCGCCATCATGCCCACCGGCGCGGGCAAATCGCTCTGCTACCAGCTTCCGGCCGTGGCGCTGGACGGATGTTGCGTCGTCATCTCCCCGCTGATCGCGCTGATGCATGACCAGCTTCGCGCGGCGCAAGCGGTCGGCATCCGGGCCGCCAGCCTGACCAGCGTCGATGCCGATTGGCGCGAAACCCAGGATCGCCTTCGCAATGGCGAGCTGGACCTGCTTTACGTCGCCCCCGAACGCGCCAGCGGCGAAGGCTTCCGCAATCTGCTGCGCAGCACTAGAATCGCCCTCTTCGCCATAGACGAGGCGCATTGCGTTTCGGAATGGGGCCATGATTTCCGCCCCGATTATCGCCTGTTGCGGCCGCTGCTGGACGAATTCCCGGACATCCCGCGCCTCGCCCTCACGGCCACGGCAGACCATCACACCCGTGACGATATCCTGATCCAGCTGGGCATTCCCCGCGAAGGCCTTGTCATCGCGGGCTTCGATCGGCCGAACATCCGCTATGCCGTCCATCCGCGCGACGGCCTGCCACGCCAGCTTTCCGATCTCATCACCAGCCAGATCGGCCCCGGCATCGTCTATGCGCCGACCCGCGCGGCGACCGAGAAACTGGCCGAAACGCTCGCCCGCACCGGCCGTCCCACCCGCGCCTATCATGCCGGCCTCGACCCGCAGGTCCGCGCCGCCAATCAGGCCGCCTTCATCGCCAGCGAAGACATGGTGATGGTCGCCACGATCGCCTTCGGCATGGGCATCGACAAGCCCGATGTCCGCTTCGTCGCCCATGCCGCCCTGCCCAAGTCGATCGAGGGCTATTATCAGGAATCCGGCCGCGCAGGCCGTGACGGCGAACCGGCGGAGGCCCATCTCTTCTGGGGGGCGGATGATTTCGCCCGCGCCCGGCAAAGGATCACGGAACTCGATCCCCTCCGCCAGCAGGGCGAGCGTGCCCGCATCACGGCGCTGGGCGGCCTGGTCGAAACCGGGACGTGCCGCCGCGCCATCCTGCTGCGCCATTTCGGCGAGAATCCGCCGCCGGCCTGTGGCAATTGCGACAATTGCCTTGCCCCTCCCGCCAGCATCGACGCGACACAGACGGCCCGCAAATTCCTGTCCGCCGTCTATCGCACAGGCCAGAGCTTCGGTGTCGGCCATATCGAACAGGTGCTGACCGGCGCCGTCACCGACAAGATTCGCGAGCGTGGCCATGACAGGATATCGGTCTATGGCATAGTGGACGGCGAGGAAACGGCGCTGCTGCGCCCCGTCTCGCGCGCGCTGCTGGTCCGCGACGCGCTTCAGACGAACGAGCATGGCGGCCTGGAATTCGGCCCCAATGCCCGCCCCATCTTGCGTGGCGAGGAAGAGGTCAGTCTGGTCCTTCCTCCCCGCAGGGAACGCCGCCGCAAAAACGCCCGCAACGGGGGCGCGGAAAACCCCGTGGGCGATCCGTTGTTCGATGCCTTGCGCGCCTGCCGCCGGGAACTGGCGCAGGAAGCGGGCGTGCCGCCCTATGTCATCTTTCATGATTCGACCTTGCGCGAAATGGCCGAACGGCGGCCCACGACCCTCATCGAACTCGGCGAGGTCAGCGGCGTCGGCCAGCGCAAGCTCGATGCCTATGGCGACGCCTTCCTTGCTGCCATCCGCCCCTACGCCTGATCCTTTCCCCTTGTATCGGCGGCTCCACAGGCGCATGGCATCGCCCATATTAAGGAGTCTTCCCCCATGTTCCGCCAGCTCACCAAAAGCCTCTATGTCTCGCCGCAGATCAGTGTCGATCAGGTGGCCGAAGCCAAGGCGCTGGGCGTCACCGTCATCATCAACAACCGTCCCGATGACGAGGAACCGGGCCAGACCAACGGCGCGGAGATCGAGGCCGCCGCCAGGGCTGCTGGCATCGTCTATGCCGCCGTGCCGGTCGCCCATGGCGGCTTTGCCCCGTGGCAGCTTGACGGCATGGCCGCCGCGATCGAACAGGCGGGTGATGGCAAGATACTCGCTTATTGCCGCTCCGGCACGCGCAGCACGCTGCTTTGGGCGCTGACGCGCGCCCGGGCTGGCGATCACCCCGCCGCCCTTACCGAACAGGCGGCGTCGGCAGGCTATGACCTCACCCCGGTCCGCCAGATCATGGACGCGCTTGCAGCAGGCTGATCTTGTCCAGCCAGCCCGAACAATTTGACGCCATCGTCCTGGGCGCTGGCGGGGCCGGCCTGATGTGCGCCGCCACAGCAGGCCAGCGGGGCCAGCGCGTCCTCGTCATCGACCATGCCGACGCGCCGGGCAAGAAAATCCTGATTTCCGGGGGCGGCCGGTGCAATTTCACCAATATCCACACCGCGCCCGACCGCTATCTGTCGGCCAATCCCCATTTCGCCAAGTCGGCGCTCGGCCGCTATACGCCCCAGGACTTTCTGACGCTCATCGAACGCCACGGCATAGCCTGGCATGAAAAAACACTGGGCCAACTCTTCTGCGACCAGAGCGCCCGGCAGATCGTCACGATGCTGCTCGCCGAATGCGAAGCCGGGCAGGTCATGATCCGCCTCAACCACGCGGTCACTTCAGTGACCCATGCCGATGGCCGCTACAGCGTCGCCCATGGCGACAGGGTGGCCACCGCCCCGGCTCTGGTGATCGCCACCGGAGGACCCTCCATCCCGAAGATTGGCGCGACCGACTTCGCTTATGGTCTTGCCCGCCAGTTCGGGCTCAGGGTCGTGGAACCCCGTCCCGCGCTCGTGCCCCTGACGTTGGGCGGCGAAGACCTGCTTTTCCGTTCGCTTTCGGGCGTCTCGACCGACGTCGTCGCCCGCTGCGGCAAGACGGCCTTTCGTGAAGCCGCTTTGCTCACCCATCGCGGCCTTTCTGGTCCCGCGATCCTGCAAATCTCCTCCTATTGGCGCCATGGCCAAGCGATCCTGCTCGATTTTCTGCCAGATCAGCCGCCGGACTGGCTGACCGATGCCAAGCGCGGCAAGCCGCGCGGCACCCTCGTCCAGCTGTTGCGCGGTCATTTGCCCGATCGTCTGGCCGATACCCTGTCCGAACGGCTGGCGCTGGCGGGCGACCTCGGCAATCTGTCCGATCGCAAGCTGGAAGAGGCGCAGCGCCGCCTTGCCGCGTGGCCGTTCACGCCCAACGGGACGGAGGGTTTTGCCAAGGCGGAGGTCACGATCGGCGGCATCTCGACCGCGGACCTTTCTTCCCGGACGATGGAGGCCCGCCGCGTCCCCGGCCTCTATGCCATAGGCGAGGCGGTCGATGTCACCGGTTGGCTGGGCGGTTATAATTTCCAATGGGCGTGGGCGAGCGGCTGGGCGGCAGGGCAGGCCCTTCAGGAAAAAGCAGCCCCGGCGCAAGGGGTCGCCGGGGCCGCGTCAAGGGATGTTCCGGCGAAGGGGGAGGGAGGCCGGAACATCCAAAAGATAGATAAGGATAATTCGGTTTCAAGAAGCTACTGAGAATTTCATAGGCTTGGCCGGCAAGTTCCTCCGGCCATGCCCAGCGCCATCATGGCGGCGTTGATCATCTGCCGATGGGCGTCGCTTCCCTTCGCTACATCCGGCCAGGTCTGCCCCGTCGTCAGTCCGTGGCTATCCTGCCAGATCTTGGACGCTACCGAGTCCACCTCATCGTCGGTGGGCAGGCGCTGGTCTGCGAAACATTCCATCAGAAGGGCGTGAAAAATCTTTCCCTGAACGGGCTTGGTGGCGTGCATGGGGCCTCCTCTCCTGATTTGTTTTTTCAGCTTTCCGTAAGGGAAGCTGGATGGCCAACCGAGTCGAGTCAAGCAATCCAGATCAATAGCTGCCAGAGATTCGAAATATACACACGCGATGTCCGCGGCTTTCATCCAAAAAATCCAGCCACTACTCTTTTGGATTACCTCTTCGGGATGGCGCGGAGAGCGGGGACCCTATCCGCACTCCACCGTCACATGTTCCATGCGGGGCAAAGCGCGGACCTGCTGGCGTACGGCCGCGACATTCGCGCCGGGCGCCAGGCTGAGGATCGCGGCATGGGCATGCGGTCCGATGCGCCAGACGTGCAGGTCGCGAATGGTGGCGCCCTCTCCCTCGACGAGGCGCTTGATCCGCGCCATCAGCGCCGGTTCCGCCGTGTCGAGCAGGATGGCGGCGGTATCCTGCATCAGCCCCCAGGCCCAGCGCGCGATCACCACCGCGCCCAGCAGCCCCACGGCCGGGTCCAGCCACCACCACCCCATATAACGTCCAGCCAGCAACGCCACGATCGCCAGCACCGACGTCAGCGCATCGGTCAGCACATGCACATAGGCTGCGCGCAGATTATTGTCGGCATGGCCATGCTGATGACCATCGCCATGATCGTGCCCATGGTCGTGCCCATGGTCGTGGCTGTGATCGTGCCCCAGCAGCGCGGCGCTGATCAGATTGATGACCAGCCCGATCACCGCGACCAGCGTCGCTTCGCCAAAGGCCACCTTCACCGGCTCGAAAAAGCGCATCGCCGATTCGATCGCAATGAACAGCGCTGTCACCCCCAGCAACAGCGCGGAGGCGAAGCCGGACAAATCCCCCACCTTGCCGGTTCCGAAAGTATAACGTGGATTGCGCGCATGCCGCCGGGCATAGCCATAGGCCGCCGCCGCCACCGCCAGCGCGCCTGCATGGGTCGCCATGTGGAAGCCGTCGGCCAGCAGCGCCATCGACCCGGTCAGCCAGCCGAAGACGATTTCGACCACCATGGTCGCTGCGGTCAGCCACACCACCCAGATCGTCTTGCGGGCATTTTCATCATGCCCATGGGTCAGGTAGATATGGTCGAAATAATGGCTTTCCTCGCCATCATCCGGCGTGATCGGCGGTGCCTCATGCCCATGGTCGTGCGCATCGTGATGATGGTGATGGCCGCCATGGCCGTGATCGTCGTGCATGCTCATTTCCCGTAGCGCCGGATCAGGGCCAGCATTTCCTCGGCCGCCGTCTGCCGCGCCGCATCGCTGATGCCGGGCCGGGCGACATGTTCCCGCATATGCTGTTCGATCAGTTCTTCCATCAGGCTGCCCACCGCCCCGCGAACGGACGCGACGAGCTGCAACGTCTCCGAACAGCCCGCTTCGCCTGACAATTGCCTTTCGATGGCGCTGACCTGCCCGGCAATGCGGCGCACCCGCGCCAGCAGCTTGTCCCGATCCTCGATAATATGCATAGCATACCCCCCTATACTATATTTCGCGGTAAATCAATCTGTGCATCTCACCGCGCGCCCTTTAACTAAGGATGTCATGGCGACCATGACCGATTGCGACCTGGCCATAGTGGGCGGCGGCCTTGCGGGCAGCCTGATCGCGCTGGCTTTCATTGCCCGTCATCCCGGCGCGACCCTGCTGCTGCTGGAACAGGGTGGTGGGCTGGGCGGCAATCATATCTGGTCCTTCTTCGACAGCGATATCCAGGCCGGGGACCGATGGCTTGTCGAACCGCTGGTTGCCCGGCATTGGGCGGAGGGGCATGACGTCCGCTTCCCCGGCCACGACCGCCAGCTGGCCACGCCCTATAACAGCATCACTTCGACCCACCTCGACGCTTATGTCCGCAAGATGCTTGGCGGGCGCCTCCTCACCGATGCGCGGGTTGCGCATCTGACGCCGGACGCCATCACCCTGTCCGATGGTCAAGTCATTCGGGTCGGGGCCGTAATTGACGCGAGGGGAGGGGGCGATCTTTCGGCGCTGCGCTGCGGTTGGCAGAAATTCGTGGGTCAAACCCTTCGTCTGGACGCCCCTCATGGTCTGAGCCGTCCCGTCATCATGGACGCCACGGTCGAGCAGATGGACGGATATCGCTTCATCTATCTGCTCCCCTGGGATGAGAGGACCGTCTTCGTCGAGGATACCTATTATAGCGACAGCCCCGATCTCGATCTGCCCGCGCTGCGCGGGCGGATCGCCGCCTATGCCCGGACGCAAGGCTGGCAGGTCGCGGAGATCGTTCACAGCGAGAGCGGCGTCCTTCCGGTCGTCCATGGCGGCGATTTCGACCGCTTCTGGCCTAAGGACGATCCCGTCGCCCGGGCGGGGGCGAGGGCAGGCCTGTTCCAGCCCATGACCGGATATTCCCTGCCCGACGCGGTACGCTTCGCCCTGCGCCTGGCGGACGACTGGCCGATGGACGGGGCGCTGTTGGCCCATGCGACGCGGGGTTGGGCGCGGGCGCACTGGCGGCGGGGTAGCTATTACCGGCTGTTGGGGCGGATGTTGTTCGGTGCCGCGCCGCCAGAGCAACGCTGGCGCATCTTCGAGCGTTTCTATCGGCTTAGTCCCGCGTTGATCGGCCGCTTCTATGCGGGCCGATCCACGGTCCAGGATCGCATCCGCATCTTGTGCGGGCGTCCCCCCGTGCCCATAAGGGGCGCCATGCGTGCTTTGCTGAGCCCTCCCGCCTGATGAACAGGCCATCCTGATGAACAGGAAAGCGATCGTCATCGGCGCGGGCTTTGGCGGCCTTGCGCTTGCCATAAGGCTGCAATCCGCCGGAATCGACACCACGCTGGTGGAGGCCCGCGACCGTCCCGGCGGCCGCGCCTATATGTGGGAGAAGGACGGTTTCGTCTTCGACGCCGGGCCAACCGTCATCACCGACCCAGATTGCCTGGGCGAACTCTGGCGTTTGTCGGGCCATGACATGGCGGAGGATGTCAGCCTCGTCCCCGTCTCGCCCTTCTACCGCCTCAACTGGCCCGACGGGACGAATTTCGACTATTCCAACGACGAAACCGCGCTGCGTGCCCAGATCGCCACGCTCAATCCCCAGGATGTCGCGGGCTATGAAAGCTTTCTCGATTACGCCGACGGGGTGTATCAGGAGGGATATCGCAAGCTCGGCTCGGTCGCTTTTCTCGATTTCGCCTCGATGGTTCGGGCGGCCCCTTCCTTGGTCAGGCATCAGGCCTGGCGTTCGGTCTATTCGGTTGTCTCCTCCCATGTCAGAGATGAAAAGCTGCGTCAGGCGCTTTCCTTCCATACGCTGCTGGTTGGCGGCAATCCGTTACAGACCAGCGCGATCTACGCGCTGATCCACAAGCTGGAGAAGGATGGCGGGGTCTGGTTCGCCAAGGGCGGCACCAACCGGCTGGTGCAGGCGATGGCGACGCATTTCGAGCGGTTGGGCGGCACGCTGCGGCTTGCCGATCCGGTGGTGCAGATCGAAACCTATGGCGACCGGGCCGTCGCCGTGCGCACCGCTTCGGGCTGGCGGGGGGAGGCTGATGCGGTCGCCTCCAACGCAGACCTGATGCACAGCTATCGCGACCTGATCGGCCATCATCCGCGCGGTGAGAAGCAGGCGGAAAAGCTTGCCCGCAAGCGATGGTCGCCCAGCCTGTTCGTGCTGCACTTCGGGATCAAGGGCAGCTGGCCGGGCATCCCGCACCATATGATCCTCTTCGGCCCGCGCTATGAGGGGCTGCTGACCGACATCTACGATCATGGCGTGCTGCCGGCCGATTTCTCGCTCTATCTGCACCATCCGACCGTGACCGATCCATCGATGGCGCCGGACGGCCATTCGACCTTCTACGCACTTGCCCCGGTGCCGCATCTGGGCAAGCTGCCGATCGACTGGACGCGGTTCGGGCCGGTCTATGCCGAACGCATCCTCGACGAGATCCAGCATCGGCTGATTCCCGACATCCGCTCGCGCATCGTCACGCAATTCCATTATGCGCCGCCGGATTTCCGCCATGACCTGTCGGCGCATCTCGGCAGCGCCTTCAGCCTGGAGCCGCTGCTCACCCAAAGCGCCTGGTTCCGCGCGCATAATCGCGATGATGTGATTCCCAACCTGTATCTGGTAGGAGCGGGAACGCATCCGGGCGCGGGCATTCCCGGCGTGGTCGGCAGCGCCAAGGCGACCGCCGCGCTGATGCTGGAAGATCTGGCGTAAAGAGGAACGATGAAGAGACTGGCTGTCTATTGCGGCTCGGCGACCCCCGCCGATCCCGCTTATGTCGAAGCCGCCCGCCATGTCGGGCGCGTGCTGGCCGGGCGCGGCATCGGCATCATCTATGGTGGTGGTCGCCTTGGCCTGATGGGCGCGGTAGCGGATGCGGCTCTGGGAGCGGGCGGCGAAGTGATTGGAGTCATCCCCGAAGCGCTGGTCGGCGCCGAGGTAGCCCATCGCGGTTGCACCGAATTGCATGTCGTTCGAACGATGCACCAGCGCAAGCAGCTGTTCACGGACCTTTCCGACGGCTTCGTCACCCTGCCGGGTGGGGTCGGCACGATGGATGAGCTGTGGGAAGCGATCAGCTGGGCGCAGCTCGGCTATCACCACAAGCCGGTCGGATTGCTCAATGTCGCGGGTTTCTACGACCAGCTGATATCCTTCAACCAGCATATGGTCGAAGCGGGCTTCATTCGCGCGCAGCACGCCAATATTCTGATCCACGCGCACACGATCGAAGTGTTGCTCGACCAGATGGCTGCCTATCAGCCCCATGAAACCATCTTAACCATGAAAGCCGACCGGCTCTGACCATGGCCGCCTTCCGCATGTGTAGCGGCGAGGCAAGTGACTCGACGCGAGGGGCAGGGGAGGGCATGTCACTTCGGTGACCCCGAAAAAACCTCTCGCTCGCCCAACCCTCATAACCCAGGCCCGCGCCAGCATTGCCCGAGGCTCCAAATCCTTCGCCCTCGCATCCAAACTGTTCGACCGCCAGACCCGTGAGCGGGCTTGGCTTCTCTACGCCTGGTGCCGTAAATGCGACGATATCGCGGATGGCCAGGACCATGGCGGCACCATGCGCGGCGTGGCGGACGGCCAGACGCGCCTCTCCACCATCCGCGTCCTCACCGCCACGGCGCTCCATGGTGACCCGACCGGCGAACCGGCTTTCGATGGCTTCGGCCTCGTCATGCGCGAATGCGCTATCCCTGAGCGCTATGCCCATGACCTGATCGAAGGTTTCGCGCTCGACGCCCGCGAATGGCGTCCCCGCAGCGAAGCCGACATGCTGCGCTATTGCTACCATGTCGCGGGCACGGTGGGCTGCATGATGGCGATCCTGATGGGCGTCGACCCCGACGATGAAGCCACGCTCGACCGTGCCTGCGATTTGGGTCTGGCCTTCCAGCTGGCCAATATTGCTCGCGACATCAGCGAGGATGAGGCCGCCGACCGCTGCTATCTGCCCGAAGAATGGCTGGTCGAAATGGATATCCCGCCGGGTGAGCATATGAAGCCCTGGGTCCGTCCGCGTCTTGCCATCCTCGCCCGCCGTCTCGCCGACATGGCCGCAGCCTATGAGGAAAGCGCCCGCCACGGCTCCGGCGCCCTGCCGCCCCGTTCGGCCTGGGCAGTGCTGGCCGCCGCAGGCATCTATGGCGACATCGCCCGCAAAGTCGCTCGCCGGGGTGAACATGCCTGGGACCACCGCGTCACCACCCCGAAAAGCGAAAAGCTGGTCTGGGTCCTGCGTTCAGGCCTCCAGGTCGCGGGTCGCGCCCGCCGTTGGCCCGCAGGAACGCCGCGCCCGGCCAGGCTCTGGACCCGCCCGCGGAATTGAGCCGCAAAAAAAGGACCGATACTTGCGTACCGGTCCCCTAGTGATGTTCGCAGGAGGAACAAGGTGAGGCGGGCGGGCCTTTTTCGATCGGCCCGCCCTGCCAATCTCAGTAGTTGTAGGCCCGTTCGCCGTGGCTGGAGAGGTCGAGCCCTTCCATTTCGGCGTCCTTGCCCGGGCGCAGACCCATCGTCTTGTCGATGATGAAGTAGAGGATCGCGCTGCCGATGCCGGAGAAGAGCAGGGTGAAGACCACCGCCTTGACCTGGATCCAGACCTGCGCCGGGATGCTGTA
This sequence comes from Sphingobium sp., assembly GCF_032153725.1. Classification (GTDB taxonomy): domain Bacteria; phylum Pseudomonadota; class Alphaproteobacteria; order Sphingomonadales; family Sphingomonadaceae; genus Sphingobium. The sequence goes on along the minus strand of NZ_JALDYQ010000001.1, from coordinate 69,374 downwards.
GGCTTCCGGGTGGAAGGCCGCCGGGAAGACGGTGTAGTCGAACACGCCCTGACCGCCCAGCGAGGGAGCCGCGACGATGCCGGTGGCGATGGCGCCCACGATGCCGCCGATGCAGTGCACGCCGAACACGTCCAGGCTGTCGTCATAGCCGACCTTGCCCTTCACAAACGCCACGAAGATGTAGCAGATCGGGGAGACGGCGAAGCCGAGAACGATCGAGGTCATCGGAGCCGCGAAGCCCGCAGCCGGGGTGATAGCGACCAGACCAGCCACCGCACCGGTGACGGCGCCCAGCAGCGAAGCCTTGCCATGGTGGACCTGTTCGACCAGCGACCAGCTCACCGCCGCCGCGCAGGTGGCGACCATGGTGTTGATGAAGGCGACGCCGGTGACGGCATTGGCTTCCAGGTTGGAACCGGCGTTGAAGCCGAACCAGCCGACCCACAGCAGGCTGGCGCCGATCATGGTCATGGTCAGCGAGTGCGGCGGCATGGGTTCCTTGGGGAAGCCGACGCGCTTGCCGATCATCAGCGCGCCGACCAGGCCCGCGATACCGGCATTGATGTGGACGACGGTGCCGCCCGCGAAGTCGAGCGCGCCCCAGCCCCACAGCATGCCATAGTCGGTCGGGCTGTCCACCAGGAAGTCCGGGCCGGACCAGTACCAGACCATGTGCGCCATCGGGAAGTAGATGAAGGTCAGCCACAGCACGACGAACACGATCAGCGAGGAGAATTTCACGCGCTCCGCGAAGGCGCCGACGATCAGCGCCGGGGTGATCATGGCGAAGGTCATCTGGAAGACCACGAACACGAATTCGGGCAGATAGACGTTGTTGGTGAAGGTCGCGGCCGAAGTCGTGCCGTCGACGCCCATCAGGAACGCCTTGGAAAGCCCGCCGAAGAAGTGGTTTTCGCCGCCGCTGGTGAAAGCGATGGAATAGCCCCAGCAGCACCAGACCAGACCGGCTACCGAGACGATCATGAACACCTGCATCAGGATGCTCAGCATGTTCTTGGTGCGGACCAGACCGCCGTAGAACAGGGCGAGGCCGGGGATCGACATCATCAGGACCAGCGCGGCCGAGACGAGCATCCAGGCGACGTCGCCCTTGTTGACCATGGCGGCCATGGCGGCGGCGTCTGGCCCCTTGATCGGCGCGGCAAGCGCCGGTGCGGCTGCGAGCAGGGACAGGCCAACCGCCCCCATCACGCCGCAAAGCTTCTTGGAAAAGGTCATCAATTCCCCCTTACAGTGCGGTTTCGCCGGTTTCGCCGGTACGGATACGCACCGCCTGCTCGACATCGAGAACGAAGATCTTGCCATCGCCGATGGCGCCCGAATTGGCGGCTGCCTGGATCGCTTCGACCACGCGCGGCGCGAGGTCGTCGTCGCAGACCACCTCGATCTTGATCTTCGGAACCATGTTGGTCGAATATTCCGCGCCGCGATAGATTTCGGTCTGCCCCTTCTGGCGGCCGAAGCCCTTAACTTCGCTGACCGTCATTCCTGCGATGCCGAGCGAGGAGAGAGCCTCGCGGACATCGTCAAGCTTGAACGGCTTGATGATAGCCATGACAAGTTTCATGTCGCCCCCTGTTACTGGTGTGCGGGGACATGTTCAGCAAGAGCCGTGCCAATTTGTAAACGACGCGTTAATGCGGGGCTTTTGCAGGATGCGTAAGGACGGGACGCCAAAAAAATGAGCAGTCTCGCCCATTTGCCTAAAAATTGGGCAGGTTACCAGTCCGCGCCTTGAGCTGCTGCCTCCGCCTCTTCCGGCAGGGTCTGGCGCCCCAGCAGCGCGTTACGGTGGGGGAAGCGGCCGAAGCGAGCGATCATGGCGTGATGCTCTCTTGCGAAAGCCAGCGATTGCGCATCCCCGGCGCCTTCGAACAGGCTGACGGATAGCTTCTGGTAATCCAGATCCTCGCTGTGCTGAAAGGGCATGTAGAAGAACAGGCGCCCCGCTCCGCCGATCTGGATGTCATAGCCATGGGCGATGGCTCCGCGCGCCACATCGCGGGCAAGCGCGTCGCTGGAAAAGGCGGCCACCGTTCCCCGGAACATGTTGCGCGGCAATTGGTCGAACAGCAGCACCGCCGCCAGTGCATCATCAGCGCGCTCAAGGAAATCCTCGGCGGACATATGGCGCTTTTCCTCCCACAAGGCAGGGAAGCGCATCTGGCATTGCCGGTCGAGCGCTGGATTGTGGCTCCACCAGCCCCGTTCGCCAATCTGGTTGAACCAGAAGTCGAGCAGCGCCGCCGCCCAATCGGCGGTCACCGCATCATGGCTATCGGTCAGCATATTCATGACATGGATAAAGACGCATCGGCCGCCGGGTTCCTCAATCCATGGCGCGGCGGGCTCAGGTCGCCGTACCGCCGACGGTCAGGCCTTCCAGCAGCAGTGTCGGCTGGCCGACACCGGCAGGCACGCTTTGTCCGGCTTTGCCGCACATGCCGATGCCTTCGTCCAGCGCCCAGTCATGGCCGATGCCGATGACCTTGGTGAGCGCGGTGGGCCCGTCGCCGATCAGCGTTGCGCCCTTGATCGGCACGCCCAGCTTGCCATTCTCGACCTTATACGCCTCGGTGCAGGAGAAAACGAACTTGCCCGACACGATATCGACCTGCCCGCCACCGAAGCTTTTGGCAAAAATCCCCGACTTCATGCGCGACAGCAGCTCTTGCGGATCGTCATTGCCACCCTTGATGAAAGTATTGGTCATGCGCGGCATCGGCGCATGGGCATAGCTTTCGCGGCGACCGTTGCCTGTCGGCTCCACGCCCATCAACCGGGCGTTGAGGCGATCCTGCATATAGCCCTTGAGAATGCCGTCCTCGATCAGCACATTTTCGCGGGTTGGCGTGCCCTCGTCATCGATGGAGAGCGAGCCGCGGCGGCTCATGATCGATCCGTCATCGACCACGGTGACGCCCGGCGCGGCTACGCGTTCACCCACGCGGCCGGAGAAGGCGCTGGTGCCCTTGCGGTTGAAATCGCCCTCCAGGCCGTGGCCGATCGCTTCATGCACCAGCACGCCCGGCCAGCCCGGTCCGAGCAGCACGGTCATCTCGCCCGCCGGCGCCGCCACCGAGCGCAAATTGACCTGGGCCTGCGCGAGCGCTTCATCGATCGCCCGGTTCCAGATCGCGGGGTCCATCACCTGATTGTAGAGATAGCGCCCGCCAATGCCGAACACGCCCGTTTCGCGACGACCATTCTCCTCCAATATGACCGAGACGTTGAGCCGCACCAGGGGGCGGATGTCGGTCGCGGTAAAGCCGTCGGCGCGCACGATCTCGATCACGGACCAACTGCCCGCCAGGCTCACCGACACCTGCGCCACGCGCGGATCGCGGGCGCGGGCGGCGGCGTCGATCGCGGCGCAGAGCGTCACCTTCTCGGCAAAGGGCACGATTTCCAGCGGATTGACGTCGGTGTAGAGATGACGGTTGGTATGCTGTGGCGGCGGGGCAGGCTGGTCCTTCGCCGGATCGAGCAGCGTCAGCGTCTCGGCGGCGCGGCGGATCGCGGCTTCGCTAATGTCATTGGCATGGGCGAAGCCCGTCATCTCGCCCGACACGCCGCGCAGGCCGAAGCCCGCATCGGTCGAATAATCGGCGGTTTTCAGCCGCCCATCGTCGAAGCCGAAGCTCTCGCTCGCCCGATATTGCAGGTAAAGCTCGCCATCGTCGCAGCTTTTCAGCGCTTGCGCGGTCAGGCGGTGCGCGCCATCGGGATCGAGGAGGCCCGGGCGATAGAGCAGGCCACGGGCGTCGGTGAACTGGGGAGCAGCTTCGGTCATGCCGCCCGATATAGGAGCGGCATGGCGCAAGCCCAATCAAAATCGTGGCTTCAGAGGCTGGCGCCGGAGGAAATATCCGGCAGGCCAGCAATTTCCGGCGTGTCGGCCGGGCCGTTCGTCAGCACGAAGCGGCGATCGCAATAGCCGCAATCGATATAGCCATGCTCATCGATCTCGAGAAAGACGCGTGGATGGCCGAGGGCGGCGGGAATGTCCCCCGAACCGTCGCAGGAGACGCGGGACTTGGTGACTCGGATGATTTCAGGCGGCTGGATCATGGCCGCGTCGATTAGCAGCGCTTGCATTGCGCCGCAATATCCGCGGGCAAAGGGACTTACATCAGCAGGAGTGGTCGCTTCCTTTTCGGACAGGGCCTGTCCGCCGCCATGCCCACCGCCTTGGCCGGCGCGGTCCAGTCCAGGCAATCGCGCGCGGCCGCAAGGGTAACCGGCGAGAACATCAACAGGAAAGGCGCTATCGCACCACCGAAGAGAAGCGTGAGAGACATGATGCAAGTGCCTCACAAAAGCGTTCCGTGGGTACGACCTTACGCTATTCCGATTCGAGCGGGAACAGATTTCGACAGGGAGGAAATGGTGGGCGATGACGGGCTCGAACCGCCGACATTCTCGGTGTAAACGAGACGCTCTACCAACTGAGCTAATCGCCCCCGTAGGGAATTCCGGCGCTTTTAGGCGATTTTTCGCGCCCGTCAACAGCGACATTTGCGGAACAGAACGGGGACGATTGGAACATATCAGCACCATCAGTCCCGACATAGTCCCGACCAAGATCCGGCTACCAGTCCACGCGCCTGAGACACTGTGCTGTCGCAAGGAAGCGCAAGCTTCACCCTCGCTCAATCAGATTCACAACGCCGGAAATCGCCTCGAAGAATTTCGGCGGAAACCCGTCATCAATCCAATGGAAGCGGGTATGCTTCGCATCCTGCTAACGTTTATAACAATCATTGTTTTTCAAATGCTTATGCTCCAACATTTTGATAACAACAACATAACTGAGTTATATCAATAATTCATAACATTGCTCTCTGAGAAAACTGTTTAAAATCAACGTTGTAATAGTCTTTCGCCGGTTCCGTTATATCGCCGTTATATAAATCTTCTAACGTGAAAAATGGCGGTTTTCCGTGACTTTCATCGCCTATTTCCACACCCGTTCACTTTGTTATGTCATCGCGAAACATGGGGGCCTCCGTGGGCAAATGACCCGTCAGGCACTTTTGCAAGAAAACCGACGAAGAAGGCGAAAGCGAGGTGTGGGGGCGAGCGCGGCGCGTGAGGGTGCAATTTCCAGCCAACCTGACCGCCCATCCAACAAGAGGTGGCACCTCGCTAAGCCGAGCTATCGTTACGCATGGACCATTTTTTGACGCGCATCCCTATTTGCCGCTCCACCTAGAAGCGGACACAAGACCTCAAGGCGGTGGGCGTGAGGGACATGAAAGCTGAGTTCTGGCGCTTTGCGCATATCGGATAAGCGAGGTCGATTATTCGTCATCATTACATCCCCGAATTCTACCTCAGGTGGTGGACTGGCGACGATCACAGGCTCGAGCGCTACACGCGGCCGATCCCAGGCAAGATTACGGTGGAACGGGTATTCCCGAGCGAAGCCGGATTTAAGAAGGATCTCTATCGCGCTCCGACCGGAACGCACGCCGAATCGCATCGTCTTGAGACAGGTTTCATGCAGCAGCTCGACAGCCGCGCGGCGCCGGTTTTCAAGAAGCTCAATGGCTCGCCGCCAGATCAACTTGACACAGAGGAACGCTCTACGCTGAGCGTGTTCATCCGGGGCATGACCTATCGCTCGCCGGCAATGTTCGAGGCGCTCAAGCAGACCGGACAGCGCGAGTGGTGGAAGATCGTCGATGAGATCGAGGCGGAATATGAGCAAAGGAAGACGCCGTGCGATCCTCCGAGTTACGAAGGGTTTCGAGCAAACCTAACCGCCGATCGTATCGAAAGCTCCGTTCTGGATACGCTGCCTCATATTTTCGCGAGCATCGATGTCGGTCAGATTCTCAATAATCTGCACGCGCGCACGATCGTTATTCCGGAGTCAGTCCCTGAGTTCCTGATCTCCGACGATCCGCTCGCACGGACGAACGGTATACTCGTCAAGAATGGGCACTTCGCCTTGCCGATTTCGCCGCGACGGTTGCTCGTCTTGGCCTGGAAGCTGGAAACGCTGAATCTCATCACCAGTCAAAAGCCGAAGGAGCTTGTCACCAACGTCAACAGATGGGTCGTTGAGAGCGCCCGGCTCTTCGTCGGAGCCAGCGATCGATCCCAGGATCGGTTCATTCGGAACTGGTTCGGTCGCGATCCCAAGCCGCCGATATCGCGTTAAGGCGCCTCCCCCCAACCCCATGTCCTTCCTGTATGAAAAGCGGCGATTGTTCGACGGCATCGACCAATAATTACCGCTCGCAGGTCGTTTCGTTGATACCACTAGCGGACATCCGGCCAGTCTGACACGATACGCCGATGCCGAACATATTTGTCGAAGCGGACGAACCTCTACTCATTTTCCCTAATCTCAAGGTGGCTGAATGGTATCTTGAAGCAGAAGGCGTTCGCAACGGCGTTTACCCGCGCGCGTTCGGTCCATCGGGTGAACAGTATTCGATTAATGCTGATGGTTCTCGGGTCATCATCAGTCCGATGGACGTACCTGCGGACGAAACGGGCTTAATGGCGCTTCTGAAGCGCTCTTTGGCAGCAGTTGGTGAGCAGCCTGACGACGACGCGACCTTATCCGACCTGGTGGCATCGGCAGAGGCATTCTGGGACGAACGCGATCCGATGGGTGATCGCTTTTCGAAGCCAATTCCTTGGTGGGGGTGCCTCCTTGCGGTGATAGCAGCTGGAGCCATAGCGGCGTATATCTTGTCGTAAGCAGATTGTCGCCAAACCACCCTCCCCGGTCATTTGACCGGATCGCTGAGACCGCCTCATCATGCAAGGCGAGGCGGATTGGCTGAACTTCGGCGGCGACTGTCTCTTTTATGTTGACGCCCGCACATGTGTCACATATAAATGACAGCATGGAAACGCAGCAAACCCCGGCCTTCGCAGATTGGTTCAGCGGCCTCCGCGACCGCAAGGCACAGTCGAAGATCGCGGGCCGGATTGCTCGCATCGAACTCGGCCTGATGGGGGATGTAAAGCCGGTGGGCGGCGGCGTTTCAGAGGTGCGTATCGACTTTGGCCCCGGATACCGTCTCTATTTCACGCGGCGGGGCGAGCAGTTGATTATCCTGCTGGTGGGCGGCGACAAATCGAGCCAGCGGCGGGACATCGCGAAGGCACAGGAAATGGCGGCCCAGATACCCTGAACCGCCACATCGGGAGAGCTGGCCGTCTCCCCTCGTAAGGCCAATGAAACGAAGGGAAGCGATCAAATGACCATCGAACTCACCCGCTTCGACGCGGCAGAGTATCTTACCGAACCGGAGGACCAGGCCGAGCTGCTGGCCGACGCCCTCACGACTGGCGATGTGCATGTCATTGCCAAGGCGATCGGCATGGTTGCCCGCGCGCACGGCATGTCGGAACTGTCCAAGGAAACTGGTATCAGGCGCCAGCAGCTTTATCGCGCGCTTGGCCCAGAAGGAAATCCGACGCTTGAAACCATGCTCAAGGTGCTGCCGGCGCTGGGCCTGCGGATGCGGATCGAGGCGGCCGCCTGAGCCACCGCCTTGATCCGTTCCGCTGTCAGTTGGTGATGATGACCTCGCGCGCGGCGGTGCCTGCCCCGGATATGGTGTAGGTCAGTTCTTCTTCGCGGAAGTCGAAGCCTGCGAAGATCCGGCGCACATCGGGATGGTCGTTGAGCGAGAGGATAAACCGCCCACGCAGGCCGCGCAGCCGGTCCGCCATCAATTCGAACTGCCCGCGATCGAACAGCGTCCGCCCATAATCCCCCTCGGACCCATAATAGGGCGGGTCGAGATAGAAGAGCGTGCCTGGCCGGTCATAACGGCTCAGAAAATCTGACCAGGGCAGCCGCTCGATAATCACGCCGGCCAGGCGCTCATGCACCGCCTCGATCATGGGGGCGAGCTTCGTCACGTCGAATCGCCCTGGTCGATCGGTTGCCACCCCGAAATTCCGTCCCGCAACCTTCCCGCCGAACGCAAGCCGCTGCAAATAGAGGAACCGCGCCGATCGCTGGAGATCGGTGAGTGAGGCCGGCTCCAGCGCCAGCAGCTTTTCGAACCCCGCCCGGCTCGTGATCTGAAAGCGGATCATGTCGAGAAAGGCGATATAGTGGTGCTGGATGACGCGGAAGAATGTCGAGACATCCTCCGACCAGTCGTTGATGACCTCGCACTTAGGGCGCTGATCGCGGCGCAGGAATACGCCGCCCATGCCGACAAAGACCTCGGCATATGTTTGATGCCCGATCTCATTGATCAGGCGAATAAGGCGGCGCGCCAGTTGCTTCTTGCCGCCGATATAAGGGGCGAGGGGCTGCGCCGGCTGAACCGGCTCAAGGATGAGGTGAGGATTCGACTCCATTCTCTTTGTTCCATATATGTTCCCGCGCCGAGTCGGCGGGCGGGATGGTCCTGTGGCGGGACCGGTCGGGATCATGACGAGGTACAATCGTCGGGCTTGGGGCGTTAGCGCGCCCCAGCCCCCGCCTTTCGGCAGGGGAATTTCTAGCGGGCGCTGGCGGGCAGCTTCTGGAACCCGTCTCCGACCTGGCGAATGATCGCCCCGTCGCTGCAAACATAGTCGGAGAAGGCGAGGATCTGCGCCCCGAACCAGGCATTGGCGCGCAACATCCGCCGCGCGATCGGGATGATCTCGGTTTCGTAATAGGCGTCGCGCGATTCGCTGACCTTGCCGAAGCCGCCATTATTCTGCGGGATGACGCCAATCAGCTGGGGCGGCGTCCGGTGCGCGGCCAACAGATCGTCGCGGCTGATATTCTTCACGTTGGAGAATTCATCCTTCGCCGTGACGTCCGCGATCGGCATGATCTGGATGCCGTCCTTCTTACCGTCGGGAATATGGACGAACAGATTTTTGAAGTTTCCGACGCCTTTGGCCTGGCTCAGCTTGTCCCTGATGGCATCGGCTGTCTTCGTATCCGCCAGCACCTCACTGAGATACATCACGAACCCGGCATGGGCGCCGTTGAGATAATAGCGGCGGCGGAACAGCGTGGCATTCTCGCTCAACAGCCCCGACTGCAAGGCCGAAAGCCATTCCGGCATCCCATAGATTTCCTGAGCCACATCGGGCTGCTGGAGATGGAAGATGCGATCCCGCTCAAACTGGTGGATGTTGCCCAATGGTCCGTTCACGAACCAATAAAATCCCTGCTCCACGCCCGCACGGGTATGGATCGCGGGAGCATGCTGCACGCGGGCAAGGCGGCCGGTCATGTTCGGCACCCATTCGAGATAGCCGTTGCCCATCTGGATGAAGTCCAATGCCCACCGCTCGAAATCATCGGCGCTCAGCCATCGGCTGACGATTTGCTGCGCAACCAGAAGGTTGACCTTCAGGGCCACGGCGCTGCGGTGATAGGGCGCCATGTTGAAGGCTTGAGCCAGCTTTCCCATGGGAAGGGGCGGCTCATACCAGCGGCCATTGTGCCAGATCTCGAAATACTGGCTCAGTTCGCGCCGGTCGAGAACGCTTTCCGGCTCGCCAAATGTGAACATGTCACCATTCATGCGAGTTTCGTCTGCTTCGACCGGCTCGATCACAGTGGTGGACGGGACGTTCATGAAAAGGGCTCCTGTCAGTCGAAGAAGGTGACGCTGCCGCCTTTGCCTTCGCTGGCGGTGCCAGCGTCGAGCGGCTCGTTCGAAAGTGCATTGAGAAGCGCCCAGGCAAGGTCCGCATGGCCGATCTCGCCATTGCGCTTGGCGATATAGGTGACGCCCTTCTGACTGCCGGTCAGGGCCGGTCGAATGGCCATGAGCGCCTGCATCAGGTCGGTCCATCCGCTGTCGAATTCGATGCGGTTGGCGCGGAAGATGCTCTGTGCCTTGATGACCAGGGCGGTTTTGCTCGCCACCGAATATTCGATCTTGCGCGCGCGGAAGAACCAGTTGGACACCAGCTCGAAGACAGCCAGGCCGTGGCCGGTCGTGTCGATCGCGATATCGGTGACGTTGTAGCGATCATGGACCTTGTGGATGAAATCGGCCTGCCCCTGGAAGTCCAGGCCATTGAGCCGATATTTCTCCAGGACGCGATGCTTGCCCCGGCCCGGATCATCGGGCGGCGCCACAACGACCAGCGCGGCATCGTCGCGGCCCTGTTTGTTGGGATCATAGCCGATCCAAACCGGCTTTTCGCCAAATGGCCGCGCGCCGGGAATGTCGATCAGCGCGGGCCGAAAATCCCGCCATTTCAGGAAGCTGTCCACCCGCGCCGGGGCAATGCGCGCATAGGGGAAGCTGCTTTCGCTGTCGTCTACATCCTCGCATTCGAAGAGGTTGCGGAATTCCTCCTCGGAATATTCGTGGCGCAGCTCGTCCACGTCGACCAGCTTGCCCAGCCCGCCTGCGACCGCGTCATGGATGGTCAGGATATGCTGCCATGACCCATCGGGCATGTAGGCGCCATGGCGCAGCGTCTTCAGGCGGATATCGAACGGCTGCTGCTTGCCTTTCGGACGGCCCTTGTTCCATTCCTCGCCCGACCAGAAAGCATAGCTTTCATGGGTTTTGGTCGATGGCGTCGAGAAATAGGTCTTTTTGTAGATCTTGTGCGTCGCCATCGCGCTGGCGACCTTGTTGAGCTGGGAAAAACCATGAACCCAGCCATATTCGTCAAAATAGAAGTCGCCGCTTTCGCCCTGCGCCGTGGCGCTGTTGGTGGACAGAAAGTAAAATCCGACCGGATCGAGCGAGGGGCCGGTGGCCCCGCCATCCTCATCTTCGGGATACTGCCCGACAAAGTCGAGCATGATGATCTTGCCCTTGAGCTCGACACCGGTGACGCGCCGGACCCACCCGACAATCTCGCGCCGGAACTTGAGTGCCTGGCGCTCGGACGCGGACAGGAAAATCTGATTGCGGGGGCGTTCATCCTCCTCCAGCTCGTCTTTGCCGATGGCTGCCAGGATCGCCTCGGCCACCTTGGCGAAGGCTTCGCGGGCGAAATACCATGTCGCGCCCACCTGACGGCTCTTGCGGAGCTTGCGGGTGCGTTCGCCCCGATGCTCCCACCAGAATTCCTGATAGTCGAAATTCTTGGCATGAAAGTCATCGAGCAACAGCTGCAGCTGTTCCAGCGTCAGGAAATTGCGGCGTTTGTCCGCGCGTTTTGCCTTGGCCTTGTCGTCGTTACGCGCGGCGACTTTCTCGTTAAGGTCGCTTTCCTTTCCGGTCTGGTTGTATTTCCTGATCCGCGCGGCCCGTTCCATCTGGCGCATCAGGAAATCGACACGCTTCATGTCGCCTTCGGTTAGGTCGGGCTTGTCCAGATAGGCGGCGATCTTTGCCTCGATCCGGTCCTCGATGACAAGGACCGGCGGATCTTGATCCCACCCGTCGCGGTTCTTCCAGCTGGAAATCGTGCCTTCGGACAGGTCCAGTTCGGCGGCGATGTCCGTGATCCGCCAGCCCCGCCAGTATAGCGACCGCGCCTCGCGTCGCTGCGCACGGCCGACCTGTTGGCTGACGGCCTGATAACTGTCGGGGGTTGTGGCGGCGGCGGAGTGCATGGCCCTGCCATGCACCCGCTCCCGGCCCGTCTGTCGAAGGGGTGGAGGGGTAGCATCGTCTCCTACCGCGCCCGCGCGTTGCCAGTTGTGCCCCGGATCGGCTCTCCGTTCATCAGACGAAAGCGGAAAAGCCCCCGCCGACACGGAGCCGACACATGAAGACCAAGCCCTTTCTCCTCGCCACCGCCGGTTCGACCGTCGACGGGCGCACGATCGATGAGAAGATGCTGAAGGAAATGGCCTCCAGCTATGATCCGAAAACCTATGGCGCCCGCCTGAACATCGAGCACATCCGGGGCATCTCGGGGGACAAGCCGTTCCGCAGCTATGGCGACGTTCTCGAACTCGCGACCGCAGAGGTGGACGTCAACTTCAACGGCAAGACCGAAAAGCGCCTGGGCCTGTTCGGCACATTCGACGTCACCGACGATGCCAAGACTCTCAACGACGCGGGCCAGAAGGTTTATCCCTCGATCGAGATCGAGGATAATTTCGGCGGCAAGGGCTTTGCCTATCTGATGGGCTGCGCCCTGACCGACAGCCCGGCGGCCATCGCCACCGATCGCCTCCAGTTCAACCGTTCGCTTCCCGGCACGATAAAGCTGTCGCGCGATGAAGCCGCGTTGCTGGAATTTGCCGAGGACAAGTCCGGCGGCGAGGATGGCGGCACCTTCCTGACCGGCCTGAAGGGCATCCTCGACGGGTTCGCCGCCAAATTCGCGGCGCCCAAATCGGAGGACAAGAGTGCACTCAAGCCTGGCGAAACGCCGGGGACCTTCGACTTCTCCGTACTTCAGCCCCTCTTTGAGGAATTCGGAAAAAGCATCACCACGGAAATCGGCGCGATCCGCACCGAATTACGGACCGAGGTCGATGCGCTGGCCGTCCAGTTCAGGAAGCTTGGCGAGACCCAGGAGTCCACGCCCGACCAGCATTACAACCGCCGCCCGCTCTCGGACGGCAAATCCGGCGCCTACGCCAACATCTTCTGAAGCCCAGCCCCCGCTAACCGCCTAACTGCCAAGGATTTGATACATGGCGAAATATTCTCTCTCTGATCGCGGCCGCCGGGCTCTCGATGGCATGTACACCGCCATCGCGCAGATCAACGCTGCGGCGCGCGGCGTCCATCATCAATTTGCCGTCGATCCGGTCGCGGAACAGCGGCTGGAGGCCGTGCAGCGTGAACAGGTCGGCTTTATGCAGCGCATTAACGTCATCCCCGTTCGCGACATGATCGGCCAGGTGATCGGCCTCGGCGCCAACAATCTGGTGGCGAGCCGCACGTCGCGCGCCAATCTGCCACGCAAGCCGAAATATGTCGGCAATCTTCAGGATCGCAAATATCAGCTCTATGACACGGAGTTCGATACCCAGCTTCCGTGGGAAATCATCGACGCCTGGTCGCGTTTCCCTGACTTCGCGCAGATCTATTCGCGGGAGGTCGCTATCTCGATCGCGCTCAGCCGCATCATGGTGGGCTGGAACGGTACCCAGGCGGCGGCGGACAGCGACCCCGAAGCCAATCCGCTGGGCGAGGATCTGAATATCGGCTGGTTGCAAAAGCTGCGGCTGGAAAAGGCCACCCATGTCATGGGCCGTGCCACCGTAACGGCCGGGGGCGTCACCACCGCCACCGGTGCGGCCGCGCCCATCTACATTGGCCCGGATTCCGATGTAGCCGATGGCGACTATAAAAATATCGACGCCCTGGCCTATGACCTGATCGCCGGCATGCCGAGCTGGGCGCGGCAGTCGACCGACCATGTCGTTCTCATCAGCCAGGACCTGATTGACGAGAAATATTTCCCCATGGTCAATCGTCCGCTGTCCGAAACGATCGATGGTGGAAAGTCGACCAGCGACCAGGCCGTGTCCGACATCGTCATGTCGACCAAGCAGGTCGGCGGTCGCCCGGCCGCGATCGTGCCGTTTTTCCCGGAAGGGACGATGGTCGTCACGCCGATCGCGCCCGCCGGTGCCGCCAACGGCTCCAATCGGTCCAACCTGTCGATGTATGTGCAGGAGGGGTCGCGCCGCCGCTACATCAAGGATGAGCCGGAAAACAAGGCGAGCCTGGTCGACTATAACTCGGTCAACGAAGGCTATGTGATCGAGGATACCGACTTCATGGTCATGGCCGAAAACATCACCTTCGGCGCCCGCCCCTAATATCCGGGGGGCTTTGACGGCGGCACCTGCCATTTGGGGCGGCGGCGTAAGAGCCTAGTAGCAAGCCGGGGGAGGCGTCGGGTTCAACCCGATCGGCCAGCGCCCCGGCGCCCGCCGCCAGATAGGGCGGGCATCATGTACAGGAGATTTCCATGGTCAGCCCGTTCCGCCGCCACCAGCAGAAGACCAGGGCCTTGCAAAGTGGTGCCCTGCTCGCCCAGGGCGCCACCACCGCCGTGCCTGATGAGCCAAGGGCCGATACGGAGGCGGGGAAGGAATATGCCTCGCTCCGCGTCGCCCTGCACGAGGATCTGCGCAAACTGGCCGACGTCGAATCGATCGAGGCCCGCAATCCCATGAAGGCCGAAATGGCCAAGCTCTACACGGACTGGATCGAGGGCGCTCTCGCAGCCGGTGAACAGGGCCAGGCGTCCCAGGACGAAATCCTTGTCACCAACATGATCTGGGCGATCGACTATCGCGACTTCGACTATGCGCTGCACTTGGCCGCGCATGTCCTGAAGTTCAACCTGGCGCTGCCCGAACGCTACAACCGCAATCCCGCCTGCTTTGTCGCGGAGGAGATCGCGATGGTCGCGCTCGGTCAGCATGAGACGGTGACGCTCGAACAGCTGCTGCGCGCCCTGGCCCTGACCGATGGTGCCGACATGCCCGACCCGGCCAGGGCCAAGGTGCACAAGGCCATCGGCCGCGCCTATGAGCGCTGCGCCGAAGCGTTCGATCCCACCGCCGACAATGCGCCGGCGGGCGGGAAGGCGGCCTATACCGACGAAGCCCTGACGCACCTCATGCGCGCGTTGGAGCTGGATCGAAACGTCGGCGTGAAAAAGGACATCGAGCGCGTCACCCGCCAGCTCAAGGCCTTGGCGGAAACGCCCAAGGCAGGCGAGGAAACGGCTTAACGGACCGCCCCACGGCGCTCGGGGGGCGGATGGACTGGACGGCAACCCTGCATGGTTCGACGGCCAAGCCATCCCCACCCCCCGAAAACATCAGGACTAGCCTTGCATGACCGGCCTCATTTCCTCCCCCGTGCCCGCGCCCGAACCGGCAAATACGGCGGTCGCCGCCGATGGCTGGTTCCCGTCGGTCAACCTTTCGGACGTGCGCGACAGGCTGCGCCTGGGGGAAGGCGCTGTCACCAATGCGCGCCTGACCGAGGCGATCGAGGGCGGGATGCTCCATGCGTTCCGCGAGCTGGCGGACTGGCGCACAGCACATGTTCTGGCGGGCATCGCGGATCTGGCGGGCGTCACCGAACTGAAGATCAACAACCGCAATTATGCGGTGGTGCTTTGGGAACGCATCGTCCGCTATTTCGCCGGCGCCGATCTGGCCGCCGACTATCGCGACGTCACCGCCACCGACCAGGGCCTCGATCGCGCGGCCGAAAAGGATCTGACCAGCGACGAACTGCGCCGCCGCGCCCTGGCGGCCGTCGCGGATCTGCTCAGCCTCGGAGGCACCCCCGTGCCCCGGAACCGGGTGGAACTGATTTGACCATGGCCGCCGCCCTGGCCGGTGAAACCGTCGACGCCATTTGCTGGCGCGTGCTCGGTCGCACCCAGGATGTGACCGAACAGGTGCTGGCGCTCAATCCCGGCCTAGCCGCCTTGGGGCCAGCCTTGCCCGCCGGAACCGTCGTCACCCTGCCTGAGATTTCCGATCTTGCGCCGGCAGTGCTGGAAACCGTCAACCTGTGGGACTGATGTGCTGAAACTCGACACCTTGCGCGCGTCCATTGCCACGGCTCTGCCGGAACTGGCCCGCAGCCCGGAAAACCTGCGCATCTGGATTGAACGCGGCTCGGGCCGTTGCCAGGGCACGCCCAGCGATGCCTTCGGCTTCGCCTTCCAGGCCAATGTGCTGATTGTCGAAATGGCCAGCGATATCGCCGTGCTGTCGCACGCCATTTTCCGCTGGCTGCGCGTCAACCAGCCCGATCTCCTGACGCCGGGGAAAGAGGGGTTCAGCTTCGATGCGGACATTCTCGACAATGGCAGCGCGGACGTTCTGCTCCAGATCCAGTTGACCCAGAATGTCACCGTCGCGCCCAAGGATGGCGGCGGCTTTACGCTGGCCTATCTCCCGGAACCGGACCCATTATTCGCGGATGATCTGGGCTTCACGGGCATGGACCCGGTGCCCGCATTCGCCGGCATCGACATGGATGACCGGTTCCCGCAGCCGGGTAACTGATGTCCGAGGATCTGCGCGAACTGGAGCAATGGCTGGGCCGGATACAGGCGGGTCTGGCGCCCGGTCGTCGCCGCGCCGCCGCCACGAAGCTGGGACAGGCTCTCCGCCGTGCCAACCTCCTCCGCATCGGCGCCAATGTCGAGCCTGACGGTGGAGACATGGAAAAGCGGAAGGCATCGGTGAATGAGCGCGGCCGCGTCCGGCAAAAGGCGGGATCGCGCATGTTTCGTCGCCTGCGCCTGGCCAAAGCCTGGAAGATCGAAGCCGCAGCCGATGGCGTGGAGATCGTCCCGGCATCCGCCGCGATCGACCGCGTCGCCGCTGCCCATCAATTCGGGGAAACCGACCGTGTGGGCCGCCTGCGCAACGGGCGCGTGATCCGCGCCAAATATCCCGAACGGCGGCTCTTGGGCTTCAGCGATCAGGACCATGCGCTGATTGTCGAGGTCGCAGCCTCCCTGCTCGATCCCGACGCCGACTGATCGATTTCAGCGGTAGCAGAGCTTCTTACCCCGCCCCCCGCTTCGCGCGCGCGATAAGCCGGGCCATGCGGGAGGCATGGCCTCCCTTCCCCCCGCATCCGTCGCCCTCGACCTGTCGAAGCTGCCCAAGCCCCAGGTGATCGAAGAAAAGGGCTTTGACGCGATCAAGGCGGAAATGGTCGCGGAATTCCAGTCGCGCTACGACGATTATGACGCCGTGCTGGAAAGTGACCCGGCGATGAAGCTGATCGAAGTGTTCGCCTATCGCGAGCTGCTGCTGCGGCAAAACTTCAACGAGCGCGCCGTCTCCATGCTGCTGCCTTTCGCCTCCGGCGCCGACCTGGATAATCTTGCTGCCTATTACGGCGTCACGCGGCTGGACGGAGAGGAAGACGAAGATTTGCTGCGGCGCGTGCTGCTGGCCCCGGACAGCTTCACCGTTGCCGGTCCGGAAGCCGCCTATGTCTATCATGCCCTGACGGCCGACGGCACCATTTCCGACGCCAGCGCGATCATGTCCGCGCCGGGCGAAGTGCTGGTGAGCCTGCTCAGCGCCGCCGGCGACGGCACAGCCTCGGCCGAGCAGATCGCCGCCGTCGAAGCGGTGCTGACGCATGACGAGGTTCGGCCGCTAACCGACAGCGTCACGGTCCAGAGCGCCGAGATCGTGGACTATGCGATCCACGCCAGGCTGCAAATCGCCTATGGCCCCGACGCGCAACTCGTGCTGACCACGGCCCAGGCCGCCCTGGACGCTTATCTCGTGACGCGGCGCAAGCTTGGCCGCCTTGTCAGCTCCAGCGGCCATGCCGGCGCGCTTCAGGTTTCCGGCGTCGAAACGCTCGAGCTTATCAGCCCTGCGGCGGATATTCCGATCAACCGCACCCAGGCGGCGCATCCCACGTCGATCCTGATCGAGATCGCGTGATGGCCGACGCCCCGCATCTTCTGCCGCCCAATGCGTCTCCGATCGAAAAAGCGCTCTCGCTCGCCCCGGCGGCCTCGCTGGAGCAGGTGCCTGTCGTCATTGACGAGGCCTGGAACGCTTACACATGCCCCGCGCATCTGCTGCCCTATCTCGCGGGGAGCCTTTCGATCGATATCTGGGATTCCGACTGGACCGAAGCGGTGAAGCGCGCGGCCATCGCGGACGCTATCCAGTTTCAGCGCCGCAAGGGCACGCGTGCATCGTTGCGCACGGTCCTCGATCGGTTCGATCCGCAGATCGGCATTGTCGAGTGGTTTGAGGATCGCGACACGCTCGATCCCTATCATTTCCGGCTGGAGCTGCCCCTGCTGGCCGAAAGCGACGTCCTCTACAACGAAACGCTGGTCGCCCGGATCCTGCGCGACATAGCCCAGGTGAAGCCGGTGCGGGCGAACATGCTGGCCGTCTTTCGGGTCAAGATGGCGGCAGAAGCGTGGCTGTTGTCGGGTGCCCGCACCGGCGGCCTGACCCGGCTCGAACCCACCGCCGACACCCAGTCCGCGCTGGAGCCGGAATGGGCCACTTATCTGCAAACCGCTGACGGCGAACCGATCCTCGACGGCGCCGGCGCTTTTCTGGAGGTCTGACCTTGGACCCTATCCAATTCATGATTACGGCCGCCGGCCTGGACGCGCTGGTGAACGCCCAGGGCGGCGGGACCGATCCTATCCAGATCGCGGAACTGGGTATCACGGAAAATAATTTCGTGATGGCGCCCACCATCACCAGCGTGCCTGGTGAACTGAAGCGCATCGGTTCCGTCTCGGGCGAATCGACCAGCGAAACCATCATCCATATGACCGCGCAGGACAGCAGCGAGGATATTTATGAGCTGCGCGGCCTTGGCCTTTACCTGGCCGATGGAACATTGTTCGCGATCTACAGCCAGGAAACACCGATCTTCCGCAAGGTCTCGATTTCCTTCTTCCTGCTGGCGCTCGATATCTCTTTCGAGAATGCCGTCGCGGGCGATATCGTCTTCGGCGACACCAGCTTTCTCCTTCCCCCCGCCAGCGAAACGGTAAAGGGCGTCGCAGAGATAGCGGACGCCGGCGAGGCGGCCGAAGGCGCTGATGACAGCCGCATCATGAGCCCCGCCAAGGTGAAGCTGGTGTTGGATGCGATTGCCGCCGCGATCGGATCGGATGGAGACTTGGCGGCGGCGCTGGCGGCGCTGGTGGCCCGCACTATTACCGGAACCGGCCTCGTGTCCGGTGGCGGTGATCTATCCGAAAGCCGCACTCTTGACGTGGAGGCCGCCAGCCCGGTTGAAACCGCCGCTGGCGCGGTCGACGACAAGGCTGTGACACCAACCGGTCTGATTGGCGCTTTGGCAATTCTAGGGGGCTGGAACTCAGGCATCCCGATCTTCAGAATTCCGGGCACTCCGATCATTGTGCAGACCGGTCAGGTGCGGGGGACGTACACGACTGAGCTGGCGATCCCTGTGGTTCTTCCCGTGGCTTTCCCCACTGCCTGCATATGGGTCGGGCCGATCACTTATATTTCAGCGGACGATAGCCTCCGGGACATATTCGTCCAGATGCGCGAGCGAAGCGCGTCCGGTTTCAACGTCTACTATCAGGCCGGCGACTCTTCGGACAACCGCATCGACGGCTTCGACTGGATCGCCATAGGATATTGATATGGATCTGCTTTTTTCCCAATCAGCCCATGCCTTTTTTTCCCGCGAACTCCATGGTGATGCAGTCCCGACGGATGCCGTAAGCGTTACCCCGGAGGACCATCGGACCTTGCTGGAAGGCCAGTCCCAGGGGAGGACGATCATTGCTGGCGAGAACGGCTATCCCTGCCTCGCCAAGGTTTCGAAACCAACCGTCGCGGAGACGCGGGCCGCTCTTGTGCGACGCGTGAAGCGAGAGGCTGCCCGGCGGATTGAGGCGATTGCGCCAATCTGGCGGCAGATCAACGACCAGCGCATCGCCACGCCCGAGGGCGCCGCGCGCTTCATCGCGATCGATACGGTCCGCGCTGCCTCCAGCGCGATCGAGGCGGAAATCGAAACTGGCACCGCGAAAGACCTTAAGGCCATCGACTTGGCCAACCATCCCCTTTGGCCGGCGGAGTGATCCATGCCCAAGATTAAAGACCTGCCCGCGCTTGAGACGCCCGACGCCAGCGAACAGTTCATTGTCGAGCAGGGTGACCAAACCTCCCGGGCCGGGGTGAAGGCGTATCTCGCCGCGATCGGCATCGCTCCGACCAAGGACGTGCTTCTCGCACTGGCGCTGGGCGACCAGCAGCCCAACTGGTTTACCTCTGCGCAGGTCAATTTTTCCGACACCAGCGGTAATCTGGCGGCCGGCGGATCGCACGCCCTCCCGGTGCCGGACTTCTACAACAATATCCCCTGTTGGCGCCTCGATTGCCCTGCCAACACTGTGATGGACACAGTCTTTTCTTTCACCGAACTGGCCAACCTGGACGTCGGTGAAGTTATCAGCGCGTCCGTCCAACCCCTCTATCTGACGCCTTCTCCGGCCGCTGGCACTGGCGGCGCGAGCAGTTGCACCTTCGACCTGATCCAGTTGACCGCCGCGCGCGGTGCCATCGCCGGCGGCACGACGACGGGGCAGTTGGGGGATAAGACGGGCTTGCTGGGGACGCCAGCAAACAGCCTGTCGAATATCGCCAAGCTCGCTACCGCTGCGGTGCTGGATTTCCGCCTCATCATCCGCAACACCGGCGGGACCAATGCGCGGTCGCTATATTTCACCCTGCCTTTCGTCGGGCGAGGCGGCATCTCCACCTTCCGGATGCCGCGCAAGGATCCGGCGCTCTACCTCGCCGGTACGACGGGCAACGACAAGAACAATGGGGCGCTGACCGCGCCGATGAAAACATTCGACAAGATACTTAAGGCCGTGGGGACGTCGGGCACCGTCGTCATCACCGAAAACGGCGACTATCGCGTTTCCGCTGCCCAAGTAACAACGGCCAAGGAACATATTCGCATCAGCGTAGCACCGGGTGTCAGGGCGCGTGTATTGGGCGGCGTCCGCCTGGACGAACTCGGAGCGATCACGAAGACGCCAGGATTCGCAAAGGTCTATCAGGTCTCCCATGCCCTGCTCCATTCGCAGACCATCGCTGGGCCGCCGACCATCGTCGGCTATCTGAGCGGCGTCCCTACAATCTGGCAGGACGGGGTGCCCGATCTGCTGACCGCCATCTCTGATGCGGAACGTCACCCGCTGCATCGCGGCCGGTCATATCGTCTCGATCACACCCGCATCATGGGATACACGGCGATCAATACGAAGACTGCTAGCCTGGCGCAGATCGATGGTCTCGCCTATCCGGCCTTCTATGCCGACGAAACCGGCGCACTGCCGACCAGCTCGCCTGGCGTGCCGACGCTATACTTCACCTGTTCGGCCGGCGGTGACGGGAGGCTGGCGAGCATCTATATTCCGGCACAATATAACCTGTTCAATCAAGGCAACGGCAAACAGGAATTTGAACTTGGTGGGCTAGAAATCCTGTATTTCACGCGCAACGTCCAGGTGCGCGGTTTCCGATCTGCTCTGCTGACTGATCTGTATACTTGCGGCTCGCGGCAGGAGAACATCCAATGGTCGGACACTCGCTTTACCGAGATTAGGGATTGCATCGCGGTCGGCAGTGGTATCGACAATATCGGCGCGCACCGTTTCACCGCCGATGATCGAAAGGTTCGCCATAAGATCAGCGGTATGTGGTGCGCTTATTCGCTGGATGACGCGGAATCGGTTCATGAAGGCTGCGGCGGGGAGGCGGAGAATTTCTTGTATGAATATGCCGGAGATCGGGGAGTCGCGACCGCCTATGGTGGCAGGACTGTCCACCGCGATGGTCTGATCCGCAAAACGGGCCTGTGGGACTTGACCACCGGGGAAGGCTTCGCCGCCATCGAGCAACCCCTTGGTACGCCCTTGCCGGGTGACACGGGCGTTGCGACCGAAGCCATAGGTTTCAACGTCACTGTCGAAGGGGCCAGACGCAGTTTCGGCGTGCACGGCGGGGTTGGCACAAAGAACCGCCTCACGCTCTACAACTGCGCTTCGATCGATCCCGTCGATGAAGGTGGCGCACCGCTCGATCCGACGCGGCCTTGCTGTCACCTCTGGGCACGGAACGGGACTATTACCGTGCCCCTTGGCGATCTGCGGTTCCGGGGGAGCGCGCCGCAGAAAGTCAATTCGAGCGGCACTATCGATATCGCCAATCCGCTCGGGCTAATGGCGCCATAATTAAAGACAGCGCAGCCGGGCGGATTAGTTGAGAGAGCTATCAGCCCAATTCTCGTCTTATAGATACAACATATTCATACGGCGAACCAGGAGGGGCACCTTTCAGACCTCGGAATGTCTCGATGGAGAGGCACGAACTTAATCCGCCCACAAGAGCGGCTATTCCTCCCGCTGTTAATGAGAAAGGGGCGACAGTTGCTGCGGGAACCATGGCGGCTTTTGCTATGTCCGTCCAATTGATGGTAATTTCGAGGTTACCGATGGCTTTTTTCCAATTCGGCTTCCGTGCCTCTTCAGTATATTCGCCAATGGCGCGATCGAGCGCTTCGGTCTCTAGCCGCAAAAGCGCGGGATCGGGTCCCGTCGAGGCGACCTGAATTGCGAGCCGCTCCAGATGCTCCCGTAAATTCAAAAGCTGTTTGCGATTACGTTCTCGGAACTCAACAATATCTTGAAATGGCACTTCTCGGCCAGGGATCAATAAGCAATCTTGCAGCGCCAATTTAGCAGCAAGATTCGGATCAGAAAAAACAGCAGGTATCGGATCATATTCGGGCTCGTGCCAAATTGTCCAGGCGCCTGGCTCCCGACTATTGAGACCTTCATACGTGAGAATAGGTACGGCTTGTACTTCGGGAAATCTCACAACACCATTCATGAGATATTCTGACCGGCGAACGTGTCCCATGTTTTCCAAGCCAAATGGATCGCCGGGGGCGCACGCCGCAAAACCCCCGAAGGCTGGCAAGTCGAGTACTTCATTAAAAAGAAGAGCCATTCTATACGTATCGACGTTGGGATTTAGGACCTTTACTACTACCGATTCATCATTTCCTGATAATCCGAAATCATCAGCTATAATTGCACCGCGTTGTCCTTTTTTTAATTCCGGACCTAGAGCAATTCCCCTGACTTCCCCCATCTCTACTAAAGCGGGATTTTGTACCTTAGTCCCAGTTAGAGCAAGCATACCCCCGGTTTCGCGCTCGCTTCTGCTCATTCAGATCTCCGTGAAAATGAGGCAGCAAGAATCATCCTGACGCCGCGCATTATCTGTTTCTATCTTGGGCGCGTCCAGCGGCTGAACCACAGGGGCGTGCATCGACCAGTGTCAGCGCGGTCTGCGGCTCGTCTTGGGCCTCGGTAGCGTCGTCTCCTACCCTGCGAGCCTCTTCGCGCGCGCGCAATTGCACGCCATGCCCCCTGCATGAACGATCTTCGGGACTTTCTGATCTGGTGGGCGCTGGCCCTCATCGCCGGAGCGACCGTCGCGGTGGGCCAGATCGCGCACAAGATGGCGCGCCTGGACATCGAAATGCCCAGCGACCCGGCGAAGCTCGATGCCTGGCACAAACGCCGGAAATGGCTTGCCATCACTGAGCTTTCCGCGCTCCCGGCCTTCGCCACGCTGGCCACGGCGGGACGTGTCTATTTCGATCTTCCGCCGATCGTCGGCGTGCTGGTAACGATGGGTCTCGGCTTCATCGGTTTCGCCATGCTGATCGACGGCGCGAAATATCTTTTCCGTAAGCGGGTGGGCCTTTCCGAAGAAGGAGGAGGCGCATGAAATCCGAATTTATGGCCATCATCACCATCATCAGCCTTGCCGCGTCCAGCTTCGCGCTGTGGCGGGCGCACGTCCATGACCGGCGCAGCAAGGGCCATCATCATTGTGGGAGGTTCAAGCCGTGACCAAAACTCTCAACCAGACGATCGACAACGTGATCGAGCGGGAGGGGCCATATGTGAACCACCCAGCCGATCGCGGCGGTCCCACCCGGTTCGGCATCACCCAGGCGAAAGCGCGCGAGGACGGCTATGCCGGCGACATGCGCGAATTCCCGCGTGACCGCGCTTTTTCCATCTACTGGCGCCAGTTTGTGACGGCGCAGGGTATCGACCTCCTAGCGAAGCGCTCGCCCGAACTGGCGGCCGAAGCGCTGGACACCGGCGTCAACATGGGCGCGCCCTGGGGCGTCATGTTCCTCCAGCGCGTCCTCAATGCCTGTAACGAGGGCGGCAAGCTCTGGCCCGATCTGGCGAAGATCGACGGCAACTATGGCGGCAAGAGCGATGCAGCGCTCGCGGCCTATCTGGCGCATCCGCGCCGTGGTCGCATCGACGTTCTGCTCGCGGGCCTGAATGCGCTCCAGGGCGAGCGATATATCGGCATCGCGGAACGCAACGCTTCGCAGGAAGCCTTCCTCTATGGCTGGCTGCTCAACCGCGTGGCACTGGCGGCATGACAACGGCGCGCGCCCTGCTCAAGCGCTTCTGGCCCGCCTTGGCGGCTCCCGCGCTGGTCACCCTCGTCCTGCTCCTGGTCCGCTGCTCCGATCGGGCGCAGGACAATGCCGTCACCCAGGCTCATGACGCCGGCGTGGCGCAGCAGCGCGCCGACACCGCGACCGCCACCCTCGATCAAACCCTGAAGGCCGCCCATGCTGAAGAAGCCATTCGTCGTGATCCTGTTGTGCGTAACGCTTCATGCCTGCGCCACTCCCGCACCCCAGAGAATTGCTGATAGCGCCTGCACGGCCTTCCGCCCGATCAGCTACGCACAGGCGCCTCGCGGTGCCGATGGCCAGCGCACGACGGCTGACCCCGAAAATCGCTATGACAGCGACGAGACGGTAGGGGAAGTAGAGGGCCACAATGCGAAGTGGGACGCCCTTTGCGCCGCCGATCGCGGCGGAACCTCGCCCCGCCAATGACCCGCCAACAGGAAGACATACCGGCGGACCTGTCCGAGCTGATCCGCCTTGGCACCATAGCATCCGTTAATCTGGGCACCGCGACCTGCACCGTACGCTACGGCAACCCGGATGATGACGATGGCGGCGCCGAAACCCCGCCCATCCGCTGGCTTGCTCCCCGCGCAGGGAAAACGCGTGTCTGGTCACCCCCCAGCGTCGGCGAACAGGCAATCCTGCTGGTCCCCGATGGTCAGATCGCCGCCGCCGTCGTCTTGGTCGGCATCTGGCAGGACGCATTTCCTCCGCCGGCTTCCACGCTGGCGGAGCTGGTCGAATATGAGGACGGCGCCCGAATTGGCTATGACCCCGAAGCCCATGCGCTGACCGCGATCCTTCCTGACGGCGCCACTGCCCTGGTCGAGGCCCCCGGTGGCATCACGCTCCGCGCCGATGTGACGATCGATGGCAATGTCACGCTGAACGGTAGCTTGGACGCCACCGCCGATGTCAGGGCCGATGGCGTTAGCCTCAAATCTCACAATCATGGCGGGGTGCAGGTGGGCACGGCGCAGACGGGACCGCCGCAATAGTGGAGCTATTGGCAATCCTTGCGATCAACACCAAGCTGCCGGTCCTCAAGCGACCATGCTGATTCTGAGCGCCGCCGTCATGTTCCGAAGCCGACATTTGTGCAGGTGCTGCTATGAGGGAAGATGGCCGGAAGGGGATTGGCGGCTTCCAGATGGCCGACTTGAGATAGCCGCCGTTCCTGACTGCAATTAACGGGTGGCGGCTGGCGGTCAATTATCGCGCGTCAAGGCTTGCACTGAATGGGCAGAAACGCCACAAAAGTGGTTCGCGATTTTTTTTGGGGGGTGGCAATGGCTGAACCGCGCGCGTTTATTAGCTTTGATATCGACAATAACAGTGATGAGAAAGTCCTCTTCGCAGGACAGGCGTGGCATTCAAAAACGCCTTTTAGTCACGAGGATTGGTCAGCGAAGGAGCCAATGGCTCAATCGCAATGGGAGGCCCTCGTGAAGGCCAAGATCAACAAAACCCATTTGATGATCGTCCTCGTCGGTAAGCATATGAGCAGTGCAACAGGAGTAGTGAAAGAAATTGCGATGGCTAAGGACCAGAACGTGCCTTATTTTGGGGTCTATGTAGGTGGTGCTGATTCAACCAGCACACTTCCAACGGGACTAGCGCGCAATCGCACGATTTCTTGGACATGGGATGGCGTTGCTAATGCGGTCACTCAGATGATGGGTGAAGGCAAGAACAAAAAGTGACATGCGGGTAGTGGTTTCTCGCACTGCGGCTTCAACAGGATTATTCCGGGTGAAGGGTGAACGATATTTGCAAGGCGAGACTGCTGCTGAACGGCGCAAATCCGAACAAGCTGAGCGCTTAGAGCAATATAAGCTAATGGTCGAAATGGCGGATAGGGTTAGCCAAAGGCGGCAGGCGGCTAACTCGTTTTACCTTTCGATAAATACAATTCTTGTAGGAGGTTCAGCTTATTTCGGAGGCGGCTCTCCCCCTCTGAAGACGGCATTGTTGGTGTCGCTGGCTGGCGTATTGGTTTGTCGCTACTGGAGCCGATCTATCCTCAGCTACAAGACTCTCAACACCGCAAAATTTGCTGTAATCAACGACATCGAACTGCACTTAACAGAGCGACCATTCACGGATGAATGGGCAAAGCTTGATCCCGACGGTGATGGTAAGAAGCACAACTCTTTCTACGAGACTGAAAAGTTCGTTCCGCGCGTTTTTGTTGGCGTCTATGTGTTTCAAGCTGCCACGGCGATTCCGTGGCAATCGATATGGCACCGACTACTCGCACTTGCCTGTTAGGAGAATGGGAATTGAAAATCGGTGTAACCGGGCATCAGCAGCGTGAGGGCATCGACTGGCAGTGGGTTAGGTCACACATCGACCGTTACCTCGCGGGCAAATCGATCATCGTCGGCTATTCCAGCTTGGCTGTAGGCACCGATCAAATCTTCGCAGACGCCGTATTGGATGCTGCTGGTAAGCTGATAGCCGTCATTCCCATGGAAGGCTATTCTAGCCAGTTCGAGGATGAACCGCTCAAGAATTATGAGAAGCTTCTCGAAAAGGCTCAGATCGTTGATTTGCAATCAAAAAAATCCGACGAAGGTGCCTTCCTGGAAGCAGGAAAATGGATCGCAAGGAACGTGGATCGCATAATTGCTGTCTGGGATGGCGAGGATGCAGTGGGAAAAGGCGGCACTGCTGACATTGTAGCTTATGCAATCTCTCTAGGACGACAAGTCTATCACATTGATCCTATCAAGCGAACTACTGCTGACCTTTAAACTGTTTATCCTGTCTTCCAAGGAGTGATCCGGTCAACGATAGCCAACACCGACAAAGGCGAAAAATGACCGAAGTATAGGTCTCAGCGCTGCCGTTTTATGTCAGTCGCATCGGTCTGGTTCTTATTAGACACCTCCGATTTTTCCGAAGCCTCACCAAACGTCTTGTAGATCGTTCCGAGCGAAAAGGCTCCGCCTAGCAATATTGAGAGAGCGCCCAATAAACCCCAAATCTGAGGAAGACTGAGCGCTCCCAAAAGTGCAGCAATGCTCATCTTCGATGGATCGGAGACCAGCTGCGGCGTCTTACTGTGTTCCGACACACGCTGCCGCCAATCGTCGAGAAGTCCCAGAAAAGCAGGACTGTTCAGAGACTTTAGGTCGACTACAAGCTCGTGCACGAACCAGTCATTGCCCTTTTCAAGCAGCCCGTCACAACGAAGTCTTTCATCGACGATGACCAAAAGTGGCATGCCTCTGCTATATGCCATCGCTGCCTCAATTTGGTTCCACGAAGTAGGCAGAGACACCGTGCTTAGCCGCCTTTCTTTAGCTCCGCCTCGACGCTCGATGCCCTCATTAAACCAGTAACGTTCGACCGCGACGACCACGGCTCCCGAACAGCGATCCATAAGGTCAGCCACTGCGCGGAGTGGGGCATTACTGCTGAACGTGTTTCGACCGATAGTGCAAGGCGAAAACCCAACAGCCCTTAGTCGAGCCTCCACTGCGCTTACGAAAGCATCTTGCTCTGCGCTTAGCCCCGTCCCTACACTTACGAAGACATTCATGTGCCACCCTCCTGCCCCTGTGCATGGCAAGGGATCACCGGATTGGCAATCATGTTCGCATTAATACGGCTCGGGCGACAATGCGCAAATGTCCGCTTCCAAGCACAGTGATATCACGGTCGAACGGCGAGATTTGTCGCTGACCGGACAACAAACCCAGACTGGGTAGCGTCTGTTTTGCCAACGATAGTCTTCATACTGGACTGGCAGAAAGCCATCCGTCTGGGTCATTATCACTGCCGTCATAGACGGAGTGATTATGTCTCGGCTGCGCGCTGGCGAGCATCTGACCGACGGGGGCCTCGCCCTTCGCCGCCAGCGCAGCGGTAGAAACGCCTCTTACCCTACCAACCCCTTCGCGCGCGCGTCACGGATCGCCATGCCGTCCCCATGAACGGGATGCAGGTCAGCAACGGCAAGGCGGTCGACGGCACGGGTCATCTGATCCAGTCGATCGCTGACATTCTCGGCACCCCGCTGGGTAGCCGGGTGATGCTGCGCGACTATGGCTCTCTCATCTTCGATCTGATCGACCAGCCCATCAACGCGGCGACCATGATGCTGCTGCGCGCCGCGACCGTCGTTGCCTTGCGCCGCTGGGAACCCCGGATCAGGATCGGCAAGGTACTGTTGAGCGGCCTGCCAACGGATGGCTCCCTGACCATCACCGTATCGGGCACGCGCACCGATCTGCCGGCATCCACCGCCCGCACCACGCTCGCCATTCCTCTCCCCGCCACCATCGCCAGTTGAAGGATCTGACATGCACGGCATTACCATCAAGGAAACCACCACCGGCGCCCGCACGATCCGGCAGTCGAGCCTGGCCGTCATCGGCCTGATCGCCACTGCCACCGCTGCCGCTGGCGCTCCCACCGATGCGCTCAATGCGGCCTTCCCGCTCAACAAGCCGGTCCTCGTGACGGACGTCGATGCGGCGGCGGGCAATGCCGGCACCGGCGGCACGCTCCAGGCCGCGTTGGAGGCAATTGGCGATCAGGGCAGCCCGATCGTTGTCGTGGTCCGCGTCGAAGAGGGCGCGGATCAGGAGGCTACCGACGCGAATGTGATCGGCGGGACCGACGGCGCCAACTATACCGGCATCCAGGCATTGCTGGCCGCGCAGAGCGTGCTGGGCGTCCGCCCGCGCATCTTGGGCGCGCCTGGTCTCGATACGCAGGAGGTGACGGCCGAGCTGGTCGTCGCGGCCAAGAAGCTGCGCGCCATGGTCTATGCCGCCGCGATCGGCGCCGACGTTGCGGCGGTCATCACCTATCGTGCGAATGTCGGTGATCGCGAACTCATGCTGATCTGGCCGGACAGCTCGCCCGATTTCGCCGGGGACGCCATCGCCCGCGCGCTGGGCCTGCGCGCCATGATCGATGAACAGCAGGGCTGGCACAAGACGATCAGCAATGTGACGATCGGGGGCATCACGGCGCTGACCAAGGACGTCCATTTTGACCTTCAGGACGAATCCACCCCGGCGGGCCTGCTCAACAATGCCCAGGTGACGACGCTGATCCGCAATGACGGCTTCCGCTTCTGGGGCAACAAGACCACCGCCGGCGACGATCAGCCGGAATTCGCCTTCGAAAGCGCGGTGCGGACCAGCCACGCGCTCCAGGACATGATCGTCACGGCACTCAGCCCCTTCATGGATCAGCCCATGACGGTCGGCCTTATCAAGGACGTGCTGGAAACTGTCAACGCGGCCCTGCGTCAACTCGTGATCGAGGGGCGGATCATCGGCGCACTCGCCTATTACGACCCGGCGAAGAACAGCTCAACCCAGCTTGCTGCCGGTCGCCCGACGATCAGCCTCAAATATACCCCGGCGGCGCCGCTTGAAAACCCAATCATCGAGCTGATCAACACCGCCGAATATTATGAAGGCTTTGCCGACCAGCTCGCCTGACCTCCCTTATTGAAAGGATAGCGCCATGGGTCTCCCTCGCACGCTCGTTAACATCAACGCCTATGCCGATGGCGCCAGCTATCTCGGCGTCATCTCCGAATTTGAGCAGCCCAAGCTTGCCCTCGCGACCGAAGATTGGCGCGGCGGCGGCGCGATCGGTTCCATCCCACTCGATAAGGGCATCGAAAAGATGGAGGCGACCCTCACCCTGGGCGGCCATGAAAAGGCGTTGATCCGCAAGTTCGGAACCACCAGCGTCGAGGGCGTCCGCCTTCGGCTGGTGGCGGCTTATCGCGCGGATGACGGTACGCCGGCACAGGCAGTCGAGATCTATGTCGGCGGCCGCTTCACCGAAATCGACATGGGCAAGGATAAGCCGGGCGATGCGACCGAGCACAAATACACCTGCGCCGTCGCTTATTACCGCCGCGTGGTCGACGGCCGCACCGAAGTCGAGATTGATGTGCTCGGCGGCGTCTACATGGTCGATGGCGTCGATCGCTACGCCGAGATCATGGAAATTTTGATGGGCTGAGCCATCGCACGAATCCTCCGGGCGGCCCAATGCGGGGCGGCCGTGCGGAGGCGGGCCGGTGGGGATGAATTCCCTGGTCCTCACCGGTCCACATCGCCCCGCAGATCCAAGGAACCCCGCACATGACCGACCAGGCCGAAATCGCCGCCGCCACCGAACCGAAGAACCGCTTCGCCAAAATAACCCTGTCCCAGCCGATCAAGCGGGGCGAGACGGAGATCGTGGAGCTGACCCTTCGCAAGCCCAAGGCCAGCGAGCTTCGCGGCCTGACGCTTCAGGATATTCTCACCACCGACATTGGCGCGATCATCACCATCATTCCCCGCATTTCCGACCCGATCCTGCTCAAGGACGAGGCCGAGGATCTGGAGGCTGATGACCTGGCCGAGATCGGGGGCGCGATCCGCTCTTTTTTTATGACGGCGGCGGAGACGAAGGCGGTCGAGATGTACATCGCGGATCAGCTCCCGAAGACCTGATGGCCAATATCGCCGCCGTCTTCCACTGGCCGCTGTCCGAGCTGCGCGAGCTGGATCTCGATGAACTGATCGACTGGAGCGGCCGCGCTACGGCGCGCTGGAACGCCATGTGGGGTGAGAAGGGCTGATGAACAACAAGCTGTCCCTGCTGGTGAACTTCATCGGCGTCGACAAAATGTCCGGCGCGCTCAAGAACATCGTTGGCCTGGGCAGCAAGGGCTCCAGGTCCCTGCGCGCCCTGGCCGGCGATTCGCGCAAGCTGTCCCGCGACCTTCAGTCCGTGCAGCGGGAAATCGCCAAGGGCAGCGGCAATGTCACCCAATTGATCGAACGGGAGCGCGATCTTGAGCGCCAACTCGCTCAGACGAACACCCAGCTTCAGCGCCAGCGCCGTCTGGCCGCGATCGACGCCGATCGCATGGCCATGCAGCGCCGCGCCGATGAACTGAAGGGCAAGGGCGCCGACAACGTCATGAAGGGCGCGGCCATGGCGGCACCCTTCATCTATGCCACCAAGGCGGCGGCCGACTTCTCCAGCGGCATGGTCGATATCCAGCAAAAGGCTGAACTGTCGAACCAGGAAACGGACCGGATGGCGAACAACATCGTTCGCCTGGCCGCCGCCGCGAAGCAACTGCCGGAGGATATGCGCGCCGGCGTGGACGTGCTGTCCGGCTTCGGCCTCGATCCGCGCAAGGCGATACAGATGATCGGTCCGATCGGCCGCCTCGGCACGGCCTTCAAGGTGGAGATCGCGGACGGCGCGTCCGCCGCCTATGCCAACCTCAACAATCTGAAGGTGCCGATAGGCCAAACCGCCAAGGCGCTCGATATCATGGCCGCCGCAGGCAATGCGGGCGCCTTTGAAGTGAAGGACATGGCGCGCCATTTCCCCGGCCTTACGGCGCAGATGCAGGCATTGGGGCAGAAGGGCGTGCCTGCAGTCGCGGATTTGTCCGCTGCGCTCCAGATCGCCCGTCGCGGCGCCGGTGACGCGGATGAAGCGGCCAACAACGTGCAGAACCTGCTGAGCAAGATCAATTCGCCCGCGACCATCAAAGCGTTTCAGAAGAATTTCGGGGTCGATCTGCCAGCGGCGCTGAAACAAGCCTATGCCAAGGGCAAGACGCCACTGGAGGCCATTGCCGATCTGACGATGAAGGCCACCGGCGGTGATATGAGCAAGCTTGGCTTTGTCTTTGAGGATATGCAGGCGCAGTCGGCCTTGCGGTCGTTGATCCAGAACATGGACGAATTCCGCAAGATGCGGGCGGAGATTGCGAAATCTTCCGGTACCACGGACCGCGCCTTTGACCAGCGCGTGGCGCGCGATGCCACGGTTCAGTGGCGCGCCTTCCTGGGCACCGCGTCCAGGCTGGCCATCGTCCTGGGCACCACGCTGTTGCCCGTCGCCACCAATGTCCTGAACATTGTCGGTCGGGCGGCTGAGCGGTTCGGGGATTGGGCGCAGGCCAACCCCGCGCTGGCGGCTTCATTGATGCAGGGGGCAGCGGCGCTGGTAAGCTTTCGGATCGGCCTCGGCGTGGCTCAATTCGCGCTGGGCAGCATTATCGGCCCGCTCGGATCGGTCATCTCGATCGCGCGAAAGGCCGCGCCCGTCCTCGCCCTCCTGCGGGGTGCCGCGATCTTCCTTGCCCAGGGCGTCCTGCGCGCCGGCGCAATGATGCTGGCGAACCCCATCGTCCTCATCATCACCGCCATAGCCGTCGCGGTCGGCGCAGCCGCCTATCTGATCTACAGCAATTGGGACAAGATCAGCGCTACCTTCACCAATGGCGTTGCCTGGGTAAAGCAGGCCATTGGTGGCTTGCCCGACTGGTTAAAGAACATCGGCAGCATGATGATGCAGGGCCTGTTGATGGCCATCAACCCGATGGCCCTTGCATGGAAGCTCGTGCAGATGGCCAAAACCGGCGTCACGGCCTTCAAATCCTATCTCGGCATCAAAAGTCCCTCGCGGCTGTTCATGGCCCTTGGCGGCCATGTCGCGGGCGGACTGGAGCAGGGCATTGACGGCAATCGCCACGGCCCCGCCCGCGCCGCCAGTCGCATGGCAGCGGGCGTGCTGGCGGCAGGGGCCATGTCGCTCGCCCCGGCAGGTGCGGCACGACGCCTAGGACCGGTGGCGGCATCCCAGGGCGGTGGCGACAGCTACCATTTCCATATCCAGCAATTACCTGGCGAGGACGCCGACGCACTGGCCCAGCGTGTCATCGACCGGATCGAGCGGATCAAGGCTCGAAAAGAGCGCTCCAGCTATGAGGATGGGAGTTAAGTGGGGCGCAAGCGGGTAGTAGCTATAGCGGTCAGAAGGTCGCCTCAATGGAAGAGGGTGACTTCATGATTGCGGGAGCATGACTGTCCGTCACATAGTTCTTAGCGAACGATCGCGCCGCTCGTTTCGCGTACGAGCTTCTGCTAAGGCCTGATTCATGCTGACCTCAATGCAATTCACTAACTTTAAGTCCTGGGAGGATGCCGACATTCAATGCGGCAGGATCACTGGGATTTTCGGCACTAATTCATCGGGCAAGACCAGCCTGCTCCAGTTTCTGTTGCTTCTTAAGCAGACCAAGCAAGCCAGTGATCGCGCGATTGCCCTCGAATTAAATGGTGATCTCGTTCAGCTTGGAACCATGCGCGATGTGCTGCATGCCCATGACGAGAGCCGGTCGATCGAGGCGAAGCTAACGTTTGACCTCGAGGAGGAGCTTACCCTTAATGATCCCTCGGGGAAGCGGACCTCAGCGATTGCGTCGGGAGAGGAGTTGACCTTCCAGGTGGAGATCGGCGTCAACAAACGTGCTCCGCAGACAAAGAGCATTGGCTATACCTTGGGCGATACTCGTTTCAGTTTGACGCAGAAGGGCAAGGATTCCACTGAGTTCGAACTTCAATCGCTTCCGCTCCGCAAGACTTCCAAGAGCTTTTCATTCGTGCGGACTCAGGGACGGCCATGGCAGCTTCCCGGGCCCATCAAGTCCTATGCCTTCCCTGACCAGGCGCGAACCTTCTTTCAGAATTCCGGGTTTCTGGCCGATCTCGAGGCCTGCTTTGAAGAGCAACTCGACAACATCTATTATCTGGGTCCGCTTCGAGAATATCCGCAGCGGGACTATCTATGGGCGCGATCTCGGCCCAGCGACGTCGGCCAGCGGGGCGAAAAGACGATCGACGCGATCCTTGCGGCAACCGAGGCCGAAGACACACGCAACATCAGATATAATGCGCGATACATGCCCTTTCAGAAAATGATCGCGCACTGGTTGCGTGAGCTGGGGCTCATTGAAAGCTTCAGCGTCGACGAGATCGCCGAAGGGTCGAACCGCTGGCAAGCGAAGGTGAAAACCCGGAAAGGCGCCAGCGACGTCCTTCTGACCGATGTCGGTTTTGGCGTGTCGCAGGTTCTGCCGGTAATTACGCTTCTTCAATATGTTCCCGAAG
The DNA here is from genome assembly GCF_032153725.1 of Sphingobium sp. Classification (GTDB taxonomy): domain Bacteria; phylum Pseudomonadota; class Alphaproteobacteria; order Sphingomonadales; family Sphingomonadaceae; genus Sphingobium. Next base: position 35,491 of record NZ_JALDYQ010000001.1, on the reverse strand, counting down.
GATCGACCGTCATCTTCGAGCAGCCGGAGATCCACCTGCATCCGCTAGCACAGGCCGGTCTTGCCGATGCGATCATTCAGGCAGCGGTCCATCGCGGCGTTCAGGTCATATTCGAAAGTCATTCCGAGCATCTCCTCCTGCGGCTCCAAAGGCGGATTGCCGAGGAGGCGGTAACGTCGGACAATGTCCGCCTCTATTTCTGCGACGCGCCAAAGGGGAAATCCCAAATAGTGCCGTTGGAGGTCGATGCGCTGGGTAATATCGGGAACTGGCCTGATCGTTTCATGGGAGACGCTTTCACCGAGGCGGCGGAAGCAGAACTGGCCCGCCTGTCACGTATGAAAGCGCCGAAGTGAACCGTTGTGTGGTGGATACGAATGTCCCAATCGTTGCGAATGCTCGCCCCGACCCAAGTGATCTAAGGCCGCCTTCGGTAGCTTGTCGCGAGGCTGCCGTGACTTTCCTTCGGGAACTGGTCGCAAGTGGGACGATCCTCGTGGACACGGCCGGTGAGGTGCTGACTGAATATCGGCGTTATCTCGATCCGCGCGGGCAACCGGGGGTAGGAGATCGCTTTTATATGACGATCCTCATGAGCCTGCCTGCGCGCGTCGAGCGAGTAGACTTGCCTCTACGAGAGGATGGTCAATATGCCGACCTTCCTCAGCCGATTATTGATGCAGGATTCGACCCGAGCGACCGTAAATTTGCTGCGCTGGCCGCCAAGGAAGGCTCGCCCGTGTATAATGCCACGGATAGCGACTGGATCGAACAGGCAAAAGTTCTAGCAGCCGAGGGCGTTGAGGTAGTCCACCTATGTGGATGTGATCAAGAGACTTGGTTTGAGGGCATGAGTTAATCGTGTGCCGACAAGTGCTTCGCGTTGTAAGAAATTGCGCTCTGTCGGAGGAGCGCTAAACTGAATGGCATTTTGCCGGTAACACTGCCTCCCACCCGTCCACCCGCTGTGATCGCGCGCGTGATGGGGCGAAATCCGGCCAATGGCCTCCCTCCCCCTCAGCCCCGCGAACCTGATGACGCTTGGTATGTTCATCTTCGGCATGGACACAATCCCCTATCAGGATCTCCAGCGCCGCATGAACTGGCGGCATGAGGAGAGCGAGCGTTTCGGCCAGCGCCCCGCCAGCCAGTACGCTGGCCCCGGCGAGGATATCATCACCATTGCGGGCCTAGTCGTGCCGGAGGTCGCAGGCAGCTATGCATCGATCGAGCGTCTGATCGAAATGGCCGGCACAGGCGACAACTGGCCGCTGGTCGACGGACTCGGGCGCGTGCTGGGCCACTATCGCATTGAGGCGATCGACATTATGCATCGCGGGATCATGGCAGGCGGCCTGCCGCGCGGGCAGGATTTCTCCATGGATCTGAAGCGGGTCGACGGATGACGGCGAACAGGGCCGGTGCGCGGCTCATACTCGACGGGACGGACCTGACCGACAAGATCAACCCGCGCCTGGTGGAACTCACGCTGACCGAGAAGCGCGGCGGGGAGGCCGACGAACTGAGCGTCGCCCTGCAAAATGCCGACGGCCAGCTCGTCATGCCTGATCCCGGCAAAGTTCTCGCCCTCGCGCTGGGGTGGGAGCAGAGCGACGATGTCGCCGCGGGTCTGGTCGAAAAGGGGCGTTTCACCGTCGATGAGGTGGAGGCATCCGGCCCGCCCGACCGGATCATGATCCGCGCCCGGTCGGCCGACCTATCCGGTTCCTATCGCAAACGCCGGACGAAAAGCTGGAAGTCCACCACGCTCGGCGCCGTGCTGTCCGACATTGCCGGTCGCCATGGCGTCACCGCCCAGGTGCACCCTGATCTGGCCACCAAGGTCATCACCGCGCTCGACCAGAACGGCAAGAGCGACATGGCCTTGGTCAAGGATCTGGGCAGCCGGTACGACGCCATCGCCACCTGGAAGGACCGGCGGCTGATCTTCATGCCGGTCGGGAGCACGACCACGGTCAGCGGCACCGCGATCCCGTCTTTCACGCTAACGCGGCAGGACGGCTGGAGCTGGAGCTTCACACGCGCCCAGCGGGACGAGAATGACGGCGTTGAAGCCGAGTGGCACGACCAGGCCGCCGGTCGACGCAAGAAGCACTCTACGGGCGGGAGCAACCCCAAGCGCCTGAAGCGCGTCTATGGTAGCGAAGCGGACGCGAAACAGGCAGCGGAGGCCGAAACGAAAAAGCGGGCGCGGGGCGGCTATCGTTTCGAATACGACCTTGCCTTCGCTGACTGCCGCATCCAACCCAACAGGCGCGTGACGCTCTCGGGCTGGAATACGAAGATCGATGCCATCAAATGGCTGGTCGAAACGGTCGAAACGACACTCGACAGTCGGGGTATTCGGCAGAAGGTTGCTTTGGAGAGTGTTTAACTGTCGATTTTTTCGACTAAGATGAAACCGATACGCCTCGGTTCGTCTTTCAATTTTGGCACAGCGGTCAACAGTATAGACATCTGCGTATAGTGTTGCATCAGCTGCATCGGCTTTCCATTTTCATTGGTGCCGTAGTAGATCAGCATGTCAGGTCCCCAGAAACCGACATCCTCAATATGCATCACGGAAGTGTCTGGTGTCGCGACGAGGCGCAAACCGATCTCCTCATCATCGCTGAGATCCTCTTCGAAACCGGCGATGTTCTTGGCGATCCGTTCATAAGCCCAGGAAGCGGGGTTCAACTGACTTTGGGATGGGCCTATAGGGGGGCTAAGCGCACGGATGGAATCAAGATCGTTCATGAAGTTCTCCTCGTTTTCATCGATCGGACAGCCCTACGACACAGCGAGCTTTACAATTTCTTTTGACCGGCGCCGACTATGCCCAGATCTGAGCTGCTGGCACCAAGTTGTATAGCCTGGTCGACAGATAACCGGTTTGGACCGCACGCGCGGAATAGACGGCAATAGCGAGCGGATCATGCTTGTTGTGGGGTTCCAGGCGCAACTCGACCGGTTCACCTGGAGGGCACAGCAAAATCTCGAAACACCGGTCAGATCCGTCCCGGTTGGGAAATTGCACGCCCACGACCGCCAAGGACATTGCGGGCAGGCGATCGGAGATCATCAGACGCTTTTCACCACAGCGACGACCCGGCCCACGATGAAGAGGTCGCCGTCAGTAGCAAAATCGTCGCGGATAAGTTGGTTGTCAGAGCTGATGCGGATCGTCCCGTCCGGCTGCGCGCGAAGCCGCTTGATCATGCCCCAGCCTGAATAGACGATGGCCCAGATCTTATCGCCCATTTCAGGCCGCGTCTGCGATCGATCAATGATGACGACGTCTTGGTCATGGATGGTCGGCATCATGGAATCACCCGCACCTTTGGTGCTGCAAAGCATATGAGGGGGTGAGTTGGTGAACTGACTGATCCAGCTCCGCGAGAATTTTACCTTCTCGACCTCGATATGATCGGTGTCCAGGAATGTGCCGCCCATTCCATATTTCAGGTCGATGCTGTCAATTTCGACTAGGTCTTCATCAACTTCGACACTCACCGGTTTGGGAATTCGAAGCTGCTCAGGTTTGGCGAGCCTCTTATGCCCGAGGCCCGTCCGTATCGCTGCAAGGTCGTCCTCACTGATGCTCTCGCCTGCAGCATCGAACATATCGATTTTCTCGTCGCTAGCGCCGATCAGCCAGCTGAGATTTACCGCAAGGTTCTCGGCTATCTTCGGTAGAAGCCGGGAATTTCGCGTCGCCCCGGTAAGGATCTGACTTATCGCTCCCTGCGTTGCCCCCACGGCTTCCGCCAGATCCTCCTGGGTGGTGCCGGTTTCCTCCATGCGCTCACGCACACGAATCGCGGTTATGGGGAGCTTCTTAGTCACCTTATTAGCGCATAGGGCGGATGAACTAATATCCATCATTAGTTTCCTGTTGACGTAATATAAGATCGCTAATATGCGCTAATGCATGGACACGAAACCTACCCGTTTTGAAGCGCTTAAGCTCGTAATAGAGGCCTACGGAACGCAGGAAGCAGCGGCTGCCGCATTCCGTGTTTCCCAGTCTTCCATCAGCCGATGGCTGAGCCAATCGAAACAGCTTCCCGCCGAACATGTCATTCAGGCCGAAACTGACACCGGCATTTCTCGTCATTGGATACGCCCCGACATCTACCCTGTTGAAGATGCGGCTTCTCGACTCCGCGAACATGCAGTGGATCAATTTGCCGACCTAAGGTTCGTAGGGACCGACCGCCGCGCAGGTAATGGCAATCGACCCATATTTTTGGACACTCTGAGGGCGAGTCGATGACCAAGGAACGCCGACCGCTGACCCCTTATCGGGCTCTTGCACGGATAGCGGATTTGCTGGGATGGGATGGCTGCGCCGAAGTCATTGGCAAGTCGGAATGGTCCGTCCGCAAATTCAGCGATCCCGACGCAGGCCGCTCGATCAGCCTGCATGACGCAATCCGGCTAGACGTTGCATACCGCAATGCCGGGGGCGTCGGGGCGCCGCTATTTGAGTGCTACGCTGGTCGGCTCGATATCTTGGGCGCGACCGATAATGCGCAGCTCGCCTGTCTGCTCGATGTCTCAGGGAAAGCGGCAAAAGAGGCGGGCGAAGCTGTCGCCGCCGCTTTGAGCGCAGCTGCGAATTCGCACGATCCTGCTGCGCGTATGAAGGCGATCACAGAGATCGAGGAAGGCATTGCCGCCTTCCAGACCGTTCGGACCACGCTATGCCAGGGTGAGGCGCCATGACAAAACGTCGAGATCCCCTGAGTTATAAGGGGACCCTCATAACCGTTGCCAATCTGATCGGTTGGGATCGGTGCGCTGCCATCTGCGGCGTCCGTTCGGAACGTACAGTGCGACACTGGTCTGATCCGGATTGTGAGACAGAAATTCGCATGGTCGATGCTGAGCGACTCGATTCAGCGTTCCTAGAAAGCGGCGGAGATTATGCGCCCTTTCATCGTCTTCATGCCCTGCGTGTCGATTTGGAAGGCAGGAAATTCCCGGACGCCTGCTTGACCAAATTGGCCGGTCAAGCCGCTGTGGACGCCGGCGAAGCAGTTGCCGCGCTCATTGAGTTAAGTGCCGTCACCAGTCCGTGCGCGGTGAGGAACGCCCGTGAAAAGACGGAGAATGCCATCGGCACTTTCACCAGCGGCCTTGCCGCTCTCGATCGCGGGAAAAAGGGAGATCAGGCATGAACTTCGAACATCGCCCGCCGCGCCCCCTCATCGAGGCGCCCTTGCAGTTTCGCACGAGCTCGGGCGGGGAGCGCGCCAAGCATAATGCGCTCATCACTTGCCCGAAATGCGATGCGCCCTGTTTCATCCGCCGTAGCGCCCGTGTGACCGGCCTGGTGAAGCATATCGACGCGCATTGTACCAACACGGGCTGCGCCCACACCTTCATGCTGGAGCTGGTTTTCGTCCACTCCTACAGCACCGGCCTGATCGACCGCCCGGACCTGAACCTTCCGGTTTGTCCGCGCGACCAGGTGCCTCATGTCCTGCCACCATCCCGCGACGGTCCCGATCAGGACCCCGATCAGTTGACCATGTTCAGCCCCGGCTGATCGGGCCGCCAACCACCACCGACAAATGATTTTGAACAACGGCCGCGATCCGGCCGAGGGGGACGCTTTGCCTGACGACACGCCATTCCTGGCCAATCCATCCGCCTGCGATGGTTGCGGCGGCCATTACCGTACCCTCTTCGACGCCTTCAAGAACGATCGCGGCTTTGTTCGCCTATGCGGCGGATGCGTGGAACCGGCTCGCAGCCCGGCCAGAGCATATCTCGGCCCGTACCCCATCCGCTCCGCCCGCCCCGCGCCAACGCTCCACCTGGTTGCTGGAGATTCGGACCGGTGAATCTCGAAGCACAAATATTGAAGGGCCTCCAGGAGCGGTTCAAATTCCGCAAACCGAAGGGGAACTGGATGCAGGAGGGCCTTTGCCCCAACTGCAAACAATGGGAAGCCTTCTGTTCTGCCAGCGAGCCCAAGATCGTCCGTTGCTCCCGTGAGGAACGGTGCGGATGGGAAGATAGCGTCCGCAACCTGCTGCCCGATCTGTTCGAGGATTGGTCGAAGCGCTTTCCCACCACCGACGCCAATCCTACGGCGGCGGCCGACGCCTATCTGCTGCATGAGCGCGGCTTCGATCTCCAATATCTGCGCGGCGCCTACAGCCAGGAAGTCTATCACGACCCTGAAAGCGATCAATCCGGCGCGACAGTCCGCTTTCAGGTCGGCCCGACCTGGTGGGAACGCATCATCGATCGCCCCGGCCGCTTCGGGAAGAAGGCCCATTTCAAGAAGGGCGGCAAGCCGGGCGGCCATGCATGGATGCCGTCCAAGCTGAAGATCACGGACTTCGCCCAGGCCGACCGCATCTTCATCACAGAAGGCATCTTCAACGCCCAGGCGCTCTACCAAGGCGCCGGTTTGCTCTCTGTATCGGCCATGTCCTGCAACTATTGGCCGGAGCATTTCCTTGACCAGCTCAAGGAAGAGATCCGCGCCATCAAGCGGCCGACCCGCCCCGAGCTGGTTTTCGCCTTCGATCCCGGCGCCGCCGGCGTCAAATGGACCCGCAAATTCGTCGATCGCGCCATCGAAGAGGGCTGGGCCGCAACCGCCGCCCAGGTGCGCCCCGATGGCGAGGGCACCACGCACGACTGGAATGACCTCTTCCTGCGTCACCAGCAGTGGAAGGGAAAGCCCGAACACGCCCCGCTCTCCCCGGAAATGATCGAGGAATATCTGTGGAATGGCGCGGTCACGATCGCGAAGAAGCCGCGCGAAAAGGCGCACTTGATCTTCGGACGCAAGGCGCTCGCCAGCTTCGATTTCCGCCACGGCAACCGCCTGTGGTGGTGCCGCAGCTCATGGAAGGACGAGACGCACGAACTGATCGTGGAGGAAATCGCCAACTGCGCCTTCCGCATGCTCTACCGCGAGCGGGACGAGATTTCCGACGAAACCAACTATTTCCTTCAGGTCGATTTCCCGGACCAGCCCACGGTCAAAGCGCGTTTCACCGCCGCCTGCTGCGCCAATTCGGGCGAGTTCAAAAAGCGCCTGATGGCCTTCGCCGGCATGTGGAGCGGATCGGGCGAGCAGCTTGATCGGCTGATGCGCAACCAGACGCGCCGCCTGAAGGTGGTCGAACCGATCCCCTTCACCGGCTATTCGGCCCAGCATCGCGCCTGGCTGTTCCCCGATATCGCCGTGCGCGACGGCCGGATCGAGAAGATCAACGGCGAAAATTATTTCGACTTCGGCCAGCAGGCGGTGAAGCTGCGCAGCCCCGAGCGACTGCTCGATATCCAATATGATCCGGATCGGATGGATTTCGAATGGGTGCCGGATCTCTGGACCGCCTTCGGACCCAAGGGCGTTATAACGCTCGCCTTCTTCGTGATGAGCTTCTTTGCGGTCCAGATCCGCGACCGCCATAAGACCCTGGGCTTCCTGGAACTGACCGGGCCCCCCGGTTCGGGCAAGTCCACCCTGATCGAGCTGATGTGGAAGATGGCGGGCCGCGCCGGCTATGAAGGCTTCGACCCGAACAAGGGCACCCCGGCCTTTATCGCCCGCAGCTTGCTCAAGGTGTCGAACCTGCCCGTCGGCTTCATGGAAAGCGGCCGCGACGACGACAAGCGCGCCGGAACGCGGCAGTTCGATCCGAACGAGCTGCTGGTTCTCTATGGCGGCCGCTCGCCGCGCGGCCTGGGCCAGAAATCGGGCGGATACGAAACCTCCGAACCGCCATTCCTCGGCGCGATCTACCTCATGCAGAATGAGCGGATCGACGCGCACCCCGCTGTGCTCGAACGCCTGATGTCGATGCCGATCGACAAGTCGCGCTGGTCGGAAGCAACCCGCGACGCCGCTGTGCGCCTCGAAACATGGCCGATGGAAAATGTGTCCGGCACCATCGTCCATGTCGTCCGCAACGAAGCAAAGTTCCTGCCTTTCTTCTTCGAACGCTACACCGCGCACGATCGGGAAATGTCCAAGCGGGTTCCCGGCCTGGTCAACAGCCGCCCGATCAAAACGCACTCGCAGCTCGCCGCCGCCGTCGAGGCGCTGCCACATCTTTTCCCGAACATCCGGCCCGAATGGATCGCGGAAACGCTACAGCAGATCGACGCCATGGCGCTCGACCGGCAGCAATCATGCGGTGGCGATCATCCTCTCGTCTCCCGCTTCTGGGAACAGGTCGAATTTCTCCTCGATCGCGAAAAGACCGCCGATCACGAGGAAGGCAAATCGCTCAACCAGCATCGCGACCTGAACAAGATCGCCATCCGCTTGGTCGAGTTCGAGGCCCGTTGCCGCAATGCCGGCATTGTGCCGCCGGACATGGACAAGCTCAAGAAGCTGCTGCGCGGCTCTAAGTCCCGCAAATGGTTGGCCACTAAGAATGTCCGCAACCCGGCAGACCATATCGTGCTCTGCTGGATCTTCGAAAACCCCCAAAGCCCGGAGAATATCCTGTGACGAAGCAACATTTCGCTTCGCGCGCTGAATTTGCGCGCCCGCTCCCCCAGATCCTCACCATCACCTGCGCCGGCTGCCAGATCGAGAATGTCTCGCCCGACGGCAGCCTGCCCCAGGGCTGGAAACCGGTTCCCGGCGGGGTCCGCTGCTCCGATTGCGGCCCCTCCAACCGGAGGGCGCGGTCCAATGGCTAAGCACCGCTGCGACGTCGCCGGTTGCACCCGCAACCGCTCCCGCTGGCAGCGTGTCTGCGCGCGCTGTTTTGCCGTCCTTCCCCGCCGGACCAGCCTGGCGTTGATCTCCGCCTATCGATCGGGCGACCGGACCGCATGGCGGGCACTCCGCAAGGAAAGCGGACACCAGCTTGCCGACAATCTCGCCTCCGAAACCCGCCGCCTCTTGGCGCGCGCGGGCCGATCGGGGCGGACCTTACCGCCGGTGAGCAGCCAGCAAGCCTTTCAGAACCACCAGCGCCTGCTCGGAGAGCAGGACTGACCTTCAACCAGGAGCGTAGCAATGATGATGCTCACGTCGCTCGCCATCGTCCCTGACGATCGCGCCATCGCCAAGATCGCGCTTTTTACCGCCTGTCTCCTCCGCAACGTCGATGCGGTCGCCCTGCGCGATCTGGGCGATGCCCTGGCCGTTGCCGCCGGACGCGGCTGCATTCCGCGCTATGCCGACAACAGCCAGCTCGTCCGCATCATGCAGCGCCTGGGCTGGCGCAAGGACGGCTATGCCGGCGGGGGCAACCGGCGCAGCCCACGCTACGTCCGCATCAGCGCGGCCGTCGAGGATTTGGAGCAACGGTCATGACAGATCTGGTCGCCAACATCCGCGCGCGCCTTGCCCCTCTCCTGACCGAAGTCGAAGGCGCGCTCGATCGCCGCGAAAAGCAATATCCCACCCTGATCGCCAACGGCCGCATGGAGGATCATGTCGCGGCGAAGGAAATTCGAATCTGGCGCGCGATCGTCGCGGACTGGCGTGTCACCGTCACCACCATGGGAATGAAAGGAGAAGGCACCACAATCGAGGAAAAGATCGAGGTGCTGAATGATACCATCGGTCGCTACAATGCTGCCCTGGCCAAGGAAATTCGCGGATCTTCCGACGCGGTGCGCCGCGACTGTGTCGAAGGCGCGAGCCTCGCCAGCCTTAGCGATCGGCACGGTGAAGCCGTTGCCCCGATCCTCGACATTCACCGGCGGCGCGAGCGCATTGAGGATATCCGCGACTTCTACCGGCAGGCACTACCCGGCAGCCCCGGCCTGTTTCGCGGGATCGATGACTACCTCGATTTCCACCAACAGATCCGCGCAGGGCGTCAGCGGAAGGAAGCTGCATGAACCAGCCTCCCATCCTCCTGACCGAAACCGAGGCGGCCGAGTGCCTGCGGGTCTGCACCCGCACCCTGCGGAAGGCGCGCCAGGCCGGGCAACTTCACTATATTTTGATCGGCCGCGCTGTTCGGTACACTCTCGCGGATCTCGAATCATATGTTGAACAGCTTCGCCAGGTGCAGCCCGCATGTCCGCCAACCCAGCCAACCCGCAGAATATCGGTTCCCAGGCAATCGGCCAGGGGCGTGATCGTGCCCTTTACGGAGCGCAACCCGCGCCGGTGACGCCGTGAGTGTCTATAAGCCCAAGGGCAAACCCCACTATCACTATGATTTCCAGCTCAAGGGCCGCCGCTACCACGGCTCGACGGGCTGCTCTACAAAGCGGTTGGCAGAAGAATTCGAGCGCCGCGAACGGCATAAGGCAGCCCTGCCTCAGCAGCAGCGGCCGACTATAACCGTCAACGAGGCTGGCGGCCTCTATCAGGAACATGCCGAGCATCTGCCAAGCTGGAAGACGATCCGCTACATGATCGCCGCCCTGGTCGATGGCCTCGGGCAGGGCAGCCTCCTGTCGGAAATCTCCCAGCGCGATCTTCAGGTGTATTTCGCGAAGCGCCGCGACGGCCGCTCCAATGCATCGGTGAACCGGGAGATCGAGAACGCGCGCGCCATCTGGCGCCATGCCGACGACACGAAATATGACATCGGTGAAATGCCCAATTGGGGAAAGCTCTTCCTGAAGGTCGCGCGCAAGCCGCCGCGCGAGCTGGAGATCACCGAGGAAAGGAAGCTCTTTCTGGCGATCCGCAATGACGTCTCGGACGCTGTCGACTTCCTGTTGAAGTCGGGATGGCGCCGGGGCGAGGTGCTCGGCCTGCGCTGGGCCGACGTGAACCTTCAGCGCAAGCAGGCGACCACCAAGATCAAGGGCGGTGACGTGGTCATACGCCCGCTCACCACCACCCTGGTCGAGATCATCGCGCGCCAGCCCCAGGCGGATGACGAAGAGGGCAAGCAATTTGTCTTCACCTATGTGTGCCAGAAGAGCCGGGGCAATCGCCGTGCCGGCAAGCGCTACCCGCTGACCCCGACAGCCCTCCGCAAGCCCTTCGAAAAAGCGAAGGCCGAGGCCGGCGTTGAGAATTTCCGGGTCCATGATCTGCGCCACACGCGCGGGACACGTATTGTCCGCGCCACCGGCTCACTCGCGGCCGCCAAGGAAGCCCTGAAGCATCGCCGGATCGAGACGACGTTACGCTATGCGCACGTCATGGACGATGACATCCGCAACGCACTGGATGCGAGCGAGTCCCGACATAATCCCGACCAGAATAAAAAGGGGAAGCGGAAAGCCTAGCTTTCCTGCGCCCTTGCGCCACTCCGGCTGTCGCCGTGTAAACGAGACGCTCTACCAACTGAGCTAATCGCCCGATGCCGTTGCGGGACCGAAGGCATCCGGTGCGCGCCTATCTACGGCAATCCGGGCGCCGGTCAAGCAGGATCAGGGCATATTCGTCATGCGCAGAGAAAACGGCGGCTGGCGGTGAACCAACGGCTCATGGCTTCTGCGGTGGCATCGGCGAGCGCGATGAATACCCGGCGGCCGTCATGCGGGTCGGCCTGACGATCGACATAGCCCTTTTCGGTCAGCGTCCTTATCCAGCGCAGCGCGGTGGTCGGCGGCACGGCCGACGCGATGCACAGGCTGGACACGGAGACGCGCTCGTGCTCCAGCCGCGCCGCCAGCAGGTCAAGCAGCATGTCCCAGGCCGGGTCGGCGAATAGATCGGCGGGCAGGAAATCATCACGCAGACGCCGCGCCCGCAGCAGGTCGCGCACCTGTGCCGCATCCACGGTCGTGGCATCCGCGGATTTATCGGCACTGCCGATCGGTTCCAGCGCTGGCATGCCGATATAGTCGCTGGGCTGATCCGATATGCGCGGACCCAGCTCGAATGACGGCGTGGCATGACGGGGGCGGAGTGTCAGCGCCTCCAGCGTACGGGCGAGGCGGCTCACTTCCTCGCTCAACTGTTGCAGCCGCAACCCTTCGCTGTCTCGGGTCGCTTCGTTCACCCCGTGCGATTGCGCTCCGTCTGCCGCCGCCAGCAGCGCCGCGGCGAGATCGGCATGGGCGGGCCTGCAAAGCAACTGGGTCCGATCGCTGCGGAGGCAGGCATAAGCGAGGTCGACGGTTTCCAGATCAGCCACCAGGATGACCGGCATGTCGTTTTGCAGCGCCAATGTCTCAATCTGCACCAGCAGCCGTTCGATCATCACATCGGCGGTCGGACAGAAACACAGGATGATGTCGCAGCCGATCTGAACATCGAGCCGGTTCGAGGCCTGATCCAGCGGCACCGTGCCCAGCAGGCGAAGGCCTGCGGCCTCGCTCAGTCGCGCGGCATCGTCCAGATAGATGTCATCTGCCAGGATCAGCAGGGCTGGCCGCTCGTCGCGCGCGCCAAAGGGCCGGTCCAAGGATGCGCCGAAACCGATCTCATCATGATCCAACCCCACGCCGAAATCTCCCGTCTTCATTTGCTTCAGCTTATCGCAATGCCATTGTTACGCAGCCAGACCATTCTCCACTATGGAGATTCATGCCGCGCATCGCGCCGTGCGAGCGGCTTGTAAACGGGTCTTTTCCGGCCTCGCCGTAACGGACCACCAAAATGGAGCCTTGATCTCCGCCGAAATGGCGCGAATGGCGCCGTGCATTACCTTCATCCGAAATGGATCAGGTTTTGCGCATTGCTTTGCCTCAAACAGCCGTGCGCCGGGCGAAGTCGATGTAAAGCGCGCGTAACCGCATCGCGACCGGTCCGGGCATGCCGTCGCCGATCCTTTGGCCGTCGATCCGCACCACCGATTGGCAGAGCGTCGAGGCGCTGGTGATGAAGGCCTCCTTCGCCGTCAGTGCCTCGGCCACCGTGAAGGGACGGCGGATGATGGCGATGCCGCTCTCCTCCGCCAGCGCGGTCAAGGCTGCGCCCGTGCAGCCCGCCAGCACGGCCTGCGAATAGGGGCGGGTGATGACACCTTCCTCCGTCACGATGAAGGCGGTGGAGGAGGCGCCTTCGGTCACGAAACCATCCTCGACCATCCACGCCTCCTGCGCGCCAGCCTCGGCAGCGGCCCGCTTTGCCATGGCCTGCGCCAGCAGGCCGACGCTCTTGATGTCGCGCCGCGCCCAGCGCAGGTCGGGCATGGTCGCGACCGCAATGCCGTCGCGCGCGGCGGGCACGTCGAGAAAGGGCTTGGCCTGGATGAACATCGCCAGCGTCGGCTGGATATCGGGCGAGGGCAGGAAGTCGCGGCTCGCATCGGCCCCGCGCGTGATCTGGAGATAGACCAGTCCTTCCTTCAGCCCATTGCGGGCAACCAGTTCCTTCTGCGCCGCTTCGATTTCGGCAAGGGAGAGCGGCAGGGCAATGCCGATCGCGCCAGTCGACCGCTCCAGCCGGGCGAGATGGGACGCGCTGTCCACCAGCCTGCCGTCGATCACCGCCGCGACCTCATAAATGCCGTCCGCGAACAGAAAACCGCGATCCAGCACGGAAACTTGCGCTTCGGCCAAGGGCAGGAAGCGACCGTTGAGATAGGCGACGGACATGGAGTGATGATGATCCCTTGACAAGACAGGCGGCCGATCTTGCCGCCCGGGCGTCATGGGTCAAGCCGCCTGGCCGCGCAATGCCTTTTGCCGCCGCCGTTGGACCGATGATCCGATGCCCATGGATTCCCGATATTTGGCGACGGTGCGGCGGGCGATATCCATGCCCTTCGCGCGCAGCAGGTCGACCAGCGTGTCATCGGACAGGATGGCATCGGGCGTTTCGGCGCCGATCAGCGCCTTGATATGACTCTTGACCGCCTCGGCCGATACCGCGCCATCGCCGCTGGCCGCAGACACGCCGCTGGTGAAGAAATATTTGAGTTCATAAAGGCCACGCGGGCAGGCAAGATATTTGTTCGACGTCACGCGGCTGACGGTCGATTCATGCATCTGGATCGCGTCGGCCACGGCTTTCAGCGTCAGGGGCTTCAGATATTCCACGCCTTGACGGAAGAAATCCTCCTGTTGGCGGACGATCTCGCTCGCGACCTTGATGATGGTCTTCTGCCGCTGGTCGAGCGCTTTCACCAGCCAATTGGCGCTGGCAAGGCAATCGGCCAGCCAGGCTTTGGACGTCCTGTTCTGTGGGCCGGAGACAAGTTCGACATAATAGCTGCGGTTGACCAGCACGCGGGGCAGGGTTGCGCTGTTGATCTCGATCGCCCAGCCCTCGCGGGTCGGCCGCACGAACAGGTCGGGCGTGACCGGCGCGGCGCTTGTCTGGGAGAAGCGCAGGCCGGGCTTGGGATCATAGGCGCGCAACTCGCGGATCATGTCCGCCATGTCCTCCTCATCGACGGCGCAAATCCTGCGTAACTGGGGCAGGGCGCCCCTGGCGAGCAAATCGAGATTGGCGAGCAGCTTCTGCATGCAGGGGTCGTGGCGATCGGCCTCCTTCGCCTGGAGCGCCAGGCATTCCGAGAGCGAACGCGCGCCGACGCCGGTGGGATCGAAGCTTTGGATCACCTCCACCACCCGCTCGACTACGGAAAGCGGCACGCCCAACGCATGGGCGGTTTCCAGCAGCTGCGCCTCCAGATAACCGGCTTCGTCGATCTGGCCGATGAGCTGCGTCGCAATCAGCAGGTCCATGTCCGACAGCACGCTGCGCGCCTGGCCCATCAGATGTTCCTGCAGCCCTTTTTCGGGACTGGCGAAACTGTCGAAATCGGGCGCTTCGGCACCCCCGGAGAGCATTTCCATGCCCCCCGACCCGATCGTGGGACCGGCCATCCGGTCGCCGGGGCCATTATCGATGAAGGTTTCCGCGCCATAATCGACGTCGAGCGGCGAATCGGTTCCCCCCAGTCCCTGACCGATCAGCTGGTCGCTGTCGCCCACCTCCGGCGCGACGCTGTGTGCTTCCACCTCCCGATCGATGCCATCGGCAGATGGCGCGAAGTCCTCCGCCGGGCCGCCAGTCTCCAGCAGCGGATTCTTCTCCAGCTCGCCGGCGACGAAGGCTTCGATTTCCAGATTGGAGAGTGCCAGCAGCTTGATCGCCTGCTGGAGCTGCGGCGTCATGACGAGCGACTGGCTCTGTCGCAGATCAAGGCGGGGCGCGAGCGTCATCAGCCGCCGCCCTTGCCGTCAAACTGAGGAAGGGGCCGCGCGCCGGTCATGTCAGAGCGAGAAATTCTCGCCCAGATAGAGCCGCCGCACATCGGCATTGGCCACCAGCTCGGTCGGGCTACCCGCGAACAGCACCTTGCCGTCATAGATGATGCAGGCGCGGTCGACGATTTCCAGCGTCTCGCGGACATTATGGTCGGTGATGAGAACGCCGATGCCGCGCGTCTTCAGTTGTTTCACCAGATCACGGATATCCGCGATCGACAGCGGGTCGATCCCGGCGAACGGTTCGTCCAGCAGCACGATCGAGGGGTTGGCCGCCAGCGCCCGCGCGATCTCGCAGCGGCGGCGTTCACCGCCCGACAGCGCCATGGCCGACGAATCCCGCAGCCGGGTAAGGCCGAATTCATCCAGCAACTGCTCCAGCCGCGCCTGTCGCGCCGCCTTGTCCGGCTCGGCCAGTTCCAGCACCGCGCCGATATTCTGCGCGACGGTCAGGCCACGAAAGATCGATGTTTCCTGCGGCAGATAACCCAGGCCCAATATCGAGCGCCGGTACATCGGCAGCCCGGTGATATCCTGCCCATCGAGCACGATGCGGCCATGATCCGGCCGCACCAGTCCCATGACCGAATAGAAGCAGGTCGTCTTGCCCGCGCCATTGGGGCCGAGCAGACCGACCACCTCGCCCTTGCCGACGGTCAGCGACACATCGGCCAGCACGACCCGCTTGTCATAGCTTTTGGCGATGGAGATGACGGACAGGCCCTCTCCCACTTCCTTCGGAGGAAGGGGCGATGCCGGGGCTGTTCGATCCTGCATCATCACGTCGTCCATCATTCTATCCTTGCAGCCGCATGGTTGATCGCCAGTAAAATCCTGCCCCGGTCGCGACAATTGGCAAGCTTTGTGCATGGGATCGCCGCCGGGGCAAGGGGAAAATTGGTTTTGCCGGCCTCCAGGCCATGAACCGCGGCAAGATTGGGACTGGCCGCGCGGCTTTCAATGCGGAAAGGAGCACGGGTTTTGCATTTGCTTCCTAATAGGTGACGGTCACGATCACGCTGTCGGCATAGGCGCCGGTCCTTACCCATTGATGAGCCGGAAGCCGGCCGTAAACGGTCACCGACTGGCTGAACAGGAGCAGGCCATTGAGCGTGGCGGTCAGGGTGCTGGTGCCCCCTGCGCCCGTTCCCCAGATGCTGGTGCGGCTGCTGTCGGTATAGAGATTGTAACTCAGACGATCGGGGCCCTGCGCCATCTGGCGTGCCAATGCATCACCGGACGTGCCCGGGCTGGCCGCGACGTCTATCGTGCCCATCAGCGACACGGCGCCCGTGCAGTTGAGTGTCACCGTGCCTGATGCATCGCTCGGGCTGGCTGAACCGGGATCATAGCTGCCGAAACTGACGCCGCTGGCGGAGGCCGTGCAACTGCACAGCGTGCATGCGGCGGCTGGTGAGCAAAGGAGAAGGTCCACGAGGGCGGCGGCCGATGCGCGCAAGATCATTTCCGGTCTTCCTTCTTCAAAGCGATGCAAGATACCGGGCCGATGCGCGGGACAGGGACGCCTTGGGGCAAGGCCGGAACAATGGCCAGGCATGCCATTTCGGGTCCCCGCACCGCTATCCGTGCGCCTGGACGCGCGTTGGAAAGGTAAATCTCGCCGCCCTGGCCGGTTACGCCTGGTGGTTCGTCCGCGACGGTCACCGCCAGCCCAACGGGAAGCGTCACGCCGTTTTCGTCGACCAGCCACAGGGTGGCGGGATGGCTGGGCGGACTGCCGAACGTGACCTTGACCGCCTGGCGATAGCCCGGGACGATCCGTTGCTCCGGGGAGGTCACCAGCATGTCCATGGGCAGGGCATCCAGATCCACCGCGATGCGATTCGCGGCATAGGGCTGAAGCCCGGTGATCACGGCCTTCCTGCCACCGCCCGCGCGTTGCGCGACGGGGCGGTTCTCGAATGTGAGGCTTGCTTCCTCGTCGCCCAGCACATCGACCAGAGCAAAAGCATAGTCGAGGCGCGGCGCGACAACGATCTCGCCCCCCACCGTCAACAATGCGCCGCGCGCCTCCAGGCGAATGCCGTCGGTCTTCCCATGGCGCGCGGCCGACAATTCCACATCGCCGGCACCGGTGCGCCAGGTGAGGCCGCCCTCCGCCAGCGTCATGCCGCTATCGTGGTCGCGCCCGATCAGGAAACGATAGCCAAGCCCGCTGTCGGAGGGCGGCGACCGGTTGAGGCTGGCGGCGGTCCGGCCGGCGCCAGCGAAAAGGCCGGCACTGGCGCGCGGCCCTAACGGCAGGGTGATCGATCCGAACAGGCCGTCATTACCGCTTCCCGAAAGGCGCATCCGCCGCGCGCCCAGTGATAGATAGGCCGGTCCCAGATTGGCCGCATAGGACAGCGAACTGGTGGAGAAGCGCTGGTTGTCGCCCTGATCATTCTCGACATGGCTGGCGCTCAGATTGCCGATCCGCCCCAGGACCAGACTGCCCGCCACTGCCAGCTCGCTCCGCTTGCCGGCGTCCGGGCGGTCGTCGCCGACCTGCATGAAATCGGCGCTTTCCTCCTGATAGCTTGCGGTAATCGCGTAGGTCCGGGTGATCCGCTGGAACTGCGCGCGCAACAGCGTGCCGCTGCCCCATTTGCCGTGGGATGCCGCCGCGGCAAGGCTGATCTCGCCGATCGGCGCAATGACAAGGCCCAGGCCCAGCCCGGCCGCCTGGCTGTCGCCGCTGCCCTCGGCCCGGCCGAACAGTGTCAGCGTGTCGCTCAACCCATGGCGCCAGGAGCCGGCGGCAAATGGAGCGCTGTAGGAAAAGCTGCTCCAGCCGAAATTACGGCGCAGGAAACCGGCCTCCAGCGAAAAATCGTCCAGCCCTTCGCGCAGCAGCCGGGGACTGGTGTAGAAGCTGCGCATGACATTGCGCACATTGCCCCCTGCGTCGCGGATCGTCATCGTGACTTCGCCCGAACCGGTGAATACCGGCTGATAGTCGATGGTGAAATTGCCGGGCTGGACATCCAGTCTCTGTCGGCTGCTGGCCGCGGCCAGTTCCACGGTGGAGGGCAGCGCCGCCGACCCCCGCAGGACCGGCAGGGGATAGGTGATGTCGTCGGGCGTCAGCGAAAAATCGGTGCCCAGCCGAATGCCGCCGAAGCGGACCGGCCGGTTCCAGTCGCCGCCGCGCGTCAGCGTATCGCCCAGGATCAGCCGCAGCCGCCGGCCGGGAAAGTCGCGCTGGAAGCTGCTGTCCAGCCGGACGACATTTTGCCCTTCGCTCCGGACCGTCGCCGTGGTGCCGAGCACGCCCCAATTGCCCGAAAGGCCTGCGTCGAGGAAGGCGGAGGCGGACAGTTCCCCCTGCCATTCCGAAAGCGAGAGGTCATAGCCGATGAACTGCGCGGGCACCGCGCGGGCGACGGGCAGGCTGCGCGGCCCGCGCCTCAGGTGGACGGAGGGGAACAGCCTGGGATCGGCATCGATCAGCAATGCGGCGCCGTTGCCGTCCAGACGGGCGGTCAATCCGGCAAGGCCATCGAGCGCGGTGAAGCGCTGGCCGTCTATGGTGATGGCGCTCATATTGCCGGGCAGGCGGATGCCCCATGAACGGGCCGCGTCGGACGGGACGAAAAGATGACCGTCGCGAAGCGCGACCAGACAAGGTTCGTCCGTCGCTTCGCCATTGAGGACGACGGTGACCGGCAGGGGCGGTCGCATGGACGGGAGCCAGCTTGCGGCCAAGCCGATCTCCATCGATGGCAGGGAAGACATGTCGGGTGCCTCGCCGGCCTGGCTGGCGGCAGGCGAATAGAGGGCGATGGCGAGCGACAGCATGCCGGTTCGGCTGACCGGCCCGGCGCGCGACCATGCCAGGGAAGCCATGGCAAGCGGCTCTCAGTCGTCGCCATCGGCCGGAACGATCGGCGAAGCGGCGAGGCGGCCCTGTGTCGTTTCCAGCTCCACCGCCGCGACGCCGCCCGCCGCCGGGGTTGGCAGCGGCAACGCGACCCGTCCCCCGGCCAGAAGGTAGAAGCCGCGCGCCAGACGGACGGGCTCAGCCCGCGAAGCTTCCGGGCGCAGGATCACGGCCAAAATCTGGGCATGGCGGTTGCCGCGATTGACGAGAGTCAGTCTGGTCGCGCCGCCGTGCCCCTTTTCCACGGACCAGCCCATGGCCGGGGCGGCGCCGACCGGTGCGCGGAACACCGGAATGCTGATCCGCAGCAATGTCCTGATCGTGCCTGGCGCGGGATTGGCGCCGGGTAGCTCGTCCATGACGAGGCGATAGCTTTCCTCGACCGGCCCGGCCTTGTTGGGCAGGCTGCAACGGATCAGGCGGGTTTCGCCGGTCGGGATGGTGACGATGGACGGATTGACCGCGGGCCCATTCGCCTGATCCAGCAGGTCGTTGCCATCATCGTCCCGGCTCCAGCCATAGCCGCGTATCTGCACGATTGCCGGTTCCGCGCCGTCGTTGGATAACGATAGCGAGCAGAATTGCTTCTTCGGCGCGACCTCCACCCGAACCGGCGCGATGCGTAGCGTCCCTGCCAGCGCGCCACTGGCGTGGACCATCGCGCTGGCGGACAGCGCCGCCATTGCCGTGCCTGCAATGGTGCGAGCGTTTCTTTTCCATCTGTTCATGTTCGGGTCCGTCAGTAGCTGACCGTTATGGTGACGGTATCGGCATAGCTGCCCGTCGGCACATTCTGTTGCGCCGGGATGCGGCCATAGACGGTGAAGGTCGACGGCAGCACGCCGGCCGTGGTGGGCGAGGGCGTGTCCGTTCCGGGCGTGTTTCCCCAGTTCGTGCTGCGCGAGGAATCGCTGTAGAGGGAATAGCTCAGGCTGTTCCCGCCGCTCGTCATCTGCCGCGTCGTGACCGTGGCGCCCGCCTTGGTTCCGGCATTCAGGCCGACGCTGTAACTGGTTCCGGCGGTGCAGATGACGTCGAACGTGCTGGTCGCATCGGTCGGGCTGGCAGAGGTGGGATTATAGTTGCCGAATGCCATGCTGTTGGCAGTCACGATACATGCGCTCAGCACCGTGGCCGATATGCCCATGGTTGTCGTTGCGCTGGCCGCCATGGCTATTTCCGGCACCTGGAAACAAAGTCCGACAGTGATTGTCCCGATCAATATCCTGTACATAGATATATCTGCCATTATTTCATGATGTATCAGATGATACTATGATAGTATTGAAAAATGATTATTTCATTGTTTGAAATATTTGAATTTTGAGATTTTAATTCGACATAATCGTGACAACCGTTCGCCGATTCAAAGGCTCGGCCAAGCCGTCGGCCGTCTTCAGTGCCGGGGATCGCTCGCCGGCGCCTGAAATCTGAAGCCGCGCCACGGGGACCCCCAACAAAACGAGATTCCTGGCGACCGCGTCGGCCCGCATCAGGCTCAGCCGGTCGTTATAGGCATCGGGGCCGGCGCTGTCGGTATAGCCGATAATGGACAGGGACCGACCTGAACCGGCGACAGATGCGGCAAAAGCCATCAGGGTCCGGCGTGCCGCTTCGCCAAGGTCCGCCCTGGCGAAATCGAAATAGATGGATGCCGATGGGATTGGCGGGGATTGGAATGGGGGGGCAGGCTGGGGAAGGGGCGCGGCGACCTCCACCTTTCCGGCCACCGGCCAGACGGCGGCGCGGCAGTCTTCCGCACTCCAGGCCACGCCTTCCAGCCGCGTCCGCCGATCCCAGCGCAATTGCAGGCGGCAGATCCGATAGGTCGTTCCCGACCCCGTGTAGAAATTGAGGATATAGTTCCACCGGCGCACGCCGAAAAAGCCCTCATGAAAATGGGGGGCGCCCAACAGGGCATAGACCTGCCGCCTGGTCATGCCGGGCGTGAGCAGGCGCACGGTTTCCGGCGGCAGGAACACCCCTTCCCGGCGCGTGGCATGGCTCGGATCGGGGAAGGCCGACAAAGGCGCGATGTCAGGCAGGAAGACCGGATTTGCCGCCGTCGCCACGGTGATCGGCAGGACTGTCAGCGCCATGGCGACGATCCTGCGCTTAAAATGCGATGCCGAAGCCAGCATTGGCGCCTCCCTGACTCCGGCTGTTATAGGCCGCGGAAGCCTTGAAGATCAGCCTGCCATTGTCCGAAACCTTGGACAGGCCCATCGCGACGGCATGCTCGCCTTGCCAGCTGCTCATGCCGAAGCCCAGCATGCTGGTGCCCGCCTCCGAAAATTGCGGTATGCCCGCCATCGCCATCGAAGCGGCGGTGCCGCCTTCAGCATCGCGGCGCAGATTTCGCATGTTCGCGTCCAGTTGATGGAAGCGCATGTCAGTATAGGCGTTGGCCAGAGTGACCGCCTGTCCCATTCCGCCCTGAAGCTGGCGCATGTTGACGGCGTCGGTCGGGGCCACTCCGTCCGCGACATGGGTTATCTGCCGTTCGGCGCCCAGGCCGCCCACCGACACCGTATTGGCCCGGTCGGCGACCGAGGCGTAGCCCAGCGCGACGCTGGAGTCTGCCTGCGCCTGTGCCTGCGTACCGATCGCCACGCTGTTGCTGCCTGACGCCTCGGCCCCGGCTCCGGCGGCAAGGGAATCGGCGCCGCTCGCGACCGGCTTGGCATAGCCGGAAGTGTTGTTGACCTGGAGATAGCCTGACCGTCCTTCCTGAAGATCGGTAATGGCCGTCATGTTGTAGGCCAGCTGCACATTGGTCGCATAAAGCTGCGCGCCATTCACCGCATCGGTCGAAGCAGCGTCAAGCTGACCGGGCGCAACGCCCGTGATCCGCTGGTCGACGCCATTTCTGACGGCATTATAAGCCTGGGCGGCGGGGTCGTAAGGTAGCGCGTCCTGAGAGGGGGGGCTGCTGCCGGAACCGGTGGCTCCCCCCAGCTGCGACAGGTTGACTGCATCGCTGTTCGTGCTGCCTGCCGTGACGTTCGCGATGCGCGTGCCCCCCGCGCCTTCCAGCGCGACAGTGGATTTCGACGCATCCTGATATTTGACTGCCAATTCGTTGAGCACGGCGAAATCATAGGAAAGCTGGGCTATGGCCGCGCTGTTCTGAGCGACCTGATCATTGGTTGCCTGCAACTGCGACCCGTTGATGGCGTCGCTACTGCTCGCATTGACCGCGCCGGCGCTGAGGTTCGTCACCAGCGTTCCCGAAGCGCCTTGCAACGTCACGATGGCTTTGGTGCTTCCGTCATATTGCACGGCATCGTTCGACAGGGTGCCGAGCGCGTCGTTGACGGCCTGCAACTGCGCCACGTTGACGGCGTCGGTGGGACTGGCCCCGGCGGCGAGGCCGGTGATGCGGCGTCCCCCGATATTGACTTCCGCGCTCGCCGTGCCGCCGAGCAGATAGGCTGGAAGACTGAGCGTCGAACCGTTCGCGACGGAACCCGATCCCAGCGCTACACTGCCCGAATAGGATGCGGTCGCTCCTGATCCGATGGCGACTGCGCCAAAAGCGCCCACCGATGCGTTGGCGAGATTGCCGATGGCAATGGCGTCCAGTTCGCCGGCGCTGGCTGTCAGACCCGGCGTACCCAGACCGGTGATTTTGTTGCCGCCGAAGGAAATGCCTTGCGGGTTGGTGAGGCTGAAGCTGTCGGCTCTGGTTTCGCAAACCGGGTCATTGCTCAGATCGACCGTATTGCCGTTGATGTCGTTCACGCCCAGGTTGATGGGCGCGCCGGACGCGGCATTGGCAAGAGCGTTGTTCACGCCCAGATCGACCGTTCCGAACGTAAGCGTGCCCAACGTCGATTGAACGGGGGCAAGCACGGGGATGATGACGTCGCCGATCGTCTGAGTCAGCACCGATTTCGGCAGGCTCACGCCGGAACAGGCGCTGACTATATTGGCATGGGCCGCCATGCTGTGCCCGACGCCGGAAAAAAAGGTGGCAATGGCAAGAGCAATCCGTCTGCGCGCGCCGCTGTTTTCCTGCCCGGCGGCGACAGGCCGACGAAACTCCTCGAATCCCGTCCCTGATCTCTTCCCTGTCATAGGCCTCCCCTGTTGAGGCGAATGCCCTCTTGCACATCGTCTGCATATCCGATCGTGCAAGCCGATCATTCCTCGTCCCCGGGCCTGAATATGCAGAACAGGCCACTAAGGGCGTCCCAACGGGGGAAAGCGGGATTTTGCGAAAAATGCGTATTTTCAAGGCAAGGGAAAGCGCCCGCCAAAAGGTCAAATTCCCGTCGTTTCTTGCGCATTTTCCATGGCATGGGGACTAGCTTTGGGCCAGAAATAACCATAACGTTACGATATCGTTCTGATTGCTTCGGCCGGCCCCACATAATTTGCAAATTCGGATGCATCGCGCCGGAAAGAAGGAGTGCAACCCAGTGAAAGACAGCCCGTCTGGCCGGATTGTAACCGCGACGGACCTGATCCGACATTTCGCCGCGCACTCCCGGCACGCGCTGGGCGAGCCCGTCCACATCATGAACCACGGTCATGTCAATCTTTCCCTCATCTCCAGGGAATTGTTCCTTCGCCTGAACGAAGGGCCGACCACGGTTGCCGATGACAGTCGCCTCGCGGCAAAGCTGGACGTGATTCTCGATATGATTCCGACCATGGTCATCCTGGCCGACGAACAGCTGAATCTTGTACGCATCAACCTGGCGGCGCGTAAGCGGGTCGAGGTAAGCGAAGAGGAGGTGCGCGGCGTCCACCTGTCGCAGGTACTGACCGAACCTGCACATCAATTCAGCATCCGCGCGCTTGAAAGGGTGCGCGATACCGGCATTTCGGAAGAATTCGAACTCAGCCCTCCCGATCGGCCCTCGCTGGTCTGCAGGATAAAGGCCACGTCTTTTCCCCGGGGCTTTGCCCTGTTGATCGATGAGATCACCGATCGGGTGACCTTGCGCGAACAGGATGCGCGCAATGCCGCATATGAAAATCTGATCGACGGCTGGCCCGGCCTTGCACGCGGGAACTTCAACGTTCGCGGGGTTGTGACCGATATGTCATCCGCACTGGCCACGCTGATCCAGACCAATGAGAGCCGCATCATCGGTGTCCGCTTCGCGACATTGTTTGACGCTTCGAACAGAGGAGCCGTCAGCGACGCGATGGAAGCTTTGCTGACCGCCGGTCAACCGTTCAGCCTGACGGCAACGTTGCTGGGCAGCGATGCCCAAAACAGGGCGGTATGGGTCAATGCGGCGCCGCTTAAGTCGACCGGCGGGCAAACGGGTGGAGTTTTTCTGATTGGGCCAAGCCCGCTCGCCGTCATGGGCAACTGACCTCAGAAAACGGCCCATTTCTCAGCCGGGCGATTGCCGCTGGCCCACGTCGACAAGCCTGTCCTGAATTTCCGCAAGCAGTGCGGATGAATAGGTGTCGGCGGTTCGTGCGGCGTCTTCATCATCCGCGGCCAGGATCGCATCGCAAATTGCCAGCCTGCTGCTCCTGCCATGATCTTCCAGATTCACCCATGGCACCTGCATTCGCAGTAGGTGCAGCAAGGTTGCCGGGAACTGTTTTTCCAAAAAGGGATTGCCGGACAGGTTCGCAATGCTGCGATAGAAGCGATCCCGGACGCCAAGATCAGCAAGCCGGGCGGCGGCGGTCGCGGGCTGCGCCATCATCTCTCTGATCTCAGCCAGTTCGCTGCAATCGGCCTTTGCCTTCACCGCCCCGGCGGCGAGACGCGCCGCCAGAACAAGTTGGGGGCCAAAGACCTGGATCAGCGCAAACGCCTCCTCATCGCTGAACCGCCGCACATAGGTGCCGCGATAGTGATAGACGGTGACGATCCCCTCCACATCCAGCTTGCCCAGCGCTTCGCGGACATGGGCGCGCGAAAGGCCAAGCCGGGACGTCAGTTCCGCTTCGATGAGCTTCTGGCCGGGCACGTAGCGTCCGGTCAGGAAACCGTCCGTCAATTCGGCGCGCACGATCGCAAGGGGATCGGGCGGCGAGGCGTCAGGCAATTGATCCGGCAAGGAACGGCGGACCGTCATCGGCAAGGTCACCGTCATTGTCTCAAACCCGCCATAACGGTCGGACCAGGCGTCCGCGCGTCGTGACGTAATCCGTGAGGAACGTCCATATCTCACCTACCAGTTGCCGATCACCGGCAGTTTCCAGTTCCGCATGGGTGACAGTCAACGCGTTCATCAGGCGGTCCAGCCAGGCTTCGATCATCGGCGTTGCATAATCCGCCGGACCGGCGGGACAAGCTTCCAGCGCCCGATCGACAATATCCCGCGCGCTCGGGGAAAGCTTCTCCCGAGCCAGGCGGAGAAGGCGTTCGATCTCCTGCCCCCACTGCAATCTTTGGGCGACATGGCTGTCGACATCGGCTGCCAGCATGGAGAGGGTGCTCATGACGATCCCGATCTCCGGCGCCGTCTCCGGATGATCTGCCATGAACTGGGACAAGGTCCGCGTGACGCTGACAAGGATGGCGGAGGGATCGGGAGTCATGCGAGCATCCTTGCCAGATGGCTTTCCTGCCGTTCGACGTGGCCGTAGCTGACCATCGCCGTGCGAGGGTCGTCACTGATCCCGCGCGTGAATATATGGCGCATCGCTGCCCAGGTCGCCACTGCCTTCAGATGGCACAGCATTGTCCACCAGCGCAGCGCGGCCGGGTTCACCGTAATGCCGCTGCATTCCTCCCAGACCGCAATGGCCTGCTCGTGGGAGAGATAGCCGCCCGCCAGCCCGGGACGCGCGGCAAATTCCCAGTGGGGCAGGAAGTACCAGGCCAGATCTTCCAGCGGATTGCCGGGATGCGCCATTTCCCAATCCAGCACGCCAGTCACCCCGGACGTATCGAACAGGAAATTCCCGACACGATAGTCGCCATGGACCAGCGTTACCCTATCCGGAACCGGAGGAGGCGAACGGCGCAGGTGGCGGATGGCGGCCGCCGTGACGGGACGGGCCGCGGCATTGCTGTCTCGCAGCGCCTGCTCCCAGCGATCCAGTTCGATTTCCCATATCCGTCCCGGTTCCGGCGTTGCATGGCTCGCGGGAAGCGAGAGCGAGGCGTAATCGATCGCGGCAAGCCGTCCCAGGATCGCGAAGCTTTCGCGCACGATGCCTGGTGCATGATCGCGGTAAGATGGCTTGAGCAATTCGGGGGGATGCGCGATCCCCGGCAATTGGTCGATAAGCAGGAACCTGTTGCCGGTCGCACTGGCATCCCGTTCGATCCAGCAGGCCGCGGGCGCCTTGATCTGGGGATGGTCCATCAGCGCGCGCAAGATCGCGAACTCACCTTCCGAATTCGGCGCCACCGGTGAATCCTGCTGTTCGTTGAGCATCGCATAGCGGCATTCACCGGCAAGGTTCCGGGCAGTTGCCGAAAGCAGGACCACCGATCGCGAAAGGCCGGAACTGACCGATCGCGCGGAGGTGACGCGGAAATCCTCCAGCCCCAGAACCTCTCCAAGCCGCGCCTCGACCCGCGACACATAAGCGGCGTCGATCATGCCCCGGGCGCTTCGAGGAAACGGTAGCTGGGGATGCCGGCCGCGCACATGGCATACAGCATCGGATTGCAGCACTCGAAGATGCCGATCGTGGTTTCACCCTCATATTCGACGAAACAGAGATGGTCCTCGAAACCGGCAATCTCCTGCCTGATGGCTGGATCGGAAAGGTCGTAGCTCTCGCAGAAGGTGGCGCCTCCCAGGTCGTATCCATGATGATGGTTGCCCGTGGGCGTGCCTTTCCCGTCCGGACTGGTATAGCCGACGCAGCGCAGATAGGCCGTGGTGTTGCCAGTCAGACGGAAACGCACCTTGCGCGTTTCGCCATTGTTCAGAAGGTTGGTGATGACCGCTCCACGGAAATGCTTCGTCACCGGGTCGAAGTCGATCTGGTTGTCGACACGCTCGCAATATTGCGGCCCCGACGACATGTCGCCGATATTATAGAGGATGCGGTCGCCCCAAAGGCCCCAATCCTTGAATTCCACCCACTGCCCCAGGTGGGAATGCGCCTTGCCCTGGCGATTGATCGAAAAGCCGCCGACACCGTCGCGCACGCCCCAGTGATGGTCGCGGCTTCCCACAACCATATCGGGCGACAAGTCGATACGCCCGCCCTCCCATTCGATCCAGCCCTCGATCGTCCCGAATGTTTCATAGCCGCCCCAATCGTGCTGCAAATGAATGTCGGCCGGCGCGCCCGGCCGACGCGTCAGATCCATCTTCCGAAAAGATGCGCGCTTCGTATCGCGCCAACGCAGATCATAGCGCAAGCCATGCTCATTATCGTCCAGTTCCAGCCGCCATTCGGCAAATGGCTTTACCGGCTCCGCTCGCACGGGACCCACTGCCAATCGCGCCCGGTCCGCGGACAGGGGGCGCTGGGCTCGCACGGTGATCTGCCGTTCGCCGATCACGAGAAGCGCGTAACCATCCGCGATGCCGAGGTTCGGGTAGAATCCCATGCCCGTCACCAGCAGGAACGAGCCATCACGCGGCTGAGCGGTGAACCAGTAGCGCTCGAAAGCGCGGGGATCGATGGTCTGCGTATAGCGGATGGGCGTCACTGCCTGATGGATCGGATATTCATCCCAGCCCGACAATGGCGCAAAACCCTCCGGCAGTTCCTTCATGACGCTTGATCCCCATTCCCATCCTCTCCGGGTAGGCTGTATCCTTGCGTCCAAATTTGTCAACAAATTTGTAAACTAATAAATATCAAACAAACGGGAGCAGGCTCCAATGCTCTGGCGCGATCGCAATCCGCAACTTTCAGAGCCTGCCCGGCCCCTCGACCGCAGCGGAAATCCGCCGCCAGACTTCCGCCAGTTCCGGTGCGTTTCCTCGCCCGTTAAAGCAAAGCTCCCACAATATGTCATTACTGGCATCTTGACATTATAGGCAAAAAAACATAGCCGAGAAAAAAATCCTATAAGAGGGGAGGCAGAGATGATTGTAAGCCGTTGGATGAGGTGCGCGCTCGGTTTGGGCCTGACGACGACATGTTCGGCCATTGCCCACGCCGCGGTGGTCAGCCCAGCTTCTGCGGAGCAGCAGGCGGGCAACGATGTTTCGACATATGGCGACATCGTCGTGACGGCGAACAAGCGGTCGGAACGCGTCAACGACGTAGGCATGTCGATCACGGCCGTCACCGGCCTTGAACTCGCCCGGCAGGGCGTCAAGAACCCGGAAGATCTGGGGAAAATCAGCCCCGGCCTCGTCATCACGCGAACCGGTTACAACGTGCCGGTCTATACCTTGCGGGGCGTCGGCTTCTACGACAATAGCGTGACGTCGGTTCCCGCCGTCAGCGTATATGTCGATCAGGTTCCATTCCCCTATTCGATCACCGCGCAGTTCGCCGCATTGGACGTCGAACGCGTGGAAGTACTCAAAGGCCCGCAGGGAACGCTCTACGGCATCAACTCCACGGGTGGCGCGGTCAACTTCATTGCCGCCAAGCCGACTTCCGATCTTGCGGCCGGGCTGAATCTGACGGCAGCCCGTTTCGGCGCGGTCGATGTTGATGGATATGTAAGCGGCCCGCTTTCCTCCAACCTGCGCGTGCGACTGGCCGCCTCCACAGAACAGGGCGGGGCCTGGCAGACCTCGATCACCCGCGGCGAGAAGAATGGGGCCAGGGATCGTTCTGCCGCGCGGCTATTGCTTGACTGGACGCCGGCTCCCGATTTCAGCGCGCTTCTCAGCCTGACCTATGGCAAGGACAATTCCGATTCCATCATGCCGCAGTTCCAGCAGGTAACGCCGCTCAATCCGACGCATGCGATCCTGCTCGCCAATCGTCCGGCGATGGTCAACCTTGCGCCGACAGCCGATAATGCGCGCCTTACGGACTGGAATCCCGGCGGCAATTTCCAGGTCGATAACAAGGACCGGCACGCCGCGCTCACGCTGAGCTACGACATCAGCGATCATCTGAAGCTTAAATCGCTGACATCCTATCAGGATTTCCGGTCCAACTCGACCATCGATGTCGATGGCACGACCTTCACGGACCTGAACGCCTTCGTCCTGGGCCATGTCAAAGCATTTTATCAGGAACTGGCGCTTTACGGGCAATATGACCGGTTGAACTGGATCATCGGCGGTAATTACATGTGGGACAGCACCGACCAGAAAAATGGCGGCCCTGCCAATGATTCCTTCCCGGGCGTGCTCGGCTCCACCAGCACGACGACGCAAATCGGCCAGCGCACGGAAACCAAAGCGGTGTTTGTCAGCGGTGATTACAAGCTGACAGACCAACTGACGGCGCAAGCAGGCATTCGTTACACGGATTCGACCAAGAAATTCAGGGGGTGCTCGCTGGTGGACCCCGGCCTGGAAGCGTTTTGGTCCGCCAGGCTGGGTGTCGCGCGAAGCGCCGGCGACTGCATAACGCTGGGCGCTAATGGTTTGCCCGACATCGTGATCTCCGAACTGAGCCAGGACAACATCGCCTGGCGAGCGGGACTCAACTGGAAATTCGATCGCGACAGCCTCGTCTACGCGAACGTAAGCCATGGCTATAAATCGGGCGGATTCCCGCTGCTTTCCGGCACCCGCTCGCTTCAGTACACGCCTGTCACCCAGGAGGATGTCCTGGCATATGAAGTGGGCGCGAAAATCCGGCTTTCCCCGGCGGTCCGGTTGAACGCCGCGCTGTTCCGCTACGACTACACCGACAAGCAGGTTCGCGGCAGGATCATCGACCCGACCTTTGGCGCGCTTGGGGCGCTGATCAACGTTCCGAAATCGCGCATCAATGGGGTTGAAGCGCAAATGGTACTGGCGCCTCTTGCCGGATTGGACGTCTCACTGGACGGCACATATCTTGATTCCAAGATCAAGGGCAACTTCTCCAATTACGATTTCCTGGGCTCCTTCCAGTTACTGAGTGGAGAGGCCCTGCCGTTCACTCCAAAGTTCACGGGCGCGGCGAACGTGAAATATACATTCGCCGTTTCAGATAAGCTCAATGCCGAAGCCGGCTTCGTCGTGAACCATCAGTCCTCATCCAACGCCGGACTGGGCGATCTCGCTATTGCGCGGATAAAGCCCCGCACGACGCTCGACCTTTCCGCCGGCATAGGGCCCGCGGAC
Source organism: Sphingobium sp. (assembly GCF_032153725.1). Lineage (GTDB taxonomy): Bacteria > Pseudomonadota > Alphaproteobacteria > Sphingomonadales > Sphingomonadaceae > Sphingobium. The sequence goes on along the minus strand of NZ_JALDYQ010000001.1, from coordinate 5,398 downwards.
GACAAGTGGCACCTGACGATCTGGGGACGCAACGTCACCAATGAATATTATTGGACCGGCGTATCGATGGTCATCGACATCGTCACCCGCAATGCCGCGATGCCCGCGACTTACGGAGCGACATTATCGTTGAGATATTGATGTCATCTGCGGCGATCCAAGGCGCCGCAAGTGCCAAAGCAGCAGCATGATGCGGCTGGCGACCACCGCCGATGGGCGTCTTGTCCGGGTTTGGGAGGACGCCAGCCGCCATCATGTCCGGGTCATTCAGTCGATGCAAAGGTGGCTTCGATTGTCGCCAGGCCGATCCGGACAAGTTCGGGCAGCGGCTCATTGGGCTGTTCCACCCATAAGGCAAGGGCCTGATCGAACACGCCCCGATATGTCGCGACAATCGCGCGCGCGCGCAGTGCCCCATGCGGTTGCGGTTTGAGCCGGCCCTCGATCAACTCCGACAGCCTCTCATCGGTTCGCATCCGCCCGACCGCTCCTCGTTCCGAAAAATGAGCCGATTTCATCGCACGAAGAAACCGGTCGCGGTTGACCTCATCGGAGACGAAGGTCGAGACATGTGCAAGGCTGGCGGAAATGAGCGCTTTGGGCGGTGGTTCGCTCTGTAGGCGTTCGACGAATATTTCTTCCAATTCCTTCAATGCCTGTCGGTAATCAAGATAGATCACGTCCAATTTACTGTCGAAATATCTGAAAAACGTCCGGATCGAAATATCGGCATGTTCGCAGATGAGTTCGACGGTCGTGGCTTGCACGCCCGCGTCTTCGCCGCCATTTTCGTGGTAGAGCCGCACCGCTTCCTCTATGATGCGCCGACGCATTCTCTCGCGTCGCCGCTCGGGGCGGGTTAATTTGCTTCCTTGCAACGACAGCCTCCGAACCCTTGGCATTTCTTGCTCACCATCCCCCCTTAGCAAACATGGCGGGAAGAGCCAGCCCTTGCACCCGATCCTGCGCGTCCTGCGGGGCAGGCATCCGAAGCCCCGGGCTGGCGCGACGCCGAATATCTTCGGGGGACCACATCCAACCCGATTGACACAAAAAATTAGATATCTAATTATATCCGGGGAGGATCGAATCTATGATAGTCACTGGAGTGACGCAGCTTGGTTATGTCGAGTTTGAGACAGCTCATGAAAATGCCTGGCTGGACTTGGCTCGAACGATCGGTTTTCAGCTTGTTGGGCAATCGGACGGCCGGCATGGCTTGCGCATGGATGCCGAAAGGAATGCGCGCGTGTTCTTGCGCCGGGGCAGCGTCGAGCGCCTGTCGGCAATGGGTTGGGAGGCGTCGGGACCGGACAGCTATTGCGAACTCGTGCAGCGCCTGGAAAACGCAGGGGCCCAGCCGCGCGAACGGCCCGATCTCCTGGCGTTCCGCAGTGTTCAGGCTGTGGCCGAATTTCGCGATCCGGATGGGAATACCGGCGAAGTATATTGGGGACCGAGCAACACCCTGCGGACGCAATTCCGTTCACCCGAACATGTGCAGTTCGTTGCCGGCGCGCAGGGGGTCGGCCATGTCACGATGGCCGTGCGCGACATGAAAGCGAGCCGTGAGTTCTATACTGAAGTGCTGGGCCTGAAGCTGACCGAAGTGGCGGACGTCGGATCGCTGGTCGTGACATTCATGCGCGCGGGCACCCGGCACCACTCGCTCGCCATCGCAGAGTCGAAGCGACGCGAAGCTGCCACCGATCACCTCATGATCGAGGTTGCGACGCTCGATGATCTGGGTTCGATACGCGATCGGTTGCAGGACCGCGGCCATCGTCTCAGCCGGGACCTGGGACGGCACGCCACCGATGGCGTGATCTCGATGTACATTGAAACGCCCGGCGACTTCACGCTCGAACTCGGCTGGGGGTCCTATGTTCTGGACGACGCGACCTGGGAGCATGAGCGTTTCAACCGAACTCAGTGGTCATGGGGCCACAGGCGACCTGGCGACCTGTTGGCTGCGTTCGTCGAGGAGGAAGAAAAGTCGGCCTGACAAGCGCCAGCCCCTGATGCTGGCCAAATTTCGACAATCTGGAGAAGAAGAATGAAAATCATTGGCCCTGACGAACTCGTCTTTGGCGTTGACGACTATGACGACTGCGCGGCCTTCCTGAGCGACTATGGCCTCAAGGATGCAGGCGGCGGCGTGTTCGAAGCCCTTGACGGCACCTGCGTGGTGCTGCGGCCGTACGACGATCCCTCGCTGCCGGCGTCGCTGCCCAACGGCTCGAAGCTGCGCAAAACGGTCTGGGGGGTCGAAGACGCCGAAACGCTCACGCAGATCGAAACGGAACTGAGCAGGGACCGCGAAGTCGTGCGCGCCGATGACGGTTCGCTCAGCTCGGTCGATGACATGGGCTTTGCCATCGGCTTCAGGCTTACGCGCCGCCGGCCTTTCGACGCCGATGTGGAGGCGATCAATTCGCCCGGCCACGCGCCCGGCCGTCCGGTGAATGTCATAGGTTCTGATGAACAGGTCCCCGCCCTCCCGGTGACCCTCAGCCATGTCGTCTTCTACGTGCCCGATACGGACAGGATGGAGCGCTTTTACACCGATCGCCTCAAGTTCGTCGTGACGGACCGGTTCGCCGGCATGGGACCCTTCCTGCGTCCGCAGGCGAGCGATGACCATCATTCGCTTTTCATGGTCAAGACGCCCGAGCACATGAAGGGTCTTGAGCATTTCGCCTTCCACGTCGCGGGACCGACCTCGCTCGCCATCGCCGGAACGCGGCTCATGAACAAAGGCTATGAGAGCTTCTGGGGTCCCGGGCGTCATATCATGGGATCGAACTGGTTCTGGTACTTCAAATCGCCGCTGGGCGTCGCCATCGAATATGATGCGGACATGGACAAGCTCGATGACCGCTGGGTCGCGCGCGAAATGCCGGCACATCCCGACAATTCGCAGATACTCACGCTGAAGAGTCTGGGCAAATGGCTTCCCGGCCCGCCCCCGGGCGCGCACTGACCACCCGGACAGGCCGCCATGCTGCACCTTTGCGATCTGGACGATCTTCACGTCGGGAGCGCGCGCGGTTTCGACGCGATCGAAGACGGTCCGCGTGTTTTCGTCGTGATGCAGCATGGCGGGCGCGTCGCGGGCTATGTCGACTTGTGCCCGCATTTCTGGAGCACGGGGCTGGCCTGGCGGCGCGACGCCTATCTCACTCCGGATCGCCAACATATCCGGTGCGCGGCGCACGGAGCGCTGTTCGGTATTGACGATGGGGTCTGCATCTCGGGTCCGTGCCTTGGGCAACGGTTGACTCCGGTCGACCTGCATATCGCCGACGGCGGTATCTGGCTCGATCCCGCGAATTTGCAACAGTTCCGGCCGTCCGCGCCAGCGGAACGATGAGTGCGTGGATGCACGGCCCCCGGACAAGATATGGAGCCTATTGTGACGCGTTACGCACTTGGAACTTTTTCGCGGCCGGATCGGCAGCGCTTCGTCGGTCTGGTCATCGGCGATCGGGTCGCGGCCCTCAGCGACCTCAGCGATGCCGCGCCCGCGAAGCTGTCGGTTCTCGGCCTTCTCGAAGACTGGACGGCCAGCGTGCTGTTCCTCGATGACCTGGCGGCCCGCGCCGACACCAGCGCGCCCGCTTGGCAACCCGTGGAGGTGTTGGTGGTCAACCCGCCCGTCGACCTTCCCCGTCAGATTTTCTGCACCGGCGCCAATTACCGCAAGCACGTGGTCGATATGACGGTCGATGTCGGCGTCGGACCGGAAGGCCTCTCGCGTGAGGAATTGCGCAAATGGGCGGAGGACATGATGGATCGCCGCGCGGCGACGGGCGAACCCTATGTCTTCACCAAGCCGGTTTCCGCGGTTTCCGGTCCGAACGACGATCTCGTCCTGCCGCTGACGACCCAAGCGCCGGACTGGGAGCTCGAACTTGGGGTGATCATCGGCGTTGGCGGCTTCCAGATTTCGCGCGCCAATGCGCTGAACCACGTCGCAGGCTATGCCATCGTCAACGACATCAGCGCCCGCGACCTGATCCCGCGGACCGACTACAGGCAGCTCGGCACCGACTGGCTTCGCGCCAAGGGGCAGACCGGCTTCCTGCCGTTCGGCCCCTATCTCGTGCCCTCGCACCATGTGGGCGATCCGCTCAATCTTGCCATGAAACTGACGGTGTCGGGCCAGGTCATGCAGGACGAATCGACCTCCGACATGCTCTTTGATATCTCCCGGCAGATTGAATACATCTCCACCTACTGCCGTCTCATGCCCGGCGATCTTATCTGCACCGGCTCTCCTGCCGGCAACGGCACGCATTATGGACGCTATCTGAAACCGGGCGACGTCATGATCGGAGAGATTGAGGGGCTGGGCATGCAACGCGCGCTCTGCGTTGCGCCATAAGAGTCAGATGAACAGGCGGGATTGTCGGGCGCGAAATTCTCGGCCTGGACCTTTCCTCAAACCCGACGGAGACGGCGCTGGTGAACAAAAGCAATTCCGGACAAGCCACCGGGGCGTCCTTCAAGCTTGCCCTGCTGCTTGTTCGGCGCGCGGATCTTTCCCGGGAAGCGTTCGCCACAGCGTGGATCAAGGCGCGCAAGGCCGAAGGCAATGCACCCGGCCTGCTGCGGCGCGTCTATAATGCCATAGCGGCGGACGGCGACATGCCCATTCACACCGCGTCGACATTCCGGGTTGATGGCATAGAGGAGATGTGGTTCGACAGCCGGGCATCGGCCGATGCCTGTCTCGCCGTCATTGCCCGCGATATGCAGTCCGGCGCGACATGGGAACTTGTCGATCGGAGGCGCGTGATGGCGGTGGGCGGCAATTGCCACCTCCTCATCGAAACGCCGCCCCGACAACCCGATGAATCGGTCAAGCTTCTCCTTCTGGCCGTACGGCGCGCGGGGATGACGGTTGCGGACTTTCGCGACTATTGGCTCCATCATCATGGCCAGCTGGCAATCGCCGCGCCCGGCGCGCAGGAATATCATCGGCGCGTGGAATATTGCCCGATCGACGCTCTGTCCGCCTCTCCATTTGCCGACACATCATTTGACGGATTGGCCACCATTCAGTTTCACGGCCAGGCCGAGCTTCAGGCTGCGCTGTGTGGAGACTATTATAGGGATGTTCTGGCACCTGATGAGCCGCGCTTCTCCGATCGGGAACGGTCCTTCGGCACGCCGGTGAAGGAAATACCCCTGTATCCAGTCTAGTGTGGGGATTCAGTTCAGGGTGAGGCGAAAATGGTGGATTTCGAGAACCGGCGCGCAGCGACCTTACGGGTCGTAAGCACCGGAAGCGCAGAAAGCCGGCATTTGCAGCCCATCATGGGCTGAACCCCCACATACCCTAGTCACCTGAATCTAAAGTTCGCCACATAAAGTTTGTTCGGTTTTTTGGCAG
>NZ_JALDYQ010000092.1:0-16171 GCF_032153725.1 Sphingobium sp. | reverse complement strand
GCGTGCCCCCTTCATCCTCGGCAAAGGCCGCCCAGCAGGCCTGAAGGCTGGGAAAATCCGCTACTTTATATTTGCGCACCTTGCCCAATGTAGGGACGTTACGGGCGTCCAGCTTGGCGCGGGCAAAGCGGGCGTTCGTACCGCCAATGTCCGCTGCGATGATTTCGGTCATGAAAGACCTCTCCATTGATATCCGTCACCCCGGTGAAAGCTGGGACTTCATGCATGAACGCACGACATAGCCTCACGAGATCCCAGCTTTCGTCGGGATGACGAGGTTGATTAGACTTCGGTTTCCATCGCCGCGAGGATCGGCGAAGCGCCTGCCTCGGCCAGATCGCTATGATGGCGGAACAGTGCGAACAGTTCGCGGCCGGTATCGTAAGGGGCAGGGGGCGCCGCCGGAATGTCCCGCGCGTTCCATGTCGCCGCGTCGACCAACGCCGTGATCTCGCCCGTTTCCGCACAGACGCGCACCAGATCGCCGTCACGCAGCTTGCCGATCGCGCCGCCGCCCAAGGCTTCGGGTGACAGATGAATGGCGGCAGGCACCTTGCCCGAAGCGCCCGACATGCGCCCGTCCGTGACCAGCGCCACCCGGAAGCCGCGATCCTGCAACACGCCCAGCGCCGGGGTCAGCTTGTGCAGTTCCGGCATGCCGTTTGCTCTCGGTCCCTGGAAGCGCACGACGACCACGACATCGCGCTCCAGCTCGCCCGCCTTGAAGGCGCGCAGCACATCGTCCTGATCGTGGAAGACAAGGGCCGGCGCCTCGATCGTCCAGCGTTCCTTGTCGACTGCGCTCACCTTCATGACGCAGCGGCCGAGATTACCGGAAAGCAGCTTCATGCCTCCATCCGGGCTGAACGGATTGGACACCGGACGCAGGATCGCTTCGTCCCGCGATTCCGGCACGTCCTTCCAGACCAGCGCGTCGTTTTCCAGCACCGGCTCCTGCCCATAATCGGCCAGGCCCTGACGCGCGACGGTCAGGATGTCGCCATGCAGCAGGCCGTTCTCCAGCAGTTCGCGAATCACATAGCTGATGCCGCCCGCCGCATGGAAATTGTTCACGTCGCCCGAACCGTTGGGGTAAACCCGCGCCAGCAGGGGCACCACATCCGAAATCTCTGCTAAGTCGGTCCAGTCGATGCTGATCCCCGCGGCGCGCGCCATGGCGGGCAGGTGGATCGCATGGTTGGTCGACCCGCCGGTCGCCATCAGGCCGATGATGGCGTTCACGATCGCCTTTTCATCGACGCAATGCCCCAGCGGGCGATAATCATCCCCGTCCCAACCGATACGCGACAACTGATGCACGGCGGCCCGCGTCAATTCCTGCCGCAGTTTCGTGCCTGGATGCACGAAAGAGGCGGCGGGCATGTGCAGCCCCATCATCTCCATCATCATCTGGTTGGAATTGGCCGTGCCATAAAAGGTACAGGTGCCCGCGCCATGGTAGCTGGCGCTTTCGGATTCCAGCAGTTCCTCCTTGCCGACTTTCCCTTCCGCATAAAGCTGGCGGATGCGCACCTTCTCCTTGTTGGCGAGGCCCGAAGGCATGGGCCCGGCAGGCACGAAGATGGTCGGCAGATGCCCGAAGCGCAGTGCGCCGATCAGCAGCCCCGGCACGATCTTGTCGCAAATGCCCAGCATCAGCGCGCCTTCGAACATGGCGTGGGACAGCGACACCGCCGTCGACAGCGCAATCGTGTCGCGGGAAAAGAGCGACAGGTCCATGCCCGCCTGACCCTGGGTCACGCCGTCGCACATGGCCGGAACGCCGCCCGCGACCTGAGCGGTGCAGCCGACCTCGCGCGCCGCGATCTTGATCTGCTCGGGATAGCGGCCATAGGGCTGATGCGCCGACAGCATGTCATTATAGGCGGTGACGATGCCGAAATTCATTGCCGCGCCGGTGCGGATGACAGCCTTGTCTTCGCCGCTCGCGGCAAAACCATGGGCAAGGTTCCCGCACGACAGCTGCGCGCGGTTGGTGCCCGCGTCGCGCCCGCGCTCGATCAGGTCCAGATATTTCAGGCGCGAAGCGGCGCTGCGCTTCACGATACGGTCGGTGACCTTGGCGATCACCGGATGCAGTTCAGTCATTCCAGCTGGCTCCGTCACGTTCGATAAGGGCAATGGCTGAGGACGGTCCCCAGTTCCCGGAAGAATAGGGCGATGGCTTCACGCCGGCTTCCTTCCACCCGTCGATGATCGAATCGATCCAGGTCCATTGGGCTTCGACTTCGTCGCGGCGCACGAACAGGGTGGCGTCGCCCGCCAGCAGGTCGAGGATCAGCCGCTCATAGGCGATGCGGCGGCGCTGTCCGGCAAAGGCGGCGGTCAGCGATACGTCCAGCGTCACCTCCTCCAGATGCACGTCGCGCTCCAGTCCCGGCCTTTTGCTCATGATGAGCAGGCGGATATATTCCTCCGGCTGCAACCGGATGATGAGCGTGTTCGGCTCCAGCCCCGATCCACCGCCGTTACGACCGAAGATCGAATGGCGCACCGGCTTGAACTGGATCAAAATCTCCGACTGACGGGTCGGCATGCGCTTGCCCGTACGCAGGTAGAAGGGCACGCCCTGCCAGCGCCAATTGTCGATGAAGGCCTTCAACGCCACGAACGTCTCGGTTTCGGACGGCCTGCCCAGCTCGTCGGCATAACCCGTGACGATCTGCCCGCCCACGGCGCCCGGCGTATATTGGCCGCGCACGCTGTTGGTCTTGACGGTTTCGGCGGTCATCGGGCGGAGCGAACGCAGCGCCTTCACCTTTTCGTCGCGCACCGCCGTCGGGTCCATCCGGGCGGGCGGCTCCATGGCGATGATCGACAGGATTTGCAGCACGTGATTCTGCACCATGTCGCGCAGCGCGCCGACGCCGTCATAATAGGAAACGCGGCCCTCAAGCCCAACCGTCTCGCCCACGGTGATCTGCACATGGTCGATGGCGGTCGCGTTCCACAACGGCTCGAACATCACATTGCCGAAGCGCAGCGCCAGCAGGTTCTGGACGGTTTCCTTGCCCAGATAGTGATCGACGCGGAAAATCTGGTCCTCGGCGAACAGCGCGCCGATGCCGTCATTCACTTCTTTCGAAGAGGCCAGGTCCTTGCCGATCGGCTTTTCCATGGCGATTCGCGTCTTTGGCGTGATGATGCCCGCGTCCGCCAGCCCCTGCGCGGTCGGCGCGAAGAGAGAAGGGGGCGTCGAAAGATAGACGGACACGCCCCTGTCGATCCGGCCGTCCAGCCGACCGGCCAGCGCTTTGAATTGCTCTCCATTGCCTGCCTCGACCGCCTGATAGACGATCAGTCCGCACAGCTTGCCCGCAATCTCCGCCTCATAGCGGTCGGCGGCCAGGAACTTCTTCAGCGACTGGTCGATATCGGCCCGGAATTGCTCATCCGTGAATTCGGAACGTCCCGATGCGACGATCAGGAAATCGTCAGGCAACAGCCCATCGGCCAGCAGATTGTAGAGCGAAGGAAAGATCATCCTGTGCGCCAGGTCGCCGGTGGCGCCGAACAACAGGAACGTGGCAGACGGTTCGGTCAAAGGTTGTCCCTTTTCCGTTAGTGGTTCTAGGTCTGCACGATGCCGCCCTTATACCCTGCGGCACTCGTTACGCAAGCAGGCTATCGTCGAGAAGTTCATCTCGCAACCGCGAGAAGATGAAGTCATTGGATTTTTGGCTGGACGCTGGCCTTTGATTTTGCCATTGGCGCCTCACCCATGACGCGGGCGTGGTGAAACTGGTAGACGCGCCGGACTCAAAATCCGGTTCCGAAAGGAGTGTCGGTTCGATTCCGACCGCCCGCACCATCTTTTTAAGAACATCGATACCGAACGGACTGGCGCGTACGCGCCCGCTTCGTCGCGCAAAAAAAGCCCGACAGCCGTGGCCGTCGGGCTAAGTAGAGCTTTTACACGAGTAAAAGCTTCGGGTCGCGTCGCGGCGATTACCCGTAAATCATTTCGATACCAGGGAAATTCGCAGTTCCATCCAAAATGGATCAATTCCTTGCCACGCCGGCCTGCGCGGTGAACCAGGGAATCATCCGGGCAATGGCGTCCTCCACCCGGTCGGTCGAAACCGCGAAGCTGAAGCGAATGTGCCGATGGCCGTCCACCGGGTCGAAATCGATCCCCGGCGCCGTCGCCACGCCTGTTTCGCGCAGCAATTCCTGGCAGAAGGACAGGCTGTCATTGGTCAGGTGCCCGACGTCCGCATAAATATAAAAGGCCCCGTCCGGTGGCGCGATCTCCTTCAGCCCCAGCGCGGGCAGCGCGGCCAGCAGCAACTCGCGGTTACGCCTGTAGGTGGCGACGTGCCCCTCCAGTTCATCGATGCAATCGAACGCCTTCAGCCCTGCATGCTGGGCGAGCGACGGCGGCGTCAGGAACAGATTGCCCATCCGCGCCCGCGCCACATCGATCAGGTCGGGTGGAAAGACCACCCAGCCGAGGCGCCACCCAGCCATGGAGAAATATTTGGAGAAGCTGTTCACGATCACCGCGTCCGGCGCAAATTCCAGCATCGATCGCGCCGGATCACCATAGCTCAGGCCATGATAGATCTCGTCCGACACGATGCGAATGCCGCGCGCCCGGCACACTTCCGCGATTCGCGCCATATCCCCGGCGGGAATGATGGTGCCGGTCGGATTGGCGGGACTGGCGATGATCGCCCCATCGGGCGCCGGCTCCAAAGCCTCCAGGGCCTTCGCGCTGATCTGATAGCGCTCGGCTGGCCCACAATCGACCTCCACAGGCTCCAGATAAAGCGCCTTCAGCGTGTTCCGATAAGCCACATAGCCCGGCCGTGCCGTCGCCACCCGCGCTCCGGGGGCGAACAGGCTGGTCAGTGCCAGCACCAGACCTGGCGAAGCCCCGCAGGTGAGCAGGATCTGCTCCGCCTCCACCGCCACGCCATAGCGTTCCCGATAATGCAGCGCGATGCGCTCCTTCAGTGCCGGACTTTCCCAATAGCCCATGGGATCGCTGTCCAGCACCGCATGCGCTTCGGCAATGGCGGCAGAGGGCGCCCCGGTGGAAGGCTGTCCGAACTCCATATGCAATATGGATCGTCCCTCGGCCTCAAGCTTATGCGCTTCCCGGCTGATGGCGATGGCGTGAAAAGGGTCGATCCGAGCAATCATGCCGCCGTGCCTATTACGCCCGCCGCTCCCCCGCAACCTTGTCGCCATCCCGGCGTTGGCTCCATGTGAACGAAACGATCCTCGACGCCCTGCAATATTATGGCGCCGCCGCCGCAACCCTCGCAGCCCTTGTTGTCTCGCTCAATCTCGGCCGTCGCATCACCGGCTGGGCTTTCGTGCTGTTCGTCACGTCCTCGGTAGCGCTGATCGCCTGGGGCTTCCTTGCCAGGGACAGCGAAGGCATCGGCTTCCAGAACATCGCGCTGCTGCTGATCAATCTGGTCGGCGTCTGGCGCTATCTCTTCTCGAAGCACAAGCCGCGCGACTGAAACTCACTCCGAAATCCAGACCTCCACCGACACGGCGTGCTGGCAAAGGGCTACCCGGATCGGCTGCTCCTCTATCGCGCTGCCCGCCAAAGCCCGGTCATAAACCGCCTTTTTCGACGCCCCGCCGATTTGCAGGAAGACATGCCGGCTCTTCAGGATCGCCCCGGCGCTCAGCGACATGCGCTGATGCGGCGCGGCCGGCGGCGTCACCGCCAGAGTTAAAGCTGCGGTCGAAAGCCCCGCGGCCAGTTCCTTCGCCTGCGGAAAGAGCGAGGCCGTATGCCCATCCTCGCCCATGCCCAGCAGCACGATATCCAGCGGCCAGGGCAGGGCAGCAAAAGCCGCCTCGCATTCGGCCTGCCCGGCATAGGCATCCGCCGCCGCATTCTTCATCGGCACGAAGCGCGCCGCCGCCGCCTTCCCCTGAAGGAGCGTTTCCCGGATCAGCCGCTCATTGCTGTCGGCATGGTCGGGCGCCACCCAGCGCTCATCAACCAGCGTCACGATCACCTTGTCCCAATCGAGCGCTGTGCCCGACAGGGCCTTCAGCACAGGACCCGGCGACCGCCCACCCGACAGCGCGATCGTCGCCACGCCTCGTGCCATGATGGCATCGTCCAGAATCATGGCGATCCGACGCGCCATGTCCGTCGCCGCCAACGCGCCATCGACGAAAAGATGTTCAGTAGGCATCGGATTCAAATCTCTTCTGGAAGGGTGCAGATATCGATCCATTGCGCGCGAGTCAGCTCGGCCAACCGCGCCGGCGTCAATTCCACCGAAGTCGTGCGCGAACCCGCGGCAGGAAAGACCGTCTCGAAGGCCCGCAAGGATATATCGCAATAAATGGGCAGGGGGGAGGATAATCCAAAAGGACAGACGCCGCCAACGGGATGCCCGGTCAGTCCTTCGACCTCTTCAAGCCCCAGCATCCGCGGCTTGGCCCCAAGCGCGGCCTTCGCCTTGCCGTTATGCAGCCGGGCATCGCCCCGCGCGACCACCAGGGCGACCGCATCCCCGACCCGTAGCGACAGGGTCTTGGCGATTCGCGCCGGAACGACGCCCAATGCGGTGGCCGCCTCGTTGACGGTGGCGGTGCTCACGCCCTGATCGATGATGGCGACATCGGGCGCATGGGCGGAGAAAAAGGCCCGAACCGATGCCTCGCTCATTCGCCGCGAATCTCGGTCAGCCTGCGTTCCCATGCCAGCGCATGGGTCACGATCTGGTCGAGATCGGCATATTGGGGCTTCCACGGAAACGCGCTCATGATCGCTTGGTTATCGGAAATCAGCGCGTCCGGATCACCCGCGCGGCGGCCCTCCATCCGGCGATCGATCTTGATGTTGGTCACCCGGTCGACGGCGTCCAGCACCTCCAGCACGGAAAAGCCGCGCCCATAGCCGCAATTGAGCAGATAATTCTGCCCCGGCGCGGCCATCAGCGCCTCCAGCGCCAGCACATGCGCCGCCGCAAGGTCAGTGACATGGATATAGTCGCGCACGCCGGTGCCGTCCGGCGTGTCGAAGTCGGTGCCGAACACCGAAACATGACTCCGCTTGCCCAGCGCCGCCTCGACCGCGACCTTGATGAGGTGGGTCGCGCCCGCCGTCGACTGGCCCGTCCGCCCGGCAGGATCTGCCCCGGCGACGTTGAAATAGCGCAGTGCGCAGAAGTTCATCGGATGCGCCGCGCTGACGTCGCGCAGCATATATTCGGTCATCAGCTTCGACATGCCATAGGGATTGATCGGCCGCTGCGGCGTGCTTTCCCTGACCGGGCTTTCGTCCGGAATGCCATAGGTCGCCGCCGTCGAGGAGAAGATGAAATGTGGTACGCCGACGGTCACGACGCTCTCGATCAGGTCGCGGGTCCTGGCACTGTTGTTATGATAATATTTGAGCGGATTTTCGACCGATTCCGGCACCACGACCGACCCGGCGAAATGCATCACCGCTTTCACGCCATGATCGCGCAGCGTCTTCTGCACCAGCGGCTGGTCGGAAATATCGCCCTCGACGAAAGTCACATCGTCAGGAACCGCCCAACGGAAACCCGTCACCAGATTGTCGATCACCACGACGCCATAACCCGCATCGCGCAGCGCCAATACGGCATGGCTGCCAATATAGCCGGCCCCGCCCGTGACCAGAACCGTCGGCTTTTCGCTCATAAAATTTAGATCTCCCCGGAGAAGTCCGGGAAAACCTAAACCACTAATGCAAGGATTTACACCCCATTCATGCCGCGGCGCGGGACGAAACGGGGTGATAGAAGGTCGCGCCGCTTGCCGCCATGTCCTGTAATTGCACGGTGGGCGCAAAGCGATCGCCGTGACGCTCGGCCAGCCGCTCCAGCACAGCCACGACATGACCGATGCCGACCATATCCATATGGGCAAACGGCCCGCCGGTATAAGGCGCAAAGCCCCAGCCGAAGATCGCGCCGATATCGCCATCCTCCGGCGTTTCCAGCACCCCTTCCTCAAAGCAGCGGGCACATTCGATCAACTGGCGATAGAGCAGCCGTTCCTTCACCTCTTCCACATTGGGCTGCACGGCGGCGCGGGGGAACATTTCCGTGAGGCCCGGCCAGAGATGTTTCCTCCCACCTTCCGGATAGTCATACCAGCCCCGGGCGCTTTTCCGCCCCAGACGGCCCAGTTCGACCATCCGCGCCATCACCGCATCGGATGGCTGCGCGACATAGGCGTCGCCCAGTTCCTTCTGCGCGGCCATGACGATCTTGTGGCCCAGCTCGATCGACACCTCGTCGCCCACGGCCAGCGGACCCACCGGCATGCCCAGCTGCCGCCCGGCATTTTCGATGAGCGCCGGGTTGATGCCCTCCGCCACCATTTCCACGCCCTCCTGCACATAGGTGCCGAAGCAGCGTGAGGTGTAGAAGCCGCGCGAGTCATTGACGACAATCGGCGTCTTCTTGATCTGCGCGACGAAATCCAGCGCCTTGGCAATCGCCGCAGGTCCGGTTTCCTTGCCGAGGATGACCTCGACCAGCGGCATCTTTTCCACCGGCGAGAAGAAGTGGATGCCAATGAAATTCTCGGGCTTCGACCACGCCTTGGCGAGCTTGGTGATGGGCAAAGTGGAGGTGTTGGACCCGAAGATCGTGTCCGCGCCCAATATTTCCTCTACCTTCTTCGTCACTTCAGCCTTGATGGCGACATCCTCGAACACCGCCTCGATCACGAAGTCCGCCCCGACGAGCGCTGCATAGTCGGTGGTCGGCGTCACGCGGGCCAGCGTCTCCGCCATCTTCTCCGGCGTCATGCCCCGGCCGAGGCGCTTCTTCAGCACCTCCTCGACATGCGCCTTGCCCTTTTCGGCATAGGTCTGATCGCGGTCGAACAGCACGACCTCCATGCCCGCCTGCGCGGCCACGGTGGCTATCCCTGCGCCCATCATGCCTGCGCCCAGCATGGCGAGCTTGCGGGTAGGGGCCTTGGGCTGATCCTTCGGCCGCCGCGCGCCGCGTTCGGCCGCCTGCTTGTTGACGAACAGGCTGCGGATCATGTTGGCGGCCTGCGGGTCGGCCGCGACCTTGGCGAAATATTTGCTCTCTATGCGGATGGCGCGATCCATGGGCAGGATGATGCCCTCATAGACCGCCGACAGCAGGGCAATCGGCGCGTTCATGTTGCGCTGGGTCTGTTTCAGCGTCATCGGCAGCGCGCCCGCCATGGTCTGGACGAAGGCGGGGTTGAAGCCGCCCGCGCCGCCCGGCACCTTATAGCCCTTGACGTCCCAGGGCTGGACACTGGCATTGGGATTGGCCTTCACCCATTCGCGGGCGGCTTCGACCGCCGTGCCCTGCGGCACCAGGCTGTCGACGATCTTCAGCATCGCCGCTTCGGCCGGACGGAACAGCTTGCCCTGCAACATGTACATGAGCGACGCCTGCACCCCCATGATGCGCGGCAGGCGCTGCGACCCGCCGCCGCCCGGGAACAGACCGATCAGGATTTCGGGCAGGCCAAGCTGCGTCTTCGGGCTGTCCCCGACGATCCGCCGATGACAGGCCAGCGCCAGTTCGAAACCGCCGCCGACGCAGGTGCCCTCAATGGCGCAGGCGATCGGCTTGCCGCAGGTTTCCAGCCGCCGGAACAGCTGGTTCAACACGAAGACCTTGTCGAAAATATCGGCCGGGGCAGGGCGTTTTCCGCCGTCGCTGACCAGCATGGAGCCGAAATATTTAAGGTCCATGCCCGCCATGAAGCCACTGTCCTTGCCGGAGGCGATGACCGCGCCCTTGATGGCTTCTTCAGAGGAAATGCGCGTGATGGCCGCGTCCAGATCGGCCAGAAAGTCCGGGCCGATGACGTTCATCGACTGGTCGGGCACGTCGATGGTCAGCGTGGCGATGCCATCGGCGTTGATATCGAAGCGGATCGTGTTCATGATAATCTCTCCCAGTCCGCTCAAACGCGCTCGATGATGATGCCGGTGCCCATGCCCGCACCGACGCACAGGTTGATGAGCGCGGTGCCCTTGGCCGTTCGCTCCAGCTCGTCCAGCGCCGTGCCCAGCACCATCGCGCCGGTTGCGCCCAGCGGGTGCCCCATGGCGATCGCGCCGCCATTGACGTTGATCCTGCCGTGGTCGAGGTCCATCGCCTGCATGTAACGCAACACCACGCTGGCAAAGGCCTCGTTCAGTTCCCAAAGATCGATGTCGGACTTGCTCATGCCCGCGCGGCTCAACAGCTTTCCGGCGACGAATTCCGGCCCGGTCAGCATGATCAGCGGCTCCGACCCGATGGAGGCCATGGCCCTGATCCGCGCGCGGGGCTTCAAACCATATTTCTCACCCATCTCCCTGTTGCCGACCAGCACTGCCGCAGCGCCGTCGACAATGCCGGAGCTGTTGCCGGCATGGTGGATATGATTGATCTTCTCGAGTTCGGGATAGCGCAGCAACGCCACCGCATCGAAGCCCGGCATCTCCTCGCCCAAAGCGGTAAAGCTGGGGTTCAGCGCGGCCAGCGACTGCATCGTCGCGTCCGGCCGCATATGCTCGTCATGGTCGAGGACGACCTGTCCGATCACGTCCTTGACCGGCACGATCGACTTGGCGAAGCGGCCTTCATCCCACGCCGCCTTGGCGCGCTTCTGGCTCTCCACGGCATAGGCATCGGCATCGTCACGGCTGATCCCGAACTTGGTCGCGATCACATCGGCACCGATGCCCTGCGGCGCGAAATAGGTCTTGTAGGCGACCGCAGGGTCCATCGCCCAGGCGCCGCCATCCGACGCCATCGGCACCCGGCTCATGGACTCGACTCCACCGCCGATGGCAAGGCCGGCCTCGCCAGAATAGACTTTCGCGGCGGCCATGTTCACCGCTTCCAGCCCGGAGGCGCAGAAGCGATTGATTTGCACGCCGGGCACGGTCTGGGCATAGTCGGCGTTCAGCACCGCCACGCGGGCGATGTCCGCCCCCTGCTCGCCAACCGGGCTGACGCAGCCCAGGATCACGTCATCGACATCGGCGGTGTCGATCTGCGTCCGGTCGCGCACGGCTTCCAGCATCTGCGTCGCCAGTTGAATGGGGGTGATTTCATGCAACGATCCGTCGGCCTTGCCCCGGCCCCGGGGCGTCCTGACGGCGTCATAAATAAAGGCTTCCATCGCTATCCATTCCTCTCCGCCCATTCCTGTCCGTGGGACGCCGGATCACGGCCGTGAATGTATTTACGTTTACGTAAAGTGCAAGTCTCAATCGTCGTGCCGCCCGACCGTAACGTCATCCTTCAAAAGGATTCGCGTTCCTCAGCCGCAACTTGGCTTTGTGCCTTTTTCCCGATTCGCGGATTTGACCCCATCGCCATATTCCGCTTCATGGATGCTGTGTCAGAGTCGGACCCCTCCCAGACCCCATCGCCCTTATCCATCCCCATCTTCCGGGCGATCTGGTGGGCCAGCCTGGCCTCGAACTTCGGCGGCCTGATCCAGTCGGTCGGCGCGCAGTGGATGATGACCTCGCTCTCTGCCTCGCCCCAGATGATCGCGCTGGTTCCCGCGGCGACGACGCTGCCCATCATGTTGCTGTCGCTCTGGGCAGGGGCGGTGGCGGACAATCTGGATCGCCGGCTGGTGATGCTCTGCTGTCAGCTCTTCATGCTGATCGTTTCCGCATTGCTGGCCCTGTGCGCATGGATGGGATGGGTGACTCCCTGGGCCCTGCTGGGCTTCACTTTTCTTGTCGGCTGCGCCACGGCCATCAACGGACCGGCCTGGCAGGCGTCGGTTGGCGACATGGTGCCGCGCGCGGCCCTGCCCAACGCTGTGTCGCTCAATTCCATGGGCTTCAACATGGCCCGCAGCATTGGCCCGGCACTCGGGGGCATCATCGTTGCCGCTGCCGGCGCCGCGGCGGCTTTTCTGGTCAATGCGGTCAGCTATATTGGTCTTGTCGCCGTGCTGGCCCGGTGGCGGCCCGAAAGCATCCCCATGCTTCTTCCGCGTGAGCGCATGGGCGTGGCGATGCGGGCGGGCGTTCGCTATGCCGCCATGTCGCCGAAGATTCAGCTCGTCCTGCTGCGCAGCGCGGTGTTCGGCATCGGGGCGAGCGCCGTTTCGGCGATGATGCCGCTGGTGGCGCGCGACATATTAGGTGGCGGCGCGCTGACTTTCGGTGCGCTTAGCGGTGCTTTCGGCATCGGCGCGGTGTTGGGCGCTCTGTCGACGGGGCAGTTGCGCCGGCGCTTTTCCGTCGAAACCATCGTACGTTCCGCGGCCATGGCCCTGGCCGCCGGCACGGCGCTCATGGCGGTCAGCGACTGGCTGCTGGTTGCATTGCTGGGGCTTCTGCTCGCCGGGGCAGGCTGGGTGATCGCGCTTTCGACCTTCAACGTCTCTGTCCAGATGTCGGCGCCGCGATGGGTCATGGCGCGCGCGGTCGCGATCTATCAGATGATCACCTTTGGCGGCATGGCCGCGGGAGCATGGCTGTTCGGGACATTGGCGGAGGATCACGGGGTCGTCGCCGCGCTGGCGATCGCGGCCGCCGTCCAGTTCGCTTCGGCCATGATCGGCTATGCGCGGCCGCTGGCGCAGGCTGGCGAGGAGAATCTGGACCTTCAGAATCTGTGGCGGGAGCCTGAGACGGCGGTGTCGATCGAGCCTCGTAGCGGACCGGTC
Organism: Sphingobium sp.; assembly: GCF_032153725.1. GTDB lineage: Bacteria > Pseudomonadota > Alphaproteobacteria > Sphingomonadales > Sphingomonadaceae > Sphingobium. The sequence continues at coordinate 3,514 of NZ_JALDYQ010000092.1, read as the reverse complement.
GTCGTCACCATCGAATATCGCATCGCTGCCGGGTCGGTCGTCCCCTTTCTGGCGGCGATGAGCGAACGTCGCCGCATCCGCCGCCGCGACGGCGCTCATGGCTGGTCGCTGCTGCGCGACCTGGGCGATCCGGAATTGTGGGTGGAACGCTATCATGTGTCGACATGGCTGGATTACGTCCGTCACAACAGCCGCCGGACGGTAGCGGACATGGCGAACAGCGAAGCGATCAACGCCCTGCACCGCGGGCCTTATCCGCCGGTGGTTCACCGCATGCTGGAACGGCAGACCGGCTCGCTGCCACTCGCCCGCTCCGCCGACCCGCGCGAGATGGGCGATCCGATGACCGATCCGACGCGATCCAGCTGACCCGCTATTCCGGCTGCCGGTCGGCGAGATCCTCCGGCGTGTCGATGTCGCGCAGGCAAGCGCCCATCGTCTCCACCTGCACGCCATGGCTGAGCAGCGCTCGCGCGCCCTGATCGCCACGCAACGCCAGCAATTCCGGAAAATGCTTGCGCCCGATGAAGGCCGGGGGCGATGAAGAAAAGCCATCCGTGCTGGCAACCACCGACCGGATATCCTCCGCAGCCAGGCAGATGCGATTATAGTGGGTCTGCGGCACGTCGGGCATGTCGGCCAGGCAGACCAGTATCCCCCGGCATTTGCGGATCGGCATCACATGTTCGACGGCCTTCACGATGCTGCCGGCAATGCCATCCTCCGGCCGCTCGTTCACCAGGATGGTATAGCCGCGCCGCTCCAGCCTGCGATGCAGGACCGGTGCCTGGGCAAGCGGCCGCGCGACCGCCACCAGTTCGGCAAAGATCATGGAGGCGATGGTTTCCAGAGCGTGGACGGCCACCGGCTTGCCGCGCCATTCGGCCATCAGCTTGTCTTCCTCCCCAAAACGGGAGGATGTTCCTGCCGCAAGCAGGACGGCGGCGATCTGTTCGGTCCGCATGGTTCCGTCGTGAATGATTGTGGCGACCCGGTTCATCCGGTTTCATCAGCGTGTGCCATGGGCGCGATCTTGTGTCCAGCGCGGCGAAGGGGCTGGCGTTCCTGCGAATCAGTCGCCATATGCCGCCGAAGCAACAGAGGAGTGGTGCCGTCCATGGAATATGATCCCGATGCCGAAGCCGTGGGCGAGTCGGTCAAGATTCCGGTTCCCGAGGACGTTTCCGAAGCGATCAGGACGCTCATCCGCTGGTCGGGCGATACCCCGGAGCGCGAGGGCCTTTTGGAAACGCCCCAGCGCGTCGCGCGCGCCTGGAAGGAATATTGCCGCGGTTATGAAGATGACCCTGCCTATCATCTGTCGCGTATCTTCCATGAGGTAGGCGGCTATGACGATATCGTGTTGCTGAAGGACATTCCGTTTCAGTCGCATTGCGAACATCATATGGCGCCGATCGTGGGCGTCGCGCATATCGCCTATCTTCCCGGCAAATATGTCGTCGGCATATCGAAGCTGGCGCGCGTGCTTCATGCCTTCGCCCACCGCCTTCAGGTGCAGGAGAGGCTGACGTCCGAAGTCGCCAACTGCATCTGGAAAAACCTGAAGCCGCAGGGCGTGGCCGTCGTGATCGAGGCGACCCATGGCTGCATGACCGGGCGCGGCGTGCGCACGCCCAATGTCGTCATGAAGACCAGCCGCATGCTCGGCATCTTCCGCGACGAAGAGAAGAGCCGTGAAGAAGTGCTGAAGCTGATCGACTCGTGAGCGGCGAAGAGCGTCCGAATTACCGGCCGCTCGGCGGCGCCAGGAAACGGGTGGGGGAGCCCGGCGCCTTGCCGCTTGCGCAGAAACGCCTCGCTCTGGTGACAGGGGGGCATAGGCGGTTGGGAGGCATTATTTCCGCGGCATTTGCCCGGGCCGGCTATTCGCTGGCGATCCATGGCAGCCATGATACGCGGCTCGATTCCCATCTGGCGCTGACTCTGGAGGAGCATGCGACCGAATGGGACGGCTTCACCGTCGATTTCGCCGATCCCGAAGGAGCGGAGGAACTGGTCGCTCTGGTGGCGGAACGTTTTGGACGCCCCCCCGATGTTCTGGTCAACAGCGCGGCGATCTTTGGTCAGGATCGGCTCGACGGCGTGAATGCCGATGATCTGATGCGGCATTATGCGGTGAATTGCGCCGCGCCTGCCTTGTTGACCAAGGCGTTCGCTACCATCCCGGCCGGAGCGGGCGATCGATGCATCATCAATATTCTCGACCAGCGGATCGATCACCCCCATGGCGACCAGCTGGCCTATACGCTGTCCAAAATGGCGCTGGCGGGCCTGACGCGGTTGTCCGCCTCCACCCTGGCGCCGCAGATCCGGGTGAATGCCGTCGCGCCGGGCCTTACCATCGCGACGGCCGATTATGACGACGACCAGATAGAGCGGCTGACGCGGATGATGCCTCTGGAATGCCTGCCGCAGGCGGACCAGATTGCCGAGGCTGTCCTGTATCTGGCCGGCGCCGGAGCCGTGACGGGACAGACCGTCTATGTCGACGGCGGCGCTCATCTGCGCGCCTATGACCGCGATTTCATGCATCTGTGCCGATAGCGACTGCGAAGTTGCGGCTTGCCGGGGCTGGTCAAGGGCCATGGCTCTGCATAGAGCGGATGCAACAGATGAAGGGAAATGGCGATGGCTTATGAAACGATCCTGGTGGAACAGCGCGACGCGGTGACGCTGGTTACGCTCAATCGACCGCAGGCCCTGAATGCGCTCAACAGTCAGGTGCTGAAGGACCTGTCGCAGGTTTTCGCGGCCTATGATGCCGATCCGTCGCAGCATTGCCTTGTCCTCACCGGCAGTGAAAAGGCCTTTGCCGCTGGCGCCGACATCAAGGAAATGGTGGAAAAGGACGCGGCGGATTTCTTCCTTCAGGATTTCTTTTCCGGCTGGCAGGCGAATGTCGTCGCCACCCGCAAGCCGTGGATCGCAGCGGTCGCGGGCTTCGCGCTGGGTGGCGGTTGCGAACTGGCGATGATGGCGGACTTCATCCTGGCCGCCGACACCGCGAAATTCGGTCAGCCCGAAATCAAGCTGGGCGTGGCGCCGGGCATGGGCGGATCGCAGCGCCTGACCCGCGCCGTGGGCAAGGCGAAGGCGATGGAAATGTGCCTGACCGGCCGCATGATGGGTGCCGGGGAAGCGGAAAGCGCCGGCCTTGTCGCGCGGATCGTTCCGGCGGCGGAATTGCTGGACGACGCGCTCAGGACTGCCGCTGCGATCGCGGCCATGCCGCCCATGGCCGCGATGGTGAACAAGGAAATGGTCAATCTGGCATTCGAAACCGGCTTGGCTCAGGGCATCCTGACGGAACGCCGTCTGTTCCAGATCCTGACCGCGACCGAGGACAAGAAGGAAGGCATGGAAGCCTTCGTGGCGAAGCGCCCCGGCGTCTGGAAAGGGCGCTGAGGCTCTTCCGGCTTTGTGCTATTTGGCCAGAAGTGGCCATTTGTAGCCGTTAAGCGCGCTGTGTTCCTGCGAAGGCAGGAACCCAGTC
>NZ_JALDYQ010000147.1:0-3515 GCF_032153725.1 Sphingobium sp. | reverse complement strand
TGGTGAATCAGAAAAAGCCGCCGCCGTGAATCCCTAAAATGTCACTACAGCCTAGGGCGTGTGGGGATTCAGTTCAGGGCGAGGCGAAAATGGTGAATTTCGAGAACCGGCGCGCAGCGTACTTCAGTACGTGAGCACCGGAAGCGCAGAAAGTCGCCATTTGCAGCCCGTCATGGGCTGAATCCCCACACGCCCTAGACCCGGTCCGCCTGCACCACCGTATCCAGCCCGCGCAGCGCCGACAGGATGCGGTTCAGATGTTGCGCGTCGACCACTTCCAGATCGATGATGTCGGTGTGGAAGGGGCCTTCGCGGTTCACCAGTTGCAGGTTGAGGATGTTCGCCTTGGTCGCGCCGAACACGTTGGTGACGGCAGCGAGCGCGCCCGGCTGGTTCTTCACGATCACCTGGAGCCGCGCGGTGCCGCCCTTCGACTTGCTGTCCCAGCTGAGATCGACCCAATCGTCATCCTGTCCCGCCTCCAGCGAGCGGCAGTCGATGGTGTGGACCTCGATCGGCTCGCCAGTGCGCCGGACGCCGACGATACGGTCGCCGGGGACGGGGTGGCAGCAATCGCCCAGATTATAGGCGATGCCCGGCGTCAGGCCGCGAATCGAGACGGGCGCGTGCTGGCGTGGATGGGCTTCCTCCATCCCCTCCACATTGGTCGAGCCGGGGATGAGCGCCTCCATCACTTCCGAATCGAGCAGGCGATGCGTGGCGATGGCGACCATCAAAGACGCGCGGTCCTCCAGCTTCAGGCGTTTCAGGGCAGCCTTCAGCGCCTTGTCGCCCAGTTCGCTCGCCAGTTCGGGGGAGAAGCGGCCGATGATCTCCTCATAGAGCTTTTCGCCCAGCGTCACTTCCTCGCCGCGCTGTTTATGGCGGATATAGCGGCGGATGGCGGCGCGGGCCTTGCCGGTGATGGCGAAGGTCAGCCAGCCCGGTTGCGGTTCCTGCCCTTCCGATTTCAGGATTTCGACCTGATCACCATTTTCCAGATTGGTGCGCAGCGGCACGACGCGGCCATTCACCTTCGCGCCGACCGTCTGATTGCCGAGCGAGGTGTGCACGGCATAGGCGAAGTCGACCGGGGTCGATCCCTTGGGCAACTGATGCAGTTCGCCCTTGGGCGAGAAGGCGAAGATGCGATCCTGATACATCGCCATGCGGGTATGTTCGAGCAGTTCGTCGGCATCCTGGCTCTGCTCCAGGATTTCGACGAGGTCGCGCAGCCACGCCGCCTGATGATCGCCCGCATCGCCCCGCTGCTTATAGGCCCAGTGCGCGGCGAGGCCGAGTTCGGCGTCATGATGCATGTCGCGGCTGCGGATCTGCACCTCGATCCGGGCATTGTCCTGATGGATGACGGTGGTGTGCAGCGAGCGATAGCCGTTGCGCTTGGGCGTGGAGATGTAATCCTTGAACCGGCCCGGCACCATCTTATAGGTCTGGTGGATGACGCCCAGCGCGCGGTAGCAATCCTCCGTCGTCTCGGTGATCACGCGGAACGCCATGACGTCGGTCAGCTGTTCGAAGCTGATATGGCGTTCCTGCATCTTCTTCCAGATGGAATAGGGGTGCTTTTCGCGGCCCGACACCGTGACCGGCAGCCCCTTGCCGCCCAGCAGCAGTTGCAGTTCCGCCCCGATCCGGTCGACCTTGTCATGGCCGCCTTCCTTCAGCTGCTCCAGCCGCTTGGTGATGCTGTCATAGGCTTCCGGTTCCAGCTCCCGGAAGGAGAGGAGCTGCATTTCGCGCATGAAGTCGTACATGCCGATCCGCTCCGCCAGCGGGGCATAGATATCCATCGTCTCGCGCGCGATGCGGCGGCGCTTCTGCTCATTCTTGATGAAGTGCAGCGTGCGCATATTGTGGAGGCGATCGGCCAGCTTCACCAGCAGCACCCGGATATCGTCCGACATGGCGAGCAGGAATTTGCGCAGATTCTCCGCCGCCCGCTCATTTTCGGACATGGCCTCGATCTTCGACAGCTTGGTGACGCCGTCGACCATGCGGGCGACATCCTTGCCAAAGGCGTGCTCGATCTCTTCATAGGTGACCAGCGTATCCTCTATCGTGTCGTGGAGGAGGGCGGTCACGATGGTCTGGTCGTCCAGGTTGAAGTCGGTCAGGATACCGGCGACCTCGATCGGATGGCTGAAATAGGGGTCGCCGCTGGCGCGCTTTTGGGACCCGTGCTTCTGGACCGAGAAGACATAGGCGCGGTTGATCATCGCTTCGTCCGCTTCCGGATCGTAGCGCTTTACCCGTTCAACAAGTTCATACTGGCGTAGCATTGCTTCCCGATTGTCCGCGATGCCCCTTGCTGTGCAACAAAAAAATCCCATTTAGGCACAATAGCGCTGCACTTTTGCAACGCGGGTGGCTTTGAGCTATCAAGTGAAGACGATGAAACATAATCTGGCGCAGGATCTGGAACAATGCGCGCTGCCTAGCGCATTGGAAATCATGGGTGAACGCTGGTCGTTCCTCATCTTGCGGGGCGCATTGTCGGGAATCCGCCATTTCGAGGAGTTTCAGTCAACCCTTGGCATCGCCCGCAACATATTGGCCAACCGGCTGGGACGGCTGGTGGAAAATGGCATCATGGTGCGCCAGCCGATGCAATGCGATCGGCGCAAGGTCGAATATCGCCTGACGGCAAAGGGCGAGGAACTGGCCCCGGTCATGGTTGCGCTGCGGCAATGGGGCGAGAAATGGGGCTGCGCGCCGTCGTCCTGCCAGGTACTGGCGGATCGTCGCGACAGCCAACCGATCCGCAAGATGGTGATACTGGCTCATGACGGCCGGACCCTGGCACTGAGCGATCTGGTCTGGCTGTGCGCGGATGAGGTCACGCCGATGGTGGCGGAGCCGGCGGCGGCCTGATGGGTCGTTGTGGACCCGTGATTTTTGCAAAAAACCGGTTCCCTCTTTTTCATGTGATGCTTTAGTCTGGCGGCAATGTCAGTGCATCGCTTCCAGCCCCAGCCCTTTTTCGCGGACAAGAACCGCGCTTTCTGGAACCTCCAGTCGGTGGGATGGGCGGGGGCCTTCCTGTTGCGCGGGTCCTCGACCATCGCCAATGGGCAGCCGCTTTCCAGCCTGATCCCGGTGATGATCTCCACCGTATCGGGTTATTCGGTGACCCTGCTGATCGCGGTGGTGTTCCGCTTCTTGCAGAAGCAGCGGCCGATCGTGACCTGGGGTGCGTCGATCGTGACGGTGGTGGTCGCGGCCGGGCTGGTGGCGTTCATCGACGCCTGGGTGTTCTCGACCCAGAACAGGGGCAGCGATACGGCGGGGGTGCAGCTGTTCCTGGGGGCCTTCTACCTGTCCATGACGCTGCTGGGGGCGTGGTCGGCGCTTTATTATGCGATCAACTTCTATCTGACGGTGGAGGAGCAGGCGGATCAGCTGCTGCGGCTGGAAAATCAGGCGTCGAGCGCGCAGCTGGCGATGCTGCGCTATCAGCTCAATCCGCATTTCCTGTTCAATACGCTGAACTCGAT
>NZ_JALDYQ010000091.1:0-16430 GCF_032153725.1 Sphingobium sp. | reverse complement strand
AACTGGGCTCCTGCCTTCGCAGGAGCACGTCACGCTTAATGACCAGTATTGGCCAGTACCGGCCTGCAATTCGGAACGACTGCCCTCTTCCCCGGTTCTAGCGCACGGCAACCGGAGCAAGCCGCCATGCGCATCGCCATCGAAACCGTGCTGGACTATGATTTCAGCGAACCTACGGACGCCCTCCTCACGCTGGAAGCGGCAGAACTGCCCGATCAGCATGTCCTCGAACAATCGCTGGAGATCAGTGGCGCCGGTCCGCTGACGACGCTGGGTGGCGGCAGCGATGTCGGCCGCCGCAACTGGACGCGCGCCGGGGCGGGACGCATGGTCGCCACCTATCGCGCTACAGTGGAAGTCGAGCGCAAGCGACCCGACCTGTTTCATCTCGCCCCGTCCCCCCTCCCCAGTCTGCCCAGGGACGTGCTGCCCTTCATCTGGCCCAGCCGCTATTGCGAGGCCGATCGCTTCGTCCCCTTCGTCAGCAACCATTTCGCAGGGCTGTCGGGCGGCGCGCTGGTGCAGGCGCTGATCATCTGGGTGCACGACAATATCCGCTATACGCCCGGCAGTTCCAACACGGCGACCAGCGCCGTCGACAGCTTCGTAGCGCAACAGGGCGTGTGCCGCGATCATGCGCATCTGACCGCCGCGCTGATCCGCTCATGCGACATTCCGGCCCGGCTGGTGTCGGTTTATGCGCCCGATCTGGAGCCGCCCGATTTCCATGCCGTGGTGGAGGTGTGGCTGGACGGCGCCTGGCATCTGGTGGACGCCACCGGCCTTGCCGGGGTCGAAACGATGGTGCGGATCGCCGTCGGCCGCGATGCCACCGATATAGCCTTCATGACGGTTTTCGGCACGACGACGATGAACCGCCAGTCGATCCATGTGACCCGCTTTGACGCGGGCTGATTGACAAGCACGCCCGACAGGATGAAAAGAACAAATAAGGAACAAATGCATGACCGAGTCGTGAAGACCCTCGCCGCGCTCAGACGGCATATCGAATCGCTGGAGGGTATTCCAGCCTCGCAGCCCTGTGCACGGGTGGAAACCGGCCATGCGGCGCTGGACCGGGCGCTGGACGGCGGACTGGCGCGAGGGCGGGTGCATGAATTTTTCGCCGCTCTGGAAGAGGAAGGGGCGGCGGCCGGTCTGGGCCTGATTTTCGCGCGGCTGGCAGCGGGGGAGGCTCCGCTGCTCTGGCTGCGGACAGTGGCAGCGGGGCGAGCGAGCGGTATGCCCTATGGTCCGGGCCTCGCGGCTTTGGGCGTCGATCCCGACCGGCTGGTGATCGGCGTGATGGCGGATGACGCCATGCTGTTGCGCGGGGCGGTGGATGCGTTGCGCTGCCCGGCCCTGGGGGCGCTGGTGGTGGAGCTGCGCGGACGGGCACCCTTGCTCGACCTGACGGCCAGCAGGCGGCTGGCACTGGCGGCAGAGGCGTCGGGCGTCACCGCCTTCCTGCTGCGGATGGGCGGCGATCCGGTGCCCAGCGCGGCGGATACACGCTGGCGGGTGGCGGCCGCGCCTTCGCTGCCCTTGCGGGGTAGCCGGCTGGGCCATGGGGGGCCGGGGATGAGCGCCTTCGACCTCAGCCTGTTGCGGCGACGGGCGGGACGGGATGGACTCAACTGGCGGCTCGTCTGGGACAATGGCCGGGGCATGTTTGAAGAGGATGGAGGTGGGCGCGATGAACGCCATGACCTTGAACAGGACGCCAGAGGACAGAAAGGCGGAGGACGCGATCGGCAACCGCCGCTATCTGGCGCTGTGGTTCCCGTTCCTGCCGATCGACCGGCTGCGGATCGCGCGGCCTGATCTCTGGGCGGCGCAGGGAGAGGGACCGGCAGTCGTCGTCGAACAGGTGCGCGGCGCGATGCGGCTGGCGACGCTGGACGCCGATGCTCTGGCGCTGGGCCTGACGCCCGGCATGACGCTGGCCGATGCCCGCGCGCGCGAGCCCGACCTGCGTGTGTTCGATGCCGATCCGCATGGCGATCAGGACTGGCTGGAACGGCTCTGCGATGGTTGCGCGCGCTACACCCCGATCGCGGCTCTCGATTCGCCCTTCGGCCTGATGCTCGACATCAGCGGTTGCGCGCATCTCTGGGGCGGGGAGGACATGCTGGCGCGCGAGGCGGCGGAACGGCTGGAGCGCCATGGCATGCGGGTGCGCCATGCCCTTGCCGGGACGGCGGAGGGCGCGCATGCGCTGTGCCGTTTCCCGGTCGGTGCTGCGGCGGATGAGGATGCGGCGCTACGACGCCTGCCGGTCGAGGCGCTGCGGCTGGAGGAGGACAGCGCGGTGGCGCTGCGTCGGGCGGGGCTTCGCACCGTGGGCGATCTGGCGGCGCGGCCGGCGGCGGTCCTGGCGGCGCGCTTCGGTGAGGAAGCGGTGGATGCGCTGCATAGCCTGCTCGGGCTGGGGCGGCGGCCGCTTGCACCGCGACGGCCGCGCCCTGCGATCCGGATCGAGCGGCGCTTTGCCGAACCGATGGGCAGCACGGCCTTTGCGCTCAGGACGCTGGAGGAGATGGCGACCGAGGCCGGCGAGCGCCTGAGCGAACGCGGCCAGGGCGGGCGCCGGTTCGAAGCGTTGTTCTTCCGCAGCGACGGCCTTGCCTTTCCGCTGCGGGTCGAAACCAGCCTGCCGGTGCGCGATGCGCCCGCGATCATGCGGCTGGTGCAGGAGCGGATCGATGCGCTGTCCGACCCGCTCGACCCCGGTTTCGGCTTCGACATGCTGCGCTTCACCGTGCCGCAGGCCGAACCGATGGCGCCGACGCAACTGGCGCTGGAAGGCGGTGAGGCACGCAGGCAGGAAAGCGTCGCGGCACTGGTCGACCGGCTGTCGATCCGGGCGGGGCGGACGCGCATCCAGCGGCTTCACCCCAATGACAGCCATATTCCCGAACAGGCCCAGCTTGCCCTGCCCGCGATGGAAAGCCGCGTGCCGGTGAACTGGCCGCAGCGGCAGGAAAGTGGCGATCCACCGATGCGCCCGATCCATCTGTTCGATCCGCCCCAGCCGATCGATGTGATCGCGGAGGTGCCCGATGGTCCGCCCCATCGTTTCCGCTGGCGGCGGGCCAGCCATGAAGTGACGCGCTATGAAGGCCCCGAACGCATCGCGCCCGAATGGTGGACGGCCAGGGACGGCGCGCTGGAGGGCGAGAGCGCGGGACTGACGCGGGATTATTATCGGGTCGAGGATGCGCGCGGCCGACGCTACTGGATTTTCCGTCACGGGCTGTACGGAACGGAAGCGGCGCATCCGGGCTGGTATATCCACGGCCTGTTCGCATGACGGCAGGGTGCAAATCGCCGCCCTTTGCCGAACTGGTCGCCGCAACCAATTTCTCCTTCCTGCGCGGCGCATCCCATGCGTCGGACATGGTGGCGCGCGCCATTGCTTTGGGCCTCACGGGCCTTGGCATTGCCGATCGCAACACGGTGGCCGGCGTGGTCCGCGCCCATGTCGCGCGCAAACGCTGGTCCGAACAGATGCGTGCCGCTCTGCTGGAAGCCCGCAAGGAAGCGGGCCGGCCGCTCAAACTGAGCGCGGAGGAGGAACGCGCCTGCCAGACCGACCTGCGGCTGATCGTCGGCGCGCGGCTGGTCTTTGTCGACGGCACGCCGGATATCGTGGCCTATCCGGCGACGCGGCGGGGATGGGGCGAACTCACCAAATTGCTGACCGTGGGCAATCTCCGCTCGGTGAAGGGCGACTGCATCCTGCGCTATGCGGATCTGACCGCCTATCTCGACGATCTGCTGCTGATCGTGATGCCCGGGTCCACCGCCACGGAGCAGACGGCGCATCGCAGGCCCGTGGACTATGATTATGACGACCGGCCGTCGAAGGAGGCGGTCCGGCAGGGGCATCTCAGCCTCGTCCCCCCGCTGCCTCCGGCCGATCTGGAAGCATTGCTGGTCCGCCTGTCGCGCCTTGCGCCGGGCCGGGTCTGGCTGGGCGCGGCGCTCCGGCGGGATGGGCGGGATGCGCGGCGGCTGACGGCGTTTCAGGCGCTCTCCACAGCGACGGGCGCGCCGTTGCTCGCGACCATGGATGCGCTCTATGCGACAGCGGCGCAGCGCCCCTTGCAGGATGTGCTGAGCTGCATCCGGGAAGGCACGACCATCGCCAAAGCAGGCCGGATGCTGGAGGCCAATGCCGAGCGGCATATCCATGGCGCGTCCGAAATGGCGCGGCTGTTCCGCGATTGCCCGCAGGCCGTGGCGGAAAGCCAGCGCTTCCTGGATCAGGTGCATTTCACGCTCGACCAGCTCGCCTATGAATATCCGCATGAACCGGTGCCGGAGGGGTGGACCGCGCAGCAATGGCTGGAGGAGCTGACATGGTCCGCCGCCCATGCCCGCTATGGTCCGCGCATTCCCGCGCGCGTGCGCGAGTTGCTTGCCCAGGAATTCGACCTGATCGGCAAGCGCAACTATGCCTATTATTTCCTGACCGTGCACGACATCGTCGCCTTTGCCCGCAGCAAGGGAATCCTCTGTCAGGGACGCGGATCGGCGGCCAACAGCATGGTCTGCTTCCTGCTGGGCGTGACCTCCGTCGATCCGCAACGCCACGACCTGCTCTTTTCCCGCTTCGTGTCGGAGGAGCGCAACGAACCGCCCGACATCGACGTCGATTTCGAGCATGAGCGGCGCGAAGAGGTGATGCAATATATCTATGAGCGCTATGGCCGTCATCGCGCGGGGATCGCCGCGACGGTCATCCATTACCGCTCGCGCAGCGCGGTGCGGGAAGCGGCAAAAGTGCTGGGCCTTAGCGACGATATCGCCACGCGCCTCTCCGGCACGGTTTGGGGCAGCCATTCCGGCGACATGGGCGATGCGCGGATCGTGGAGGCGGGCTTTGCGCTCGACAATCCTCAGATCGTGCAGTTGAAGGCGATCATCAACCAGTTGCTGCGCCAGCCTTTCCCGCGCCATCTGTCGCAGCATGTCGGCGGTTTCGTGCTGACCCAGAACCGGCTCGACGAGACGGTGCCGCTGCATCATGCGGCGATGGAGGATCGCAGCTTCATCGAATGGGACAAGGATGACATCGACGCCCTCGGCCTGATGAAGGTCGACGTGCTGGCGCTGGGGATGCTCAGCTGCATCCGCAAGGCGTTCGACCTGATGCGCGAACAGGGGCTGGGCGACCACCAGCTGACGGTCGATATGGAGGCGGAGGATGCAGCCGTCTACGACATGCTGTGCAGCGGCGACAGCATCGGCGTGTTCCAGGTGGAGAGCCGGGCGCAGATCAACATGCTGCCGCGCCTGAAACCGCGTACGCTTTACGACCTCACCATCCAGGTGGCGATCGTGCGGCCGGGTCCGATCGAGGGCGATATGGTCCATCCCTATTTGCGGCGGCGTTGCGGGGAGGAGAAAGTGGTCTATCCTTCTCCCGCCCCGGAACATGGCCCGAAGGACGAGCTGGAAAAAATCCTCGACAAGACCAAGGGCGTGCCGCTGTTTCAGGAACAGGCGATGCGGCTGGCCATTGTGGCAGCCCGGTTCAGCGATGTGGAGGCCAATCAGCTGCGCCGTGCCATGGCGACCTTCCGCAATGTCGGCACCATCCATCATTTCCGGGAGAAGATGGTCAAGGGCATGGTGCGGCGCGGCTATGAGCCGGAGTTCGCCCAGCGCTGCTTCAGGCAGATCGAGGGTTTCGGCAGCTACGGTTTCCCGGAAAGCCACGCGCTGTCCTTCGCGCGGCTGGTCTATATCTCGGCCTGGATCAAATGCCATCAGCCTGCGGTGTTCGCCTGCGCGCTGCTCAATTCGCAGCCCATGGGCTTTTACGCGCCGGCGCAGATCGTGCGCGATGCGCGGGACCATGGCGTGACCGTGCATGACGCCGATGTGAATATGAGCGGGTGGGACAATGCGCTCGAACCGCTGTTGCGTTCACGCAACGGCAGGCGGGGCGAGGGGGAAGGACGCGCTTTGGCGCTGCGGCTGGGATTGCGGCAGATCGACGGCTTTCGCGAGGATTGGGCGAAGCAGCTGGGCGCGGCGCGGACGGAGGGCATGTTTGCCACCATGGAGGATCTGGCGCGGCGGGCGGCGCTGCCGGCGCGGGCCTTGCGCCTGCTGGCGGATGCCGATGCCTGCCGGTCGCTGGGGCAGGACCGCCGGACCGCCTTGTGGGAGGCGCGGCGAACGCCTTCGGATGAGCTGCCCCTGTTCGCTGCCGCCCGATTGCGCGACAGTCAGGCGCGCGAGTTAGGGGAGGAGCCGGATGCGATGTTGCCCGCCATGCCGCTGTCGGAACATGTCGAGGCCGATTATCTGGTGACGCGCCTGTCGCTCAAGGGGCATCCGATGCAGTTCCTGCGCCCGGTCTTTGCCGCCGAGGGCGCGCTGAGTTGTGCCGAAATCACCGCCGCCAAAAATGGCGCGCGGGTGAAGACGGCAGGCGTCGTGCTGGTGCGGCAGCGACCGGGCAAGGGCAATGCCGTCTTCATCACCATCGAGGATGAAACGGGCATCACCAATATCCTGCTCTGGGCGCGGCTGTTCGAAAGGCAGCGGCGGCCGGTCATGGCCTCCCGGCTGATGCTGGTCGAGGGTGAGGTTCAGCGCAGCAAGGAGGGCGTCGTGCATCTGATGGCTACCCAGGTGCATGACCGGACGGCGGAACTGGCCCGGCTTTCACAATCACCGGGAGAAGAGCCGAACCGGATGCCGCATGCGCGGGCTTCGGGGCATCCGCGCAATGTCAGGATCTTGCCGCAATCGCGGGATTTTCATTGATGATGGCTGATTGGCCATCACAGAACTCCCGTCCCGTAAACGGGAGGGGGAATGATCGCAATCCACCCAAAATCCATCCCCAACGGTAAAAGGCCCGCCGCACCAGTCGCGCAGCGGGCCTTTTCGGTGCGTGAAGCAGCAGGCGGGCAGTGCCGCGCTGAGGCTTTCCGGTTGATCTGGCCAGAAAGCCTGTCAGCGCTTATTCGCCATCATCCTCCGCTTCGGGTCCGGTCATCATCCCTTCGGCGACTTCTTCCGTCTTGCCGCGGATCGCTTTCTCCAGCTTGTCCGCCAGTTCAGGATGCTCTTTCAAATAGGTCTTGGCATTCTCGCGACCCTGACCGATGCGGATCGAGTCATAGGAGAACCAGGCGCCCGACTTCTCGACCAGTCCGGCCTTCACGCCGATGTCGAGCAATTCGCCGATCTTGGACACGCCCTCGCCATACATGATGTCGAATTCGACCTGCTTGAAGGGCGGAGCGACCTTGTTCTTGACCACCTTTACCCGGGTCGCATTGCCGACGATATCCTCGCGGTCCTTGATCTGACCGGTGCGGCGGATGTCGAGGCGTACCGAAGCGTAGAATTTGAGCGCATTGCCGCCGGTCGTCGTTTCGGGGTTACCATACATGACGCCGATCTTCATGCGGACCTGATTGATGAAGATCACCAGACAGCGCGAGCGCGAGATGGAGCCGGTCAGCTTGCGCAGCGCCTGACTCATCAGACGGGCTTGCAGGCCGACATGGCTGTCGCCCATTTCGCCCTCGATTTCCGCGCGCGGCACCAGCGCGGCGACCGAGTCAATCACCAGCACGTCGATCGCGTTCGACCGCACCAGCGTGTCAACGATCTCCAGCGCCTGTTCGCCGGTGTCGGGCTGCGACACGATCAGTTCGTCAATGTCGACGCCCAGCTTCTTGGCATAAACCGGGTCGAGCGCATGTTCCGCGTCGACAAAGGCCGCAATGCCGCCAGTCTTCTGCGCTTCGGCAATGGCATGCAGCGCCAGCGTGGTCTTGCCCGAGCTTTCCGGGCCGTAAATCTCGACGATGCGCCCGCGCGGCAGGCCGCCAATGCCAAGCGCGATGTCCAGCCCCAGCGATCCGGTCGAAATCGCCTCGATCTCGATCTTCTCGCGGCTGCCCAGCTTCATCGCCGAACCTTTGCCAAAGGCACGGTCGATCTGGGAAAGGGCCGCTTCCAATGCTTTCTGTCTGTCCATTGTCCCTGTCTTCTTGGAATCGATGAGTGAGAGCATTGCTGTCATCGGCCTATCCCCTGTCAAGCGGAACACGCCGATTTATGTGGCGCGTGGCCACCATGTATCCTGTTTGTTCTTATGGAACAAGAGGGGAACGGAATTTTCTTATCCCGCCCCCAAAGCCTTGTTCAACGCGCGCTCGACCGCGCCGATGGTAAAGGGCTTGGCCAATGTCGGCCTGTCCGCGTGGCCGGTCGGCAAATCATCCGCCATGCCGCCCGTTGCGAACACGAAGGGGATGCCGCTTTCCGCCAATATATCCGCGACCGGCCAGCTTTTCTCGCCATGCAGATTGCAGTCGAGCAACGCCGCGTCGAACCCGCCCTCGCGCGCTTTGGCGCAAGCCTCATCGACCGATTCGGCAATGGCGTGCAACCGGTATCCCAGCGTATCGAGATAATCTTCCAGCATCATGCCGATCATTGCTTCATCCTCGACGATCAGGATGGTCTTGCCGTCAGACATGCTTGCAGTCCCCAGTCTTGCCCCACGCCACCCTAAGCGCGACAGGCTGCCCAGCATAATCGCCGGAACGCGGAGAAGTTCATTCCCCAAATTCATCCGGACGCGGGCCGCATCGCCAGTGCATCCCGCGCCGCTTCCGCCAACTGACTGACGGAAAAGGGTTTTGGCAGGAAGGCCACATTGGCGATGTCGATCGATTTGCGCAACTGTTCCTCGGCATAGCCCGACATGAACAGCACCGGCAGGTCGGGATGACTGGCCCGTGCCCGCGCCACCATGGCGGGGCCGTCCATGTTGGGCATCACCACGTCGGATATCAGCAGGTCGATCTTCTCATCGCCATTGAGCACTTCCAGCCCCTGCTCGCCATCATTGGCGGTCAGCACCTTATAGCCCTGACGCGTCAGTGCCCGCTCGGCGACGGCACGCACCATATCCTCATCCTCGACCAACAGCACCGTGCCCGTGCCCCAGATTTCGGCGCGGCGGACGGGCGCCTTGGGCTGGGCGGCCTGTTCGGCATCGGCACCCTGATAGACCGGCAGATAGATGACGAAGCTTGCCCCACGCCCCAGTTCGGACTCGGCGAAGATGAAGCCGCCCGACTGCTTGACGATGCCATAGACCGTGGAAAGACCAAGGCCGGTGCCCTTGCCCAGTTCCTTTGTGGTGAAGAAGGGCTCAAAGATTTTCGAGAGAATATCGGGCGGGATGCCCAGCCCCGTGTCAGACACCCGCACCGCCGTATAGTCGGCCGGCGGCAATATGTCCTGCCGCATCTCCCGCACCTTGGCGGCGGGCACGCCATAGGTCTGGATGTTGAGCGTGCCCCCTTCCGGCATGGCGTCGCGCGCATTGACGGCGAGGTTGACGATCACCTGTTCCAGCTGGCCGGGGTCGGCGCGCACCGCGCCCAGATTGCGGCCGTGGCTGACCTCCAGCTTCACGCTCTCGCCCAGCAGGCGCTTCAGCAGGTTGGAGACGTCCGCGACGATATCAGGCAATTGCAATATCTGCGGCCGCAGCGTCTGCTGGCGCGAGAAGGCAAGCAACTGCCGGGTCAGCCCCGCCGCGCGGTTGCTGTTCGACTTGATCTGCTGGATATCGTCGTAGTCGCTGTCGCCCGGCGTATGGCGCATCAGCATCAGGTCGCAATGGCCGATGATCGCGGTCAGGATGTTGTTGAAGTCATGCGCGACGCCGCCCGCGAGCTGGCCGATCGCCTGCATCTTCGTCGCCTGCGCCACCTGCCGCTTGAGCTTGCTCTCCTCGCTATTGTCCTTGAGCGAAAGCAGCACCGCCGCCTCGCCCAGCCCGCGCACACCCGCCAGGCTGAGCGCGATCGGCTCGTCGGGCTGCTCGCGCATCCGCACGGCCACGTCGCCTGACATTTGCGGCCCCACGGCAAAGCGCCGCACGGCGTCGGCCACCGCCGCCTGATCCTCCCGCACCACCAGATCGCCCGGATAGCTGGGCTTCTCGGCTTCCTTGAGGCCGGCCGCCCGCGAAAAGGCCTTGTTGAGGAACAGCACCCGTCCGTCGCGATCCGCCATGGCCAGGCCGAAGGGCAGCAACGACAACAGGGTTTCGATATAGGAGAGTGCCGATGTCCCGCCCGCATTGCCCGCCGGCTCGTCGATCAGCAGCAGCAGCATCGGCCCGTCCTGCGCGCCCGATTGACCGACGGATTGGGTCGCGCGCTTCAAGGGCACCTGCAACAACCGCAACGGGATACCGCCCGATTCCTCGCGCGCCAGGAACAGACGGGCCTTGTCGTCCACGCGCATATGGGCGGCGAAATCGCGGCCGGTGATATTCGCGTCGATCCGCCCGGCGGCGCGCAACAGAAAGGCGCCATTGGCCGCCCGGATGCGCCCTTCGCCGCCGATCATCACCGCCATGATGCCCGCTTCGCCCAGCTGCCGCCCGGCCTCTCCCGTCAGCAGGCGATGGACGTCGTCCAGCGCGCTCGGCTGGCGCACCGGACTGAACCGCCAGAGCAGATAATCCTCCGACCGCCCCGTGCGGCCGATAAAGGCGTCCAGCCGCAGCGCGCCCTGCACGATCCCCTCGACGCGCGCCTCGCCATCGCGCCAGGCAGCGCGGGCAGCATTGGCCAGAGTATCGGCCAGGGCGGCGTCGGACGTGATATGGGGCGGCGTCGGAAAGCCGGGAAACCACTCCCCGAACAGGTCGCTGGCGCAGACCAGCCGTCCCCCGCGATCGGTGACGGCGATCGCCATGTTGGAAGCATCCGCCGCGGCCCGCGCGACCGTCCAGTCAGGCACGGCTTCGCCCGCGGCCACCTGCTCAGGATAGAGTGTGCGATACCAGCCGAGCAGCGCCGCTCCGGCCAGCACCGCCGCGCCGAAACCCGCGCCCAGCGCCCAGTTTCCCGCGGCATAGACCACCAGCCCGGTGGACATCAGGGCCAGCAGAAGCAGCAAAGGCAGGGCCAGAGGCGACGACCGGTCAGCCGCCCAAGCGTCTCCATCCCTGATCACACGCGCGGACACAGCCGGCTATCCCCCTGCATTCACAATGGACTTGGCTCGCCAATCCGTCAGGCGGAGGCGATTTCCTCCAATGCGCTGCTTTGGCGTGCCTTGCCAATCCTCAATTTGCGCGCATGCCATTTCCGGCCCATGCGATGGCGCCAGATCCAGTCGGCGAGGAAGTAACCGACCACCGCGAAAGCCAGGGAAATCAGCGCCAGTCCCAGCAGCATCGCCGGTGCCGCCTCGGAAAAAAGCCAGGCGCACCAGTCGCGGATCGAGGCATGTTTGTCGACCAGCGCCATGAAGCCCGACGCATCAGCCGTCCGCCCGAGCATCCAGTTGCCCATATAGACCGACGCCATCAGGAACAGCGGCGTCGTCGCCGGGTTGGAAAGAAAGGTCATCGCCGCCGCCAGCGGGATATTCGCCCGGAACGGCAGCGCCAGCAGCGCCGCGCCCGCGATCTGTACGCCGGGGATCAGCAGGAAGATGCCGACCAGCAGCCCCAGCGCCACACCGCGCGGCACCGACCGCCGGGTGAAGCGCCACAGCGACGGCTCCAGCACGCGATGCGCCACCGGGGCCAGGAAGCGGTTGTTTTCCAGTGACTCGCGGGTGGGGGCATTGGCGTGCCACCAGCGGGAGAGCCTCCCCATCCCCTTCTTGGCGCCCATCAGCGATGCGCCTTCATGATGCGCTGCTGATCGCGCTTCCAGTCGCGTTCCTTGATCGTGTCGCGCTTGTCATGGGTCTTCTTGCCCTTGGCCAGCGCCAGCTCGACCTTCGCCTTGCCCCGGCTGTTGAAATAGATGGACAGCGGCACCAGCGTCATGCCCTTGCGCTCCACCGCGCCGTGCATGCGGGCGATCTCCCGCTCATGCAGCAGCAGCTTGCGAGGGCGTTTCGGCTCATGATTGAAACGGTTGCCATGGCTGAATTCGGGGATGTTGCTGTTGACCAGCCACACCTGCTCGCCCTTCACCTCGGCATAGCTTTCCGCGATATTGCCTTCGCCAAAGCGCAGCGATTTAACCTCCGTGCCCTGCAGGGCGATGCCCGCCTCGAACACATCCTCCAGGAAATATTCAAAACGCGCGCGCCGGTTCTCGGCGACGATCTTCTTCTTGTCGAACAGTTCGGGGCGGGGGCGTGCCATGAATTTCCATCTAAACTTTCGTGCTTGTCGTCTACGCCCGATATGGGGTCGGCGTGGCGTTACACCAGTCCCGCAATCTCCAAAGCCCGGTCGACCGCCGCGCGGCTCGATTCCGACGGCCAGGTGATCGGCAGGCGGACATCGCCGGGCATGTCGGGCCGGACGCGCGTAAGGGCATATTTAACCGGGCCGGGTGAAGAATCGCTGAACAGGGCATCATGCAGGGGGTAAAGACGATCCTGGAGCGCCAGGGCACCATCCCAATCACCCGACGCCATCGCCTTCTGGAAATCGGCGCAGAGGCGCGGCGCGACATTGGCCGTGACCGAGATGCAGCCCTTCCCCCCCATCGCATTGAATCCCAGCGCCGTCTCGTCATTGCCCGAAAGCTGACAGAAATCGGGCCGGCAGGCGAGCCGCTGTGCGCTGACCCGCCCCAGATTCCCGGTGGCGTCCTTGATGCCGACGATGGTCTGATATTCTTCCGACAGACGGTGGATCACCGGCACCCCGATGTCGGTGATGGTGCGGCTGGGCACATTATACAGTACGATGGGCAGGTCGCAGCGCTCTGCCAGCCAGGCGAAATGCTGGTAGACGCCCTCCTGATTGGGCTTGTTGTAATAGGGCGCGACCACCAGAGCGGCATCGGCGCCCGCCGCCTGCGCCGCGAACATATGCTCCAGCGCTATCGCCGTGTCGTTGGAGCCGCAGCCCGCGATCACCGGCACCCGGCCTGCCGCCTGATCGACGCAGATGGCGATCACGCGATTATGTTCCTCGACCGTCATGGTCGCGCTTTCGCCCGTGGTGCCGCAGGGAACCAGAGCACTGCTGCCTTCCTCGATCTGCCAGTCGACAAAGGCGCGGAAAGCCGCCTCATCCACCGCCCCGTTGCGGAAGGGCGTGATCAGCGCCGGAATCGACCCGGAAAACATGGCAAACAAACTCCTTCAATTCACCGGGATTCCGGGGCATCATAGCGTCAAATACGCGAACGGCGCGCTATAGCGCGTCATTCACGGCCTGATAAGGATGCATTTGCGATTATGTCTAGTAGGCTGTCGCCCTTCCATCTTGAAACTAGCCCGGAAGCCCTCACGGTTCGTATGCCCCTGATTGCCCTTTTGCTTTTCACCGCCGGCGCCAGCGCCCAGACGGAAACCCCCGCCCTCCGGCCCGCCGCGGCCTATCCGCCGGGCGCCGTGGTGCAGTCGCTTCCCCGCTCCACGGAGCCGAGTCCCTGGCAGCAGGCGCAGAGCCGAATCGGCATGGCGACCGATCCGTCGATCTCCGGCACGATCAGCCAGTGGCGCGCGCTCCAGCAGAGCGACGCGCTGGGCTTTTCCACCTATGCCAGCTTCATCATGGCGAACCCCGGCTGGCCGGGCGAGGACCGGATGCGGCGGCTGGCGGAAACGGGGATCAATCCGGGCAGCTATGATCCGGGGCAGGTCATCGCCTTCTTCACCCGCTTCCCGCCGCGCACCGCCACCGGCAATGCGCGTCATGCGCTGGCGCTGATGCAGCTTGGCCGCATGGGCGAAGCGCGGATCGCCGCGCGCAATGCCTGGATCGGCGGATCGCTCTCGCCCGATGACGAGGCGCGGCTGCTCTCGCTGTTCGGTTCGGGCTGGACTTCGGTTGAACATGATCTGCGCGCCGACGCCTTGCTGTGGAAGGGCGATATCATGGGCGCGCAGCGCATGCTGGCCTATGTCTCGCCCGCCCGCCGCCCGGTCTATGACGCACGCATCGCCTTCCGCCAGAAAGCGCCCGATGCCGCGATGAAGATGCAGCTGGCCGAAGCGGTCGGCGCCTCCGACGCGGGCTTCGTCGCGGACAAGGCGACCTGGATGCTGAATACCGGCAACTGGATTGCCGGCCGCCAATATCTTGCCAACCGCCCGGCGCTGACCTTCCGGCCGGGCGACGCGGAGAAATGGTATGAGGTGCTGCTCACGCAAGCGCGCGCCGCCGCGAATGACAGCCAGTGGAGCTTCGCCTATGGCATCGCGAGCAAGCTGGACGACGCCTATCTGCCCGGCACCGACGTCAACACGCGGCCCATTGGCGAGCGCGACGATTATACCAGCCTCGCCTGGCTGGCCGGATCGACGGCCTTCTACAATCTGAGCAGGCCGGCCGATGCGGTGGAGCTGTTCCGCCGCTACGCCACCGCCGCCAGATCGCCGCAGACCCAGTCCAAGGGCTTCTACTGGGCCGGCCGCGCCGCGCTCCAGGCGGGGGATGCCGCGAGCGCCAACAGCTATTTCGCCCGCGCCGCCGTCTTCCCGGATCAATTTTACGGCCAGCTCGCGCTGGAACGCCTCGGCCGCCCCATCCCGGCGCCCGCCATCGTCGAACGCCCGGTGGAAATCTCCGCCAGCGAACGCACGGCCTTCGCCAGCCGTTCCGTCGTCCGCGCGGTCAAGGCGCTGGGCGAAATGGGCTATTGGGAGGACCAGAGCAAATTCGCCCGCGCCATCGCCAATAATGCCGACAGCGACGCCGACCATTATCTGGCGGTCGAACTCGCCAAGAGCATCGGCCGCCCCGACATGGGCGTGATGGTCGGCCGCCGCGCGGTGTCGAGTGGCCTCACCGGCTATGGCGAAAGCGCTTTCCCGCGCGTCCCCGTCCCTTCGGAAGCGCAATATAACTGGACCATGGTGCACGCCATCGCCCGGCAGGAAAGCCAGTTCGACCGGCAGATCGTCAGCCATGCGGGCGCCCGCGGCCTGATGCAGCTGATGCCCGGCACGGCGCGCGAACAGGCAGGGAAGCTGGGGATGAGCTATGATGCCAGCTCGCTCAATGACCCCAGCTACAACATCATGCTGGGCTCGGCCTATTTCCAGCGGATGCTCGATTATTATGGCGGCAGTTATCCGCTGGCGGTGGCGGCCTATAATGCGGGGCCGGGCAATGTGAACCGCTGGATCAGCGCCAATGGCGACCCGCGCCTGCCGGGCGCCGACATGCTGCGCTGGATCGAGCAGATCCCGCTGTTCGAAACGCGCAACTATGTGCAGCGCGTGCTGGAAAATGCCGTGGTGTACGAGGCGATGAACCCGCAGCGCGCCCGCTTCCGGGGAACCACGACGCCGCTGTCCAAATATCTCGGCAAGCAGACACCGGGTTGAATGTGGGTTATGGGCGGGGCATGAGCACCGCCTATCCCAATTACATCACGCCCGAAGGCTTTGCGAAACTGCGCGCCGAATATGACCAGCTGCTGGGCGTCGAGCGCCCGAAGATCGTCGAGGTGGTGAGCTGGGCGGCGGGCAATGGCGACCGCAGCGAAAATGGCGACTATCTTTACGGCCGCAAGCGCATGCGCGAGATTGACGGGCAATTGAAACGCCTGTCGCGCAAGATGAAGGACGCCAAGGTCGTGGACCCGCGCCAGCAGCCCGACAAGAGCAAGGTCTATTTCGGCGCCACCGTCACCATCGCGGACGAGGATGACAACCGCCGCACCGTCACCCTGGTCGGCAATGACGAAACCGAAGCCGGCGCCGGCCGCATCGGCTGGAGCACGCCCATCGCCCGCGCCCTGCGCGGCGCCGCGGCGGGGGACCTGCGCCGCGTGATGTTGCCGGCGGGGGAAAAGGAATATGAGGTGATAGCGATCCGCTATCCGGAGTGAGGGTTCGCCATCCAACCCATCGTCACCCCGGACTTGATCCGGGGTCCCGCTTTCTTTCTTCCGTCCGCGCCTGGCCCAAGGCAGCGGGACCCCGGGTCAAGCCCGGGGTGACGGTAGAGAATGGCAGAAATCCCCGCATTCCTGGCAGTTGAAGCTCCCTATTCCTGCGGTCGCAATATCACGTTGAGCCGCTCCATCACCTCGGCGATCGGCTCGATCACCGTCACGCTGCGCCCTTCCCCGAAGCGGATGCGGGTGCCATCGGTGACTGACGAAACGAAGGTAACCTGCGCGGCATTGACGGCGGTTTCGGTCCGATCGGCGCCCACGAACATGACAAGCATGCATCTCTCCTTCTTTTTGGAAGGCGAGCCTAACCCGTTTTCTGCCGGACACCAGCCCTTTTCCCGTTTAGGGTGTGTGGGAATTCAGTTCAGGGTGAGGCGAAAATGGGATTTCGAGAACCGGCGCGCAGCGACCTTACGGGTCGTAAGCACCGGAAGCGCAGAAAGCCGGCATTTGCAGCCCATCATGGGCTGAATCCCCACATATCCTAGTCACCTGGAACTGAAGTAGGTTATATTGTAGAGTGCTGCCGTCTGAACG
>NZ_JALDYQ010000090.1:0-16573 GCF_032153725.1 Sphingobium sp. | reverse complement strand
AGACGACCACCGGCGTCCATCGCCTTTACGAACTGGCGAAGAAGGGCAAGCTGCCTTTCCCGGCGATCAACGTCAACGACAGCGTCACCAAGTCGAAGTTCGACAATCTTTATGGCTGCAAGGAATCGCTGGTCGACGCCATCCGCCGCGCCACCGACGTCATGCTGGCCGGCAAGGTCGCCTGCGTCGCCGGTTTCGGTGACGTCGGCAAGGGTTCGGCCGCTTCGCTGCGCAACGGCGGCGCCCGCGTGCTGGTGACGGAGGTCGATCCGATCTGCGCGCTCCAGGCTGCGATGGAAGGCTATGAAGTCGTCACGATGGAAGAAGCGGCCACCCGTGCCGACATCTTCGTCACCGCGACCGGCAATGAGGCCGTCATCACCGTCGACCATATGCGCGCGATGAAGAATATGGCGATCGTGTCCAACATCGGCCATTTCGACAGCGAGATCGAGATTGCGGGCCTCAACAACATGAAGTGGACGGAGATCAAGCCGCAGGTGGACGAAGTCGAGTTCCCCGACGGCAAGAAGATCATCGTTCTGGCGAAGGGCCGTCTGGTCAATCTGGGCTGCGCCACTGGCCATCCGAGCTTCGTCATGTCCTCATCCTTCACCAACCAGGTGTTGGCGCAGATCGAGCTGTGGACCAAGTCGGGCGAATATAAGAACGAGGTCTATGTGTTGCCCAAGCACCTCGACGAGAAGGTTGCCGCGCTTCACCTGGAGAAACTCGGCGTGAAGCTATCAAAACTGACGCCGAAGCAGGCTGCTTATATCGGCGTGACGCCGGAAGGACCGTTCAAGCCGGATCATTATCGCTACTGAGCGAGACGGGAGGGGAGGCGATCGCCTCCCCTTTTTAGTGGATTTTGGCCACTGGGTGACACAGGTGACACGATAGATATATGGAAAGCGCGGCTTATGCCGAAATTTCCTATCAGCTTTTACGGTTCAAAGAGCGCCGGAAACGATAGCGCGACATTGAGGCTGTAGGACAGGGGAAAATGGCGCGTCGGGTTTCGACCATTATCGGTCATTAAGCGTAACGTGCTCCTGCGAAGGCAGGAGCCCAGTTCGGATGTTGCCAGGACGAAGTGAGGGCGGGACTGGGTTCCTGCCTTCGCAGGAACACGGCGCCTATTAAGGAATGCTCAGCTAAGCCGACCATCCGCTCACCACCCACTACAGCCATCCGGTCAAACCGGCAGCGGCACGCCCGGCATGTTCTTTGAGGTGCGGATCGTAAGCGACGTTTTCACGCTCACCACATTCGGCGCGGGCGTCAGTTTCGACGTCAGGAACTGTTGGAAGCTCTGAAGGTCCTTCGCCACCACCTTCAAAATGAAGTCGATTTCGCCGTTCAGCATATAGCATTCCCTGACTTCGGGCAGGGTGGCGACGTGATCCTCGAACGCTTTCAGGTCCGCTTCGGCCTGGCTTTTGAGGCTGACCATCGCGAAGACCGTGATGGTGTAACCCAACATCGAGGGATTCACCACGGCATGGTAGGAACTGATCGCGCCGCTTTCCTCCAGCGCGCGGACGCGGCGCAGGCAGGGCGGAGCCGTCAGCCCCACCTTGCGGGCCAGCTCCACATTGGTCATCCTGCCGTCATCCTGCAATTCGCCAAGGATCTGGAGGTCGATGTCGTCAATATTGGGGCCGGCCATTATTCCGCTTATTTCCTTACCTGTTAACAAGGTATTACCATAATAATATTTCAGGGCAATGCAATTGTCCCACTATGCGACGTTCGCATAAGAACCCATTTGCGCCTCTTTCCCTTTGCTCCGGGAAGCATTATCCCTGTGAAACGATACCCCCGGCGAATGGTTTTCGCAGCGCTGCGCCGGGTCAGAATGGGGAATGCAGGTGCGCTTCAACGATCTCATGCAGACGGTTCTGGCCGCCGAAAGCAGAAGCGGTCTTGGCGCCGTGACCCTGTGGCGGCAATGCGTGGATTTGTTGGCGCAAAATGACCGGCATGATCGGCTGGTCCTGTCAGGCGTCGAGCGGGCCGCGCTGCTGGAGCGGCTGACGAAGCTTCTGCCCAAATTATCGGAAACGCAGCGGATCGCGACCGTCGTGGAGTTGGGCGGGCGGCTGCGGTCGCCGGTGCTGGTCGAATTTTTCGCCAATGACCGTCCCGCCATCGCGGCGGCGGCCATGTCCCGCGCGCGATTGCCCGACGCCGCATGGGTGGAAATGTTGCCGCGGTTGACGCCAACGGCGCGCGGCGTGCTGCGATCGCGGCGTGATCTCGGGCCGGCGACGCTTCAGGGGCTGGAGGCCTTTGGCGCGACCGATCTGGTGTTGACCAGCGATGTTGCGGTCGAGCAGGAAGACATGCTGCTGACAGAGGCGATGATCGTGCATTCCGATCCGCCAGCCGTGGTCGGGGAGCCGCCGCAGGCCGAGCCGGTCGACCGAGCGGAAGAAGATCAGAGCCAGATCCGCAACCTCGTAGACCGGATCGCACGTTTCACCAGTGCGCGACGGGCAGGAGAACCGGACGAGGCCGCGCGCCGTGACGCCGAAGCCGCGCCGCGCGCCTTCGCTTTCGAAACCGATGCGGCAGGAACCATCGTCTGGGTCGATCAGGGGCCCCGGGCAGCGTTGATCGGGCTGACGCTCAATGAAACAGCTCTGGAGGGCGGCAGCGGTCCCGATGGGCATGTCGCGGGCGCCTTCATGCGGCGCAGCGGTTATCAAAATGGTCGTTACACGATTGTCGGTGGGGCGATGGCGGGCGAATGGCGGATGTCCGCGACGCCCTTTTTCGACCCGCGTTCCGGCCGGTTTCAGGGCTATCGCGGGCAAGCACGGCGGCCCTATCTGCACGAGGTGGCATCCGGGCCGCGCGCCGAGCCGGTATCGATCGCGGGCCTTTCCGCCGATTCGATCCGGCAACTGGTGCATGAACTGCGCACGCCGCTGAACGCCATATTGGGCTTTGCCGAGATCATAGAGCAGGAGCTGTTCGGCCCGGCGGGCGTCGAATATCGGGACATGGCGGGCAAGATCGCGGTGGATGCGCGGCATTTGCTCACGGCCTTCGACGATCTGGATCTGGCGGCGCGGATATCGCGAGGGGAAGGCAGCGAGGCGCCGCGCGCGGTGGATCCGGCGCTGCTGGTGACCCAGGTGTCGGCGCGCTTCCGTCAGCAGGGCGACTATACGCAGATCAATATCGCCATGGCGCGCGGGCTGCCGATGGTGCGGATCGATCCGGTGCAGGGGGAGCGGATGGTCCAGCATCTGTTGCGTACGCTGATTTCGGTAGCGCCAGAAGGAGAAGCGCTGACTGGCGCCTGTTGGTATCAGCCCGACCATGCGGAAGGGCGCGTCGTGCTGGCGATCGACCGACCATCTGCTCTGGCAGGCATGGAAGAAGATCGGCTGCTCGATCCGGGTTATATGCCGGACGGCAATTGGGCGGATGGGCCTTTGCTGGGGCTGGGCTTTTCCCTGCGCCTGATCCGCAGCCTTGCCGCGGGATGCGGGGGGGCACTGGAAATCGAACCGGGCCGCTTGCTGCTGGCCGTGCCCGCCATCGCCGAAACGGAGGATGCGGTCGGCAGCGCCTGATGGCTCCCCGAATGCGCGGAAGAGGGAAACCCTATCGCAACCATATCTGCGTAGGGAAGGCGTCATGACCGCATTTCCCCATGATGGAAACCTGCTCCGCGCGCCCGTGCCGGAGGATAGGATCGCCTTTGATCCGGCGTTCGGCACGCGCTTCATGCTGTTCGTGGATACGGAGGAAGAGTTCGACTGGACCGCGCCCTTCCGGCGGACGGGCCATGGTGTCACCGCTCTTGCGGGCATGGCGCGGGGGCAGGCCTATTTTGCGGCGGCGGGGGTGAAGCCGGTTTATGTCACCGATTATCCGGTGGTCGACAGCGATGCGGCGGCGGACATGATAGGCGGTTGGCTGGCCGAGGGCAGGGCGGATATCGGCGCGCATCTCCATCCCTGGGTCAATCCACCCCATGTCGAGGAAGTGACGGCGGCGAACAGCTATGTCGGCTTTCTGCCCGAAACGGTGGAGCGGGCAAAGCTGGAAGCGCTGTGTGAACGGATAGCGGCGCGTTTCGGTGCACGGCCGATCGCGTACAGGGCGGGGCGCTATGGCGTGGGTCCGAACAGCGCCCGGCTGCTGGAGGAGGCAGGATTCCGGCTCGACAGTTCCGTCCGCAGCCGCTTTGATTATAGCGGGCAATATGGGCCGGATTTTCAGGGCTTGCCACAGCATCCCTATTGGGCCGGGCCGGAGCGGCGGCTGGTGGAATTACCGCTTTCGACAGCCTTTGTCGGGTTATTGAGGGGCGGGGGCGAGCGGCTCTATCGCGCGGCGCAGGGCATGGGGCCAATGGCCGGCGCTTTGTCGCGGGCGCGGATGTTGAGCCGGGTGCCGCTAACGCCCGAGGGGATAACGGGACGTGAGGCGATGGCGGCAATCGATGCCTTGATCGAGGAAGGGGTGAGGGTGTTGAACTTCAGCTTTCACTCGCCGACGCTGGAGCCGGGGCATACGCCTTATGTGCGGAATGAGAGTGATCGGACGGCTTTCTATCGATGGTGGGACGCGGTGTTGAACCATCTGGCGCGGCGGGGCGTGTTGCCCGCCACGCTGGATCAATTGCTTGACGCCGTGCCGGTGCGCGGACGGGCTTGCCAAGCGGCGTGATGCTGCTTATCCGGCCAGTGCGTTTTCAAAGTCGGCGCAAAGCGTTGACGACTCGAATATGCGGCGAGGAAAATCGTTTAAGGTGGGGCCTGTAGCTCAATGGTTAGAGCTGGCCGCTCATAACGGCTAGGTTGCGGGTTCGAGTCCTGCCGGGCCCACCAATACTTGTTTTCAATGAGTTAGCGCAAAGCTCAGGGGCATTGTCTCAGATTTGAAAGTGAGTTTCCGACGCCGATTGAGGAAGCGTCGGACATAAGGCGTTGCACCAAACTCATTTCCTCCGGGCCCGACATATCCCCGTTGCAACATGAACAGCGTCATCAAATCGCGTGAGAGCGCTTTTTTTTGCATGCCGATGCATATTCACAGATGCGATGCTTCCCCTTCTCTCCCAGTTCCCGGATGCGTGCGGTGAGCGGTTAGGTTAAAGAATACAGCACGACGTCGAGGTAAATCGGCGCGATATCAACAATTGGAGGGGATGCCGTATGCTTAAATCCGCCCGTACGGCCGCGCTTTGCGCGGCGACTTCGCTCACCTGTTTTCTGCCTTTCATGCCCGCCATGGCGCAGACCGCGCCTGCGGAAACCAAGGCAAGCCCAATCAATAGCGACGAAATCATCGTTACGGCGCGTCGGCGCGAAGAGAGGCAGCAGGATATTCCCGTCGCCGTCTCCGCGATCGGCGCCGCGCAGCTGGAGCGCCAGAACATCCAGTCGGTCGGCGATCTCAGCGGCCGGGTCCCGAACCTGCTGATCACCAACGGCTCGGCCGGCAACACCGCGCCCTATTTCGCGATCCGTGGCCAGAGCCAGCAGGATCTGACCGCGCTGTCGGATCCGTCGGTGTCGCTCTATATCGGTGATGTCGTCGTGCCGCGTCCGCTGGGCGCCAACCTCGCCTTCTTCGATATTGCGAATGTGCAGGTTCTGCGCGGTCCGCAGGGCACGCTGTTCGGCCGCAACACCCCCGGTGGTGCGGTCGTGGTCACGCCGAACGCGGCGGGGCGCAATTTTGAAGCCTCTGTTGCGCAGACGGTCGCCAATTTCGGCACCTACATCACCGACGGCATGGTCAATGCTCCGCTCGGCGACAGCTTCAGCGTCCGCATCGCGGGCGAGCACAAGGAACGCGGCGGCTATATCCATGACGTGCTGCGCAACAACAAGAACATCAACACCGAGAACAGCAACGCCGCTCGCATTACCCTTGATTTCCATCCGGATGATGCGTGGCACAATGTCCTGATGGGTTCGTACGTTCGCGCGCGCAATGGCGGCACGGGCAGCTTCCCGATCGCGGTCGGCGCGTCCTCTGGTTATGCGGCGCAAGCGACCCGCGACTATTTCCACGTCGCCAGCGGCATCAAGATGTACGCAAATGTCGAGACTTACGACATCACCGACACGCTGACCTATCAGCTGAACGACAAGGTCAGCCTGAAGAACATCGCGGGCTATCGCCATCTGGACTTCCACTCCCTGGAGGATACCGACGGCGTCGCCGCGAACGACAGTACGACGGAGCGCTTCTCCCGCCAGCACCAGTTCTCCAACGAACTCCAGCTGGCCGGCGACGAGGAATGGGGCAACTGGATCGGTGGCTTCTATTATTTCAATGAAAAGGCCAAAGAGAAGTCGCCGTCGATCGGCACCATCACGGGCGCGCTGACGACATTGCAGCCCTCACAGATCGTGAGCGTTTACGATGTGCTGAACGATCCGTTCGCGGGACTCTGCCGCAATTCCGCCGGCCTGACGGCAACGCCGGTGCCGACATTGGGCAATCCGGCGGGCTGCGCGAGCGGCTACAGCCTTTACGGCCGCGTCTCGCAGACTTCGGGCAACGCCAGCAACACCAGCAAGGCGCTGTTCTTCCAGGCCTCGCTCAAACTCAACAGCATCGCCGAAGGCCTGGTCGGCACGATCGGCGTGCGGCAGAACTGGGACGAGCGTCATGCCGTGATCCTGAACAGATTCGTCGGTCCTAATGTCGGTCCGGCGGCGCCGGGGCAGTGCCGCTTCTTCAACGCGGTGTCGGGCGACATCAGCTATGCGAACTGCGCGCTGCCGCTGACGTCGAAGTTCCGCGAGCCGACCTACAACCTCAGCCTCGACTGGCACATCAACAAGGATACGCTGCTCTACGCCGCGACCCGTCATGGCTATCGCACAGGCGGTTACGGTGCCCGCTCGACCACGGTCGCCGGTCTGAAGCGTACCTTCCAGCCGGAAAAGGTCGACGATGTCGAAGTGGGCCTGAAGGCTGACTGGCATCCCGGCAACATGTTCCTCCGGACCAACGTCGCGGCATTCTATGCCAAATATCGCGACATTCAGCGTCAGCTGACCGATGCCAGCGCGATCCCTGTCACTACCGTCACCACCAATGCCGGTCGCGCGCGGATCCAGGGCATCGAGTTCGAAGGCATCTTCCGTCCCGTGCCGTTGTTCGAGCTGTCGGGCTTCTATTCATACACGGATGCGAAGTTCACCAGCTTCCTCGGGCCGGACGGCATCGATCGCTCGAGCAATCCGTTCGCGCGTGCGCCGAAGCATATTGCGAGCGTTTCGGCCCGTATCTACGCGCCGATGGACGAATCGCTGGGCAAGCTCGAATTGGGTTTCAACTGGACCTATCAGAGCCAGTATAATTCGTCCGATGCCTGGGATCCGCGCTTTCCGGTGGCTTCAGCCCTGGTCTACAATATCCCGAGCTACGATCTGAGCAATGCGGATATCGGCTGGACCAACGTCATGGGTAGCAACTTCGATGTGTCGGTCTATGTGAAGAACCTGTTCGACAAGAAATATGTCCTGCCGGCGCAGTCGATCGCGCTGTCGCCCTCCACAGGCGCAGGCATCGTTACCCGCACGCCCGGTGAGCCGCGGGCCTATGGCATTCGTGTGAAATATTCCTTCGGGGGTTAAGCGAGGTCAATGGATCGCAATATAAAGCCGCTCATGATCAAGGTTCTAAGGGCAAAATCCTTGCCATGACATGAGCGATCTAAACAGGAATATGGGACAGTCATCCTGTCCCTGGATTTCGGGGGCGCTGCAGCAGGGCTGGGCGCCCCCTTTTTCTTTCATGCGGATCGCGATCCTGCGGCCTTGAACGCGTTTCCGACCGCCGCGATGAGAGCGGTGGGAGATGGTTGCCCGGTTCCGCCATTTCCATCCGTATCAAGTGCAAAAGTCTTTGAGCAGTTGCAATTTGTGCAATGCAAAATTTCGCTTGCGACTCGAATGAATCGGTGACAGCTTGTCTTTCATCGGAGCAGGGGCGCTCCGGTCCATAGGCTGGCTTCACCGATGACGGTTGGGTTCAGCTGCGATCCTGAGCGGATCGATAAGGCAATGACGCCGCCCGGACAGGTCCTGAAGGACCTTCGTCCCGGCGGCTTTTTTATTGGGTTTTCCGTGGCAGCTCCGCCGCTGCCGCGTGGCTTTCAACATCAATTTTCGCGCGCTGGAATGGCTTCCGGCGAAGGCTGGTTGCGCCCTTCGCGCGGCAGAGATCAACAGGGAAGGACAATGGGAAATGGCAGAGGGGGATAATCCCAACGGCGTCAACCGTCGTGGAATGCTCAAGACGAGTGGCACGGCGGCGCTTCTTGCTGCGGTGCAGCAGGCCTTTCCTTCGGGTGCGTTCGCCGCCGGCGCCGGGCCCGAGGTGACAGGGGCCAAGCTGGGCTTCATCGCGCTGACCGATGCGGCGCCGCTGATCATCGCCAAGGAACTCGGCTTTTTCGCCAAATATGGCATGCCGGATGTTCAGGTGGCGAAGCAGGCCAGCTGGGGCGCCACGCGTGACAATCTGGTGTTGGGCAGCGCGGGCGGCGGCATAGACGGCGCTCACATCCTGACCCCCATGCCCTATCTGCTGACGCTGGGCGCGATCGGCAAGGCAACGCCCATGAGCATCCTTGCCCGCCTGAACGTCAATGGGCAGGGCATTTCAGTATCCAAGGAATATCTGGGTGCGAAAGCCGATCTCAGTTCGGCCAAGATGAAAGGCGTGATCGCGCAGCGCAAGGGCGCTGGCAAGAAGATTACCATGGCCATGACCTTCCCCGGTGGGACGCATGACCTGTGGATTCGCTACTGGCTGGCAGCGGGTGGCATCGATCCCGACAAGGATGTTGAACTCATCACCATCCCGCCGCCGCAGATGGTTGCGAACATGAAGGCTGACACCATGGACGCCTTTTGCGTGGGTGAACCATGGAACGACCAGCTGGTCGCTCAGCAGCTGGGCTATACGGCCGTGTCGACCGGTCAGATGTGGATGAACCATCCTGAAAAGAGCTTCGCCATGCGCTCTGATTGGGTCGCCAAATATCCGCGCGCGGCGGTGGCGATCACGGCGGCCGTGTTGGAAGCGCAGCGCTGGGCGGACAATCCGGGCAATATCACGCGTCTGGCCGGAGCGATTGCGGGCCGCGACTATCTGAAGTGCCCGATCACCGACATTGCCGACCGTCTGCAAGGCAATTTCACCATGGGCGACGGGCGGAAATATCCGAACGCTCCGTTCAAGATGAAGTTCTGGAACGGCTATGCCAGCTTCCCGTACAAGAGCCACGATCTCTGGTTCCTGACGGAGAACCAGCGCTGGGGCAAGCTGCCCATGTCGCTCGACACCAAGGGCGCGATCGCCAAGGTCAACCGTTCCGACATCTGGCGCAAGGCGGCCGCGATGCTGGGCGGCAAGGGGCCGGCCAGCGACAGCCGCGGCGTCGAGAAATTCTTCGACGGCAAAACCTTCGATCCCGCCAATCCCAAGGCTTATCTCGCCAGCCTTGCGATCAAGCGGGCCTGATGAGGAAGGAGACGAGCATGGCGTCACCATCGCCCAGCAAGACCAGTGGACGGTCGGCTTCGGCCGCCGCCACCGAATTGGGGATCATCGTGCCTTATCCCGAAGAGGCCATTGCCCGCCGCAGCTTTGAGCCGGTCGCCATACCCGTGCATCCGCTGGTTCGGCACGCGCGATCCGTGGCGGCCAGCATCGTGCCGACCATGGTGATGCTCGCCGCGCTGCTCGCCTTCTGGCAGTTGCTCTGCGGATCGCCGGACGCGACTTTTCCGAGTCCGGTCAAGGTCTGGCAGGAAAGCCATGAGGTCATCATCCATCCGTTCAAGGGTGTGGAGATCGGCCTTACCCATTTCAGCATCCAGGATGGCGGCGATGTCGGCATTGCCGGTCATGTGCTGACCAGCCTCAGCCGCGTGCTGATCGGCTACAGCATCGCGGCGGTGATCGGGGTGGCGTTGGGCATATTGATCGGGCAGAGCGTCTTTGCCTTTCGCGCGCTCGACCCGTTGTTCCAGGTGTTGCGCACCGTGCCGCCCCTGGCCTGGTTGCCGATCAGCCTCGCGATCTTCCAACAGGCACAGCCGTCCGCGATCTTCCTGATCTTCATCACCGCGATCTGGCCCGTCATCCTGAATACCGCGGCGGGCGTGCAGACCATTCCGGCGGCGTATCGCAATGTCGCAAAGGTGCTGGCGCTCAATCCGTTCGAATATTTCACGCGTATCATGTTGCCCGCCACCGTGCCGCATATGTTCACGGGCCTCCGCATCGGCGTCGGCATGAGTTGGCTCGCCATTGTGGCCGCTGAAATGGTGCAGGGCGGCACCGGCGTCGGCTTCTTCATCTGGGACAGCTACAACAGCTCGTTGCTGACCGACACCATCGTCGCGCTGATCTGGATCGGCATGGTTGGCTTTACGCTGGACCGCATCGTCTCCTTCGCCGGCCGCATCATCGGCCGCGCAGGATAAAGGGGAGGGACTTTCCATGAAACAACGCAGCTATCTCGCGCTTGAGGGCATCACCGTTGAATTTCCCACCAGGGCCGGGCGCTTCTGCGCGCTCGACGGGATCGATCTGGAGGTTGAGAAGGGGCAGTTCGTCGCGCTGATCGGCCATTCGGGCTGCGGCAAGTCGACGCTGCTCAACGCCGTGGCCGGACTGGTCAAGCCGACGCGAGGCGCGATCTTCCTTGATGGACAGGTGGTCGACGCGCCGGGGCCGGACCGGGCGGTGGTCTTTCAGGACCATAGCCTGCTGCCCTGGCTGACAGTCGAGGAGAATGTGCGTCTCGCGGTCGACAAGACGGCGGGTGGCAAGAGCAAGGCAGAGCGCCGGGAGTGGGTTATGCACAATCTGGAGCTGGTCCAGATGGCCCATGCCGCCGCCAAGCGCCCCGGTGAACTGTCCGGCGGCATGAAGCAGCGCGTCGGCATTGCCCGCGCCATTGCGATGAACCCGCGCGTGCTGCTGATGGACGAGCCTTTCGGCGCGCTCGACGCGCTGACGCGGGCGGCGCTTCAGGATGTGGTCATGGATTTGCAGGCGCGGCTCAACAACACCGTGCTGATGATCACTCATGACGTGGATGAGGCTGTGCTGTTGGCTGACCGGGTGGTGATGATGACCAACGGCCCGGCAGCGCGGATCGGGGAGGATCGCACCGTGTCGCTGGCGCGACCCCGCAACCGGCTGGAGGCAATCGATGCGCCCGAATATGCGGAGGCGCGCTCTGCCGTGATCCACTTCCTGCATGAGCGCTATCGCAATCCGGCGACGCTCGCTGCCTGAAAGTTCAAGACAATCCGACTTGGAGAGGATGCTCTGAAAAGGCCCAGAATAGCCATCGGGAGCAAATGAAGGGGGATTTATGAAGAAGGTTTCTTTCCTGTTGTCGGCCTCGGCCCTGGCGTCGGTTTCGATTGCGGCGCCGGCGCTGGCCCAGGACGTGGTGTTCAAGCCGATCATCGAGGCGCGGCTGCGTTACGAGACGGTGGATCAGGCCGGCCCGGCGCCGCTCACCAGCAGCCGCGATGCCAATGCGGTGACGATGAGGCTGCGCGCGGGCGGCGAGATTTCCAAGGGCCCCTGGGCTTTCCTGGCGGAAGCGGAGGGCACTCTGGCGATCGATGAGGACTATAATAGCGGCGTCAATGGAAAGACGCTCTATCCGCTCGTTGCCGATCCGGAAAATGTCGAGGCCAATCGGGTGCAGATCCAGTATCGCACCAAACCTCTGATCGTGACCATTGGCCGGCAGCGGATCAATCTGGACGACCAGCGCTTTGTCGGATCGGTCGCCTGGCGGCAGAATGAGCAGACCTTTGATGCGGTGCGCGTCGAATATATGGGCGTCAAGAACCTGAAGTTTGACGTCACCTATGCGATTTCGGCGCGGACGATCTGGGGCATTGATGGCGGCAAGTTCGGCGCGACCAACCGGCCGACCAAAATCGATGGCGACAACATCTTCGCCAATGTCTCCTACAAGACGAAGTTGGGCACGCTGACGGGCTTTGCCTATCTGGTGGATGAGGATGAGGCCGTGCTGGCGCTGCGTCGGAACAGCAGCCAGACCTATGGCGCGCGCTTCATGGGCGCCGTGCCGTTCACGAAGAAGGTGAAGCTCAGCTACCTCGCCAGCTATGCGAAGCAGAGCGATTATGCGACCAACCCGGTCAATTATTCAGCGGATTATGTCGCGGCGGAACTGGCGCTGGATGTCGCTGCGTTCAAGCTGACCGGCGGCTATGAACTGCTGGGGTCCGATGCGGGCGCGACTGGGATTGCGGGCGGTTTCGCCTTCCAGACGCCTTTCGCGACGCTGCACAAGTTCAATGGCTGGGCCGACAAGTTCCTGACGACGCCGGGGACGGGCATTCAGGATTATTATGCCGGTATCGGCTATACCGTGCCCAAGATCGGCAAGGCGGGGCCGCTGGTCGCGTCCTTCACCTATCATCACTTCAGCAGTGACCGGCTGTCGATCCATTATGGCGACGAATATAATGCGCAAATCACGATGAAGCTGAACAAGCATCTGAGCGCGCTCGTCAAATATGCCGATTATGATCGCAAGGGCATCGCCAGCTTCACCGGCGATGCGGACACCAGGAAATTCTGGGCGCAGATCGACTACGCACTCTAAATCATGACGGCTGGCTGTTAGGCCGCTGTCGGGACGCCATCGCTGCCGGGGTCGTGAGAACCGGCATCGGTGGCGTTTTGCATTGATTCGAGTGGCGCCGCTGGATGGGTGTCGCGGCGGAACATCCATCCGGCTTCGGTTGTTGGATCAGGGAAGCGCATGGAGAGAGGATCGGTCCGATGGGAAAGGGCATTTTGCTGTGGCTGCTGGGGGTGCCCATTCCGATCATCATCCTTCTGTGGCTGCTGTTCCACTGATGCGCGGCATCATGCCTGAGGACCGCTTCGCAAGCCATTGTGGCAATTTCGGAAAAAATGGTCGGGGAGACAGGATTCGAACCTGCGACATCCTGCTCCCAAAGCAGGCGCGCTACCAGACTGCGCTACTCCCCGGCGCTCGCGGGCCTTAGCGGCGAAGCGGGGCTTCCGTCAATCTTGCTTTTGTCTGTTCTTCGATCCGTTATTCACCAAAACGGAAAAAGGGCGGACCGTCTGAGACGATCCGCCCTTTCGAAATCTCGCTGAGCGAAGATTATTCGGCGTTCGCGGCGTTGCCAGCGACGTTCGCAGCGTTCGCGGCGTTGTCAGCAGCGTTCGCAGCGTTGTCAGCAGCGTTAGCGGCGTTCTCGACAACGTTCTCGACAACAGCGTTCGAAGCGTTCGCGGTCTCGTTAGCCGGCTTCTCACCGCAAGCGGCGAGGGCCATCAGGCCGGCCGAAGCGAAAACAACAGCGATCTTCTTCATTGTGTACGGCTCCCATAGCATTTTGCCGCGCCGCCACGACAAAATCGTGACTTACGCGAGCGACCCGCATTAACGTGTGCGCTGCACAAATCAATGCTTTTCTGCGTCGGTGAAGCGACAGAATCACGCGACAAGCAGTTGTCTACAATAAAAGTTCATTTAACGCCTAGCGATTCCGGTGCATTTGCGATTTCGAAAAGTGCAACTGCCCAGGCGGCGACATTTTGTCGCAATTGCTGGAGATCGACCTTGTCCAGCGTATCGTCAGGCGTGTGATGGATGTCGAAATAGCGCGTGCCGTCCTGTTGCAGGTCGACCACGGGAACGCCCGCCTTGATCAGCGGTTCGATGTCCGATCCGCCGCCTGCGGGCAGGCGGCTGGCGCCTATGCCCAATGGTTCAAGGACCGTGGCGAGGCGGCGGGTGAGGGCGTCATGACCCTGCGGCAGCTTGAAATCGACGCGCCAGACACGATCGGCGCCGAAATCCGATTCCATGGCCATGGCGTGAGGTTCCTTGCCATGGGCTTCATAATAAGCGCGGCCGCCATTGCCGCCAACCTCCTCTGCCCCCGCCATCAGCACGCGGATGGTGCGGCGGAGCGGCCCGGCTTTCGAGGCCTGAAGCGCGGCGGCCGCGACGATTCCGCAGCCCGCGCCGTCATCGATCGCGCCCGTGCCCTGATCCCAGCTGTCGAGATGACAGGCAGCGACGACCACGCCCGCCTTGGGATCGCCGCCGGGGATTTCGGCGATGACGTTGCCTGACGGCTGGTCCTTCAGCATTTTCGAGCTGAGAGTAAGATGCAGGCGAATTGGCTGGCCGCGCGATATCATGCGCGTGAGTTGCTCGGCGTCGGGAACGCTCAGCGCGGCGGCAGGAATCGGTTTCACGCCATCGGTCCACATCTGGACGCCTGTATGGGGCTGGCGGTGACTGTCCGTGCCGATCGATCGGATCAATATCGCGATGGCGCCCTTTTTCGATGCGATGCTGGGACCCTGCCGGCGGGCGGCGCCGAAATAACCGTAGGAGCTGCCGTCCTGCGTCGCGTGCATGGCGTGGCTGACGAAGGCGATTTTGCCCTTGAGGCTGCCTTCGGGCGCGGCTTCCAGATCGGCCAGGGTCGGGAAATAGGCGACTTCGTCTTCAATCCCTTTTTCAGGCGTCGACGCGCTATTGCCCAGCGCCGCAAGGATCAGATTTTGCGGATAGGGCGAAATCACGCGCGCCTCCTCATGGCCGCGCAGCCAGACGGGCATGGTGTAGGTTTCGGCGCGGACATTGGAAAAGCCCAGGCTCTTGAGCTTCGTCACGGCCCAGTCGCGGGCGCGGGCCTCCTGCGGCGTGCCGGCTGGACGCGGGCCGATTTCGGTGGTGAGCCCTTCGATGAAATCCCAGGCGACCGTGTCGTTCAATGCCGCCTCCCGAATCGGGCTGTCCGCAGGCGCCGCGGCGAGGGAGAGGGCGGGGATGAAGATGCTGCCGAAGAAAAGGGCGGCAAGCGTGCCCGATCGGATTTTCTGCATGGGTGAAGGCTTAGCGGGGCATCCCCCATTTGCCAACGCGGTCCGGCTCCGCTAACCCCGCCCGGATTTTTCACCTCTGTTCTTCTTTCGGAGCTGCTTCAAGCCATGTCCGCCTCGTCCCAATACGCCTTCGTCATGAAAAACATGACCAAGAGCTTCCCCGGCGCCCAGAAGCCGGTGCTCAACAGCATCAACCTGCAATTCTATCGCGGCGCCAAGATCGGCATCGTCGGCCCCAACGGTGCGGGCAAGTCGACGCTGATGAAGATCATGGGCGGCATCGACAAGGATTTCACGGGGGAGGCCTGGCCGGGCGAGAATATCACGGTCGGCTACCTGCCGCAGGAACCGCAACTCGACGCCAGCAAGAACGTCCTGGAGAATGTCAAGGACGGCGCGCGCGAAATTGCGGACAAGATGGACCGCTTCAACGAAATCAGCATGCTCATGGCCGATCCGCCGGAAGATGCCGATTTCGACGCGCTGATGGAAGAGATGGGCACGTTGCAGGAGCAGATCGACGCGGTCGATGGCTGGACGCTCGACAACCAGCTTGAAATCGCCATGGAAGCGCTGCGCTGCCCGCCTTCGGACTGGCCGGTGGACAGCCTGTCGGGCGGTGAAAAGCGCCGTATCGCGCTGACCCGCCTGCTGATCCAGAAGCCGGACATCCTGCTCCTTGACGAACCGACCAACCATCTGGATGCCGAGAGCGTCGAATGGCTGGAAAACCATCTGAAGGAATATGCGGGCGCGGTGCTGATGATCACCCACGACCGCTATTTCCTCGACAATGTGGTCGGTTGGATTCTCGAACTCGATCGCGGGAAATATTTCCCCTATGAGGGCAATTATTCCACCTATCTTGAAAAGAAATCCCAGCGTCTGGAGCAGGAATCCCGGGAGGAATCCGGCCGCCAGAAGGCGATCAAGGACGAGCTGGAGTGGATCAGGGCCGGCGTCAAGGGCCGTCAGACCAAGTCCAAGGCGCGTATCAAGAAGTTCGAGGAACTGGTTGCAGGTCAGGAGAATCGTTCACCCGGCAAGGCACAGATCGTCATCCAGGTGCCCGAACGTCTGGGCGGCAAGGTGATCGAGTTCAAGGGCATCAGCAAAGCCTATGGCGACAAGCTGCTGTTCGAGGATTTGTCCTTCCTGCTGCCGCCGGGTGGCATTGTTGGCGTGATCGGGCCGAACGGCGCGGGCAAGTCGACGCTGTTCAAGATCATCACGGGGCAGGAACAGCCCGATTCGGGTGAAATAGACATCGGTTCGACCGTGCGTCTGGGCTATGTCGACCAGAGCCGCGATCATCTCGACCCGTCGAAGAATGTCTGGGAAGAAGTGTCCGATGGCCTCGACTATGTTAAGGTCAACGGCCATGACATGTCGACCCGGGCCTATGTCGGCGCCTTCAACTTCAAGGGGCAGGACCAGCAGAAGAATGTCGGCAAGCTGTCAGGCGGCGAGCGCAATCGCGTGCACATCGCCAAGATGCTGAAGAAGGGCGGCAATGTGTTGCTGCTCGACGAGCCGACCAACGATCTCGACGTCGAAACGCTGGCGGCGCTGGAAGAGGCCATTGAGAATTTCGCGGGCTGCGCCGTGGTCATCAGCCACGACCGCTTCTTCCTCGACC
>NZ_JALDYQ010000146.1:0-3560 GCF_032153725.1 Sphingobium sp. | reverse complement strand
CGTTCAGACGGCAGCACTCTACAATATAACCTACTTCAGTTCCAGGTGACTAGGAGACCTGTGCGCGGGTGGGTGTAGACAGCGGCTTTAATTGCTGATTCTATGAGCTTTCCGAAGAGGAGAGCAGGGCGTGGCGCATCGTTCGATTGGTCAGGAGCGGTTCGGTTTCGTAGAGCGCACGCGGTCGGCATCCTCGCTCGACGCGCTTGGCAAGCTGCTCGATTGGGCATCGGTCGCGGCGCTTCTCGATCCGCTTTATTCGGCCAGCAAGGGCGAGCCCGCCTGGCCACCTCTGGCCATGTTCAAGGCCTTGCTTCTATCGATCTGGTACGATCTGTCCGACGTGAAGCTGGCCGAGGCGCTTGATGATCGCGCTTCCTTCCGCCGCTTTTGTGGATTTTCGGGTGCCGAAGCAACACCCGAGCGAACAGCGTTCGTGCGCTTTCGCAAGGAGCTGGTCGGCCATAAGCTCGATCGGTCACTGTTCCTGGCTGTGACGGCGCAGCTCAAATCAAAGGCAGTCACAGTCAAGACCGGCACGCTGGTCGATGCCACGATCATTGCTTCAGCCAGCGAGGACGATGATGATGCGAGATGGGTCAAACATAAGGGAAAGCGGGCTGTCCATGGCTTCAAGGCGCATGTCGGCGCCGATGCCGATACGGCGTTGGTCGAGGAAATATCGATCACATCTGCCAATATCAACGATGGCAAAGCTGGCCCCGAAGCGCTGCCCGACAATCCCGGCGAGGTGTTTGCCGACAGTGCGTATCGTGGCAACCATTTCTGTGACGCTGTGCGTGCAAAGGGCGGCGTAGCGCGGATCGTCGCCACCGGCATGTGGGGCCGCGACGAACAGGAAACGCTGCGCAAGCTCAAAGAATGGAATCAACCGATCCACAGGGTGCGGGGCCGGATCGAGAAGATCTTCGGGACATGGAAGCGCTGCTACGGCCTGCGCCGAATGCGATGGCGAGGTTTCGCCAAAGCCGCCGTCCAGGTCCATCTCACCGCCATCGCCTACAACCTCAAGCGCACCATGAACATTCTCGCGGCCCAGACATGAAGGGTGTCTCCGCTCCTACCAGAGCGGCAGCGATGCAGGTCCAGCACCACCGTAAAATAGAAAAAGTGACGCGTTTCAGCGCTCTACACCCACCCGCGCACAGGTCTCACTAGAGCGCGCTGCGTTAAATCAGACGCAGGCCGCGCGCTCTAATTCTTTGTTGTCGCATCGTTTTAAGCGCAAAACCGGTTCCCACTTTTGCGCACGATGCTCTTAGGCCGCCTGAATCGCCCGAATGAAGGCACTGGCGCGGTCATCCAGCCGGCGGGCCTCTTCCGCCAACCGGCCCGCCGCGTTGCGCATCGCCTTTGCCCCGTCGACGGCGACATCGGCATTGTCGCTGATCCGGCTGGCGCTGGCGCGGATATGATCGCTGGACTGGCCCGCCTCCTCCACGCTGCGCGCAATCGCCCGGCTGAAGGCGCCATGCCGCGCCACCGCCCGAAACACGGAAGCCGACACCCGGTCCGCCGTCGCGATCGCCGCATCCATATGCGCATGCCCCTGCGCGACATGACCCACGGTGGTCCGGATATGATCGATCCGTCGGGCGATTTCCGCCGCTGCCTCGCGCGTCTGCCCGGCAAGCGACTTCACTTCCCGCGCGACCACGGCAAAGCCCTGCCCCGCCTCCCCAGCGCGCGCGGCCTCGATCCCGGCATTGAGCGCCAGTGTCGCCGTCGCCCGCGCGATGGCATCGATCAGCGCCGTCACTTCACCGATCCCATCAGCCTGCGCGCTCA
Organism: Sphingobium sp.; assembly: GCF_032153725.1. Lineage (GTDB taxonomy): Bacteria > Pseudomonadota > Alphaproteobacteria > Sphingomonadales > Sphingomonadaceae > Sphingobium. The sequence goes on along the minus strand of NZ_JALDYQ010000146.1, from coordinate 1,751 downwards.
GCGTCCGGGTCTGCGCCGCGCCCGCCTGCGCCTGGTCGACCGCCGCGCGGATGGCGACGCCCGCCTCGCGCGCCTCTTCCTCCATCGACTGGAAGAGCAGCCCTAATTCCCGCCCGGAAGCCGCGATGGCCGACAGATTGTCCGCTGTCTGCGCGGTCGCCACCGCCATGCCCGCCGAGGCATGACCGTTGTGCGCCGACCGCTCCGCCACATCCTCCGCCAGCCGGGAGAGCATGTCAGCCATGCCGACCAGGTCGGCGATCAGCGTCTCGACATCGCCCCGGAAGGTCGCGCTGTCCCGCGTGACCTTCTCCAGACGTTCGACCCGCGCCAGCGCGACCCGCGCGTCGCGCTCCGCGGCGAGCTTCAGCAGCAATTGTCCGCCCGCCACCCCGGCATAGCGCCCGCCGTCGATCACGATCAGCCCCTCGCAGCCCCGCCCCTGCGCGGCAAAGCGGTCGATCAGCGCCTCGATGCTGGTGCGTCGGTCCACGCAGGCGCAAGGCCGGACATGATCGTCCAGCCGTCCGCCGAAACTGGGATTGCGCAGCAACGCATGGCCAAACGGGTTGAACAGGATACGCCGCATGTCGCGCTCGTAAATGGCCCCGACAGGCTGGTCCGCAGCATCCAGCACGGGCAATAGCCGTAGCGCGGGATCATGCTGAAAATAATCGACCGCCTCGCTCAGCGGCCGCCCCAGCCGGATCGCCGGACTGCGCGCCACAAGGGTCAGGCCGGTCCCCTGGGAGAGGAACGGTTCCAGCGAAGACTGATCGAACATCTGTAACGCGTGCATAGACGCCGATTAGGCCAGCAATGGTAAACACGGCGTTAGAATTTGATGACAGTTTTGTTACAACATGCTGTTTTCACGATATTTTCTTGTACCCATAGGCTTTGGCGGCCAGCTTCACCACTTCGGGGTCAGCCTCCGGAAAATCCATCGGCACCAGCTTTTCCAGCCGCTTGGCGACCGTGCTGAGCGCCGCGATCCGCCCGGCCCGGCGGTGATTATTGTCGATCACGTGCCAGGGCGCCGCTTTCGTATCGGTCTTGCGGAACATGTCGTGCATGGCGTCGAGATAATCCGCCCGCCGCGACCGGTTGCGATAATCGTCCGCCCCCGTCTTCCAGCGCTTCCAGGGCGTGTCCAGCCGCTGGGCAAGCTGTTCGTCCTGCACCTCCTGCGTGATATGGACAAACAGCTTGATGATGTTGGTCCCGGCGTCGACCTGCTGCTTTTCGAAGGCGTTGATCTCCTCATAGGCGCGCTTCCACTCGCCCTTGGAACAGAAACCCTCGACCCGTTCGACCAGCACCCGGCCATACCAGCTGCGGTCGAAGATCGCGATGTTCCGCCCGGCAGGCAGGCGCGTCCAGAAACGCCAGAGGAAATGGCGGTCGCGCTCCTCCTCATTGGGGGCGGAGATCGGGTGGACCTTGTAATAGCGCGGGTCCCAGTCGGCGGTCGCGCGCTTGATAATGCCGCCCTTGCCCGCCGCATCCCATCCTTCCAACAGGATGACGCTGCGCCGGTCATGGATGACATGCGCGACCTGAATCTTGGCGAGCCGTTCCTGCAATGCCGCCAGCTTCGCCTCATAATCGCCCTTGAGCTTCACGCCCTTTTCATAATCGGCAAGGTCGATGGTCATTTCTGCGCCTTCCACTGTCCCGACGGCAAAGCACCAGCTTATACCAAAGGATCGAACCCGCAATCGGGGCAGCGGTTGCAATCACGCCGGGGC
>NZ_JALDYQ010000021.1:0-68015 GCF_032153725.1 Sphingobium sp. | reverse complement strand
CCGCTGACCTCCTGCATGCCATGCAGGCGCTCTCCCAGCTGAGCTAAGGCCCCGTTCCAGCGTGGCGCCGTTTGGGTCCGGCGCCTTGCGAGGTCGCTGCCATTAGGTGGCGGCGAACTCCTTGGCAAGCACAAAATTCAATTAATTGTCGTCGCCGTCATCATCGCCGCCAGCGTCGACGCCCAGGTCGTCGTCACCGCCCAGATCGACGTCATTATCGGGCGAATCGCCGTCATCATCCACGTCCAGATCCAGGTCCAGATCGTCGTCCGCCGTCTCGCGCTCGCCATCGGCGGTTTCGATGACCTTCTTGGGCGCTTCCTCATAGGGCAGCGGCTGCTTCGACTTCAGCACAGGCTCGGGTTCCCAGGCGGTTGCGCAGTTGATGCAGGTGACCGGGTCATCCTTGCCCAGGTCGTAGAAGCGCGTGGCGCATTTCGGGCAGGTACGCTTCGTGCCCCATTCAGCCTTGACCATGTCCGGCCTTGTCCTTCTTGCGAGTGCTCAAAATAGATATTACGCGGCACGACAGGGTCGCCCGCGAAGAGACGGCGCCTTGCCATAGCGAAACCGCGCTGTCAAAAGCCGGGCGCATTTTTTCAAGTTTTGCAGACGGATTGACCCGTGACCGCTTCTTCCAACCAGCCGACCCCCATGACTTTCCATGCTGCTCCGCCGCTTTCCGGCTCGATCACCGTGCCTGGCGACAAGAGCATTTCGCACCGCTCGCTGATGCTCTCCGCCCTGGCCGTGGGCGAAAGCCGGGTCGAAGGGCTGCTGGAGGGGGAGGATGTCCTTTCCACCGCAGCCGCGATGCGGGCGATGGGGGCGGACATTCAGCGCGACGCCGACGGCATCTGGCATATTCACGGCGTCGGAGTCGGCGGCCTGCTCCAGCCCGAAAGCGCGCTCGACATGGGCAATAGCGGCACCTCGACCCGCTTGCTCATGGGTCTGGTCGCCAGCCACGCTATCACCGCGACCTTCGTGGGCGACGCAAGCTTGAGCAAGCGCCCCATGGCCCGCGTCACCGAACCGCTGTCCCGCATGGGCGCCAGCTTCACCACCAGCCCGGGTGACCGCCTGCCCCTCACCATGCGCGGCGCCTGCCCGGCGGTGCCGCTCGACTATCGCCTCCCCGTCGCCTCGGCGCAGGTGAAATCCGCGATCCTGCTCGCGGGCCTCAACACCCCCGGCATCACCCGCATCGTCGAGCCGATCCCGACCCGCGATCATAGCGAACGCATGCTCTAGGGCTTCGGCGCAGACCTGAACGTAGAGGTCGAAGCCGACGGCACCCGCATCATCACCCTGAAGGGCGAAGCCGAACTCCGCCCGCAGTCGATCACCGTCCCCGGCGACCCCTCCTCCGCTGCCTTCCCGATGGTTGCCGCGCTGCTGGTCCCCGGCTCGAAGGTTACCATCGCCAATGCCGGCCTCAACGCAACCCGTGCCGGCCTCATCGACCTTCTGCGCGAAATGGGTGGCGATATCGTCATCGAAAACCCCCGCGAAGTCGGCGGCGAGCCGGTGGGCGACCTCGTCATCACCGCCTCGGCATTGAAGGGCGTGGAACCCGATCCCGCCCGCGCGGCTTCGATGATCGATGAATATCCCGTCGCCTTCATCGCCGCCGCTTTCGCCGAAGGGCGCAGCACCTTCCGCGGTCTTGAGGAACTGCGCGTCAAGGAATCGGACCGCATCGCCACCATGGCGACCGGCCTGCGCGCCATCGGGGTCACCGTCGAGGAACTGGAGGACGGCATCGTCATAGAGGGCAGCGGCGGAGCCCTCCTCCCCGGCGGCGGCCCGATCGCCACCAGGCTCGACCACCGCATCGCCATGAGCTTCGCGGTCGCGGGCCTCGTGTCGAAGAAAGGCGTCACCATCGACGACATGCGCCCGGTCGCGACCAGCTTCCCCGGCTTCACCGGCCTGTTGCAAGCCCTCGGCGCAATGGCATGAATTTCGACCTCGCCAATATCATAGGTCTGATCGGCAGCGGTCTGATGGTCATCGCCTATGCCTATAGCAACATGACGAAGATGCTGAACTTCACCTTCTTCAATCTGCTGAATCTGGTCGGCGCGCTGCTGTTGATCTATTCGCTGACGGTCCATTTCAACGTTGCGTCGATGGCGCTGGAAATCGTCTGGGCCTTCATCGCCCTCATCGGCCTCGCCAAGGCACTGCGGAAAGGCAAAGCATCATGATCATCGCCGTCGACGGCCCAGCCGCATCGGGCAAGGGCACGATCGCCAAGGCCTTGGGCCGCCACTACGGTCTGCCCGTCCTCGACACCGGCCTGCTCTATCGTGCGGTCGGCCTCGCCGTCCTGAAGGCCGGGGGCGACCCGGACCATGAAACCGATGCCCTCGCCGCCTGCGATTTCGAAGACGCCGTTCTCACCGACCCGGCGCTCCGCAGCGAGGCCGTAGGCTCCCTCGCCTCCCGCGTCTCGATCCACCAGAGTGTCCGGCAGGCGCTGGTGAAGCGCCAGCGCGACTTCGCCACCAAGCCCGGCGGCGCCATCCTCGACGGTCGCGACATCGCGACCGTCATAGCTCCCGACGCGAACGCCAAGATCTTCGTCACCGCCAGCGTCCATGTTCGCGCCCAGCGCCGCTATGACGACGCGCTTTCCCATGGCGGCCACCCCGACATGGACAGCCTGATCGCGGACATTCAGGCCCGCGACACCCGCGACATGAGCCGTGACCATGCCCCGCTGCGCATGGCCGATGGAGTGGACTTGCTCGACACCAGTAATTTGACTATAGACGCCGCCGTCCAGCAGGCCATTGCGCTGGTGGACGCCCAGTTGGAACGTCGGCGCAAAGCCTGACGCGATGACGGCGCTTGGGATTCCCATGCGCCCTTTTCGTTTATCTGCGGGTGTCTCACGCATCATGGCCGAACGGATGTTCACGCGGCAATCCGGCCGTGCGGACTGTTTGGCCTCAAAGACCACCGGACACAACCGGTAGGCCAGCAATGACGAGTGAAGGAAACTACCATGGCCTCTACGGCATTCCCCTCGCGCGACGATTTCGCCGCGCTTCTCAATGATTCCCTCGGTGGCGAGGACGGCGGCTTCGAAGGCCGCGTCGTCAAGGGCACCGTTACCGGCATCGAAAACGACATGGCGCTGATCGACGTCGGCCTGAAGTCGGAAGGCCGCGTGCCGCTGCGCGAATTCGCTGCGCCGGGCCAGAAGGCTGACCTGAAGGTCGGTGACGAAGTCGAAGTCTATGTCGACCGCGTCGAAAACGCCCATGGCGAAGCCATGCTGTCGCGCGACCGCGCTCGCCGCGAAGCCGCCTGGGACAAGCTCGAATCCGAATTCACCGAAAGCGCGCGCGTCGAAGGCGTCATCTTCGGCCGCGTCAAGGGCGGCTTCACCGTCGACCTCGGCGGCGCCGTGGCATTCCTTCCGGGTTCGCAGGTCGATATCCGCCCCGTACGCGACGTCGGCCCGCTCATGGACCTGCCGCAGCCCTTCCAGATCCTCAAGATGGATCGCCGCCGCGGCAACATCGTCGTGTCGCGTCGCGCCATTCTGGAAGAAACCCGCGCCGAACAGCGCTCGGGCCTCATCCAGACGCTGGCCGAAGGTCAGATCATCGAAGGCGTGGTCAAGAACATCACCGACTATGGTGCGTTCGTTGACCTGGGCGGCATCGACGGCCTGCTGCACGTCACCGACCTCAGCTACAAGCGCATCAACCACCCGAACGAGATGATCAACATCGGCGACACCGTCCGCGTTCAGATCATCCGCATCAACCGCGACACCCAGCGCATCAGCCTTGGCATGAAGCAGCTGGAAAGCGATCCGTGGGAAGGCGCCGCCGCTAAATATCCGGTCGGCGCGAAGCTGTCGGGCCGCGTCACGAACATCACCGAATATGGTGCGTTCGTGGAGCTCGAAGCGGGCATCGAAGGCCTGGTCCACGTTTCGGAAATGTCCTGGACCAAGAAGAACGTCCACCCCGGCAAGATCGTTTCGACGAGCCAGGAAGTGGAAGTCCTGGTTCTCGAGGTCGATCCCGAGAAGCGCCGCATCTCGCTCGGCCTCAAGCAGGCCCAGAACAACCCCTGGGACAGCTTTGCCGAACGTCACCCGATCGGTTCGACGGTCGAGGGCGAAGTCAAGAACGCGACCGAATTCGGCCTGTTCATCGGCCTGGACGGCGACGTCGACGGCATGGTCCACATGTCGGACATCGCTTGGGGCATTTCGGGCGAAGACGCGCTGGCGCTGCACCGCAAGGGCGAGACGGTTCAGGCCGTCGTTCTCGACATCGACGTCGAGAAGGAGCGCATCAGCCTCGGCATGAAGCAGCTTGAGCGTGGCGGCCCGGCCGCTGGCGGCACGGCTGCTGCGGCTGCCGGCCTCAACAAGAACGCGATCGTCACCGTGACGGTTCTGGAAGTGCGCGACGGTGGCCTGGAAGTCCAGGCTGGCGAAGACGGCGCCGCTGGCTTCATCAAGCGCAGCGACCTTGGCCGCGACCGCGACGAGCAGCGTCCGGAACGCTTCCAGGTCGGTCAGAAGTTCGACGCCATGGTCACCGGTTTCGACCGCGCCAAGAAGCCGACCTTCTCCGTCAAGGCGATGCAGATCGCTGAAGAGAAGCAGGCTGTGGCTCAGTATGGCTCGTCCGACAGCGGCGCGTCGCTGGGTGACATCCTGGGCGAAGCCTTGAAGGCGAAGAGCGAAGGCTGATCTCCTTCGATATCTAACTTAAGTAATAGAGCCCGTCGGAACTTAGCTCCGGCGGGCTTTTTCTATTCCCAAAATGAGAATGACCTACCGATATTGGCTGATTGTCAGAAGCTTTGGGATTCATTATAAATTAAATGGGAACCAGAAGGGGGAGTCTGGAGGACCAATGATACGCTCGGAACTGATACAGAAATTGGCTGAGGAAAATCCAAACCTCAACCTCCAGGAAGTGGAAAGGATCGTAGATCTTTTCTTCAAGGAAATAGTCGACCGCCTTTCAACGGGTGGGCGAGTGGAACTCCGTGGCTTTGGCGCGTTTACGACACGGGCGCGCGACGCGCGTACTGGCCGCAATCCGCGAACCGGTGAGCAGGTTCCCGTGGATGCCAAACGGGTTCCCTATTTCAAGCCCGGAAAGGAAATGCGGGAACGGTTGAACAGCAAAGCTGCCGTCTGATTCAAGCACATCCTTGACCTGTGCGCCGTTAGCCTTCAGGGGTAACGGCCTCAAGCGGACGTGGCGAAATCGGTAGACGCAGCGGACTTAAAATCCGCCTCCCCCTGGGAATGCGGGTTCAAGTCCCGCCGTCCGCACCAGCGCGCTTTATTGCTGGATATCCTGCGCATTTGTCGCGATGATTGGCCATGGCCGGCGCGATCAACCCCCAAAGCTTCAGCGATTCCCTTGTCATCCTGGGAGCGGCGGGGCTTGTCATTCCAGGGTTCGCCCGTTTTCGTATCAGCCCTGTCATCGGCTTCATTCTGGTCGGGCTGGCGGTCGGCCCTTCAGGGCTAGGCGCATTGGTCAGCCAATATCCCTGGCTTTATCATGTCACCATTTCCAATAGAGCAGCGATAGAACCCTTCGCCGAGCTTGGCGTTATATTACTTCTTTTCTCCATTGGACTGGAACTGAGTTTTCGTCGCCTTTGGACAATGCGAACGCAAGTATTCGGGGTGGGTGCGGCAGAATTAATTGGTGGCGGCACTCTCATTGCACTTGGCCTTTATTTTCTGGGGCAAGCGCCAGCCGGCGCATTCGGTCTGGGACTGGCCTTGGCGCTGTCTTCCACGGCGGTCGTTCTGCCGATGGTGGGCACGCAAAGCGCCGTGGGGCGCGCAGCCTTTTCCATGCTCCTGTTCGAGGATCTGGCGCTCGTCCCCATCATCTTCATGCTGGGCGCACTGGCGCCATCGGTCGCGGCGAGTCCGGACGGTCCGTGGAACGAACTGGCCGACACTCTGCTCAAAAGCGGCATCACCATCGCCATCATGCTGGTCCTTGGCCGCATCTGCCTGCCGCATATTTTCAGTCAGGCCGCGCGGACCAAGAGCCCGGAAGTGTTCCTGGCCGCCAGCCTGCTGGTCGTCATCGTTTCCAGCATGGCGACGTCCATAGCCGGCTTGTCGCCGATCGTCGGCGCGCTGCTGGCCGGGTTGCTGATTGCCGAAACCGATTATCATGGCGAGGTCGAGGTCATGACCGCGCCATTCAAGGGGCTGGCGCTGGGTGTCTTTCTCATCACGGTCGGCATGGGTCTGGATGTACGCGTCATCCTTGCCAACTGGCCTAATCTCATTCTGGCGGTGGTCGGGGTGGTGCTCGCCAAAATCCTGGTGACTGCGGCGTTGCTGCACCTTTCTGGCGCCCGAAAAGGCGTTGCGCTGGAAGTCGGCGTATTGATGTCCAGCCCGTCGGAAACCACCCTCATCGTGCTTTCCGCTGCGGCGGCCGCGCAGTTGATATTGCCGTCTACCGCCGCATTCTGGCAGATCGTGACGGCAATCGGGCTTACCATCACCCCGCTACTGGCGCGCCTGGGACATGATATTGCCCGGCGGCTGGAAATGGCGCTGGGCGAAGAAGCGGCGGAGGTCAGCGAAGATCAGGCTGAAGCGGCTGCGGTCGTGATCGGCTTCGGGCGGGTTGGGCGCATGGTTTGCGATCTGCTGACCGTCCACAAACAGCGCTTCATCGCCGTGGAATCCGATCCCGATGTCGTGGCGGAGGCGCGGCGCGGGGGATATCCGATCCTGTTCGGCGATGTTTCGCGAACCGAAATGCTGGACAAACTGCGTTTGGGACATGCCCGAGCGTTGATATTGACGATGGATGATCCCGTTCTGTCCGTTCGGGTTACGAAACGCGTCCGGGGTTGGGTGCCGGATTTGCCGATCATTGCGCGAGCGCGGGACACCGATCATGCGGCGCAGCTCTATCGGGCGGGTGCGAGCGATGCGGTTCCGGAAACGCTGGAAAGCTCGCTTCAACTGGCCGAAACGGCGCTGGTCGATCTGGGCGTGGCGATGGGGCCGGTGATCGCCTCCATCCATCAAACCCGCGAGGATCTGCGGATGGACATCAAGGATGCGGCGCAGTTGGAAACAGCGCCGAAGCTGCGGCGGTTGCGGCCGGATGAAGTGCCTTAAGCGTCATCCTGCGACGGACTGAAAACCGACCAGCCGGTGCGGCGGGCCAGTTCTTCCAGAGCCAGCGTGCCGAGTTGGCTGTTGCCATTCTCGTTGAGGCCGGGGGACCATACGGCAATGGAGGCCCGGCCGGGGACGATCGCGAGAATGCCGCCGCCTACCCCCGATTTCCCTGGAATGCCGACGCGGAAAGCGAAATCGCCCGAAGCGTCATAATGGCCGCAGGTCAGCATCAGGGCGTTGATGCGCTTGGCCCGGCTGGGCGAGACGACACGGCCACCCTCGGGATGTTGGCCGTCGAGCATCAGATAGCGGCCAGCCAGAGCGAGTTGGCGGCAGCTCATTTCGATCGCGCATTGGTGGAAATAGGTGCCGAGCACCAGATCCGCGGAATGGCGGATATTGCCGAAGGCGCGCATATAATTGGCCAGAGCCATGTTGCGGAAGCCGGTCGCGGTTTCGGAGGCGGCGACGGTTTCGTTGATGGCGATGCTGTCGTCACTGGCAAGATAACGGACAAAGCGGAGCATTTCACCAATGGCGACGCGGGGTTGGTGACCACCCAGATTGACGTCCGCGACGACGATCGCGCCCGCATTGATGAAGGGGTTTCGGGGAATGCCCTGTTCCTGCTCCAGCTGGACAATGGAATTGAAGGCATTGCCGGAGGGTTCCCGTCCTACCCTTTCCCAAAGCTGGTCCCCGACCTTGCCGAGCGCGAGCGTCAGGGCGAAAACCTTCGAGATCGACTGGATCGAGAAACCGGTTTCGGAATCGCCGCCCTCGATCAGGCGGCCATCGGCTGTGGCGATCGCGATGCCGAACTGGCTGGGGTCGATCCCGGCCAGTTCCGGAATGTAGCTCGCCACGGTGCCGCGATCTTCCCGGGTCGCAGCTTGAGCAACGATTTCAGCAAGGATCGCAGGCAAGTCCATAAGCGACGATCAGCCTTCGAAGAACAGAATCCGGGTTACACAGGTTACACGACGCATATAGCGGGACGCGGCATTTTTGATGTTTTTCCTACAGGTCAAAGAGCCGGGTTCGGCATAGCCCGTGCAGGGCAGTGTAGGACAGGGAAATCCACCGACATGGGGAACAGCGACACGTGGCCAAACCCGGCCATATCCCCTCAAGCCACGCTCAATCCCGCATCCGCCAACCCACGCCACAGATGCAGCGCCTGCACGCTTTCCCTGACGTCATGCACCCGCACCATCTGCGCGCCCAATTCGGCGGCCCGGAAAACCAGCCCCACGGACCCGCCCAGCCGTTCCGCCGCCGGCGCCTCGTTCGACAGCGCGCCGATCAACCGTTTCCGGCTCCCGGCAAACAACAGCGGCACGCCCAGTCCCTGAAAAACCGCCAGCCCGTTCACCAGCGCCAGATTATCGGCCAGCGACTTGCCAAAGCCCAACCCCGGATCGACCATGATCTTACCGCGCGGGATACCGGCGGCCAGACAAGCCTCCACCCGCGCCTCCAGCATGTCGAACACATCGGCCACGACATCGCCATAGCCGCCCTGGCCAAGAGCGGACAAATCATGTGGATCGTCGCCGGCCGACGGCGCGTGCATCAGAATGACGGGACAGCCCGCCGCGACCACGACCTCCATCGCGCGCGGATCATGCAGCAGCGCGCTCACGTCATTCACCACATGCGCACCAGCACCAAGCGCCGCCTCCATCACCGCCGCCTTACGGGTATCGATCGACAGGGGAATAGCCGCCGCCGCGAGGCGTTCGATCACCGGCACGACGCGGGCGATTTCATCTCCTTCCCACAGGCGCGGCGCCCTGGGCCGGGTGGATTCGCCGCCCACATCAATCAGCGCCGCCCCCGCCGCCGCCATGGCGAAACCCGCATCGGCCGCCGCCTGCGGATCGTCCATATGCCTGCCGCCGTCGGAAAAGCTGTCCGGCGTGATGTTGAGGATCGCCATCACCTGCGGCGCGTCGAAACGGATGGTCCGCTCGCCCAGGGCCAGCGGCTGACGCGGCGCGGAGATATTGACGGCGAGACGCAGCGCCCGTTCCGCCAGCGCATCGGGCAACGCCGCCACCGCATCGTCAAAGCCCGCCACCGGCAGCGTCACCCGCGCCACCCGCTCCCGGCCCTTGAGCGCGGTCAGCTCATAACCCTGAAACCACAGCAACCCATTGGCCATCCGCGCCGCCGACCCATCCGGCAAACCGACGGGCGAAGGCACGAACCATGTGGGGCGCAGGTAGAGCCGGGCATCGGCGGGGATTTGGGAAAGCATCACATATCCTTCGGATCGATTGCGCCTTCCCTTAGCGCGATGACGTACTCCTGCGAAGGCAGGAGTCCAGTTCCCAGGCTGCGCGCATCAACAAAGGCCCGAACTGGATTCCTGCCTGCGCAGGAACACGGCCCACATGAATGCAAGATTTCTCCTAAGGCTCGTTCGCCAGCAAATAGGTCTGCCGCAGCGTGTCGATCGGCTTCAATCCGCCATCGGCCTCATGATGCCAGAAAGTCCAACCATTACAGCTCGGCGCGCCCTGCAACGTCGCCCCCATCTTGTGGATCGATCCGCTGTCCGCCCCGACGGCGAGCGAGCCATCCGCCCGCACCACCGCCTGCCAGCGGCGCTTCGCGTCCGTCAACACCGATCCCGGCTGCAAATAGCCCGTCTCGACCAGCGTGCCGAAGGCCACCTTGGGCTGCTGCCGCGCCGTCTGCATGATGGTGAGCGAGCTTTCGTCCAGCGGCAGCGCCGCCTCGATCCGCTCCAGCGCCACCTCGATATAGTCGTCCTCGCGTTCGATGCCGATCCACTTGCGGCCCAGGCGCTTGGCGACGGCACCGGTTGTCCCGGTCCCGAAAAAGGGATCGAGCACCACATCGCCCGGCTTGGTGCAGGCCAGCATCACGCGATAGAGCAAGGCTTCGGGCTTCTGTGTCGGATGCGCCTTGGTGCCGTTGCGCTTCAGCCGCTCCTGCCCGCCGCAGATCGGCAGCACCCAGTCGGAGCGCATCTGCAACTCGTCATTCAGCGTCTTCATCGCCTTGTAATTGAACGTATATTTTGCATCTTCGCCCTGACTCGCCCAGATCAGCGTCTCATGCGCATTGGTGAAGCGGGTGCCCTTGAAATTGGGCATGGGGTTGGACTTGCGCCAGATGATGTCGTTGAGGATCCAGAAGCCCTCGTCCTGCAAGGCCGTGCCGACGCGGAAGATATTGTGATAGCTGCCGATCACCCAGATCGAGCCATTGGGCTTCAGGATACGGCGCGCCTCGCGCAGCCACGCCTTGGTGAAGCGGTCATAGGACCCCAGCGTGTCGAACTTGTCCCAGTCATTGTCGACCGCATCGACGCGGCCGCCCTCCGGCCGGAACAGATCGCCGCCCAGCTGAAGATTATAGGGCGGATCGGCAAAGATCATGTCGATGCAGGCGTCGGGCAGCTTCGCCATTTCCGCGATACAGTCGCCGCGCAGCAGGCGATCGGCCTCGATCTCTTGCCGAGCAACCGCCTTTTTCCGCCGCGGCGCGACGCGTTCCATGACACCCATTAGTTGACCCCCGTTCGGTTCTGAGGCCCAGCGATGAGTCCTTGGGAGTCCGCCGTCAAGATCAGCGGCTTAGGGTTCATGCCTCACATAAAGGTTAATGCGGGGTGGAACGAACCGGGTAGCCACTAGATATTGAGTCAAACGCGACTCGAAAGACTCAAGATCGGCTAGTGTGACGCAAAAGACTCAACGAAAAAGGCCCGAAAAGTTTTTTTGGTTAACGCCGTTTCGAAGGAGAAAAACACCCCCTCGCTTGACCAAAGCATAACCATTTGGTTATGCCATTGCCATGACAGAACATATTTTGAAGGGGGATCGGTCCGCCTCCTGCGACGAACTTTTCAAGGCCCTGTCCGACGGGACCCGGCGCGCGCTCCTTGAATATCTGGTGCGCGAAGGCGAACAGAACGTCCACGCCCTCACCGCCATTTCCGGCGTATCCCAACCCATGGTGTCCCGCCATCTCGGCAAGCTGAAACGCGCCAGCCTCGTGACGGCCCGCCGGGCCGGCCGCGAAACCTATTACACCGCCCGCGCCAAGGGCCTTGCCCCGGTGGTCCAGTGGATGGCCGTCTATGGCGCGCTCTGGTCGCAGCGATTCACGGCATTGGAGGGGCTCGACGGCTACTGAGCCAGGATTTTCTCGATCAACGCCACGTCGTCCGGCTTGTCGGCGTCGATACAGGCTTCCGCCTGATCCATCGCCACCAGTCGGGCGGAAAGGCTGAAGCGCCGTCCCACCCGCGCCATCCCGCCCCGCAGCGTCGAAATCCGCAGCACCGCGCCCAGCAAAGCCAGTGGTCCGAATGCGGAGAGAATCTTCCACCCCTTCTTCCGGTCCTGCTCGACTTCCTGCCAAAGCGCGATCACCGGCCGCGCCCGCGCGCTGCCGAACCAGAAGATATTGGCCCCCGACCACCAGCCGTCGCGAAATTTGAGCCAGGTTCGCCGCGACCCCGGATAGCGCGCCAGCAAGGTCGCCCGCTCCACCATCGCCACGGCAATGTCGGCGCCCGCAGCCTCCCGCACCATCTGGTCCAGCATCGCACCGTCCAGCAGCACATGATCCGCCGTGGTCATCAGCAGGGGAAAGGGAAACGCCCCGCGATCCAGAAAAGCCATCAGCGAAGAGGCAATCCCGCCCCCACTCTTCTCGAACCGCACCTTGGGGTGCCCGGCCAGCCAGGCCGTCGCCGGATCGGCGGCATATAGGTCCGGCGCCTGCGTCAGCACCACCACCCGCCCGATCGCCGGATGCGCCAGCAAGGCCCGCGCCGGATGGTTGATCATCGGCTGCCCCGCCACCGGCACCAGGGGCTTTACCGCCACGCCCGCGGCCACCGCCAGCGGATCAGGAACAGGGCGCGCCCCGGCCAGCAAAATTGCGGTGATGTTGGAAGCCGGTGCGGTCATCCCCGCCCGTTAGCGAACGGAACGTCCACCGAAAAGCTATTTCCCCGAAACCGCCGGCGCCACGCTCTTCTGCGCCACCTGCACCGGCAGGCCGGCTTGCAGGCTCTTCAACTGCATCAACCGGGCCCGGAACGCCGCCAGTTCGCGGCCGGCGAGCTGCGATGTGGTGGTGAACTTCACCGACAGCGGATTGACCGTCTGCCCATTGCGGTACAGTTCATAATGCAAATGTGGCCCGGTCGACAGTCCCGAAGAACCGACATAGCCGATCACCTGCCCCTGCCGCACCCGCTGCCCCGGCGCCGCCGCGATCCGGCTCATATGCGCATAGCCGGTGGCAAGGCCATGGCCATGCTCCAGCCGCACATAATTGCCGTGCCCGCCATGCCGCCCGGCATAGGACACCACGCCATCGGTCGCCGCATAGATCGGCGAACCATAGGGCGCCGCAAAGTCGATCCCGGCATGCATCCGGGTATACCCCAGGATCGGATGCCGCCGCATGCCGAAGCCGGACGACATGCGCCCCGCCACCGGCGCCGACAGCACGCCGCGCCGCTGGCCCACGCCCGACGCCTCGAACCACTGGGTCCGCCCGTCGCTGTTCCACTTCAGCATGTCGATCCCGCGCCCGCTGGCCCGATGCAGCCCCGCGAACAGCAGGTCGCCCACCTCGACATCGCCGGTATCGGCCCGATGATATTCGGTGATGATGTCATAGCGATCGCCCGCCAGGATCGACCCCAGATCGATCTGCTGCGCCACCACCCTCAGGAAGGTCTGGATCGCCTTGGGCGGCGCCCCCGCGGCCCGCGCCGAATGATAGAGGCTCTCGCCCACCACGCCCTGTATGCGCAGCGGCGTATCATCGACATGGATCGCGGTCCGCTGCACCTGCAACACCCCGCCAGCCCGCGAAACCTCCAGTCCCAGGTCCAGCCGCGCCCGGAAGGCCAGCTTGTCCAGCGGCCGCGGCATATCCCGGCTCGCCCGCCGTCCCAGCACGATATCCAGCGGCGTCCCCGGCTTCAGCCCGGCATGAATATCCCCGGCCACCAGACTGGTCACCGTCGCCACATCGCCACCGCTCACCCCGGCCCGCGTCAGCGCGCTCCCCAGCGAATCGCTTCCCCCGATCTGCGCCCGCAGCTCGATCTGCGGCCGCTCCGGCGTCTCGCGCAGCGGCTGCACGGCATCGGTCGGTCCCATGCGCCGCCCGCTATCCGCGCCCAGCGCCAGGGGCGTGATCATCTGGCTGCGCACTTCGTCAAACTGTCTGGACGTCATCAAAGGCTGCGGCTCGCCCGGCAGGGCATGGAAGCCGGGCGACAGATAAAGCGCCGCCGCGCACAGCCCGAAACAGGTCGCAAGTCCCCGGAACCAGGTGAAACTTCCCACCCGCTGGCCAAGGTCGGGGACAAGCTCGACATCCTCGGCCCAGTCGCGCAGCCTCTCGCGCCAGCCGCGCCGATCGTCGGCAGGCACCGGATTGCGGAGGGAGTCAGTCAGCCACAAGGACGCAGAGGCGCCTCCCTGTTGGGCGTTGATCTGACTGCCATGAAACACGGTAAAAAGGCCCCCGGGGCAAATGTCGCCACGACCCCCGCCGCGCGCTCATCCGCAATTCTGTAAAAGCACAGGGTTAAAGTCAAATAAACGCGGCTTTTTTAACCCTTTTTCTGCGGCCAGACGTGCCACTTGGCGGATCGGCGGACCATTTTGGGGCACCCCGCGGATTTACCACCCCTTTCCCCTTGTGCTGGCCTCCAGCTTCCCCGACATAGCAGGGGTCATGGCCCTATTTGCCCGCTCGCCCATTACCGCCGTTCTGGGCCCCACCAACACCGGCAAGACCCACCTCGCGGTCGAACGCATGTGCGGCCACTCCTCCGGGATGATGGGATTTCCGCTGCGCCTGCTGGCACGCGAGGTCTATGACCGGGTGGTCGGCATGAAGGGCGCCAACCAGGTCGCCCTCATCACCGGCGAGGAAAAGATCGCCCCGCCGGGTGCGCGCTATTTTCTCTGCACAGCGGAATCCATGCCAGTCGAGGGCGACTATGCCTTCGTCGCGCTGGACGAAGCGCAACTGGGCGCCGACCCGGAACGCGGCCATATCTTCACCGACCGCCTTCTCCGCGCGCGTGGCCGGGAGGAAACCATGATCCTCGGCTCGGCCAGCATCAGCCGCGTGGTGAAATCGCTCGTCCCCGATGCCGAGATCATCGGCCGCCCCCGCTTCTCCACCCTCTCCTACGCCGGCGCGAAGAAGCTCTCCCGCCTGCCCAAGCGCTCCGCTGTCGTCGCCTTCTCGGCCGAGGAGGTGTATGCGGTGGCCGAAATGCTCCGCCGTTTCCGGGGCGGCGCGGCGGTGGTGATGGGCGCCCTTTCCCCCCGCACCCGCAACGCGCAGGTGCAGATGTTCCTGAATGGCGAGGTCGACTATCTGGTCGCCACCGACGCGATCGGCATGGGCCTCAACCTCGACGTCGCCCATGTCGCCTTTGCCTCGCTGCGCAAGTTCGATGGCCGCCGCTCCCGCCGCCTGACCGTCAGCGAAATGGCCCAGATCGCGGGCCGCGCCGGTCGCCACCACCGGGACGGCACCTTCGGCAGCCTTGGCCATGAGGATGGCGACGCCGCCTTCACCCCGGAGGAAATCGAGGCAATCGAAGCCCACCGTTTCCCGCCGGTCGAACAGCTTTTCTGGCGCAACGGCACCCCGCGCACCGACCGGCTCGACCATCTCCTCTTCGACCTTGAGCAAAAGCCCGAGCGCCCGGAACTGCGCGCCGCGCCCGAAGCGGTCGACCTGGCCGTCCTCAAACGCCTTGCCGACGACCCGCTCGTGATCGAACGCGCGAGGGGCGGGAAGCAGGTCGAACGCCTCTGGGCCGCCAGCGGCCTGCCCGATTTCCAGAAGCTGGGCGCGGAACATCATGCCCGCACCGTCAGCCGCATCTGGCGCTTCCTTTCAGAGGGCCATGGCCACATCCCCCGCGACTGGTTCGCCCAGCAAATCGCGCGACTCGATTCGGTGCAGGGCGATATCGACACGCTTTCGGGCCGGATCGCCGCCGCGCGCACATGGTCCTATATCGCCCATCGCGCCGACTGGCTCGCCCACCCCGCCGAAATGGCCGAGCGCACCCGCGCGCTGGAGGAAAAGCTCTCCGACGCGCTCCACGCCGCGCTGACGCAGCGTTTCGTGGACCGCCGCACCACGGTTCTGCTAAGGGATATCGGCCAGAGCGCGGCCAATCTGCCGGTCGATATCGAGCCGGATGGGACAGTCTGCGTCGATGGCGAGACGATCGGGCGACTTGACGGATTTCGTTTCTCGGTCGATCCCGCTACCCGGCATCAGGACAGGAAGATGCTGCTGGCGGCCGCGGAACGGCGCCTTGGAAGGATATTGCGAGTGAAGGCTGAAGAATTACTGGGCGCACCCGATACAGATTTCGCGCTCATGGACGAGGCAGGACAGGCGCCCGGCATCAGCTGGCAGGGCAATGCGGTAGCCACGCTGCATGGTGGCGCCACGCTGCTGACCCCGGAAATCCGGCTGGATCGCGCGCTTCTGGCGCTGGGACAGGATGTGCAGAAGCAGATCAGCGCCCGCCTCACGACCTGGTTCGACGCGCAGAAGGAAAAGCACCTCCTGCCGCTCACCAAGATGGTCGCCAGTTCGCAGGACGCCGAAGTCCCCGCCGTCGTCCGCGCCGTCTTCGCGCAGCTCGCTGACGCAGGCGGCGTGATCGCGCGCACGGACCTCGATTCGGCGCTCGGCCATCTCGACAAGGATCAACGCCATCTGCTGCGCCGCGCGGGCATCGATATCGGCGTGCTGGACATCTACCACCCCGGCCTGCTGAAGCCCGGTTCGGCCCGCTGGCGCGCTGCGCTGCTCGCCGCGCGCATCGCCAAGCCCTGCCTGCCGCTGCCCGTCCCCGGCCTCACCATCATCCCGGCAGGCGAAAAGCCCGAACAGATGGGCGCCCGCATCGCCGGTTTCCGGGGCTTTGGCGAACAGATGCTGCGCATCGACATGGCCGAACGCATGGCCCGCACCGCGCATGAAGCCATCGCCAGGAACGAAGCCTTCACCGCGCAAAGCCCGCAGATCGTCTCGCTCGGCCTGTCGGAAGAAGCCTTCCTGCAACTGATGCGCCTCGCGGGCTTCCGCGCCGTGGAAGCCCCGGCCGAGGGCGGCCCCAACTGGGTCTTCCGTGGCCGCCAGAAGCCCCGCCCTCAGCATCAGCACCCCCGCAACGACAAGCGCGGCGCCCCATCGTCCGGCAAGCCCCAGGGCAAACCACGCGGCGACCGGGCACCCCGCCCCGCCGCCTCGTCCGGCCCTGCGCCCACCGGCAACCACGCTTTTGCTGGCCTTGCCGAGCTGCTGGGCCGCAATGGCTGACGCGGGCATGGTGACGGTCCACGGACCAAGCCTGCGCATCGACAAATTCCTCTGGTTCGCGCGCCTCGCGAAGAGCCGATCGGTCGCCCAGAAAATGGCGGAGGACGGCCATATCCGCCTCAACGGCCGCCGCATCGACCGCTCGCACTCTCCCGTGCGGGCGGGCGACCTCATCACCTTCCCGCACCCCAGCGGCGTCCGCGTGGTCCGCATCGTCCAGCTACCGGGCAGGCGCGGCCCCGCCCCGGAAGCCCAGTCCTGCTACGAGGAACTGACCGTCGGCGCCTGACCATCCCCGTCTTCGCGGGAATGACGGGGAAAAATGGAACAGCAGCCTCCACCAACCCCCCGCTACCCGCTTCACAACAATATCCTCATTGACCTTCGCGCCGACCGCGCATAGCAGGGCGCCGATTGTCCTTATGCCAAGAGTGCTGACCCATGACCTACGTCGTGACCGATAACTGCATCCGCTGCAAATATATGGATTGCGTCGAGGTTTGCCCCGTGGACTGTTTCTACGAGGGCGAGAATATGCTGGTCATCAATCCGAACGAATGCATCGACTGCGGCGTGTGCGAGCCGGAATGCCCGGCCGAGGCGATCCTGCCCGATACCGAGAATGGCCTCGAAAAATGGCTGGAACTCAACACGAAATTCTCCGCGGAATGGCCGAACATCACCGTGAAGGGTGACGCCCCCGCCGATGCCGACGCCATGAAAGGCGTGGAAAACAAGCTGGAGCAGTTCTTCTCGCCCGAACCCGGCACTGGAAGCTGATCTCCGGCAGCTGATCTGACGCACCGCAGCGACGCGCGACGCCCGCTCCAAAACCAGCTATTGCGTTTTATTTCCATGCCCATCCCCGGATTTTGTGTCCGGGGGTGGTAATTTTGTTACGAATCTGCTAAATAAGCGCCAACAGGTGGACATGGTCGCGTCCGCTACGGAGACAAATGCCTGATGTATTGATGGTGGCGCCGCGCTTCCCCTGGCTCGTGCAGCTTTTCGCACCTGCAACGCGAATGCCACCGCTCCTCCCGGAATAATGGAAAGGTTTCAAATGGCTGCCAAGGCGCTGTCCTTTGACGTTGGTGATTATGTTGTTTACCCCAAGCATGGCGTTGGCCGCGTCATAGAGCTTCAGAAGGAGCAGATTGCGGGCATGGAGCTGGAGCTTTATGTCCTGCGCTTCGAAAAGGAGCGCATGACGCTCCGCGTGCCCACGAACAAGGCCGAAGGCGTGGGCATGCGCAAGCTGTCCTCCAACAAGACGCTGGAGGAAGCGGTCGAGACGCTCAAGGGCAAGCCCAAGGTGAAGCGCACCATGTGGTCGCGCCGCGCCCAGGAATATGAAGCGAAGATCAATTCGGGCGACCTGGTGTCGATCGCCGAAGTGACCCGGGACCTGTTCCGTGCCGACGATCAGCCCGAACAGAGCTATTCCGAACGGCAGATCTTCGAAGCCGCCTCCAGCCGCCTCGCCCGCGAACTCGGGGCGATGGAAGAAACGGACGAGCCCAGCGCGCTCAAGAAAATCCTGCGCATCCTCAACGAAGCCGCGCCGAAATACGCCAAGGTGGAAGGCTGACGCGCTTCGGCTAGTGGATTGATTTTGACATTTGCGTCCCGCCATCCGGATAGCACGGTAGCAAATGTCAAAATCGTAAAATCCACTAGAATCATAAAGTTGCTAGTGGTCCGAAAAGATTCTGACATTTGCGCGCGACTTGGCCGATAGGGATGCAAATGTCAGAATCGGACCACTAGAGTGATTTCGAGCCGGATGGCATCATCTGGCGGCTCGGCAATCACGGAGGACAAAGAATAGCCAGACATTCCGGTTCAATCTGAACCGGCATGACTCTAAGCCGACATCGGCAGACCAAGGAAAAAGGGCGTCCCTGATCGGGGCGCCCTTTTCTCATACATGGAAACCTGGACCTATTGCTGGTCCTTCACGGCGCCCGCCGCATCCTTGGCCGCGTCGCCGACGTCACCTGCCGCCTGCCCGACCTGCGTGGCGGCGCCTTCCACTGCGCTGTCCTTGCGCGTTTGACTGCTGATCAGGAAGAAAGCGGCAATCGCCACCACCACGATCAGCAAGAGAACGGCTACCATAGTGCCGCCGCCGCCACGCTTTTCGATCACCGTGGTCGTCGCCGGACGCTCCTGATAATCCGCCATATTATCCTCCTCGTCTTCACGCCACCCGACGTCATCAATGCGCAGGCAGGCGAACGGGTTCCTGCCCCTTGTCCGGCAGACGCGCCCGTCACTGTCAGCGGCAGAAGTGCACAGCTGTGATCAAGACGCGTCATTCATCTTTCTCCTTGCAATTGACCCAATAAACCGCTGAACGCGGGCCTTCGATCCATTTTCCTGGAAAGGGGACGGACCGCTTGCCAGCCGGTCCGACAGGGAGCAGGATCATGGGCGGGGAAGAGAGATGGAACAAAAGGTTGAGGGTCGCCCCGAAAGGGCGCGATTTGTTCGCGAATCCGCCGATGTCCGGCGGCAGGCCCTGATCGAAGCAACAGCACGCTGCCTTGCGGAAAAGGGCGTGGGTGCCACCTCCGTCCGGGCGATCTGCGCTTATGCGGGCGTGTCGGCGGGCCTGCTCACCCATTATTTCGACGGTGTCGACGCGCTGATCCTGGCCACCTATCGCGATGTCGGGGAAAAGGTCGCCGCCGCGATGGAACGCGCGGTGGCGGATGCCGGCCCTGACCCCCGGGCCCGTCTCTGGGCCTATCTGCGCTCCAACTTTCAGCCTCCGGTGCTGGACCCGGCCCTGCTGGCAACGTGGATTTCCTTTTGGAGCCTCGTCAAGACCAACCCGGAAATCGCCGCCACCCACGCCGAAACCTATGGCGGCGGGCGGGAGCGCATGGAGGTGCTGCTGCGCGAAGCGGCGCCCCAAATCCCCCGTCCGGCCGCCCGCATCGCCGCCATCGGCCTGACCGCCATGATCGACGGCCTCTGGCTGGAACTGTGCCTCGATTCGTCCACCTTCACGATTGAAGAGGCGCTGGGCCTGATCGGGGAGGCGATGAATTACGTCCTTGAGAAACCAAGAGAGGACTCTGTCGATCAATCACACGGACATTGATCGCTTTTCTCAATCAGGGCAGACAAGAAAACCAATTTCCCTCGAACCGTCATCTTCCCTAGCTAGGCCGGGCAAACAGCAAACCCTTGTAAGGAACTGGAAAGCCCATGGCTCTTATCAACACGACCATCAAGCCGTTCACCGCCACCGCATATAAGCAGGGCAAGTTCGTCGACGTCACCGACGCCGACGTGAAGGGCAAATGGGCCGTCTTCTTCTTCTACCCCGCCGACTTCACCTTCGTCTGCCCGACGGAACTGGAAGATCTGGCTGACATTTACCCCACGCTCCAGAAGCTGAACGTCGAAGTCTACTCGGTGTCGACCGACACGCATTTCAGCCACAAGGCCTGGCACGACACCTCGCCGGCGATCGGCAAGATCAACTATTTCATGCTGGGCGACCAGTCGGGCCAGATCACCAACAATTTCGACGTGATGCGCCCGGGCGTAGGCCTGGCCGACCGCGCGACCTTCCTGGTCGATCCCGAAGGCGTGATCCAGTTCATGGAAATCACCTCGGAAGGCGTGGGCCGCAACGCCACCGAACTGCTCCGCAAGGTGAAGGCTGCGCAATATGTCGCCGCCAACCCCGGCGAAGTCTGCCCTGCCAAGTGGGAAGAAGGCGAAGCCACGCTGGCCCCGTCGCTCGACCTGGTCGGCAAGATCTAAGAGCTGAAACGGCAGCTGCCGGATCGGGTCGAGTTCGCTCCCTGATCCGGCAGGGTACTACAAAACATCGTGTTCCTGCGCAGGCAGGAACCCAGTCCCGCGGTCTGAACTGGACTCCTGCCTGCGCAGGAGCACGTTGTGCCAAGATCAAAAACCTCCGCACCATGCCGGGCCTTCACCCCGCCCCGGCGAGCGGACAGCCGCGCCCCGGATCGGCGCGCTTGGGCCTATGGAGAAAATAATGTTGGACGCAAATCTCAAGGGCCAGCTCAAGGCCTATATGGCGAACATCACCCAGCCGATCGAGCTGGTGGCGTCGCTGGACGATGGCGCCAAGAGCCATGAGCTGAAGACGCTGATCGACGAGATCGCGGAATTGTCCGACAAGGTGTCCGTCACCATCGGCACGGACAGGCGCGTCCCCAGCTTCATGATCCGCCGCACCGGCACCGACATCGGCGTGACCTTCGCCGGCCTGCCCATGGGCCATGAATTCACCTCGCTCGTCCTTGCGCTCCTGCAAGTCGGCGGCCACCCCTCCAAGGCGGCGCAGGACCTGATCCAGCAGATCAGGGACATTGACGGCGATTTCGCCTTCGAAACCTATTTCTCGCTGTCCTGCCAGAACTGCCCCGACGTGGTGCAGGCGCTGAACCTGATGGCCATCCTCAATCCCCGCATCAGCCACGTCGCTATCGACGGCGCGCTGTTCAAGGAGGAGGTCGACGCCCGCAAGGTCATGGCCGTCCCCACCGTGTTCCTGAACGGCGAACCCTTCGCCAGCGGCCGCATGGAGCTGGAACAGATCGTCGCGAAAATCGACAGCGGCGCCGTTTCCCGCGCCGCCGAAAAGATCAAGCGCCAGGACCCGTTCGAGGTGTTGATCGTCGGCGGCGGCCCCGCGGGCGCGGCGGCAGCGATCTACGCGGCCCGCAAGGGCATCCGCACCGGCATCGCGGCGGAACGCTTCGGCGGCCAGGTGCTGGACACCATGGATATCGAGAATTTCATCTCGGTCAGCCATACCGAAGGCTCCAAATTCGCCGCCGCGCTGGAAGCCCATGTGAAGGATTATGATGTAGAGATCATGAACCTCCAGAAAGCCGCCAGGCTGATCCCGGCGAAGACCGAGGGCGGATATCATGAGGTCGTGCTGGAAAACGGCGCCTCGCTGAAGGGCCGCACCGTCATCCTCTCCACCGGCGCGCGCTGGCGGCAGATGGGCGTGCCGGGCGAAGAGGAATATCGCAACAAGGGCGTCGCCTACTGCCCGCATTGCGATGGCCCGCTGTTCAAGGGCAAGCGCGTGGCGGTGATCGGCGGCGGCAACAGCGGCGTGGAGGCGGCGATCGACCTTGCCGGCATCGTCGCCCATGTGACGCTGATCGAATTTGACAGCCAGCTCCGCGCCGACGCGGTGTTGCAGCGGAAACTGGCCAGCCTGCCCAATGTCCGCATCATCACCTCGGCCCTGACGACCCGGGTGGACGGCAATGGCGAACGCGTCACCGGCCTCAGCTACAGGGACCGCACTCACGGCACGGAGCATGATGTCGAACTGGAGGGCATTTTCGTCCAGATCGGCCTTGTCCCCAACACCGAATGGCTGAAGGACGCCATCGCCCTGTCCCCGCGCGGCGAGATCGAGATCGACGCGCGCGGCGAAACCAGCCAGCCGGGCATCTTCGCGGCGGGCGACTGCACGACCGTGCCCTACAAGCAGATCGTGATCGCTTGCGGAGCCGGATCGACGGCAGCGCTCTCCGCCTTCGATTATCTCATCCGCCTGCCCGCGGAAGAGACGGCCGAAGCAGCCTGATCGACAGGGCGGCCGATTCCCCGGCTGAATCGGCCGCCGGCCACGCATCGCTCGCATAGCATGCGCCCAGGCTCCAATTTATTGGATCAAAATGGAACCCTGTTCCTGCGAAGGCAGGAACCCAGTCCCGCCGTCTGAACTTGCTTCCTGCGTTGACTTACGCCGCCTCTCTGGTCGCAGGCACATGCTGCGCTTCAATCCGAACAGGTCACTCCCTATCGCCGGATCAACCGCAGCCGGAAAATCCCCGGATCAACCTCCAGCATCGGCGCCGCCGCGGGAATCTCGTCCCGCTGCGCCAGCACCACCGGCGCTTGCGGCGCAAAGGTCACGACCGCGCTCCCCGGATCGCCCGCCACCAGCGCATCCACCATCAGCGCCGGACTCAACCGATCCGACGTCACGCTGACCAGCGTGCCCACCTCCGTCATCCCGAACAGCTTGCGCGCAAAGGCATAAGGCAGTCTGATACACCCATGGCTCGCCGGATGGCCGGGGTTATGCCCCGCATGCAGCGCGATCCCGTCCCAGGTCAGACGCTGCATGAACGGCATGGGCGCATTGGAATAGATGTTCGACCGGTGCCATTCCCGCTTCTGCAACACCGAAAATTCCCCGGTCGGCGTGCGATGACCCTTCATGCCCGTCGACACGCTGGCGATGCCGACCAACCGATCGCCATCATAGACATGCACCATCTGCCGCTCGACGCTGATCACCATATAGAGCGGCCCGGCGAAGGGCCCCTCCTCCAGCCAGCGATAGCCCCCCGGCGCCACCGGCTCCTGCGCTACGGCGGGCACGGCGATCAGCAATAGAATCCAGGTCAGAAAGGCACGCATATACGCTTTCTTAACCACAAGATGCGCGGATGCCAGTCCCCCAAAAGGCGCATCAGGGTATCAGACTGGGACAGCATCTATTGGCTGTCCTACAGCCCCCGGCCTGCGCTAGAACGCTCGCCAAGCGAACGGATCGAAAACGGTCCAGCGCCAACCCGGCTCTTTGAACTGTCCGGTTCCCCCCATGAAAGCACGCTTTCCCGTGCTTTCATCGTGTCACCTATGTCACCCAAATCCTACAGCAGGCTCAGCTGCGCCACCGGCGCAAAGCTCCTGCGGTGCAACGGCGTCGGTCCATGCTGCCTCAGCGCCGCAAGATGCTGGGGGCTGCCATAGCCCTTGTTGCTTTCCCAGCCATAATGCGGATGCACCGCCGCCGCCTCGATCATCATCCGGTCCCGCGCCTCCTTCGCCAATATGGAGGCCGCCGCGATCGACAGGCATTTGGCGTCGCCCTCGACGACCGCCGTTGAAGCCCAGCGCCATTGCGGACAGCGATTCCCGTCCACCAGCACATGCGCGCAATCCTGGCCCAAGGCTTCGACCGCCCGCGTCATCGCCAGCATCGTCGCCCAGAGGATGTTGAGGCTGTCGATCTCCTCGACCGAAGCAACGCCAAGGCCCCAGCACAAGGCCCGCGTCTTGATCTCCCCCTCCAGACCGGCCCGGCGCTTCGCGCTCAGCTGCTTGCTGTCATTCAGGCCTTCGGGGCAATCCTCCCGCCGCAGGATGACCGCGGCGGCGACCACCGGCCCCGCCAGCGGCCCCCGCCCCGCTTCGTCCACCCCTGCGACCAGCCCCGGATGGTGCAGCAGCTCATGGAAAAAATCAGGCCCAGGGTCAGGCATGGTCCTGAAATCCGACGGGCGCGCCCATCGGCCCGTGCCCGTGCCCCAGACCCGGCGCCAAAGCGAGCGCTTCCCGCACATATTTGCGCCCACGCTCGATCGCATCGACCAGATCCCGGCCCTGTCCCAAGCCGGTCGCGATCGCGCTCGCCAATGTACAGCCAGTGCCATGCGTATGCGGCGTATCGATGCGCGCATCGCTCCACGCCTTGCGCGCGCCGCGCGGCCCGATCAGCCGGTCGGTCAGCATCGGCCCCTCCCCATGGCCGCCCTTGGCCAGCACATGGGTCGCGAAGCGACGGGCTATCTCCTCCCCGCCCAACGCCTCCAGCTCCGGGATATTGGGCGTAACCAGCGTCGCCAGCGCCATCAGCCTTTCGAAGGCGGCGATGGTTGCTCCATCCGCCAGAACCGACCCGCTGGTGGCCACCATGACGGGATCGAAGACGATCGGCACTCCCTCCATCGCCGCCAGTCGCTCCGCCACCGCGGCCGCCGTCTCCGCCGAACCGATCATGCCGATCTTCACCGCGTCGACGCCGATGTCGCTGATGACGCTCTCCATCTGCTGCAACACCATGGCGGTCGGCACGGGATGCACGCCCTGCACCCCCAGCGTATTCTGCGCGGTGATCGCAGTGATCGCGGTCATGGCATGCCCGCCCAGCAGCGTCACCGTGCGGATATCCGCCTGGATGCCAGCTCCGCCCCCGCTGTCGGACCCCGCAATGACAAGAATGCGCGCCAATGTCATGCCGTCAGCTTCATGCCCTGAAATGCCGCTCCGTCGAAGCCGGATGGCGTTTCAGCGCATCCCCTGTCCGGGTGGGCCGGTCCATCATTTCCCCACCGCAATTTGGGCAACGATCATCCAGCGCCTCGGCGCAAGGCGCGCAATAGGTGCACTCGAAGGAACAGATGAAAGCCCCCGGCTCGTCGGCAGGCAGGTCCATGCCGCAACGCTCGCAATCGGGCCGCATCTCAAGCATCAGGCCGCCGCCTTCGCCACGGCGTCGCAAATGCGTTCGACCACATCCCTGACCTGCTCCTCCCGGTCGCCCTCGGCCATGACGCGGATGACGGGCTCCGTGCCCGAAGGCCGGATCACGAGCCGCCCGCAGCCATTCAGCTCCGCCTCGGCCTGCTTGATCACCCTCTGCACATCCTCATGCTCCAGCGGCTTGCCACCGGAAAACCGGACGTTCTTTAGCAGCTGCGGCACCGGATCGAACTGGTGCAACACCTCGCTCGCGGACTTGCCCGACCGCACCAGCGCCGCCAGCACCTGCAAGGCCGCCACCGTGCCGTCGCCGGTCGTCGCATAGTCGCTCAGGATCATATGCCCCGATTGCTCTCCGCCGACATTGAAGCCGCCCTCGCGCATCCGCTCCAGCACATAGCGATCGCCGACCTTGGTGCGCTCCAGCGTCATGCCCTGCCCGGACAGATGGCGCTCCAGCCCCAGGTTGGACATGACCGTCGCCACCAGCCCACCGCCCCGCAGCGTCCCGGCCCGCGCGAAATTGCCCGCGATCAGCGCCATGATCTGATCGCCGTCGACGATCGCGCCATGTTCATCCACCACGATCAGCCGGTCCGCATCGCCATCCAGCGCTACGCCGATATCCGCGCCCGACGACACCACCGTCTCCTGCAACAGCAACGGCGCGGTCGATCCGCACTGGTCGTTGATATTGATGCCGTTGGGCGCGACGCCGACTGCCACCACCTCCGCGCCCAGCTCCCAAAGGGCGGAAGGCGTGACCTGATAGGCGGCCCCGTTGGCGCAATCGACCACGATCTTGAGCCCGTCCAACCGCAGATCGGCCGGAAAGCTGGACTTGACCGCATGGATATAGCGCCCCCGCGCGTCCTCCACGCGGCGGGCACGGCCAATATCCTGCGCTGCGGCGAGCGGAATGTCCTGCTCCAGCATCGCCTCGATCTTCAGTTCGTCCTCATCGGACAGCTTGTAGCCGTCCGGCCCGAACAGCTTGATGCCATTATCGAAATAGGGATTGTGGCTGGCCGAGATCATCACGCCCAGATCGGCGCGCATCGAATGGGCGAGCAACGCCACGGCGGGCGTCGGAATCGGCCCGAACTGCACCACATCCATCCCGACCGCCGTGAAACCCGCGACCAGCGCATTTTCGACCATATAGCCCGAGAGCCGGGTATCCTTGCCGATCACGACCCGATGCCGATGCGTGCCGCGCTTGAAATGCTTGCCCGCCGCCATGCCGACCTTCATCGCCAGATCAGCCGTCATCGGCCATATATTGGTGCGCCCTCTGATGCCGTCGGTGCCGAAATATTTCCTGCTCATCATCCTCGCCCGCTCATGGGGTGAAACCTCTTCCTGCTCCCATAGCAATCTTTGTCCGACTTTCCACCGGGGAGCGGCCATCCCTTTGCAAATGGACGGACTCAATGCAGCGATGGACGCCCTTTCCAGCGCAGTCTTCATGAAGGTGCCGGTGCTGGGCGAGCCATTGCCGCTTCGATTTCCTCCACGGCGCGCGGCACGCCCTCGCTCAGCCGCTCCGATCCATTGGCGGTGACGAGATAGAGATCCTCGATCCGGATGCCGTAATTGGCGGACTGGACGTAAAGCCCCGGCTCCATGGTGATGACCGCGCCTGCGGGCAGCGGTTTGGCCATGTCGCCGGCATCGTGCACGTCAATGCCCACCAGATGGCCCAGACCGTGATAAAAGTCATCGACCCGCCCGGCCTTGCGGAACACATCCTTCGCCGCCTCGACCAGATCCTCGTAATAGACGCCGGCCTTCAACTTCGCGACCGCGGCGCCCTGGGCCGCCAGCACCAGCTCATAATGCGCGCGCTGTTCGGCGGTGAACCTGCCGCTTGCGGGAAAGGTGCGGGTGACGTCGCAGGCATAGCCGCCCACGGACGCCGCCGCATCGATCAGGATGAGGTCATCGGCGCCGATCACCCCGTTGCCGCCGGTATAATGCAGCGAGGCCGCATTGCGACTTGTGGCGACGATGCTGTCATAGGCCAGCCCGTCTCCGCCGCCCGCGCGGAAAGCGTCTTCCACTATCGCCTTGAGCTGCCTTTCCGTCATGCCGGGGCGCACCTGTTTCATCGCGGCGACGTGACCGCGCGCGGTGGCCGCCATCGCACGGCGCATCAGTTCCAGTTCACGCGGCTCCTTGACGATGCGGAGCGATGGCAAAAGACCGCTATCGTCCTTCAGCGAGACGCCGGGCACCCGCTGCATCACCTTGCCATAGAGGTCCAGCGCCCTGGGCACCGGGGCAGACGTGCTGGCGATGGGGCCAAGGAAGTGCAGCGTCCTGGACCGCTCGGCCAGGGTGGTGACGAGACTGCCGAGTCCCCCGGTGCGCGATACGCGGGCAAAGCCGGTCCGCCGCTCCAGTTCCGTGCCCAAGGGCAGCCGCTCCACCTCCCAGCGTTCGACCTCCGGATCGCGCGAGGGCAGGAGCAGCCATTCCCTGATGGTCCGTTCGGCAGGCGCCATGACAAGGATCGCGCCGGGTTCGTCAACGATGCCGGTGAGCCAGGCAAAGTCGCCATCCTGCGCGAAAGCCGGGGCAACGGTGGCGGTGCTTTCCACCGGACCCGCGCCATAGACGACGGCGACGCCGTCCTTCAGCAGCTCCATCACCCGGCGGCGGCGTTCGCGAAATATTTCGGGGGCGAAAGGCGCTGTTCCTGCTGGAGTCGCAAAGCCTTGAGGCGGCGCAAGCTGGGCGCCGAGGCGCGTGGAAAGTGCGAGCGATGCCGCCGAGCCTGCCAGAATCGTCCGCCGATCGAACATGCCTTCCTCCCTTGCCGTGCGGACAGGAGCAGCAAGAAGCGTATGATGTCAATGATACGGCAAGGCCCTGCCGCTCTGCGAGGCCTGTCCGGATCAGGGTGACACAGGTGACACGACAGCTATGCGGGAGAACGCCGTTTTTTGGATATTCGCCTGTTTCAAAGAGCCGCGTGGACCGTAGCCGGCCGGGGCAGCTGTAGGACAGCGGAAAATAGCGGGCGAAGATTGACCTCCCCTCAGGGCCAAAATCAACCACCAAAGAAAAAGGGGCCGGAAAACCGGCCCCTTCCCAAATTCGTTCTGATCGAACCGATCAGCGCTTCGAGAACTGGAAGCTGCGGCGGGCCTTGGCCTTGCCGTACTTCTTGCGCTCGACGGTGCGGCTGTCGCGGGTCAGGAAGCCTTCGGCCTTGACCGCGCTGCGCAGCGCCGGCTCGTACTTCGACAGAGCCTGAGCGATGCCGTGCTTCACGGCGCCGGCCTGACCCGACAGACCGCCGCCCTTGACGGTGGCGATCACGTCATACTGGCCTTCGCGCTCGGTGACGCCGAAGGGCTGGTTGATGACCAGACGCAGGGTGGGGCGAGCGAAATAGATTTCCTGATCGCGGCCGTTGACCGTGATCTTGCCGGTGCCGGGCTTCACCCAGACGCGGGCGACAGCGTCCTTACGACGGCCGGTCGCATAGGCGCGGCCAAGGCTGTCGATTTCCTGGGCGCGCAGCGGAGCCGAGGGCTGAACCGGAGCGATCGGCGCATCAACAGCGACGGTTTCGGTAGCGGCCGGAGCGTTGGCGGCCAGCGACGCGAGGTCGGACAGGGACTGGCGGTTATCGGACATTATGCACCCACCTTGTTCTTGCGGTTGCGCGACGCGAAGTCGAGCACTTCGGGGTTCTGCGCAGCGTGCGGATGCTCGGCGCCGGCGAAGATGCGCAGGTTGCGCATCTGCTGGCGGCCCAGCGGGCCACGGGGGATCATGCGCTCCACGGCCTTTTCAAGCACGCGCTCGGGGAAACGGCCTTCCAGCACCTTCTGGGGGGTGGTTTCCTTGATGCCGCCGGCATAGCCGGTGTGCTTGTAATAGATCTTGTCGGTCAGCTTGCGGCCGGTGAACTTCACCTTTTCCGCGTTGATGATGATGACATTGTCACCGCAATCGACGTGGGGGGTGAAGCTCGGCTTGTGCTTGCCGCGCAGGATGTTCGCGACGGTCGAGGCGAGGCGGCCGACGACGAGGCCTTCCGCGTCGATCAGGACCCACTTCTTTTCGACCGTTGCCGGGGTTGCCGGCTTGGTGGTCTTCATCAGCGCCTTCATGGTGCCAATCTCCAGTTGAAATATATAAACCGATCGCCGTCGCCGGCTTTCGGAAGATGCGCGCTAATGACGGGTGAGCGGCTCCAAGTCAAGAGATTCGGCGGCTTTGCTGACGGGTAAAATAATACCCGTGCCCAAGCAGGTTGACCGTCGGCCCAGCAAGAGAAGGCGCCGTCGGCAAGTTCGGCAATGCGCGCCACCAGCGCGAAGGCGCTCACCCCCGCCGTTCCCCCAGGGCATGGGCGGCCCAGATGGCCGAGGCGACGACCAGCGCGCCGACCGCCTGGTGCAGCACCGCCAGCGGCAGGGCGATGCCGCTGATCACCGTCGCGATGCCAAGCGCGATCTGGGTTCCGACGGCGGCGTTGAGCGCGATGGAGGGTCCCCGCTCCCCAGCCTGCTTTGCCATGCGCGCGAGCATGATCAGCATGAACGCCGCCACCCAGGCCCACCAGCGATGGATGAAATGCACCAGATAGGGATCGCTCGACAGCGTCGCCCAGAGCGAGCCGAGCCATTCAATCCCTTCCGGCACGAGATGGTCGTTCATCAGGGGCCATGTGCTGGAGACATAGCCCGCATCCAGCCCGGCGGTGAATGCGCCGAACATCAGCTGCACCAGCAACGCCACCAGCGCGGCCACCGCGAAGGGATGCAGCATGGCAGGCCTGGCGAAGGGCGTGCGCGAGCGCGTCATCAGGTCAAGCGCGGTCCAGATCAGGCCGCCCATGATGAACAGGGCCGTCAGCAGATGCACCGCCAGCCGATAATGGCTGACATCGGTGCGCACCGACAGGCCCGACTTCACCATCCACCAGCCGATCGCGCCCTGCAACCCGCCCAGCGCCAGCAGCGCCAGCAGGCGCGGCCCATAACCCTGCGGAATCACCCGTTTCCACGCAAACCAGAGCAGCGGCAGCGCGAAGGCCACGCCGATCAGCCGCCCCAGCAACCGGTGCACCCATTCCCAGAAGAAGATGAACTGGAAATCGCCGAGCGTCATGCCCTGCCGCAGCTGCTGATATTCGGGAATCTGCTGATAGTCGCGAAATGCCTCCATCCACTGGTCGTGGGTCAGCGGCGGGATGGCGCCGGTGATCGGTTTCCATTGGGTGATCGACAGGCCGGATTCCGTGAGGCGGGTGATCCCGCCGACCACGACCATGCAGAAGACGAGGGCGGCGACCATCAGCAGCCAGCGCGCGATCGGCGCCGGGCGGGGGACGGCAATGGCGGGGCGGCTCAGGGTCAGCGCGGTCATGGCGCCGATCCATGCGCCCTTGTCCCGCCGGTTGCAAGAAGAAGCCGGAACATGAACAAAAGGTCATAACGTCTTCTGCACGAACGGATACAAGTGGAGGAACAAGCGTATCTGGCCTCATGAGAAGCTTAACCGAGGATAATGGATGAGCCAGCCCGCCAGCACCGCGAGCATGATCGCCGCGCAGGGTCCGGTGGGCGCCCTGACCGCGCGGATCGACGCTGGCTCGCCGCTGGGTCCGGTTGCGGGCTGGTCGCCGGTTCTGGTGTCGACGGTCCGCCTCATGCTGTCGTCCAAGGCGGAGATCGTGCTGTTCTGGGGACCTGAGTTGTGCGCTCTCTACAATGAAGCCTATGTGCCGACCATCGGCG
This sequence comes from Sphingobium sp., assembly GCF_032153725.1. GTDB lineage: Bacteria > Pseudomonadota > Alphaproteobacteria > Sphingomonadales > Sphingomonadaceae > Sphingobium. Next base: position 37,427 of record NZ_JALDYQ010000021.1, on the reverse strand, counting down.
ACAAGCATCCGCGCGCGCTGGGCCGCCCGGCGCGTGAAGGCTGGGCCGAATTGTGGGACGATCTGGAACCGCTGCTGCGATCCGTGATCGAGGATGGCGAGACGGTTCAAGCCAAGGACCGCCCCTTCTATATCGAGCGGGACGGCGGCCAGGGCGAGCGCGTCTGGTTCGACATCAGCTATTCGCCAGTGTTCGAGGCGGACGGGTCGATCGGCGGCGTATTGTGCATCGTCAGCGAGACGACCAGGCGGGTTCTGGCCGAGCAGGCGATAAAGGCGGATCGCGCGCGGCTGTGGACATTGGCGCGCGACCCTTTTCTGATCGCGGACATGAATGGCGTGTGGCTGGCGGCCAGTCCCGCATGGACGGAAATTCTGGGGTGGAGCGAACAGGACCTGATCGGCCGCACGTCCGAATGGATGGAACATCCCGACGATCTGGCCAGAACGCGGGGGGAGATGGCCGATCTGGTGCAGGGCATGCCGACACCGCGATTCGAGAACCGCTTCCGCGGGCGTGACGGCAGCTATCGCAATTTCAGCTGGTCGGCCGTGCCGGAAGGCGACCTCATCTACTGCGTCGCCCGTGACGTGACGGAACAGCGCGCCCATGCCCGGGCACTGGCGGAGACGGAAGCGGCGCTGCGTCAGGCGCAGAAGATGGAGACGCTGGGCCAGCTGACCGGCGGCGTCGCGCATGATTTCAACAATCTGCTACAGATCGTCACCGGCAATCTGGAACTGTTGCAGCGGGGATTGGGCAAGGATCGGGCAAAGCTTCGCCGGGCGGCGGACAATGCCATGACGGGCGCCGAACGGGCGGCGCTGCTGACGCAGCGGCTGCTCGCCTTTTCCCGCCGCCAGCCCCTTGCCCCTGAGCGGATCGATCCCAACCGGCTGGTGAGCGGCATGTCCGATCTGCTGGGCCGGACCCTGGGCGAGACGATCGAGGTGGAGACGATCCAGAGCGCGCGCGTCTGGCCGATTGAGATCGATGTCAACCAGATGGAAAATGCGCTGCTCAATCTGGCGGTCAATGCGCGCGACGCAATGCCCCAGGGCGGCAAGCTGACCATTGAAGTCGCGAACACCCATATCGATGCCGATTATGCCGCGCGGGACACGGAGGTATCCCCCGGCCAATATGTGCTGATCTGCGTATCCGACACTGGCGAGGGCATGGATGAGGAGGTGTTGAGCCATGCCATCGAACCCTTCTTCACCACCAAGGATGTCGGCCGCGGCACCGGGCTTGGCCTGTCGATGGTCTATGGCTTCATCAGGCAGTCGGGCGGCCATATCCGCGTCTATTCGGAAAGCGGGCACGGCACAGCCGTGAAAATCTATCTGCCGCGCTTCTACGGGCCCCTGCCGAACAATGATATCGGGACGGTGGATCGCTGCCCGCCCGAATGCCGGGGCGATGAAACGGTGCTGGTGTGCGAGGACGATGACAAGGTGCGCGCCTATGCCGTCGAAGTATTGAGGGAGCTGGGTTATCGGGTGATCGAAGCGGGCAATGGCGCGGCCGCCCTGAAGGTGCTGGATGGCGCGCCGCAGCGGATCGACCTGCTGTTCACCGACGTCATCCTGCCCGGCGGCATGACCGGCGCCGATATCGCGCGGGAAGCACAGGCGCTGCGGCCGGGGCTAAGGGTGCTGTTCGCGACCGGCTATGCGCGCAACGCGATCATCCATCATGGGCGGCTCGATCCGGGGGTGGAGTTGCTGACCAAGCCGTTCAGCTATGCGGAACTGGCGGCCAAGGTGCGGACCATGCTGGACCGCCCCGAGGCGCGGCAGACCGCCATGGGCTGAATCCCCCACAGACCCTAAAGCGTCCGCCTCCATGCGGCGACCAGTTCCATCGCCCTTTCCCTGATCAGCGTGGCGCCGTCGCCAGGGCGATAGAGCGCGCTGCCCACGCCGATCCCTTCGCAACCGCCAGCCAGCCATTCACCGATCGTGTCCGCACCCGTGCCACCGACCGCCCAGACGCCGACATCCCTTGGCAGCACGTCCTTCACCGCCTTCACATAAGCGGGGCCGAGGCGGGCGGCGGGGAAGAGCTTGATGCGGCGGGCGCCCGCCTTGATCGCGGCGAAGGCTTCGCTGGGCGTCATGAAGCCGGGCAACAGTTCGAGGCCGAGTTCCGCGCCCCGCGCGATGACCTGCGGGTCGGTATTGGGCGTCACCATGATGCGGCCGCCTACGCCGTGGAGGCCTTCCGCTGCCTCGACCGACAGCACCGTGCCGCCGCCGATCAGCGCGCGATCGCCGAATTCAGCCTGCATCGCGCCGATGCTCCTGAGCGGATCGGGCGAATTCAAGGGGACTTCGAGGATGCGGATGCCAGCTTCGACCAGGGCGGCGCTGATGTCGATGGCTTCCTCTGGCCTGAGGCCGCGCAGGATGGCGCAGATGGGCGGGGCGCCTTCGGCAAGCAGGTCATCGAGGGTCATGGGTTCTCCAACATGGTGTGCGGGTGGATGATTTGGCCATTTGTGGACATTGAGCGTGCCGTGCTCCTGCGCAGGCAGGAGCCCAGTTCGGATGTTGCCATGACGAAGGGAGGGCGGGACTGGGTTCTCACGAGCCACTCGTCTCGTTCGAATGCCTGCGCAGGAACACGGTGCGCTTCAAGGAACGCGTAGCTAAGCGGCCCGTCTGACTTCCACCCGGTTCCGTCACTCATGCCAAACCCAGACCGGCCAGGGCGCAGGCGTCGCCATCCAATATTTCCGACGCCAGCCCCGACTTCCCCAGCGCCTGCGCATAGCGCACCGCAAGTCGCGCGTCGCCGATCAGGAGAATCCTGTCCGTCGCGCCCAATGTGCTGCGGATTTCCGCAATCTCGCAGCCGATGATCAAGCCGGACAAATAGCCCCTCGCCCAATCCGCCGATCGCCCGGCCCGCAGCCGCATGGTCCGGGCGGCGAAGAGCGAGGAGAGCAGGCGACCCTCGCCCGCGCGCTCCAACCCCTCTGCGAACCCCTGGGCTTCCTGCGCCGGATCGGCTTCATCGATCTTCGGCCCAAGCGTCGAGCGGTCGCGCAGTAGCGCGAACAATTCTCCCGTCGGCATGGTGCGGAATGAAACGATGCGGCCGTCCTCCACCACCGACCATTTATTGTGCGTGCCGGGCAGGACGATCAGGTGACGCCCCTGCCCCAGCGCGCGATCGCGGGCGATGGCGCCGAAAATCTGGGTTTCCTCGCCGCGCATCACATCGGGCATGGCGTCGGCGCCGGTGCAGGCGAGGCCCGCCATGATGCTGAGCGGCGTGCCGCGCCAGTCGAAGCGCACGGCGGCGGCCCGCCAGGCTTCGGCATCGGCCGGGCATTCGGCATAGGGCGCCTCCACCCAGCCGTCGCGGGCGCCGACCATGCCGCAAAGGCGGATTTCGGCAGGCGCGCCATCCTCCAGCCAGGGGGCGATGGTGGCGGCGAAGGCGGCTTCGGCCTCATGCCCTGACGCGCCGATGCCGGGACCGTCGCGGCGGGCGGCGATACGGCCCTGCTCCACGCGGAACAGGCGCAGGCGGCTGGTGCCCCAATCGCCGACGATCTCATAATGGCTCATCAAATTCGTCATTCCGCCCGATGCATCCTTGAATTTATATTTGTCTGAGTATATCGGAGAGGCAAGCGCGTCAACGCACAGAGCCAATTTCTTCGACAGGGTGCCCTTTTCATGAGCGATTCGTCCAAGCCCGCCAACAAGCTGCGCAGCCGCGCCTGGTTCGACAACCCCGACAATATCGACATGACCGCTCTCTATCTGGAGCGCTATCTGAACTTCGGCCTCAGCCTCGAAGAATTGCGCAGCGGCAAGCCGATCATCGGCATCGCCCAGACCGGCAGCGACCTGTCGCCCTGCAACCGCCATCATATGGTGCTGGCCGAGCGCATTCGCGAAGGCATCCGCGAAATGGGCGGCATCGCGCTGGAGTTTCCGGTGCACCCGATCCAGGAAACCGGCAAGCGGCCGACGGCGGGACTGGACCGCAACCTGGCCTATCTGGGGCTGGTCGAGGCGATCTACGGCTATCCGCTCGACGGCGTGGTGCTGACCACGGGTTGCGACAAGACCACGCCGGCGCTGCTGATGGCGGCGGCGACCGTCAACATTCCCGCCATCGCGCTTTCCGTAGGCCCGATGCTGAACGGCTGGCACAAGGGCGAACGCACCGGCTCGGGCACCATCGTCTGGCATGCGCGCCAGCTGCTGGCGGCGGGCAAGATCGATGATGAGGGCTTCATCAAGCTGGTGGCGTCCTCCGCGCCCTCGACCGGCTATTGCAACACCATGGGCACGGCTTCGACCATGAACTCGCTGGCCGAGGCGCTGGGCATGATGCTGCCCGGATCGGCGGCGATCCCGGCACCCTATCGCGATCGGCAGGAGGCCGCCTGGCGCACCGGCAAGCGCATCGTGGAGATGGTGGCGGAGGACCTCAAGCCCTCCGACATCCTGACGCTTGACGCTTTCCACAATGCCATAGTGGTGAACTCGGCCATCGGCGGGTCGACCAACGCGCCGATCCACCTCGCCGCCATTGCCCGCCATATCGGCGTCGACCTGCCGCTGAAGGATTGGGAGACGGTCGGGCACAAGGTGCCGCTGCTGGTCAACCTTCAGCCTGCGGGCGAATATCTGGGCGAGGATTATTATCGTGCCGGGGGCGTGCCGGCCGTGGTGGGCCAGCTGATCGCGCAGGGCCTGATCCGCGAGAATGCCATGACCGTCAACGGCAAGACCATGGGCGCGAACTGCAAGGGCGTGGAGATCGAGGATGAGAAGGTCATCCGCCCCTTCGCCGAGCCGTTGAAGCAAGAAGCGGGCTTCCTCGTCCTGTCGGGCAATCTGTTCGACGCGGCAGTCATGAAGACCAGCGTGATTTCGGAGGAAATCCGCGACCGCTATCTCTCCAACCCCAACGACCCCAATGCCTTTGAAGGCCCGGCGGTCGTGTTCGACGGGCCGGAGGATTATCATGCGAGGATCGACGATCCGGCGGTCGGCATCACGCCCGACACGCTGATGTTCATGCGCGGCGCCGGGCCGATCGGCTATCCGGGCGCGGCGGAGGTCGTGAACATGCGGCCGCCCGCCTACCTCATCACCGAGGGCGTTTCCGCCCTGCCCTGCATTGGCGACGGGCGCCAGTCGGGCACGTCGGGCAGCCCCTCCATCCTCAATGCCTCGCCCGAAGCGGCGGCGATGGGCGGCCTTGCGCTGCTCCAGACCGGCGACCGGGTGCGCATGGACCTGAACAGGGGCGTGGTGAATGTCCTGATTTCCGACGAGGAGCTTGCCAGCCGCCGGGCGAAGCTGGCGGCGCAGGGCGGGTTCCAATATCCTGCCTCGCAAACGCCGTGGCAGGAAATCCAGCGATCGGTCGTGGGCCAGATGGACACCGGCGCGATCCTCGAAGGGGCGGAGAAATATCAGCGCATCGCCCAGACCATGGGCCTGCCCCGCGACAATCACTGACACAGGGACACTGACCCTTGCTGATCGCGCATCGTTCAAGCCCCAAACCGGGCACCACTTTCCGGGCCTGAAGCGGTAGCAAAGCCATTTTGACTTATTGGGAGATATCCATGTTCAACGGAGCCATGCTCATCGGCGCGAGCGAGCGTCAAGGCGGCGAGCCTTTCTTCGCCGTCAACCCGTCGACCGGCGCCAAGGGCGACGTCGCCTTTTCCAGCGCCATGCCCGCTGAGGTCGAGGAAGCCGCCGCGCTGGCCGACGCCGCGTTCGAGAGCTTTTCGACCCTCTCGCCCGACGCCCGCGCGGCCTTCCTGGAGACGGTGGCCGACAATATCGTCGCGATCGGTGATCTGCTGATCGAAACCGCCATGGCCGAAACCGGCTTGCCCCGCGCCCGTCTGGAGGGCGAGCGTGGCCGCACCGTTGGCCAGTTGCGCCTGTTCGCCGGCTATGTGCGTCTGGGCGACTGGCTGGACGCGACCATCGACGTCGCGCTGCCGGAACGCCAGCCCCTGCCCCGCGCGGACCTGCGCCGCGTCAATCATTCGGTCGGCCCGGTCGCCGTGTTCGGCGCGTCCAACTTCCCGCTGGCCTTCTCCGTGGCGGGCGGCGACACCGCCTCGGCCTTCGCGGCTGGTTCGCCGGTCGTGGTCAAGGGGCACTCGGCCCATCCCGGCACCGGCGAGCTGGTCGCCCGCGCCATTCAGGCAGCGGTCAAGGCCTGCGGCCTGCATGAAGGCGTCTTCTCCTATCTGCCCGGCAACAACCGCGCGCTCGGCAGCGCCCTCGTCGCGGATCACCGTATCAAGGCGGTCGGCTTCACCGGCTCGCGCGGCGGCGGCACGGCGCTGATGAAGATCGCGGCCGAGCGTGCCGAGCCGATCCCGGTCTATGCCGAAATGTCGTCGATCAATCCGGTCGTGCTGCTGCCCGGCGCGCTGGCCGCCCGTGCGGAAGCCATGGGCGCCGCTTTCGTCGGATCGCTGACCATGGGTTCGGGCCAGTTCTGCACCAACCCCGGCCTCGTCATCGCGCTGGACGGCCCGGACCTCGACAGGTTCGTGGCTGCCGCCGCCGAAGCCCTGTCGGGCGCCCAGCCGCAGGTCATGCTGACCCCCGGCATCCACGCCGCCTATGAGCAGGGCGTCGCCGCGCTGGTCGGCGCGGATGGCGTCACCACCGTCGCCCGTGGCACCGCACCGGAGGGCTGCAACCGTGGCCAGGCCGCCTTCTTCTCGACCGACAGCGCGACCTTCCAGTCGAACCCGGTGCTGGCAGAGGAAGTCTTCGGTTCCTCCTCGGTCCTCATCCGCTGCTCCAGCATCGAAGAGATCATCGCGACCATCGCGGGCCTTGAAGGCCAGCTCACCGCGACGCTCCAGATCGGGGAAGGCGATGAGGGCGGCGCCGCGAAGCTGCTGCCCACCCTGTCCCGGAAAGTGGGTCGCATCCTCACCAATGGCTGGCCCACCGGCGTCGAAGTAACCCATGCCATGGTCCATGGCGGCCCCTTCCCCTCGACCGCCGATGGCCGTTCGACCTCGGTCGGGACGCTGGCGATGATGCGTTTCCTGCGCCCGGTCTGCTATCAGGACGTTCCGCAAGCGCTGCTGCCCGCCGCGTTGCAGGGCGCCAATCCGTGGAAGCTGACGCGCCGGGTCGAAGGCAGGCTGGAAGTCGCGGCATGACGATCAGGGCAGGTCTGGTAGGCCTCGGCAAGATCGCGCGCGACCAGCATCTGCCCGCGATCGACAGGACAGAGGGCATCGAACTGGTCGCGGTCGCCAGCCGCAACGCGCAGGGCGCGGGGGTCAGCAATTATCATGACCTCGGCGCCATGCTGGCGGGTGAACCTGATCTGGACGCGGTGATCCTCTGCCAGCCGCCGCAGGTCCGCTATCAGGCGGCGCGACAGGCGATATTGGCGGGCAAGCATGTCTTTCTGGAAAAGCCGCCGGGCGCCACCGTGTCCGAGGTGGAGGCGCTGATCGCTCTGGCAAAGGCACAGGGCGTGACCCTCTATGCCAGCTGGCACAGCCGCTACGCCGCCGCCGTCGCGCAGGCCAGGGCATGGATTGCGGAGCGCAAGATCGAGCGCATATCGATCCAGTGGCGGGAGGATGTGCGGCACTGGCATCCGGGCCAGCCTTGGATATGGGAAGCGGGCGGCTTCGGCGTGTTCGATCCGGGCATCAATGCCCTGTCGATCCTGACCGAAATCGTGCCGGAGCCGGTGACCATGCTGTCCGCCAGCCTTGACGTGCCGGAGAACCGGGACGCCCCCATCGGCGCAGACCTCAAAATGGCGACCGCTTCGGGCGCGCCGGTGGAGGCCGTGTTCGACTGGCGCCAGACCGGGCCGCAGACCTGGGACATCGCCGTCGAAACCTCCAGCGGCAGCCTGTTGCTGTCCGAAGGCGGCAACACGCTCCGACTGGATGGCGAGATCCAGCTGAAGGCGCCGGACGAGGAATATCCGGCCATGTACCGGCGCTTCGTCGGCCTGACGGCGGACAGGGCGATCGACGCCGACATAGCGCCCTTGCGATTGGTGGCGGATGCCTTCCTTTGTGGGCGGCATTGCCCTACGACGAGGTTCGACGACTGAACAGGGAAGGCAAGGATTTTGGGGAGCGCACGCAAGGACGTGACGGAACGCAAATTTGCGACGGACGAAGGCTCGCTCCGCATTCATCAGGCGATTGCCCGGCAATTGGGCACTGCGATCCTGATGGGCACGCACAAGCCCGGCGACCTGTTCGAAGGGGAGATCGAAGCGTCCGTGCGGCTCCGCGTGTCCCGCACCGCCTATCGCGAAGCGGTGCGCATCCTGATCGCCAAGGGCATGCTGGAAAGCCGCCCCAAGGCGGGGACCCGCGTGCTGCCGCGCCACCGCTGGAATGTGCTGGACCCCGAAATGCTCGCCTGGATGTTCGCGGGGGAACCCGACCGCGATTTCATCCGCGATCTGTTCGAACTGCGTGGCGTCATCGAGCCGGCAGCGGCGGAATTTGCCGCGCGGCGGCGGACGGATGAGCAATTGGCCATCATGACGCAGGCCTTGACGGAGATGGAAAGACATGGCCTCTCCACCCCCGACGGCCGGGCCGCGGACCAGCGTTTCCATCATGCGATCCTGGCCGCGACCCATAATGACGCGCTGGCCGCGCTGGCAAGCTCGGTGGGGGCGGCGGTCAGTTGGACCACGACCTTCAAACATCGCAAGAAGCTGTTGCCGCGCGATCCCCTGCCTGACCACAAGGCGGTCTATCAAGCCATTGCCAGCCGCGATACCGCTGCCGCGCGCACGACCATGACGGAACTGCTCCGGCTGGCGCTGGCCGACATGGACATTGCCCTGTCGGAACCGGGCGGCATCTGAGAGCGGGCGGCCTGCCGGCCCTGAACGGGACCGGGAAAGCGATTCATTCGAAAATCCGGTCCAGGACAGGCTCCGCATAGTCGGATGCCACCGCCACGCGCAGCGGGACGTCCTGCTCGGGCCAGTCACGAAACGGCAATACCGTCCCGGCCTGGCGCCATATGTTCACCAGCCGCAGATCGACATGCTGGACCAGCCATTGCGCCTGGTTCGCTTGCCCGATGGCGAACACGCCATTGTCCGGCGTGATGCCGTCCGGCGGTCCGTAAACCCCGGCCGCGCCATGATTCTCGTCCAGCGAGGGAAGCCATGGCGGGGCGCCGACCGTCGGCGCCTGAACGACATAGCATTGATTTTCCAGCGCGCGCGCCTGCGCGCCGATGCGCACGCGCCAATAGCCCTGCATGCTGTCGGTGGCGGACGGCGCGAGAATGATGTTGGCGCCTGCTTCCGCCTGCGCCCGTGCGATCAGGGGAAATTCCGCATCATAGCAGATGGAAATCCCTACCCGGCCGAACGACGTTTCCATGACGTGAATCGCATCGCCACCCGATATGCCCCAGATTTCCCGCTCGAACCGAGTCATCACGATCTTGTCCTGATATCCGGATGTGCCGTCGGGACGGAAGAGGCGAGCGCGATTGACGATGGCTCCGCGCCCGTTGCGGCACGGGCGGCTGCCGCCCAGGATCGTCACATCATGATGCATGGCGAGTTGACGGTGCAATTCGTCGATTTTCTCGCCAAGCGCCATGACGTGGTCCAGCGACGCCTGAAGGTCCGATGCCACCTCCGGTTCGCAGCCGGCCAGTTCCATCGCGGCATATTCGGGAAAGACCAGAAGTTGCGCGCCCTGTTCCGCCGCCTCGAACACCCAGCGGCTGAGCTTGGCCTCCCATGCGCCATAGGACGGCAATCGCTCGATCGGATATTGGGCGGCTGCGATGCGAAGGTCTGTCACCCCATCTCCCTTTTTGCGAGATCCCGTTGCGACGGCGCCTATAGCGGCTTCATCCAGAAACGCATCCGATGTTCGCGCTCGTGGGGTTCGCCGACTTCCTGCCACATCATGGTCGTGTCGAACTGCGCCGAGGGGTGATAGCCGCGCTTGCGCCAGAATGGCTTCAGGTCGCGGGCCTTCTCCGGCTTTGACGGATGATCTTCATCCCGCTGGACCGCGCAGAAGGTCGCGCGGTTCGCCCCGGCCCTGCGCGCCTCCGCCTCTCGCTCGTCGAAAAAGCGATGCCCCAGACCCAAGCCGCGGAACGCGGGAAGAAGCACGGACTCACCGAAATAGAAGAGCCGCCCGACATCGATGCCCGCAGCCAGAAAGGGAGCCCTGACGATATCGGACTGGGTCGCCATGGGCGAGGCCGTCGCCATGCCGACGGGGATTTCCCCCAATCGGGCAACCACCAGCATCGCCGCATCGTCGTTCAGAAACTCGGCCAGATAGTCCGCTTCATAATCCAGGCTGCCATCATAGAGATAGGGCCAGGCACGAAACACCGTCATGCGCAACGTGGCCAGCTCCCGCAGCGACATCGCATCCCGGCCGATGCGTTCGACCACGATCTGCGCGGCCAGGTCCGTCTGCATCAACCCGCCTTCACCTGATCCAGCCAGTGGGCAAGATTGTAGTGGTTGCTGACCCGCGCGATCCGGCCGTCGCTCAGTTCGAAAAAGGCGCCGACGCGCAGATGGTAAGGCTGGCCGGATGCAGGCGGCAGATCGGAGTCCGTTTCCAGATATTGCCCCTCCAGCATGAACTCCGCCGCCGCCCGACGCCCATCGGCCGAGGTCAGGAACACAGGGTCGATGACCTGTTCCCTGTAGCAGCGGTTCATATGGTCGAGAAATTCGGCAAAGGCCGCCTTTCCTTCGCGCGCCGCGCCCTGCGAGGGTTCATGCACCACATCCTGCGTCAGCAGGTCGAGCATCGCGGCGCTGTCGCCACGATTGAAGGCCGCATAATAAAGGCCGAGCAGTTCCGCGCTCACGGCTTCGTTCCCAGCCGCTCCGCATGCCAGCGCAGATGGTCGGCCATGAAGGAGGAGATGAAATAATAGCTGTGGTCATAGCCGGGCTGCATCCGCAGCGTCAGCTTCTGTCCGGCGGCCTTGCAGGCGGCCTCCAGCAATTCGGGGCGGAGCTGTTCTGCCAGAAACTGGTCGGCGCCGCCCTGATCGACCAGCAGGTCTGGCAACCGGGCGCCATCCTCGATCAGCGCGACCGCATCATGGCGACGCCAGGCCGCCTTGTCCGTGCCGAGATAGCCGGTCAGCGCCTTCTGTCCCCAGGGCACCTGCGACGGGGCGACAATGGGGGAGAAGGCCGACACCGCCTTGAAACGATCCGGATGATTAAGGCCGATGGTCAGCGCGCCATGGCCGCCCATGCTGTGACCCATGATCGACTGACGGTTCATGTCGGCGGGGAAATGCGCCGCGATCAGCGCGGGCAGTTCCTCCGTCACATAGGACCACATGCGGTAATGGGCGGCAAAGGGCGCCTGCGTCGCATCGACATAGAAACCGGCGCCAAGGCCGAAATCGTAGGCACCCCCGGCATCATCCGCGACACCCTCGCCACGCGGCGAGGTGTCGGGCGCGACGAAGATCAGGCCCAGTTCCGCACAGGCCGCCCGGAACTCGCCCTTTTCGGTCACATTGGCATGGGTGCAGGTCAGTCCCGACAGATACCAGACCACCGGCAGCTTCGCGCCCTCCGCATGCGGAGGAACATAGACCGAGAAGGTCATGTCGGTGCCGCTCGCGGCGGAGGCATGCCTGTACACGCCCTCCACCCCGCCGAAAGCCAGATTGGTGCTGACCTGTTCCATGCTCATCGATCAGTTGCCGTCCGTGAAGGCATAGGCGCAGACCTTGTTGCCCGCCGGGTCCCGCAGATAAGCGGCATAGGCGCCGGGCAGGTGGCCACGCGGGCCAGCCGCGCCTTCGTCCACGCCGCCGGCGGCAAGACCGGCCGCGTGAAATGCATCGACCTGGTCAGTCGTGGCCGCGGCGAAACCGACGGTCACGCCATTGCCGGACGGCGCTTCGCCATTGCCCGGGCGCAGGACGAGAAACGCAGGCTTGTCCTTGCCATAGAGCACGACGTTCTCGCCGAACGGCCCGAGGTTCTTCACGCCCAGCGGCGCGAGGGCCGCATCATAAAATGCCGTCGAAGCGGCCAGATCGCTCGCGCCGAGGCAGGCATGCGAAAAGACGCCGTCACCGGATATAACCGCCATCTGATATACTCCTTAGCTGGATTGTCGTGTTTGTGTGTCGAAGCGGACAAGAAGGCGGCTCGCGACGCTTTCCCGAACAGGCACGCCCAGAAGCAGCTTGTTCCATGTGTTCAGGCTGATCCCCAGAACCTCCATGATATGGTCGGGCTTTCGACCATGGAGGCATTGTTCCATCCGGGCGACCAGCGCAGGATCGATCCGGCGCATGGCTCTGTGATGTCTATCGATCTTTTCCATGCCGCGATTGCCGCCGTCCAAACCGGAGCGCCTGTAATCAGAAGACCACGACGCTGCGAATGCTCTCCCCCGCATGCATCAGGTCGAAGCCCTTGTTGATCTCTTCAAGCGAGAGGACATGGGTGATCATCGGGTCGATCTCGATCTTGCCGTTCATGTACCAGTCGACGATCTTGGGCACGTCGGTCCGTCCCTTGGCGCCGCCGAAGGCGCTGCCCTGCCAGACGCGGCCGGTGACCAGCTGGAACGGACGGGTGGAGATTTCCTTGCCCGCCTCAGCCACGCCGATGACCGTCGAGACGCCCCATCCGCGATGGCACGCTTCCAGCGCCTGACGCATCACTTCGGTATTGCCGGTGCAGTCGAACGTATAATCCGCGCCGCCGTCGGTCAGGGCGACAAGATCGGCGACCACTTCGGCCGTGCTCTTGCCCCTGGGATTGTAGAAATGGGTCATGCCGAAGCGCGTGCCCCATTCCGCCTTGCTATCGTTGACGTCAACGCCGATGATCCGGTCCGCGCCAACCAGACGGGCCGCCTGCAACACGTTGAGGCCGATGCCGCCCAGACCGAAGACGATGACGTTGGAACCCGGCGTGACCTTGGCGCTGTTGATGACCGCGCCGACGCCGGTGGTGACGCCGCAACCGACATAGCAGCTCTTGTCGAAGGGCGCGTCCTCGCGGATTTTCGCGACCGCGATTTCCGGCAATACGGTGAAGTTGGAAAAGGTCGAGCAGCCCATATAATGGAAGATCGGCTGGCCCTTATAGCTGAAACGGGTCGTGCCGTCGGGCATCAGCCCCTTGCCCTGGGTGGCGCGGATGGCGGTGCACAGGTTGGTCTTGCCGCTCAGGCAGCTTTTGCACTGGCGGCATTCCGGCGTGTAGAGCGGGATCACATGATCGCCGGGCTTCACCGAAGTGACGCCGGCGCCGACCTCCCGCACGATGCCCGCGCCCTCATGGCCCAGGATCGAGGGGAAAATGCCTTCGCTGTCGAAGCCGTCCAGCGTATAGGCGTCGGTGTGGCAGATGCCGGTCGCCATGATTTCGACCAGCACTTCGCCCGCCTTGGGACCTTCCAGATCGACTTCGACAATTTCCAGGGGTTTTTTCGCTTCGAAGGCGACAGCGGCGCGGGTCTTCATGCGGATGTCCTCAAATGAAAATGATGGACAGCCTTTAGCATTGCTCCAATTATGCGTTAATATGGTTCTTTTGAAATACACTATGTCATATGAGGTATAATCATGTCGAAATGGGACGGCATAGACGAATTCATCGCCGTCGCCACGACCGGCTCGTTCACGCGGGCCGCCCGGGCCATCGGAATGTCCCCTACCCATGTCAGCCGCGCGATCATGATGCTGGAGCAACGCGTGCAGGCGCAACTGTTCCACCGGACCACGCGGACCGTTCGGCTGACGGACACCGGGCGGGTATTTTTCGAACGATGCGAACAGATCGCGCAGGAAAGGGACGAGGCCATCGCGCTCGTCTGCGAGCAGGGGGAACCGCAAGGCGACCTTCGCGTCACCTGTTCCACGGCCATGGGCGAACGTTTTGTCGCACCGATCATCCGTCGTTTCGCCATGCCCTATCCCCGGCTCAACGTCAGCATCGACCTTACCAATCGCCTCGTCGATCTGGTGGCGGAGGGATATGATCTGGGCATCCGCACGGGCAGCGCGACGGACCCGCGCATGATCGCGACCTGCATTGCTTCGCGCAAGGTCCTGACCTGCGCGGCGCCCAGCTATCTGGCACGCCATGGCGCCCCGAAGAGCCTGGAAGAGCTATCGGATCACGAGTGCATCGGCGGCACCTCTTCGACATGGCATTTCCATGTTCATGGAACCGAGGTGTCGCACCGGCCCAGCGGGCGTTTCCGTTGCAATAGCGGCCATGCGGTGATGGAAGCGTGCATTTCCGGCCTTGGAATATGCCAATTGCCGGAATTCTACATACTTCCCTATCTGAAACACGGCATGGTCGAATTATTGCTACAGGATTTTCAGGCGATGGATGAACCCATCTGGGCCGTATATCCGCAGAGGCGTCATTTGCTGCCCAAAGTCCAGGGCGTCATCGATTGCCTCAAACGGGAACTGTCGACGGCGATGAACTCCAGCGGTTGAATATTTCCGTTGAGGCGACGCGGTTCACTGGCCCTTCCCCATGCCGAGCGCCATGCCATTCTCCTTCTCCCATTTGGCGAACCAGGGCTGGAGTTGCTGCTGCCGGAAATTCGGGATGGCCCGCGTCCGGGTGCCGATGACCAGCGGGTCGATCGTGCCGGGGGCGGTGCGCGGCCATTCGGGCAGGCCCCGGCCATTGGGATCGCCCTTGGTGACGAAGTCGTAGAGATAGGCCTGCATCATGGCCGCCATCGTCCTGTCCTCAACCGAGGGCGATTGGACCGCTCCGAACCGGGCGCCGCCGAACAGATAGGGCCAGTCCGCGCAGTGGCTCGCGCCGGGAAGGCTGCCACGCTGCGCGGTGTCGACATAGTCGAAATGATAGGACCAGATGGGTGCGCCCCGCGCCGCCATCGCCGCCGTGGCCATGGCGGCCGAGGTGAAGATGAAGTCGGTCTGCACCTGACGGAGCATCTCTGCCTCGCCGATCGGGCCGTCGGCCTGATAGGCGCCCTTCAACGCCTCGACATCGATGCCGAAGCGCTGCTCCAGCTTCGCCCTGTCGAAGCCCATCAGCCCGAAGATGCTTGCCTCATTGCTGGTGGAACCGATGATCATCGGGACGCGCGCGACCTTGCCCTGATTGTAGAGGATGGGGATGGCGGCGGGCAGCAGCCTTCCGTCGATGATCGCGCCATGATCGGGCGCCCCCGGATCGCCGGCCAATATGCTGTCGACCGGCAGCGCGCGCAGCCGCGCCAGCCCCGCCGCGTTCGCGGAAGGAACGCCGACGCGGCCGGCGAAGGCAAGCCCCTGTTCCTCCGCCTTCTTCAGCGGGCGCGTCGCGTTGAACAATCCGCCGCCCGAATGGACGCTGGCCTTCGCGAACAGGCCCCGCGCTTCCGGCGAGGCGACGAGCGAATTGATGCTGGAGCCGCCCGCCGAACAACCCATGATCGTCACGTTCGACGGATCGCCGCCGAATTTGGCGATGTTCCGCTTCACCCATTGCAGCGCGGCGATTTCGTCCATCAACCAGAAATTGCCAGTGGCCTGTCCGCGCGCTTCCGCCGTGAGCGCAGGATGAGCGAAAAAGCCCAGCCGCCCCAGCCGGTAATTGGGCGCGACGAGGACGACGCCGCGCCTGACGATGGAGGGCACGCCGCCTTCCAGCACCTCGCGGTTGGACCCGACGAAAAAGGCGCCGCCATGCATCACGACGATGACCGGCAACTTCGCTCCCTTCGCATCCGGCGTCGCGACATTGACCGTCAGGCAATCCTCGCTCTGCGGATCGTCGGCCTTGCCCGGCCGGGTCGGTTGCGGGCAGATCGGGCCGAAATCACGAGCGTCGCGCACGCCCTTCCAGAGCTTCGCCGCCCTGGTCGGACGCCATCGCAGGTCGCCGACCGGCGGCATGGCATAGGGAATGCCCTTGAACAGGGAGATGCCGTCCGCATCGACCCCGCGCACCTTGCCCAGATCGGTCTGGACGACGGTCTGGGCCAAGGCGTTTCCGGTCAGGGACAGCGTGCATAATGCAGCAAGAAACGGCTTGATGGCGCGCTTCATGGGAGAGTCCTTCGCCTTGGGGAGCCGCGCCTTTATCCGTCGTGCGTTTTTCGTAACATCACAAAAATTGCATTTCAATGCATTTTTATACCCTGATATTCAGTCGAGTATTTTCCGAGGGTCTGCCCCGGTCGTGACCCGATCCACCCCCACGGCCTTCTGGAGAGTCTCGATGCCGGAGGCGGGAAAGTCGGCATGCTCGTCGAACCGCGCGACCTCCGCCCACCGCGCCGTCACTTCGGCAACCGTGCAATTCCCGGCGGGCAAGCGCAGTCCCGCCGAACGCTGCCACCGCAATAGTCCACCCCAGCCGCCGCCGGTTTCCAATATGGCGCCCGTCTCCTGCGATCCGGGATGCATCATCGCAAGAACGAAGGGGGCGACGGCATCCGGCTTCAATCTTGCGCTGAGGTCCGGGCCGAGCACATCCCTGCTCATTCCCGTTGCCGCGAGCGGGGAAACCGCATTGACCAATATGTTGCGCGACATGCCCTCCAGGGCGAGGGACCGCATGAGGCCGATGATGCCCCCCTTGGCAGCGGCATAATTTGCCTGGCCGAAATTGCCGTGAACCGCCGCGGTCGAGGTCGTCAGCATGATCCGCCCATAGCGCTGCTCAATCATATGGGGCCAGGCTGCGCGCGTGCAGGCGTGCGCCCCTTCCAGATGGACGCCGACGACCTCCTGCCAGTCCTCGTCGCTCATCCTGGCGTAGGAACGATCGCGAACGATTCCGGCATTGACGATCAGCCCGTCGATCCGGCCGAAGCGCCTGAGCGCGGCATCGATAATGATGCTCCCGTCCCGGACATCGGCAATGCATGGCTCGGCAACGCCGCCTGTCGCGCGAATGGCATTTGCAACCTGCCTCGCGCTGTCTCCCCGCCCGGCCACGAGGACCTGACCGCCCTCGCGGGCCAGTTCAAGGCTATAGGCACGGCCGATGCCCGCGCCGCCCCCGACGACGACGACCACCTGTCCTGCGAACAGTCCGTCCGGTCCATTCATGTCCATCTCGCTCCAGGGGTGGATCGACATTCAGTTCTGACGGCCTGCAAAACCGCCATCTACAGGCCGTCAGCGCTGAATATCTATCCGTCCTAGAACTTGAAACCCACGCTGGCCCCATAGGTGCGCGGGGGAGCGGGGTTGCCGGCGAGGCCAACCGGCGCGAGGATATTGACGCCGAAGTCATATTGCTTGTCGAACAGGTTCTTCACCCAGACCGTCGCGAAGAGGCTGTCATCCTTCGATGTCCACCGTTCGGTGAGATTGGCGACATAACGCGTGGGGAGTTCGAAGCGATTGCCCGGGTCGATATAGGCCTTGCCCCGATAGTTGAGGTTGAGGGACGTCGTGAACGTACCGATCGCGGTCGGCAGTTCATGCGTCGCTGCAAAAGTATAACTCCATTCGGGCGTGTTGGTGATCGAATGGCCCTTCGCATCCTCTGAACCGGCCGCCACGACCGTACCGTTGCTGGTGCATTGGGTCGGGACGCCGGGCGCCGAAAGATCGCACAGCACATATTTGGGCGCGAGCGGATAGCTCCTGTAATAAGCATCCAGATAGGTGCCTGATAGCGAGAGCGTCAGCGAGCGGAAGGGCCTTGCGACGACCTCGAAATCCAGCCCCTTGATGCGCGCTTCGGCGGCGTTGATCGTGATCGTCGCCCCGGACGCCGTGTAGATCTGCTGCTGAAGGCCTGAATATTCATAATAGAAGGCCGACAGGTTGACGCGCAGGTGACGGTCCAGCAGGTCCAGCTTGGTACCCGCTTCCCATGCCGTCAGAAACTCCGGCAGGACGCGGGGATTCTGGGTTTCGGTGGCAAAGCCGCCCAGCCCCTGCTGGTTGTAGAAGCCAGAGTTGAAGCCCCGCGATACCGATGCATAGACCATGGCGGTCGGGCCGAACTTGTGATCGAGGGCGACGCGCCAGGTGGGTTCCTTGAACGTCTGCGACAATTTGCCGATGCTTGCGGGATTGAGGACGCCATTGACCTCGACCCTGCCTTCAATGCTGCGCTTCTCGAACGTGTATCGACCGCCCAGCGTCAGCTTGGTGTTCGGCAGGATTTCATAGGAAAGCTGCGCATAGGGCGCGATCGATTTGTCGACATCGGTCGCGAATGACTGGCGCGTGGTGCCATTGGGCGGGGTGCCGAAGGTGAACGGCAGCAGCCCGTTCAGTCCATAATAATAGAAGGCGCCGGCCACCCAGTCGAAGCGTCCGCCGGTGCCCGACAGGAGCTGGAGCTCCTGCGTGAAGGACTTGCGGCGATTGCGATCAATGGTCAGATTGGTGATATTATTGGGGCCACCGTCAAAATCGATGATCCCCAGTTCTCGTCCGGTTTGATAGGCGGTGATGCTGCGGAACGTGACATCCGAGAACTTCGTCTCGAAGGTCGCGCTGCCACCACCACTTCTGACCTTGTAATATGGGTCGCGCGGCCCCAGATTGACGTCATAGTCCCCGGGGAAGAAGGCGCTTCCGCGGGTACGGACAACCCCCTGCACATTGATGAAGCCATAGCCGAAGGCGGGCGCGACGGTGGTCCCCGCATTGCCCCTGCCCTGCGAGTAGAAGCCGGTGAGCATCAGCGAACTGTCTTCGCCCAGTTCGGCGCGGAGGCGTGCGCGGGCCGATGCGGTGCGCGTCTTGAAGACGTCATGCCCAGTCGCCAGATTCCTGCCGAACCCCTCATTCTGGTTGCTGTAGGCCGCGGCGACGTCATAGGCGACGCCCTGCGCCAGAGGCCCCGTGACATAGGCATTGGCATCGACCGTCTCATAATTGCCATAGCCGAATTCCGCCCGGCCCGATGCCGTTTCGCTGGGTGGCGCCGTGGTGATCTGAACCACGCCGCCAGTGGCATTGCGTCCGAACAGCGTGCCTTGCGGTCCCTTCAACACCTCTATGCTGGAAATATTGGCGAAGTCCATCCGATTGCCCATCGGCATATAGACGCCATCGACAAAGGTGAGGACTGCCGGCGTTGTGTTCGTGCTGTTTGTCCCCACGCCGCGAATATAGAGGGATGGGCGACTGGATGTCGGCAGGACGAACACGCCACCAACGACTGAACTAAGGTCGTCCGTGCCGTTGATCTTCGCGTTTTGGAGCGTGTCGGACGAAAAGCTCTGGAGCGAAATGGGAACGGACTGGGCGGACTCGGTTCGCCGTTGCGCCGTCACCACGATGTCGGCGATCTGTCCCGATTGCGATTCGGCCGAACCTTGCGGCGGTTCGGCCTCGCCTGTCGCCTGCGCATAGGCCGGACTTCCCAACATCGAAACAACAATCGTCGAAACTGAAAGCAGAAAGACGCTGCTTTTATTTTTACTGATCCTGATCATTTTTCCTCCCCTATCCGGATTTCATTTTGACGCTTCGAAATGTCCATTTGTGTTTTATTCGATGATATCCGCCGACGCGGATGGACCACTCCTGCTAGACGGTTTCGGAAACTGGACGATCTTCCTTTTGGTCTTCGTCCTGCATTGTCTTCAGCCTGCGGCGCACGCGGACGGCCGCCTCATCGACACCGAGCAGAAGCGGCTTGAGATCCCAGAAATCACTGTCACCCATGCGCGCCTGAACCAGCGCGATCATTGGCTCATCTTCGGTTGCGAAGACCTTCCGCCTCATGTCTGCGATGAAATCATTCAGCGCCCGATCATCGACATGGTAATTCCGTGAAGCCGCGAAGAAATAATGGGTGGAAGTCCTTGTTTCCGGCGTCATGAAATGGGCGTTGAGGTCGATATAGCCGTCCTCTTCGCCCTTTCCCGCAGGGATGATGACGTTCTTCAGACGCATCGCCGTGGGCGGCGACCAGCTGACCTGCGAAAGCTGATCCGCGCGCTCGAGCGGGGCATGGAGCTTCGCATGAAATGGAGAGAGCGCCACGTCGGTGACGGACCAGCGCACCTCTACCCCCTCCCCGGTTTCGCGTGTCACCGGCTTGACCTTGTGCACCATGCCATTGCCGGCGATGGAGTTCGCATGGAGATATTGGGTGTGGGTGAGGTCCATGATGTTGTCGATCAGAATCTCAAAGCCCGCCGCGATATGAAGCTCGCCTGCGCTGAACGCCGTGTCGGGCGCATCGGCAAGATAGGAAAAATCGGGTATCAGCGAGGGATCGGCATCTTCCGCGACGCCCATCCATACCCATACGGCCCTATGCCGCTCCTGAAGCGGATAGGAGCGGACATTGACGGCACGCAACGGACGGCCATAGGGATTGCGAGCACAGGCTCCCGCACTGTTGAATTCCAGTCCATGATAGGGGCATTGAAGATTGTCTCCAACAGTCTTGCCCCTGCTGAGCGGTGCAAAGCGATGGGGGCACCGGTCGTGCAGGGCGCCCAATTCACCCTGCTCGGTGCGATAGAAGACAAGGGGCTGGTCAAGGATTGTCCGCCCGATGACGCCTGTGGGGGGAAGATCCTGCGACCAGCAGGCAATATACCATGCATTTTCTGGACTATACATACAGGATGACCCTTGAAATTTCTCGTCCCGTTGCCGACGACTGTGCCGGCCCGGCCAGTCAATGGTTGAAAATGCCGATCTCGCCCTCCGCCAGATTGACGACGACGCATTTGCTGTGGGTGTAATGTTCGAGGGGCGCGAAGGCGCTTTCCCGTCCAAAGCCGCTCTGCCTGGTGCCGCCCAACGGCATGCCGGGCCGAACATTATAATAGCGATTGACCCACACCGTCCCGGTATCCATCGCCCGGGACAGCCGGTGCGCGCGCGCGAGGTTCCGGGTCCAAAGCCCGCCAGCCAGACCATAGACGCTGTCATTCACCTGACGGATCAGTTCCTCCTCCCCGTCCCAGGCGATGATCCCCGTGACCGGTCCGAAAATCTCCTCCTGGGCAATGCGCATATCGTTGCGAACCCCGGTGAAAATCGTCGGTTGGATGAAAAGCCCCTTGTCCAGGCCCGGCACCGATGCCCGCCCGCCGCCATGAACCACGGCGGCGCCTTCGGCCCGGCCCAGATCGATATAGGATAATATCCTGTCGAACTGCGCGACCGATGCCTGAGCGCCAAGCTGTGTCGCGGGATCAATCGGATTGCCCTGCCGGACCTTGGCGATCCGCTCCCCGATCCGCGCGATCAGCGCATCATGAATCCTACGATGGGCAAAGACGCGTGACCCAGCGAGGCAAACCTCGCCCTTATTGAATATGGTCGTGAGAACGATCGATTCCGCCGCGGCGTCCAGATCCGCATCCTCGCACACGATGTTGGCGGACTTACCGCCCAATTCCATCGTCTGGGGTATGAGGTTGACGCTCGCATATTGGATGATCTTCTGCGCTGTCGCGCGCGAGCCGGTAAAC
The DNA here is from genome assembly GCF_032153725.1 of Sphingobium sp. Taxonomy (GTDB): domain Bacteria; phylum Pseudomonadota; class Alphaproteobacteria; order Sphingomonadales; family Sphingomonadaceae; genus Sphingobium. The sequence goes on along the minus strand of NZ_JALDYQ010000021.1, from coordinate 15,985 downwards.
GCCACTTTGCGCACCAGCGGGTGAGCGACCAGAGCCTCCCCGATCGCGGCGCCATAGCCGGTAACCACATTGACGACGCCGCGCGGCAGCAGGTCCGCAACCTCGGCAATGAATTCCAACACGGCGAGACAGACCGTCTCGGCGGGCTTCAGCACGATCGTACAGCCCGCGGCGAGAGCGGGCGCCAGCTTCATGGCCGTCATGACCAGAGGAACATTCCACGGTATGATCTGGGCCACGACCCCGACCGGCTCCCGATGAACGAGAGCCGAGCAATCTGGGAAGTCGAGCAACTCGCCGCTCAGGAAGGCTGGCGCGCCCGCATAATATTCGAACTGGGTGATACAGTGGGAGACATCGTTCAGCGCATCGGTGATGGGCTTGCCATTATTGAGCGTCTCGAACATCGCGAATTCGGCCTGACGGCGCCGGAGCCTGGCCGCGATCTCAAGTAGAATCCGTTGCCGCTCCAGTGGCTCGCTGCGAGCCCAGGCGGGGAAAGCGGCATGGGCAGCCCGGACCGCGCGGTCGATGTCGACTTCATCTCCCGCCTGTATCGCCCCGAGCAGCTCTCCGGTTGCCGGATTCGACAGCTCGATCGTCGCCCCTCCATGCCCGCCGACCCACTCATTATTGATGAAATGCCCAAAGGTCCGGAACTGCGCACATTCCCGCGCGAGCGCTTCCGATCGCTCCAGCGTCAGGCCATCAGGCACCGAAACACCCCGCGATGCAGGTGATAGAAAGCGACAGGGGCGCGCAGGCGAGACATCCGGCCAGCACGCCAGGCGTCCGAGGCGCCGAGGCCGCACGAAAGGTTACGCTGCGTGAGCGTTGGGACATCCCCTTCCTCTCCTTTTATAATCTTCTTCGTAAGATAAACACCGATTCGAAGCGATGCAAGCCGAAACCGCAGGCCCCATTTCGCAACCGCTTCCGTGCAGCTTACTGCCTGTTTTTCAAATAGTTCAGGAAATGGGCGCACAAATTCCAGCACTGGGGCGCAAGCTCGTTCGCGATAGACCAAATGCCGACGACGCAAGCCACGAGCGCATGCGGAGGAGGTGCCCGCGATTGCTTCCCGATGTGCGGGGGCGGCTTGTTTGCGCCCCTCATAGCCATTAGTGTCGCGGCAAAGAAAAATCCCGGAGGAGCCCCATGGCGGTCGAGGTTCATGACTGGTCCGTCCGATGCGGACCGCAAGGATCGCTGAGGGACTGGAACGATTCCGTTCGCGCCCATGTCGCGGACGCGATGTTTGATGCAAAGGAACGGGACGGCTTTGCTGGCAGCATCGCCACGCGAACCCTCGGCGGCCTGCGCCTGACCGCTGTTGAAATAAACGCGTGCCGGGTAGCGCAGAAAAGCGCGCGCGCTCCCCTGTCGGACAACCGGCGGTTTTCGCTTCATCATATCAGAAATGGCAGGTTGAATTTCGAACAGGGCAACCAGTTGGTCACGGCCGATCCGGGCGACTTTGTGCTCATCGATAATTTTCAGGGCTTCCAGCTGGAAACCGCCGAAGGTGTTCGCTGCGTTTCAATCGATCTTTCGGAAGCCTGGCTGAAACGCCAACTGCCCGACCCCTTCGCGTGCCTGATGAAAAAAGCCGACAGGACGAAAATCTGGGCAGCGCCGTTCGGCATGATGCTCTCCTCCATCGCCGACACGAATGACATGGCGAGCCTGGCACGCCACAACCTCATCGCGGATCAGACGGGCAGCTTCATCGCCCTGCTTTTCGATGATCGCGCCCAACGTGCGGGCACGCATCGGGGCAGGCTGGGACAGCATATATTGGAAGTTCTGCGCGAACATCATGCCGATCCGGAGATCACGCCTGCCAGCATCGCGCGGCATGTGGGCATCTCCAAACGATCCTTGCACCAGATATTGGCCGCGGCTGGAACGACCTTCGGCGCGGAAATATCGCGACTGCGGATGGAGCAGGCTCGCAAGCTGCTCGCTGACAAGGCTTATGCGCCGCTGAAAATCTCCGAGATTGCGTGGCTGTGCGGATATCTTGACGCATCCTATTTCACGCGCTGCTTCAGCCGCCTTGAAGGCCGAAGCCCGAGGATTTTCCGCCTTGAAGCTTCCGGCCCCACGTCCTGCGACTAGATGCGTCCCGGTTTCCGTCCAAAAAAATTCTCTCCCATGTCACAAACGCGCATTCCATCTCGTCAAGGGCGCATCACCCAAGATGGAAGGATATCCACCATGACACCCCGCGCCGACATCTACAGCCTCGCCCCCGATATCTTCAAAGCCTGGTACGCCTTCTCGATGCAGGTCGGTGAATGCGGACTGGAGAAAAACCTCCTTGAACTCGTCAAGATTCGTGCCTCTCAGATCAACGGCTGTGCCAATTGCCTCAACATGCATACCGCCGATGCGCGTCGCATGGGCGAGACGGAGCAACGGCTGCATCTTCTGGCCGCATGGCAGGAAGCGCCGTGCTATAGCGAACGCGAACGGGCAGCGCTCGCCTGGACCGAGCATCTGACGGAGGTGGCGACCCGCCGCGCGCCCGATGCTGTCTATGCGGCGCTGGACGCCCAGTTCGACAAGGAGGAACAGGTAAAACTCAGCATGGCGATCAACGTCATCAACGGCTGGAACCGGCTGGCGGTGGGCTTCAACCTCTACGCGCCCGAACTGGGCTGGAAATGATGGAGAGCGCCGCCACCGGTTTCGATGCCCATCGCCCGATGCTCCTGCGCGTCGCCTATCGCATGCTCGGCTCGATGAGCGACGCGGAGGATATGGTGCAGGAAGCGTTCATCCGCTGGGCGGAGACGGACCGGTCGGCGGTGCGCGTGCCTGCCGCCTTTCTGCGCCGCGTCGTCATGCGCCTGTGCCTCGATCAGTTGAAGTCGGCGCGCGCGCGGCGCGAAACCTATGCCGGCCCCTGGCTGCCCGAACCGATCGTGGAGGAGGAACCGGTGGAGGATGTCACCCTGCCGCTGATGCTGGCGCTCGAACGGCTCTCGCCGCTGGAGCGCGCTGCCTTCCTGCTCCACGATGTGTTCGGGGAGAGCTTCGAGGATGTCGCGGCATCCATTGGCCGCGACCCCGCAGCCTGCCGCCAGCTTGCATCCCGGGCGCGCGTCAATGTGCGGATGGAACGGCCGCGCTATGCCGTAGACCGGGATCACGGCATGGCCATTGCCGCGGCTTTCCTCCAGGCATCGCAGGGCGATGATATCCGGCATCTCGGCGCTCTGCTGTCTCAAGATGTGCGTTTTCATTCCGATGGCGGCGGCAAACGCCCCGCCGTGGCGCGCATATTGGTGGGCGCCGACGAGGTGAGGCGCGCGTTCGCGGCGCTTTGGCGGCTGCGTCATGGAACCGCGGAACTGGTGCGCTATGCCTTCGTCAATGGTTTACCGGGCTTCGTCACGCGGGAGGCGGACGGCGTGTTGCAGACGACGGCGCTGCTCATCGAAGACGGACGGATCCGCGCCATTTATGTGATGCGCAACCCGGACAAGCTGCGACATCTGGAAGAAGCGATGCATTAAGGGGGTGGCCGCAGCCGGTGATCTGACCCGGCCGAGTGGGGGAAAGGGCCGGTGCCGCCATGCGCCGACAGGGACATTTCCAAACGGCCTCTGAAGGGGCTAGCACAATCCATGCCATATGAGTGAGCCGCCAGATTACGAGTGAGCGGCCAAATTGCTTCAGGCTGTTTCCTCGATATTACGAAGGTGCTAGGCCAACCATGCTGGAGCCTTCAAGTGGTTCAGGCCTGGGGGATTCATGGCTGATACGGTCATTACTTGGATCAGTGTGCATATTCTGCCTCACGAACCGGCTGTTCGTCGTTGGTTGCGTCGCATCCAGCCAGCACATGGTTATGAAGACGACATAATCCAGGAAGCCTATTGCCGTATTGCGAGCATTGTGGACTGCTCTCATATCATGAGTGGCCGCAATTATTTCTTCGCGACAGCCAGGAACATCATTTTGGAGCGCATGCGTCGTGACCGCATCGTAAAAATTGAAGCGATGGCGGAAATTGAGACGTTGTGCATCTTAGATGATAAGCCATCCGTGGAACATGTGGTCAGCAGCCGTCAACAACTGCAACTGGTGCAGGAGATGATAGAAGCGCTGCCTCCTCGGTGTCGTGATGTGTTCGTGATGAGAAAGGTTGAACAATTATCCCAACGGCAAACAGCGGAGCGGCTCGGCATTACCGAGAATATCGTGGAAAAGGAGGTCGCGCGTGGCCTTCGACTGCTGCTGCTTGTCATGGCCAAATCCGATGAAGCGGGCGACGAAGTGGAGATCGGATGATGGCGCCTGAAAGCGGTAATGCAATCGAGAAAGCGGCGTCGGCCTGGGTCGCGCGGATGGCGTCGGGCAATGTCAGTATCGCTGATCGGGGCGACCTGCAGGTCTGGCTTGACGCGGACCCCCGTCGTCGGGGTGCCTATGTTCGCGCGCAGGCGATGTGGCGGATGCTTGATGTGGTGGCGAGCAATTCCCGGCTGGACGAGGATGATCCACAGTCCAATATCACGCGTTTGGCCGTCAGTCGGCCTCCTGCCGATGGCATCGCCGCTTATGTCTCACGTCGCGGCCTGATCGCTGGGGGAGGCGCCCTTGCTGCCTCCCTGGCGTTGGCACTGGCCATCCCCTCAATGAACAAGCCAAAGCCTCAGAGCTTTGTGACAGCGTCCGGGCAGATCAAGCAGTTTTCCCTGTCGGATGGATCGCATATCCTGCTCGACCGCGCCAGCCGGGTGGATGTCGCGATGTTGTCAGATGAGCGACAGGTGAACCTGCTGCATGGAGAGGGATGGTTCGAGGTTGCCAAGGATAAGGCAAGACCTTTCATTGTTCAGTCAGGCGATATGCGGGTCCGGGCGGTGGGAACGGCTTTTTCCGTAAGCCGCGGCGATGACATGCAATTGATCGTAACGGAGGGCGTGGTTGAATTGTCGTTCACGACCATGCCCAAGCCTCTCCGTTTGCATCGGGGCGAGAGCGCTACGATCGATCGGCATGGCCAGCTGCGTCTTGCCGTGTTGACGGAAGACGCCATTCGCCGTCGCCTGGCCTGGCGCGAGGGCAGCATTGGCCTGGACGGTGAAACGCTGGGAGAGGCCGCAGCGCGTTTCAACCGCTATAATCATATGCAGGTCGTGATCAATGACGAACAACTTTCAAGAGAGCAGGTTGTCGGCTGGTTTTCGGTGACCGATCCGCAAGGCTTCGCCGAAGCGGCGGGTGCGATGCTGAACGCGCATGTCGTCCGGCAGAACGGCGCGATCCATCTAAGCAGATAAGTCCTTGCAAGGCATCCATATTTAAGTTTTGCCTTATTCCAATATGTTATGCCTCATAACAATAATATGCCGATCCGGAGCGGCGGATTTTCTCCTGCGGTACATCTTACCCAATGACCTCGTCACGACACGTCATCAAGGCGCGCACGGCGAGAGAGGAGAGGTAAATGCACGGACATTGTTTCAAGGCCGGCCTGCTCGCGGCAACGGCCATCTATGCACAGCCGGTCATGGCTACCGCACAGATCAGAACATTCGACGTTCCGGCCCAATCGGCGCGGACGGGCCTGCCCCACTTTGCGCGGCAGGCGGGCATCCAGATACTGATATCCGCCAAGGATGCAGCCAATATCCACATCAATGCCGTCCGTGGCAGCTATGACGTACATGAGGGGCTGAAAAAACTGATCGCAAATACGGGATTGGAAATCGTGCGCGACGACGGGCGCACCATGACCCTTCACCGTGCCGCGTCCGTCGGCAAAACTGTTGCGGAACCGGGCAGGCAACAGATCGCGATGAACGATGCTGCTCCCGCCCCCCGGGTGGCGGACGTTCCCAGGGAGGTCGAGGAGCCGATACAGGAGATCATCGTCACAGGCACCAACATCAAACGCCTGGATCGTGCGGCACTGCCCGTGAGCGTCATCGATCAGAGTGCGATGGAAGCGCGCAACGCCAGCACGCCGGTCGGCCTGCTGACCAGCCTGCCGCAAGTGACGGGCGCGTCGCTTAACGAATCGGCGAACGGCTCCTTTTCCGCGCGCGGCGATTTCGCCGCCATCAACCTGCGTGGCGTGGGCAGCGGCAATACGCTGGTCCTGCTGAACGGTCGGCGGCTGGTTCCGCATGCGATCAGTTCGACAGACGAAGGCGGGCTTCCCCACGCTTCGGTCAATGTCAATCAACTGCCGACCCATGGCATCGATCATCTGGAACTGCTGCGCGATGGCGCATCGTCAATCTATGGCAGCGACGCCGTTGCCGGTGTCGTGAACTATATTGTCGATCAGAAATTCACCGGCACCACCATGACCGCTCGCGCGACCGCCAACGAATATGGCGATGGCAAGGAATATCAGGGGTCAATCCGGACGGGTTTCGATTTCGCCAGCGGTCGGGGCCATATGGTCACGACCGTCGATTATTATCATCGCGACGCCATTTTCCTGAAAGACCGCCCCTACACCGCCGACGGCACATTCGTTCAACAGGCGCCTGCGCCCTGGAATACAGCAAGTACGCTGATTCCGCTGTCGGCCAATCCCTTTTACCGCCTGCAGGCTGCAGGCGCCTATCCCAGCTATCGGGTCGGGTCGAGCAGCACGACGAATTTCGTGGTGCCCCAGGCCGACGGCAGCCTGGCGATCAGCACGACCACGCCGGTACGCAGCGCCACATCGCCCGGCTATTATTTCAACAATAATGCCTATCAGGCGATCGTGCCCAGCAGCAGCCGGATCAACATCTTCAATTCGGCCCGGTTCGACATCAATTCCCGCCTGACGGCCTTCACCGAATTGTCATTCTATCAGGCGAAGTCGACGCTGGTGCGTCAACCGATAAGCTATAATGGCGGCAGCTTCGCGGATCAGAAAATCATCGTTCCGGCAAGCAGCCCGTTCAATCCGTTCGGGCAGCCGGTCACGTTGCTGACGCGGGTATTCACCGACCTTCCCAATGAACGGGATGAGATCAAGGATACCGTCTATCGCATATTGGGCGGTCTGCGCGGCACGATCGGATCCAGCTGGAACTGGGAAACCGCCGCCTATTACAATGTCGGCAAGGTGACCGACATCGGCCACAATGCGGTGCGGGAAAGCCTGTTGAACAAGGCCGTGCAAGCCGGCACCTTCAACCCCTTCGGCTACACCTTCAAGACCGTGAATGGGGCGGTCGTCGTGGATCAGCCCTACAGCAATCCCCAGAGCGCCTATGCGTCCATCCTGGATGATTTCCGCCGTGATGGCCGTACGTCGCTCGCCAGCGTCGATTTCAAGATGAGCGGCAAGGTCGCCGAAATATGGGCCGGCGCGATTTCGGTCGCGTTCGGTGGCGAGCATCGGCGCGAGACGTTCAGCTTCTCGCTGCCACCCTATGCTGGTCTTAATCCCGCTGGATCAGGCCTGGCGACGGACGACAACGACTTCATCCTGTTTGGCCCGGCAGCGAATTGGTCGGCCAGCCGCAAGGTTTCCAGCCTGTACGGCGAAATGGTGGTGCCGCTTGTGTCACCGGACAATGACGTGCCGCTCGTTCGCTCGCTCGAATTTACCGGATCGGCGCGGTTCGAACATTATAGCGATTTCGGATCGGTCCTGAAGCCCAAGGTTGGCGCGACCTGGCGACCAACATCATGGTTGCTGTTCCGCGGCTCCTACAATGAAGGGTTCCGTGCCCCCAATCTGCCGATGCTGAATGGCGGAGAGCGCAAAAGCCTGTCGGTGTTCCTCGACCCGCTCACCAATATCAGCGGTCCGCGATGGACGATTTTCGCCGGCAACGCCAATTTGAAGCCAGAGGAATCGACGGGCAGATCCTTGGGCTTCGTGCTTGATATTCCCTTCATTCCGGGATTGTCCTTCAGCGCGGACCATTGGCAAATTCGCCAACGCAACCTGATCACGACGGTCGCGGTGTCCGACATATTGCTTGCGGACGCGGCACTGCTCAACCCGATCATCGCGGCCCACCCGGGCGTTCCTTTCAGCCAGCAGTCCTTCGGCAGCGGCACCTCTGCTTATGCAGGTGATCCGCGGGTGATCCGCAATGCCGACAACAGCGTTTACGGCGTCCGCACGCCACCCTTCAACTCGGCCCATTCCGTTATTTCAGGCGTGGACCTCAGCCTCAGCTATCGCACGCCCCAATGGTCCTTTGGCCGCTTCACGTTGCAGGCGGATGCAGCCAATCTGCGACGCTATGACCTGACGCCCAAGGCAGGCGCGCTGGTCGACAACAAACTCGGCCGCGACGGCGCGGCCAAATGGCGTGGCAATCTGAGCCTGAGTTGGGAAAATGCGGGGTGGTCGGTCAGCACGAGCGCCTATTATGTCGGGTCCTTCCAGAACAGCAGCATCACGCTGCCCAATTCAACGCCCGCCTTGCTGGCGCAGTCGGAAGCTCTCTACCAGTCGCTGGGGCGGCCTTCCTACATCGCGAAAGTCGTCAATCAGGGCACGACCTTTTATCGCTATGTCATTCCCGCGACGACGACATTCAACGCCTCGATCGGCTATAGTTTCGACAAGGATAGCGGGGGCCTGGCGGGGCTTGGCATTCGACTGGGCGTCGTCAATCTGACCGATCGCAAGCCCCCGGTGGACGGCACGCCGCAAGGTTACACAACTGCGGTTTACGGCAATCTGCTGCCCGGCCGCACCTGGACCCTCGATATCACCAAGACATTCTAGAAGAGAGGCAGCAATGCGCATCGCATTCACCACGGCTTGTCTCGCCCTGCTCATGCAGGCGGGTCCCACGCATGCGAAGGAGGCCGATGGCCGGACCAAAAACGCCGTTCTGGCATTGGAAAGGGCGCGGCTTGATGCGACGGTCCGTCATGACAATGTTGCGCTGGAAAAGATGACCACGGCGGACCTGACTTATGTTCACGCCAGCGGGATTCGTCAGAACCAGTCGCAATATCTGGCCTATGTGGCCGCCGGTGGCGTGACGTTCGGCCAATATAGCATTGATGACGAGCAGGTCGAAATTCATGGCGATGCCGCGGTCACCCACGGCATGTTCCATTACACGACCGACGCCCGCGTCAATCCGCCCCATAGCGGGCAAACCCTGTTCACTGCCGTTTACGTCCGCACGGCAGGCCAGTGGCAACTCTCCGCCTGGGAGGCAACGAAAGCACCATGATCAAGCCTCTGCGAAACATCCTCCTTTGCATCGCGTCGCTGATCGGCGCGACCGGGGCGCTGTCCGGCATCGCGGAGGCCACGCCTGTGCGAGACGGCAATGTGGTTGCCGAACTGATAGCGCGGGACAAGTCCGTGATACCAGGGCAGCCTTTGCTGCTGGGGGTTCATCTGAAGATGAACCCCGGTTGGCATACCTATTGGCGCAACCCCGGCGATTCAGGCATCGCGACGACAATCGCATGGAAACTGCCTGACGGATACAAGGCGGGGCCGATCGATTGGCCCGCACCACAGCGCCTGTCGCTCGCGTCGATCGTCAACTATGGTTATGAAGGCGACGTCCTGCTGGCCAGCCGGATTGATCCGGGCAAGACCAAGGCATCGTCAGCGTCGTTTCACGCGCGCGTGGACTGGTTGGTGTGCAGTGCGGAAGAATGTATTCCCGGCGGCGCCGACCTTGATCTCACGCTACCGGTTTCGTCCGGCATGGCGGCGATCGAACCGGCAAATGCGGCGTTGTTTCAGCAGGCGCAGGAACGGATGCCGCGTCAAAGCGTGCGCTGGATATTGCATGCGGAGCCGAATGGCACGACAGGCTATCGCCTGATCGCCAGGCCCAACGGCGACGGTGGCAAGATACCTGACAGCCTTTATTTCTTCGCTGCGGACAGCGGCACGGTCGAGCCTTCGGCGGCGCAGCCCGTAACTGCGGCGGATGGCTCCTTCTCGGTCACGCTCAAGCGCTCGCAATATAGTGACGGTTCCACGAAAATGCTGCGCGGCGTATGGATGTCGAAAGCGGCTGACGGTTGGGGTGACGGCATCACGGCGCTGGCAGTTGATGCGCCGCTTGAACCAGCTGGATCGGGCAAAGCCGTCCCGTCCGAAGCGTCGGCATCGATCGGCCTTCTGGCGCTGGCCGGCATGGCGTTCACGGCGTTTCTGGGTGGCATGATCCTGAACCTGATGCCTTGTGTCTTTCCGGTCCTTTCGATCAAGATACTGGGGTTCGTCCAGAATGCGGGCGAGGATCGGGGGAAGATCGCGCTGCATGGCTGGATCTATACGCTGGGCGTTCTGACGTCCTTCTGGATACTGGCCGGATCGTTGCTTGTCCTGCGGGCGGGGGGCAGCCAGCTTGCCTGGGGATATCAGTTGCAATCGCCCTTGTTCGTGATCCTGCTGTGCATGTTGCTTTTCATGCTGGCCTTCAGCCTGCTTGGCGTGTTCGAGATCGGGGCTGGCGTTGTCGGGGCGGCGGGCAAGGTGCGGACCGGGAACGGCCATGGCGGCTCCTTCCTCAGCGGGGTTCTCGCCACGCTGCTGGCGACGCCCTGCACCGCGCCCTTCATGGGGACGGCGCTCGCCTTTGCCCTGACCCAGCCGGCGCCGATCGCGCTGGCGGTGTTCACGGCCCTGGCGCTGGGCATGGCCGCTCCATATCTGATCCTGTCGCTTCGTCCCCAGTGGCTGAAATTCCTGCCGCGTCCCGGCGTCTGGATGGACAGCCTGAAACAGGCCATGGCGTTCCCGTTGATTGGCACCATTATCTGGCTGCTCTGGGTGTTTGGCTTGCAGACCGGCATGGACGGCATGCTCAACGCCCTGCTGGCGCTTCTCGGCCTGTCCGTCGCGCTTTGGCTCTGGGGTCGCTGGGGTGCTCTTTACCGGGAGCCGAAGGTCCGGAAGCGGGCGGCGGTGGCCGCGCTGGCGATTTCCGCAGCGGCTCTTTTCTTCGGCTGGAGCGGGTCCTCGATGGTGCCGGATCAAACCGCAGTCGCGGCGACCGGCTCGCAAGGTCAGCCAGTCTGGGAAAGCTATACGCCGGAGCGGGTTGCAGCACTGCGCGCGCAGGGCCGCCCGGTGTTCGTCGATTTCGGCGCCGCGTGGTGCGCCACCTGCATCGTCAACGAACGCATGGTGCTGAATACCGATGAAGTCCAAAAGGCCTTTGCAGGCAAGAATGTCGCGCTGATCAAGGCGGACTGGACCCGCCGCGACCCCGTTATCACGCGAGCGCTGGCCGGTTTCGGCAAGAGTGGCGTTCCGTTCCATGTCCTGTACGGGGCCGGAGACGGGCAGCCGCTGCTGACACGTGATCTGGTCGGCAAAGCAGAGTTGATCGATGCCATCGGTCAGCTCCCAAAGCCCCAATAATCGCAATTTTCATTAGTAAAGGACATATACCCATGTTCAGGAACATCCTCACCGGCGCGCTATCGATCATGATGGCATCGATGCCCGTCGCGGCGCAGGCCGAAGTGACCCTGGGTGGTCAGGCGCCGGATTTCAAACTGACTGACATGCACGGCAAACCCGCGACACTCAGCCGGTACAAGGGCAAATATGTCGTCCTCGAATGGACCAACCCCAAATGCCCGTTCGTCCGCAAACATTATGGCAGCGGCAATATGCAGCGTCTGCAACGCACCTATACGAAGCGCGGCGTGGTATGGCTTTCGATCAACTCGGCCGCTGCAGGGAGGGAAGGTTATTCAACGCCGGAACAGGCCCTGGCGACATCCATCGAGCAAAAGGGCGCGCCGACTGACGTGCTGCTCGATCCGACCGGACAAGTGGGCCATCTTTATGGCGCCCGCACGACGCCGCATATGTTCATCATCTCGCCCGCAGGCAGGATCCTGTACATGGGCGGGATCGACAGCATCCCGTCGAACAAGCCCGAAGATTTGCCGAAAGCGAAGAATTTCGTGGCCGCCGCCCTGAACGAAGCGCTGGCGGGCAAGCCTGTCACTGTCAAGACCTCCATGCCTTATGGCTGCTCGGTGAAGTACGCGCTGTAGCAATCCAAGGTTTTAGAGCGCGCTGCGTTAGATCGGACGCAGGGTGCGCGCTCTAATTCTTTGTTGTCGCATCGTTTCAAGCGCAAAACCGGTTCCCACTTTTGCGCACGATGCTCTAACGCTCGACGCCAGTTGCAGCGCCGTCGGCAGGACGGGGCTGCAATGCGGGCGCTCGCGCTCAGCTGAAAGGATAATCCGCATGCTTCAGCCTTTCCTGGCCCGCTTTCCATCGACCAGGTTCGTCCTGTCGCTTCTGGCTGTTTCGGCCCTTTCCACCTTTGCCCATTCCACTCCCGCCATGGCATCTGCGTCATCATCGAAGCCGGATCAGATCATCGCCTTTGAAAAGGCCCGGCGCGAAGCCGTGGTCCATGTCGATCTGAAGGCGCTTGCGGCGATGAGCGCCCAAGGCCTCGTCTATGTGGATGCATCGGGCATCAAGCGTAACCGCGCTGAATATCTTGATCATATCGCCACCGAAGGCGTGACATATCATTCCTACAGCCTGGACGATCTGCATGCGAAGGTCTTTGGCAATCTGGCGGTGCTGACCGGCATATTCCGCTTCGATGTGGAGGTGAAGGGCCGCCTGAATCACGGCGTCCAATATTTCACCTCGGTTTATGTCCATGAAAACAAGGGCTGGAAGCTGAAGATCTGGCACCCGACCCGGGCCACCGACATTTCCTGATTCTGCTGCTACACCCGTCCAATCAAGGATTGCCTTGCATGAAATCGCGCTTCTTTGCCCTTGCCGCGCTCCCCTTGGCGATGGCCGCTCCCGTTATAGCCGCGCCTGGCATCGTTTCGACCCGTCCCATGGATATGCCCGCCGGCCAGTGGCGGATCGATCCGGGGCATGCCAGCGTCACCGCCCGGTTGAGCCACATGGGATTTTCGCTGTTCACGTTACGCTTCGACCGGATCGACGCGCATTTCGATTATGATCCCAAAAAGCCGTCGGCATCGGCGGTCGCGGTCAGCATCGATCCCAGGTCGATCAATACCGGACAGCCTGCGCTGGACCGGGAACTGATCAAGGAACCATGGTTCGACGCCGAACATGGTAAGGGCATCAATTTCGTGTCCAAAAGCATCGATCCGGGCGACGGGCACAAGGGAACGATGACCGGCGACCTGACGATAAGGGGCATTACGCGCCCCGTGACGCTGGCAGTCGTTTTCAACGGCAGCGGTTTTGCGCTGGGCGCTCCTGTTCCGCATGCCGGATTTTCGGCGACAGCCATCGTGCGCAAGTCGGAATATGGCATGACCAAATATGCCAATCTGCTGGGGGACGACGTCACCATTACCATTGAGGCCGAATTTTCGCAGGTGCCCGCCAAGATGGGGAGCAGCCAGTGAGTCCCGGTTCGACCCGCAGCGCGCGCATGGTCATACTGGGTTCCGGCCCGGCCGGCCTGAGCGCGGCGATCTACGCGGCGCGGGCTGGCATGGCGCCGGTCGTGATCCAGGGGATGCAACCTGGCGGCCAGCTTACCATCACGTCCGACGTCGAAAATTATCCGGGCTTTCGTGACGCTGTGCAGGGGCCATGGCTGATGGAGCAGATGCAGTTGCAGGCGGAGCATGTCGGCGCCAGCATATTGTGGGATACGATTGTGGATGTCGACCTGACGCAGCATCCATTTCGTCTGACTGGCGACAGCGGAACGCTCTATGTCTGCGATGTCCTGGTCATCGCCACCGGCGCGCAGGCCAGATGGCTCGGCGTTCCGGGTGAAGAGGCACTGGGCGGCCGGGGCGTATCTGCCTGTGCCACATGCGACGGCTTTTTCTATCGCGGCCGCAAGGTGGTGGTGATCGGCGGGGGCAACACTGCGGTGGAGGAGGCATTGTATCTGACCAATCACAGTCAGGATGTCACCCTGATCCATCGCCGTGACAGCTTGCGGGCGGAAAAGTTGTTGCAGGAACGGCTGTTTGCTCACCCGCACATCCGGATTCTATGGAACAAGGCTGTTGCCGGTTTCGTGGCTGGAGAAGGGCAGGCCGGACTGGTCGGCGTCGATCTGATCGACACGGTGGATGGAGGCCGCAGTCATTTAGCGGCGGATGGCGCCTTTGTTGCGATAGGACATACACCAGCGACATCGCTGTTCGCAGGCAAGCTGGCGCTTGATACCGACGGCTATCTGATGGTCAAGCCGGGAACTGCCCTGACCTCCGTGCCGGGCGTTTTTGCCGCCGGTGATGTGGCGGACAAAATATACAGACAAGCCGTAACGGCCGCCGGAATGGGCTGTATGGCGGCGCTCGATGCCGAACGCTTCCTGCAAGACATTGATATGGAACGCATTATGGCAGCCTGAGAGATTTATATTAGTCGAACCGGTTTTCTCGCATCCAGTCCATTATGCGATCTGCCGTCTTACATTGACAAAGTCCTTCTCAAACAGTCGAGCATCCCGCTCGACTGGAAGGGCTAGCGCAAGGTGCTCGGGTTCTAACCTTCTCCCGAAAATCGCGGGACATCGCGATTTGAGAATGCGTGGTGCGCCCAACAGGATTCGAACCTGTGGCCTTCGGATTAGGAATCCGACGCTCTATCCTGCTGAGCTATGGGCGCCCGGTGATGGCTCTATGCGGTCGAAGCGGCGGGGTCAATTCTTCGCTTCAGGCGGAATCACCGGAAATGGCAGCGGCGCGACCTCTACCCCTTCCGCGATCAGCGCGCGCGCTTCGTCCAGCGCGACCTCGCCATGAATGCTGGAGCGATCCTGCTCGCCATAATGCATGGCGCGGGCCTGTTCGGCAAAACCGCGTCCGACCCAAGTGGAATCCTCCAGCGCCTTTTGCTGGGCTTCTGCCAGCGCTTCCACCAGTTCGCGCATCTTCGCTTCCTCGCCCGCGCCCATGGCGATCGATGCGCTGTCGGAGGAAGCGGCGGCCACCGGCACGTCCCGACGGCTGTTGCCCTTGGGCGCGACGGCGGGCGCCATCAGCGCCTTGCCGATCCGATCGTCGCCGCAAAACGGGCATGACAACAGGCCCCGCGCCTTCTGGTCTTCATAATCGGCACTGGACCCGAACCAAGCCTCAAACACATGACCTTGGGATTCGCATTTGAGGTCGAAAACGATCACGACACTGTCACATCCATGGGCAATGATCGCCGGTTGGCGAGCGCGGGAACTCGGCCGCGCACGTCCTCTATGCGCGACAGATCGATGTCCGCAAGAGCAAGGCCCGTCATTTCGCCCATATCGAGCAATATATCCCCCCATGGGTCAGCGATCAGGCTGTGCCCATAGGTGGTGCGGCCGTCGGCATGGAGGCCGGTCTGCGCGGCGGCAATGACGAAGCAGCCCGCCTCGATCGCGCGTGCGCGCAGCAGGACATGCCAGTGCGCCTTGCCCGTCGGCACGGTGAAGGCCGCGGGCATGAGCAGCACTGTCGCGCCCGCATTGGTGAGCGCCCGGTAAAGATCGGGAAAGCGCATGTCGTAACAGATCGACAATCCCATGCGCGCCCAGGGCGTATCGACCGCGACGACCTGCTCGCCCGGCCCGTAGACCGACGATTCGCGCCAACTCTCCCCCGTCGCCAGATCGACGTCGAACAGATGGATCTTGTCATAACGGGCGCGGATTTCGCCGCTGGCGTCGATCATGAAGCTGCGATTGGCCCAGCGCCCATCGGCACGCTCATCCTTGAGCGGAAGGGAACCGAGATGCACCCACAATCCGTGCTTCGCCGCAGCCTCCCGCACGGCCGTCAGCACCGGATCGTCCGCTTCGGATCGCAGCGTCGCAGCCGCGCGCTGCCGGTCGCGGTCCAGATAGCCCGCCATTTCCGGGGTGAAGAGCATATCCGCCCCCTCCCCCCTGGCCCGCGCGGCCATGTCCGCGATCGCGGCGGCATTGGCGGTGGGATCGATCCCGCTGGTCATCTGGAAGATCGCGGCGCGCATTCCGGTCTATACCCCCAGCAGGGCGTCGAGCTGCCCGCCCCGATTCAACGCCGCCATATCGTCGCTGCCGCC